>JAAVDH010000029.1 GCA_014801865.1 Bacteroides sp. | reverse complement strand
CCAAAGTTGAAGAGGGAGCGATGCGGGCATCGTGACCGATGAAAACTTTGGAAAAGCACCCAAAAGATTCTTTGTGATGAAATCAAAAATTATTCATACTCTTAAGTAATGTAAATTTGTTTTAAAGTAAACATACTCTTAAATTTATCCCACTTATAGATATCGTTTCAACTATGCAACCCCTTCAATATACAGGACTGAATGACGCGCAGGTGGCGCAGAGCCGACAGCAACATGGTGCCAATATACTTACCCCTCCGGCCCGACGTCCGCTGTGGCTACAGTTTTTAGATAAGTTTTCCGATCCTCTGATTATAATTCTTCTTGTCGCGGGCGCACTATCCATAGGCATATCGCTGTATGAATACTACGGGCTTCATAAGGATGGCTCCGTGTTCTTCGAGCCGGTAGGCATATTCATGGCCATAATCCTTGCCACAGGCTTGGGATTCTTTTTTGAATATAAGGCCGACAGGGAGTTTGCAGTGCTCAATCAGGTCAATGATGACGAGCAGGTGCAGGTATATCGCAACGGTGTGCCTACCTCCGTGTCAAAGAAAGATATAGTAGTGGGTGACATCATCATTCTCTCCACCGGTCAGGAAATACCTGCCGACTGCCGCTTGCTCGAGGCAGTGGCCATGAGCGTTGACGAATCCACACTTACAGGCGAACCGCTTGCTCATAAGTCTACCGACCCGGCTCACTTCGATAAGGAGGCCACGTTCCCTACCGACCATGTGATGCGTGGCACCAAGGTGATGGAGGGGCATGGTGTGGCCGAGGTGTTTGCCGTAGGCGACCGTACCGAGAATGGCAAAGTATATGAAGCGGCTACGATAGACAATAGCGTGCGCACTCCTCTGACCGAACAGCTCGACCGCCTGGGACTGATGATCAGCCGTATGAGCTATGGTGTGGGGGGCGCTATCATCGTGGGGCGTGTTATCACTTATTTCCTCTCTCTTGACGGGCCGATTGAGTGGTTTGACTTCCTGGCCTACTTCCTGCAGACTATAATGATAGCCGTGACTCTCATCGTGGTGGCCGTACCCGAGGGACTGCCTATGGCCGTGACCCTCAGCCTGGCCTACAGTATGAGACGTATGCTCAAGACCAACAATCTGGTGCGCAAGATGCACGCTTGCGAGACTATGGGTGCCACTACCGTCATCTGTACCGATAAGACCGGCACTCTGACGCAGAACCGTATGCAGGTCAGCGACACTGATTTCTTCGGCGACCCCGAGGTGATAGCCCGCGGTATTGCCGTCAACTCCACGGCTCAGCTCGGCACTGACCGCGAGGGACATACAGAGGTGCTTGGCAATCCCACCGAGGGAGCATTGCTGCTGTGGCTTCGCGACCGGGGCATCGACTACTCCGATCTGCGCGCTGAGGCTAAGGTGGTGGAGGAGCTGCCTTTCAGCACCGAGCGCAAGTATATGGCCACTATTGTGGAGCAGCCCGACGGGGTGCGTCGGCTCCACGTAAAGGGCGCTCCGGAAATTTTGCTCGGCCTCTGTGGCTCAATAGCAGGAGGTGTTGACGCCGACATGATTAACCGCCGCCTGGCCGAGTATCAGCAGAAGGCTATGCGCACTCTCGCGCTCGCCTCATGCACACTGAAGCCCGATGAATCGCCCATAGCCAACGGTGAGGTAAATGCTCCCTCGCTGGAATTCTTAGGTATAGCGGCTATTGCCGACCCTGTACGCGAGGATGTCCCCGACGCCATAAAGAGTGTGCTCGATGCGGGCATAGCAGTGAAAATTGTCACCGGCGATACAACAGGTACGGCCAAGGAGATAGGCCGACAGATAGGACTGTGGCGCGACTCTGACACAGACGCCAATATCACCACAGGTCCCGAGGTGGGAGCGATGACTGATGACGAGCTGCGCGACCGCGTGATGGATCTCAAAATCATAGCCCGAGCACGCCCCATGGATAAAAAGCGACTGGTAGAGGCGCTCCAGCAGCGCAATCAGGTCGTGGCCGTGACCGGCGACGGCACTAACGACGCGCCTGCCCTTAAGGCCGCTCATGTAGGTCTGTCTATGGGCGATGGCACATCTGTGGCCAAGGAAGCTTCAGACATCACTATCGTAGACAATTCATTTACTTCCATTGGCCGTGCCGTGATGTGGGGACGCTCGCTCTACCGCAATATTCAGCGTTTCGTCCTGTTCCAGATGACTGTCAACATTGCGGCCTGTCTGCTGGTGCTCTTCGGCGCATTTATGGGTACGGAATCGCCGCTTACGGTCACTCAGATGCTGTGGGTCAACCTCATTATGGATACCTTCGCAGCCATGGCTCTTGCTTCGCTTCCACCGTCGATGAGCGTCATGAGCGAGAGTCCGCGACGCCGCTCCGATTTTATCATCAATCGTTCGATGTGGACGTCCATTCTCTCTATCGGTACACTCTTCTTCCTGATACTGATAGCGCTGGTATACGTCTTCCAACATTCCGATGTGACTTCGCTCACCGACCTCTGCCATCTGCATCTTGGGGTAGCCGGCGAACTTACCCCTTATGAACTGTCACTCATATTTACCATCTTCGTCTTCCTGCAATTCTGGAACATGTTTAACGCCCGCGCATTTGCAACAAACCGCAGCGCCCTCCATCTCGGCCACTGCGGTGAGTTCATGCTGATAGCAGCTATTATTTTCGTAGGTCAGATACTGATAGTGGAGTTAGGTGGCAGCTTCTTCAATGTTACCCCCCTTAAGCTCACCGACTGGATTCTCATCATCGGCGCCACTTCCCTGGTGCTCTGGATTGGCGAGCTCCTCCGGATTCTCCGCCGCAAGTAAAACGCACTCTAATTTTCGGCCTTCGCTTCGTAGGCGCCGAGGGTAGCGGTGCGGGGAGTGCCGTAGTAATCTACTGTCAGTCGAGGATCAGCGAGCGCAGGGTCGGCCGCTCCGATGGCGGGCGAATCCGTGTGCAGACGGTAGTCAAACAGATAATCCTCACGCACGGTGTGGTAGAGCGGGTCTTCGCCCCATATACATTTGATAAAGTTGTCATCATCCGAGCCGTTGCTCTTCAGCAATGAGTTGCGGAAATATACCTGTGTGCCGGCCAGATCGGGGTGTGAGAGGTCGGAACCGTTGCCATACACTATACAGTTGTCAAACGTGGCCTGCAGATGAGGCAGTCCCGATTCATCATCGTCATACACCTTGCCCGAGTCAAAGCCCGTGTGCGACAGCTTTATGGCCGGACCTCCGAGTGCCGTAAACAGATAGTAGTTGGCGATGGTGCATGACACCAGACGTGCCGTGCCGCCATGTATGCCTACTACGCCCATTGATGCGTCGGCAAGTTCACATCCTATGGCCTCGAGGTCAGTGTGGCGTGTCTGTAGCGCCATGCCGGCCGAATTGCGCAGACGGCAATTGATGAGGCTCAGGTCGGTAGAGTCGGCCACGACGCCGAACGATGTGTTGCGTATCAGAGTGTGGGCCATCTTATTGTCCGAAGACGTGGGAGAGAATATCACACCACCCCACTGATTTGACATGATATCGAATGATACATCGGTGAGCACATTGCCCGTGCGGTCGCCACCCATTTCTACGAGAGCATCCGGGGTCCCTTCGGTCACCAATGTGCCGTCGACAGTCAATACGGCCTTGTCGTGGAAGTGAAGTGACGAGCCTCCCTTGATGGTGAGTCGCGCGCCCGGAGCCACCACCAGCGAGTCGTATATGATACGCGGCAGCGAGGGCTCCCATACCGTGTCGCGCGTAATGACGTGACCGTAAAGACGTTCGGCATCCTGTCCAAGGGCATACAGCACCACGGACGATGTCACCCCGTTGGTCTCAAAGTCAAGCATATCACTGATTTCTACAGGCAGAAGAGTGCCGGATGCAGGCAGTGTGGCCTCCACAAGCACGTATATTGAATCGTTGGGACGAATCTCCACATTGTAGAATTCACGGCCGCTCACCCCGTCGACATTCACGCGAAATATGCCGGAACCACCGTTGCGGATCGACACACGCGATATGTTCAGTATCTTGTCATGGCGGTTATACACCATGAAGCGCTTCGTAGGCGTTCCCTCTTCGGTAAACACCTTACCGAGATTGATAGTATCGGAGGCAAATGTAGGTTGATCGGAAGGCGACGTAGTGATGCCGTCCTCTATACACGAAGTGAACACTGACGCCCCGATAAGCGCCATCAGAAAATAGAATATAGAGTATTTCAAAGAAAATTCAGGGTATTTCAGTAACTTCATACTATACTAACGTAATCACCCCCCTAAAAATTATCTCCCCTCTCCTCTCCATACCGAACGTCTCCTAAAAAATCCCCGGACACCGACCGCAGGGTACGCGGGGGTGTCCGGGGCAACAAACTATGATTATTCGGTTGGGCTTAATGCCGTTCGGAGGGGTGCCACTTAAAAGTAACCATACTCTAAGTAGCAAAGGGTCATTTGATATCTTCGTAGTAGTATGTTCGGTAGCTTATACCGTTGCGCTTGATGACCTTCAGCACATTGCCTTCGAGGTCGGCGAAGAGGGCACAGCGTCCGAGAGTGCTGCCGAACATCAGCATCGTGCCGTTGCATATAAGCTGCACGTTGCTGCGGTCGAGCGAACTGAACTCTGCGGGGAAATCAACACTCATGGTCACTTTGGCACTCATGGCTGCGGGATCCACCTCATAGATAAGGGCGCGGGAGTAGCCTCTCTCCTCGCCGTTGTCGAGACACAGCAGCTTGTTGGGAGCCAGAGGTTCCACGGCATGCAGTCCGCTTGCAAAGCCCGATTCATCGAGTTTCACATTACCCTTGGGGCCTACGCGGTAGAGCACCTTGCCGGTAGCTCCGTCAATCTTCCACAGTTCGCTGCGTCGGTTGAACGTCATGTAGTAATCGCCGTTTGAATCCCAGTTGACGGAGTTGGCGTGAAGGAAATCCTTCACAGCTCCCCCTTCAAGTATGATATCGTCAGAGTTGAAAGGGTCCATCTCCTCGAAGTTGTTCCACTTGCGGATAACTTCTCCGCCACGCGATATGATGGTGAAGCCGTCGCCCCACACTTCCTCGTCTTCACCCAGCTCAAGTCCGTTATTGTTTGTACCGTAGCTGCTGAGGTCAAAGTTCTTGATGGTGTTGCACACCATTATCAGATTACCCTCGGGGGTAAACTTAATGTCGTGGTGAGGGTAGGGCACATTATCGTCCGAAGCCACCCACTGTATCTCGCGGTTGCCGTAGAGATCCACGGTGATTATCTTGTCACACAGGCGCTGGAAGTTTTTGCTGTTCACACCGTCGCGAAATCCGGTGAGCACACACAGGCAGTCGTGCTCCGTGTCGTAATGAGCCATACGTATGGCTTGGTCAAACTTCTCATACCACACCACACGTCCCTGCATGTCGCAGAAGGTCACGAATCCGGGATTAGATGCCTGCCACTGTAAAATATAGCCCTTCTCGGGTGCTCCACCGTTATCCACGTTGATGGTATAGGTAGGTACGCCGGCCGGCAGCTCCGAAGTGGTGAAGGTATATACCTGCTCATGGGTCACGCCGTTGGTCTCCACCTGAAAACAGTAGGGCGTCGACGGGGTGACGAAGTTAATTGTAAGTTGGGCCGAGTTTATTGAGTTGGCGGTCGGAGCCGAGGTGTGTATCGTACGGGTCGTGCGCACATTCTCGGGCTCCTTTACGGGCCAGTATTTGATGGTCACGTCACAGTCGCCAGAAGTGGCTACCGACACGGGATAGCGCAGGGCGTTTGTGTCGTCCGAGTTGATAAGTACGTTTTGCACGGTGACATTCACCGTAGTATCGTCATCGTTGCATGACGTAAGCCATAGCGACGCGCTCAGAGCCAGTGCTGTCATGCTCATCTTCGAGCCGAGCGAAAGGACTTTTGATATATTCAGGGTCATCAGATTCAGGGATATTGTTGATAGTTATGTGTCAGTCGAATTTTTCAGCTACCCTTTTTCTGTTACTTTCCGTAATGGGTAGTAAGGTGTCCGTTGAATGACACACGGTCGTAGAGCGCAGTGTAGTCAGCGGTTGAAATGGTATCACCGATGAACTTGAGGTTTTCAACGCTGCACTGTACGGTAAATCCTATCTCCGGTCCGAATTCCAGCGGTAGACGCTGCTTCTCCTCGCCGTCGATGCTCCAGATGGCCAGATAGGTGGTGTCGGGAGTGAGGTCAAGGCGTATCTCGAAGTCGTGCCAACCGGGTTTGATGGGGGTATAGCCTGAGAAGTAGGGGTGATCCTGATTGGTCATGCAGGCCAGTAGTTCGTCGTCGGCCGCATTTGCCTGTTTTCTTGCTTCGCTTGTGCCGGGACCCACCTCGAAATCAAGCTCGTGATGGTCGTCGCTGTAAATCCATGAGCCGATGCTCACCTGCTCCCCCTGACCGATGGCGGGCACGTAAGTGCGCCAGCGGTATACGCCGTCGGCATGAGTGCGGTCGGCTGTGTGCATCTTCGTGCGGTCATAAGTATAGGCACGGGTGCTGAGAGCCAGCTTGCCGTCATCAAGCTTCCATTGAGTCACCGTGGCGGTGTCCTGATGGTAATACTCCCAACCTTCTACGTCATCAAACTCCCATACGCGCTCTGTCAGGCCGCTGTCGACTGAGTCTGTAGCTTTAACGTCTTTGGAGTTGCTACAGCTGCCGAGAGCCAATATAGCTATGGCACACAGACTTGTCTTAGGACTCAGCGCTGAAAATCGGGGTCGTGACATGATGACGAATGATTGGTAGTGACTTATTTTAGAAAGTAAATCTTAGATATCCGCCGCCGGAGTATTGGCTTTGGTATCTGTCACAAAAGTAATAAAAAAATTGACAGACTCACAAACTTTTCTTAAAAAAGTCATGGTGAGTCTGTCAAATTTTTCAGAAGTCAGTCTATCTTAAAATGTGCGGGCGTTAGCAAATTCAGGGTTGTAGTCAGTTTCACGCTTGGGAATGGGCATATAGCGGCGCACATCGTCCTCGGTGAGATTGTTGGGATATACACGCCAGTCGCTGTCGTAGTAACCGGCGGGCTGACCCTCGTTGGTTTCCTTCATCTGGGCTATCTGTTTGATGCCTGCGAAGTACTTGTCCATGCGGTCCTTCCAGAGACCCATACGTATGAGGTCTACACGACGCACACACTCCATGCCGAGCTCCTTGGCGCGCTCGTCGCAAAGGGCATTTCTGAGGGCTTCCTTTGTGGGATAGTCTGCGAGTGACAGGCCGTGGTTGTCATCGCCGAATGCGCGGCTGCGTATACGGTTGATAAGGTCGATGGCATCCTGTGTCGGGCCGTTGAGCTCGTTGAGAATCTCAGCCTTGCAGAGTATCATGTCGGCAAGACGAAGCACAGACATATTGTTGTTCGTGCGGTAAGTATACTTGTATGTGTTGTGATACTCATACTTGCGGGTAAACACGTAGGTCATCTCGTTGATCTGGCCATACTCTTCTCCCTCCTTGATAGTACCGTCGTCGTTGAGGTTTGACTTGGCTACGGTAGCTACCTGCTGAAGATTGAGCGGAGCCTGGAAGTACTGGCAGGCAGCGGGGTTGGAGTTGTCATTGTACACGTAGGGGAACTCGTGAACTATCATCTCAGAGCCGCGGGTGTCACCCTCCTGGAAACTCCAGAACTGCTGCAGGGGTACCATGAAGAGTGTCCAGCCCATGTCGTAGTTCCAGTTGGTGAACATCAGGCCGAGGTCCCATGAAGCTGAGGTGATATCCATGTTGGCGCGGATAGCGAATATCAGCTCATTGTTGTAGAGGGTTGCTTCGGTATTGGGGTTGAACACATCCCAGATGTTGCTCTGGAGCTGATATACCGGGCCTTCGAGTTTCAGCATTTCGTTGACGGCGTTGAGAGCCTTGTTCCAGTAGGGAGTGGCGTCACCTCCGGCGAGACGGGTACGGCCGGCACGACGCATGTACAGACGGGTCAGGAAGCCGCGGGCGGCACCAAGTGTGGGACGCTGTGCCTCAGTGTTGCTGCCGTAGCTCTCGGGGAGAGTCATGGCGGCGAGCAGGTCGGCCTCGATAGCATCGTCGATGTCCTCAACCGATGCCAGGGGCAGCTTGGCTGATACGTCGACACCGCTCTCGAGCACCAGAGGCACACGATAGAAGAGATCGCTGAGCTCCATATATGCGTAAGCTCTCATAAAGTGAGCTTCGGCTATCATCTGGTCGCGGTCTTCGGGTGAGTCGAATAAGCTCTCGTCCATGGCGGCCACGCGGTCTATCACGATATTGGCGCGTGAAGATACCTGGAAGAAGTTGTCCCAGCAGGTCTGGAGGTGAGTCGAAGTACTGATGCCCTCGTCGTTGAGCACCTCAAAGTTGCTCACGCCGGCATCGAAGCACACGTCGGTGCATCCGTCGTTGGCCTGGAACATGGGGTCACGGTATATCTGGTGGAGTGGCGCGTACATGGCGTCCACGGCGGCCTGTGCGTTTTCTGCTGAGGTAAATGCAGTGGAGTCAGTGAGATTAGAGTATACGGTCTCATCAAGATCGTCACTACATGATGACATCCCTACTGCCATTAGCGGTAAAAGAAGAAATATCTTGAATTTCATGATCTGTATTTTTATTTTGGGTGGGATTAGAAGGTGATTTTAGCACCGCAGTTGAATGTACGGAAGCCGGGGTAGGTACAGTAGTCAAGACCCTGACCTATTGAGCTTGCACCGTTCACACTGATTTCGGGGTCGAAGCCCGAGTAGTTGGTGATAGTGAACAGACGCTGCGCACCTACGAATACGCGGAAGTATTTAACTACCTTGTCCATGCCGAGTTTCTTCACGGGGAGGGTATAGCCTACCTCGATGTTTGACAGGCGAAGGAAGCTGGCGTCTTCTACAAACTTGCTGTTGACGAACGAACCATACTGGTTGCCACCGTCCTTACGCCATGTGGTGGCGGGGATTTCAGTAGACGGATTGTTGCGGGTCCAGCGGTCCATAGAGCTTCTCAGACGGCCGAGGTCTTCAAACACTACGTTGTTGATATTGAGCATATCCTGACCGAGTGATGCGTCAAAGAAGAATGAGAAGTCGAAGTCGCGGTAGCGGAAGTTGTTGCCCCAGCCGAGTATCACGTCGGGGTTACCGTTACCGATTACCTTGCGGTCATTGTTGGTTATCTTGCCGTCGCCGTCGAGGTCCTTGAATTTGGGGTGACCGGGCACTGAACCGGGCTGCGGAGCGTAGGTCTCGCCTTCCTGGATTACGCCGTCAAATACATAGCCGTAGATTGAGCTCAGGGGAGCACCCTTCTCTACCTTCATGTACTCTTCGGTGTTATACCAGCCCTGAGGCATGATTTTCAGATAGGTGGGGTCGGCTATGTCGAGCACCTTGCCCTTGTTGCCTGAAAGGTTGAGGGTGGTTGACCATTCAAAGTCCTTCTTGGTGAAGGGATTGTACTTGATGAATACTTCCCAGCCCTTGTTCTCGATCGTACCGTTGTTGCCGAGTGTAGTCTCCAGACCGATGGTCGAGGTTGAGATGTTGATGGGGTTGAGAAGGTCGGTGGTCTTTTTGTAATACCAGTCGAAGTTAACCTCTACGAGACCGTTCCACAGGAGGGCGTCGAAACCGAGGTCCCACTGTGACGTGGTTTCCCACTTGAGGTTGGCGTTACCGGCGTTGTTGGGGTACATACCCTTGACAACCTCCGAGCCGCCGAGATATACGTTGGTGAAGGCGTATGTGCGGAGTGACTTGTAGGTGCCGATACCGTCGTTACCGGTGCGGCCGTAGCTGGCACGTATCTTGAAGTTGGTCACAGTGTTGCGCCAGAATTCCATGAAGTTTTCGTCACCGAGTTGCCATGCCACTGAGCCTGAGGGGAAGTAGCCCCACTTGTTGCCTTCGCCAAAGTTTGAGGCACCGTCGGCACGGATACTGGCGTTTATGATATACTTGTTGAAGAGCACATACTCGGCGCGGCCGAAGTAAGAGATGTTGGTCTTGTCGCTGCGGCTTGTACCTATCCAGTCGATTACGTTGGCTGCACCCATGTTGTAATAGCTGAATGCGTCGGTAGTGAAGTCATGAGCCTGCATACCGCTGTACTCATACTTGTTGGTGATGTATGACATACCGGCCATCACCTTAAGGTCATGATTCTCGCCGAAGTTCTGATGATAGGTCAGGATGCCGTCAAACTGGCGGTAGTCGGTCGATTCCTGCTCGTTGGTAGCGTCACCGTTGTTGGCCTTACCGAGAGTAGTCTCGCGGCCATAGTACTTCTGATACTTGGCCTGAGTGTTGCTGTATGAATACTGCAGGCGTGCTGTCAGTACGGGGAGTATCTTGGCCTCGCCCCAGATGGTGAAGTTGGCGTTATCTACAGTATTCTTGAAGTCGCGGTTCATGATGTCGGCGTAGAGCTTGTTGGGACGGTCTTTTTCGCCAAACACATTGTAGCCCTCCGGATCCATGGTGCTCAGAGGAGATGCGTTGAAGATACTGTAGATAGTGTTGTCGGTTGATACGGTCTGACCCATGTTGAGGTAGTTCTTGGTAGAGTGGGCCAGATATGAGGTAGCACCGATGGTGATGAAGTCGGTCACCTTGAAGTCAGCGTTGATACGCGCCGTCATACGGTCGTAGTCGGTGTTGGGCAGGATACCCTCATCGCTTGCAAAGGCCATCGAGGCGGCCACGGTCAGACGGTCGGTACCGCCGGCTACCTGCACATTGTGGGTCTGTGTGGTGGCTGTACGGGTCAGCTCGTCAAACCAGTTTGTGCCCTTCCCCTTATAGGCAAGCTGATTGACGGTGTAGGGAGGGTTGCCGCTTGAGCCGTTCTCTTCCCACTGCTTCATGGCTAAGCTCATGATGTCCTGAGCGTCCATGAGCTCGTAGGGGTTGTGAAGGAACTTGGCTGACATGTCGTATGAGTAGGTGACGTTGAACGAACCGGCCTTACCCTTCTTGGTGGTTACGATCACTACGCCGTTTGCGCCGCGTGAACCGTAGATGGCGGTTGCAGCAGCGTCCTTAAGAATCTCTATAGACTCGATATCGTTGGGGTTGAGGTCAAGACCGTCGGTGGTCTGGAGTCCGTCGACTACATACAGGGGGTCGTTGCTCGAGCTGATAGATGAGGCACCGCGCACACGGATGGTGATCAGACCGCCGGGCTCGAGTGAGGTCTGGCGCACATGCACACCGGCTGCACGACCCTTGATGAGTTCGGCAGTGTTGATGATTACACCGGCCTGTACGTCGTCGGCTTTAATCGAAGTGATAGAGCCGGCGAGGTCGCGCTTCTTGGTCACACCGTAACCTACGGCTACTACTTCGTCGAGCATCTTACTGTCCGACTCCATGTAGATAGTCATGTCGCGTGAGTCGATGACTGCCTTCACGGGACGCATGCCCACGTAGGTCACATTGAGCGTCTCGCCCACTTTGGCGTTGATGGTAAAACGGCCATCAGCGTCAGTTGCAGTACCGGTTTTGGTGCCGGCTACGAATACGGATGCACCTACGATGGGGCTGTCATCCGACGTGTCAATTACCACGCCACGTATGGCCTGTTGGGCCACGGCGTTGAGCGTGATCAGCAATAGAGTCAAAAGAATTGTACTAATGCGTTTCATACTGAAAATTGGTTGATTGGTATTCTCGTAGAATGGTTTTGGGTAAGTCGTTAGTGGATAATGATATAATTATAGATTGAGCTGATTTTATTCTGCTTTGTCTGCTTTGTCTGATTTAAGGAGATGAGTTACGGTTGACTGGGATGGGATTTACGATAAGTAAGTCATATTTAGGTAATATATGGCTTTTTCAGTGAGGTGAGGGGAAGTGATATGATTTGATGTTTTTATGGTAAATGGTAAGTAAGTCGTAAAAATTATTTTATACTATCTTCGAGAGTATTTCTGATGATTTTCGCTTGATGGCGAAGATTGTTAAAAGACTTTCCTCGTCATACATTAAAATAATTTTGTAGACTTACAGAAGTTTAGCTTGCTTGGGTTAATATACTTGATTTTCAGTCTGTAAAATTAAGAAAAGTTTTGGTGCTATAACAACTTAAAAGCAACATTAACTTATGTTAACAGTGCGATACTTCCCTCTCTCCTTACACTCCTTGTAATCTTATCACCTTATCACCATCGTCCCCGCCACTTCTGTGAATTATCATTTCCGCTCTTACGTATCCACCCTTCATATCTCCTCTCATCTCCCGTGCCAAATCCTCGTTCACCTCCTCTTTCTATGGCTATCCGTTCTGGCGGATAGTCTATGGTTGAGGCTACATACAGGCCTATCGCACGGGTCATGAGTATGTCGTCGTGATAGCCGCGTCGGGCTGCATAGCCTCCTCCCTGGAGTTTTTCGTAGGTAGCCAGTTCGTTGCAGGCCTCAGGGTCACGCTCTGTGTAGGCGGTTTCCCTCACCATACGTACCAAGTAGGTGATGACAAGGCTCTTGGTGTTCACATTGGTGTGAAATCCCACTTTCGACTCGCGACGGGGCATACCGGAACTGTCGAGTGGAGTGCGCACATACATGTTGGGATATACCGTGTTGAGCTCCGACAAGGCGAATGTAGCGTTCTCGTCGGCATCGGTCTCCAGGCTGTTGCTCTCCACCACAAGCAGTGCGTCGTGATACCACCGCGCTATCATGGCTGCCTTCCAAGGCAGGAGGTCGTGAGCCATGTGACCGCGCCACTGAGCTGCGATTGACGGCTTACACTCTCCTCGGCCCCCTCCCATACGGTCTATGACGGCTATCACCGAGTAGTCGCTCTTGGCCGAGCGTCCACCGATATCCACCGCCACCACATACCTGTTGACATAGCAAGCGTCCGCAGCCGGAGCATCCCATACCTTAAGATTACCCTTTCCGGGACTGAAACGAATGTCGCATAATGCTCCGTGTCCCCATGGCTGACGAGCTACTATATCGCCCGTCATCGGTGCCTCGCGACAGTCGGCTCTGAGGCGTTCTATCCATTCACTGTCAAACACTCCCGATCCCGTATTGGTGAAGGCCTCTATCGGGTCTGTCGGGTATTCCGCCTTCATGGCCTCATGCGAGGCGTTTTCGCGGCGCTTGTCGTGATACCACTGTATGGCCTCGAGCGTCACCCCCGAGCGCCACAGACGCTGTTCATACTCATCGGCCTCGCTTATCAGCCTCAGAGGATCGGTGACAGGTGTGCGGTATATCTCTATCTCATGCCATGGTACAAATACCGCAGCCTTGTCACTTCGCCCCTCCATGGCTCTTATCCATTCAGTGTGAAAATAATTGCCCACACCATTGGCAGTGCTCTCGAGAGCTACGAACGTATACGGCTCGCGGGGTATGCCTGAACATACGGCACGCACAAAATCCTCTGGCGACTTCTGGTCGGTAGCCTTCCAGAAGGCCACTTCGCTCAGGTGTGCCATAGAGCAGTCAAGGCCGCGCGACGACTCCTGATTCTCGCTCGAAGCTAACGTCACGCGACAGTCGCGCCCCGCTATGAGGCGTATGTTGACAGAGCGCTCGAAGCTCTTGAACTCCGGTGCTTCTTCTTCGTACCAATACTCCTTGGGGTACGACACCAGCATAGCCGAGTACATGCCGCGTATATTGGCCGACGTATCCTTCACATGGGCACAGATAAGAGAGTGCCAGTTGCGGCGGTGCACTATCTGAATCCATGCGAAATACATCTGTACCAGCGTGCTTCCGCCCCACTGTCGGGCCTTAAGCATGATGAGACGTAGCGGTTTGCCGGCCTTTCGTTGCTCCTCGATTATGCCGAGCACGCGGCGCTGCGGACGGTTGAGCACAAAGGGTACCATCTGCCCCGTGAGCTTATGACGGATCCTGACACACGTCGCCGCCCAATACTCAAAGTCATGGCGAAACCTCAGTGCATGCCACTCCTCAGGGTCCCCCACACACCACTCCGGCAGTTCTATAGCTCCCTTACGTACTTTTTTAGCCCCTGCCTGCGAAGCCTTCTTCCGTCCGACCTTGTTTTTATTATAATCTCCCTTTTTAGAATCGTTTGTTATAGAATTGCTTTTATTGCACTCATCTTTTTTATTTCCGCCCGTTTTATCCCTATCTTTTGCAGTTGGTACCGTTACTTTTATCACCTCACCTTCTTCCGCAGATGAGGCTACTGATTTAGCTTTTGCCCTACCTCTCCTTCCTGCTTTCGCGGTCGTGGCTACACCCTTGTCTTTACTCTCGCTCTTATCCTTTGTCTTAGTCTTTCTATACTTTCTTTTAGGTCTTATTTCCTGAATATTTTCCCCGATAAGTTCCTTTACCATCTCCTCCGGTAGCATTATCATCCCCCTTTTCGTCAACGGATTCTTCACCTTCACTCTTCGTCCCGTAGCATTAAGCCCGCTTATAGGGTCATAATCCACCTCCTCAGCAGCCTTTCTCCTCTGATTCTCAGCCAATATCGTTACCAGATTATCAGTACACCACTCCACACACGCTCCATTAATATCCTTCTTCGTCTCCATATCCATAAATTTCTTAAATGGAGGCGAATTTACCACCCTCGCTACCCCTCGCTATGACGAATCCGCCCTTCCCGGCGACTCAGCCGGAACTTTTATGATTGTTATTTATGTTATTTTCTTGCAGTTTGTTTAATTATACAATAATGAGTACTTTCGCACAAATCTGTATTATCAAATGGCAAGACCAATAAGAAATACCCCCTCTCTCTATGGCAAAGATGCTGAACGTTTTCTTGCCGAGATATCTACGCTTCCATCTCTTGAAGACAGGAGGCGCGAACGTCTGCGCATTAAAAATAGTGTTGCTGATCTTATGTCATTGATTTCACGTCATAGTGACAAGGTACAATGACCCTCTTTAATCCATTTACTCGATTAGAGCTTGACACTCAGATACCTTTTCCTGAAGACAATCATCGAGTAAGGCGCCCGGCGGTTTCCCCATCCTCCCACCTATCTTATCGCGCCGAGAAATTCTGAACGCAGGGCAGCATCGTTAGCGAAGAGCCCGCAGTAGTCGGTGGTCACCGTTGATGACGACTGATCCTCTACGCCGCGCATCTTCATGCAGAGGTGTTCGGCCCGGGCAACGGCTATTACTCCCTTTGCTCCAGTGGCCTTGCGCACAGCCTCTACCACCTGAGATGTCAGCCGCTCCTGCACCTGCAGACGTCGGGCATACAGATTGACCAGTCGGGCCAGTTTACTGAGTCCTATTATGTGATCGCCAGGTATATACCCAACCGAAATATGACCGAAGAAGGGGAGTATGTGATGTTCACACATGGAGTAAAACTCTATGTCGCGCACCACTATCATGTTATGTCCGTCAGCCGTGAACAGAGCATCGCCGACAGCCTCTGAATCATCATGCCGCATGCCATCCGTGAGATAATACAGCGCCTTGGCCGCCCTCACGGGTGTCTTCGCCAGACCCTCTCGCGAGGGATCTTCGCCCAGCAGACGTAATATGCTCTCTATATGGTCAGCTATACTGCTTATTACCTTCTCAGGATACTCTACATTCGTAGCCATAGGTGGATATGGTGTATGGGGTAGGGAATACGTAGGTTAGTTGGCACTTATCTTGTCGCGTACCACTCTTATTTCCTTGCTGTACGACGGAAATGCCTTTTTCAATTGCTCGGCAGCCTCATCGGCCTCGCCACGTGTACGGAAGTCGCCCACCTTCAGTCGCCAATAAGGCGAATTATACATCACGTAAGTGCGATACTGGGGGAATCGTGCCGATATATTACGCGACTTTGACCGGGCCTCATTCTTTGCCGTGCGGGCATTATTGTCAGAAAACACCTGCACCCTGTAACCCGTAATCCTGCGTGACGAGCCGCTCGAAGGCTGCTCTTGAGTCTGACGCGACTCCTCGGCACCCTCCTCCGAAGGATTATTATTATCGGGTTCAGATACGGCCACAGCTACACTCTGGGTGGGCAACAACAGTGCGCCTACCGCAGCCGACTGTATCACACGATTATTTGACGTGGCTTCGATATGGCTCACGATATTGCCAGGCTCTGCGGCGACAGACACCGTCGGAGCCGGCAACGCCAGTGCGCCAATACAGGTGAGGATAATCTTTTTCATCTCTGAGCAATCTCACTTGAGGGGATTATGCCGCAAAGTTACGAATTATTCTCCATCAAAGCACCTCCGTAATCATAAACTGCCGTTGCGACATGTACGTAATCTCCCCGTCAGAAACTGTTTAAATTTATGTGCGAATGATTTTGAGAATATTTTTGGATGGATTTTGCAAGTTGAGGAAGGAGCGATGCGGGCATCGTGACTGACGAAATCTTGGCAAAATACGCCAAAAATAGCTCAAAATCAGAGCACACGGCATGTAGTAAAAAAT
>JAAVDH010000028.1 GCA_014801865.1 Bacteroides sp. | reverse complement strand
GAGTATTTTCGGATGATTTTCACTTGATGGCGAAGGCGTGTAGCGAGCTACACAACTGAGACAGAGAGTGAAAAGCGCCGAAAAGACGCCGGAGATAGTTAAAAGACTTACCTCGTTATGCATTAAAATAATTTTGTAGACTTACTTAAAACAAACACGTTTTCAATAACCCTTTAAAAACTTTAAGTTATGGGTTTATCTCATGTAATCCTTTATGCGATCGTCCCCATTATAGTGGTGATGCTTGCAGGCTATATCTCCGGTAAAAGAGGAGCTTTTACAGGTGATGACGCCAAGAAGTTTAACAAGGTCGTGCTTGACTATGCATTGCCGGCAGCCTTGTTCGTGTCAATCGTGCAGGCAACCCGTGAGGATCTTATCCGCGATGCAAAACTGACACTGGTTTCTACCATAGGTATCATGGCATGTTTCATGCTCGTATACTTTGTGTTTAAATACTGTTTTAAGAAAAATACCGGTGCCGATGCTGCCATATCGGCTCTTATCAGTGGTTCACCTACCATCGGCTTCCTCGGATTTGCCGTGCTTGAGCCTATCTTCGGCACATCTCCCTCGGTGGCTCTCGTAGTGGCTATTGTGGGTATCGTGGTCAATGCTATAGGTATTCCTGTAGGCCTTTCATTGATGAATGCCTCGCTCGAGAAGCAAAATCCCGGCAGTACCAAGGGAGAGAGTGCCTGGAAGCCTGTGATTCATGCTCTCGAACAGCCTGTAGCGTGGGCTCCTATCCTCGCCGTAGTATGGGTTCTGGTCGGTATACCCTGGCCTAAGGAACTTAGTCCTTCCTTCGACCTCATTGCCAAGGCCAATGCCTCGATGGCCGTATTCTCAGCCGGTATCACCCTGTCGGCTATCAAGTTTACAATCAATTGGCAGGCTGCGCTCGGCTCTATCATGAAGATGATTGTGATGCCCGCCGTGGTACTCATACTCGGTCTGGTATTCGGCATGGATCCTCTCAACCTGAAGATGCTCGTCGTAGCCGCCGCTCTTCCCCCTGCCTTCTCAGGTATTATCATTGCCGATGAGTATAATACGTATGTGGCCACTGGTACTTCATCGCTGACTCTCTCGGTAATACTCTTTATAGGTTTCTGTCCGCTGTGGATATGGCTTACAGATCTTGCTCTTAAGGCTTTCTAAAGTACAGACTTAATATATAATTGACGCGTACACCCCGCTCGGATGTGATACAATATGTGTTGTATAACATAGAGCGGGGTGTAGTGTTTTTGGTTAAGTTTCATTATATTTGCAAACATACTCTCTAAGTAATGTGAATTTGGTTTAAAAGTAAACAGTTTCTAAGAAAGGTAAGTCGAGATGTTATTCTTAACTCTTGATATCTACTCATGATTTCTTTATTCCCGAAGATATTGACTTAAGACTGACTATGGTGCTAACTCTTAAAAATATGAAGTAATATGGCAATGAAACAATCTGAAAATAATGAATTCACCTACAAGGGTGCGATATACAACGGCTTCCTGATGCTGTTCATCAATCTTATAGTGATACCATTGGTGATATTCGGACTGGTGACGACAGTTCCAGAAGATCAGATATGGATGTGGATCGTAGTCGGACTTCTCGCGTTGACATTCTGTGTGATGGGGGGCGGCTATTTCGTGCAGCAGCCTAATCAGGCACGTGTGATGATATTCTTCGGCAAGTATTGCGGCACATGTCGCAAGACAGGCTACTACTGGGTCAATCCTCTGATGACGGCGAAGACCATTTCGCTGCGTATAAGCAATATGGACGTGGCTCCCATCAAGGTCAATGACCGTGTAGGTAACCCCGTGTTGATAGGTATGGTGCTCGTATGGAGAGTCAACGACACGTATCGTGCGACATTTGATATTGATTCCGACCTTCATTCTTTCGTAAGCATTCAGAGTGACGCCGCTCTGCGTGAGGTGACCGGAATGTTTGCTTACGATGAGGAGGGCACTCATAAGGATGAGATAACCCTTCGTAGCGGAGGAGATAAAATTGTGGAACTGCTTGAGGCCAAACTCAATGAGCGTCTTTCGATAGCCGGCATAGAGATTGTCGAGGCTCGTATCAATTATCTTGCTTACGCTCCTGAGATTGCGGCTGTCATGCTCCGTCGTCAGCAGGCTTCGGCTATCATCTCAGCCCGCGAAAAGATAGTCGAGGGTGCGGTGTCAATGGTCAAGATGGCTCTCAATCAGCTCAGTGAAGAAAATGTAGTGACCCTTGATGAAGAACGCAAGGCCGCGATGGTAAGTAATCTCCTCGTAGTACTTTGTGCCGACGAGCCAGCCCAGCCGGTGGTGAATACAGGTCATTAACATACTTTATATAGCGGTGCTGTAACCTTTTCCTTACGTTGAGTGTTAGAGTAATGTAGTCTTCCTCAAGTAGCAGACGAACCTACATGTGGCAGACCGGTTAACACAAAATATATTGTCTAACACCCTTTAATACTAAGGATTTATGGAAAGCAAGAATCAGATTATAGCAGATACAGCCGCCGAGCTGTCAAAGTCAGCCGCTCAGGTGAGCGCCGAAGCAGCAACAGTAGCAGCTAAAGCAGAAAAACAGGTGGTGGATTCAAAGTTAGCCTCAGGCGTGGCCTCTGCCAAGAGTCAGGCTTCTGACGCTCTTGAAACCGCTAAGGAGAAGGCCGCCGATGCACTTGCTTCTGCTAAGGATCAGGCATCTGACGTGCTCGAAGCCGCTAAAGAAAAGGCTTCAGGCCTCGGTGATAAACTTAAAGATGCTGCAGCAAACGCTCTTGAAAATGGCTCGGCAGCATTTCACAATCTCGCAGATAAGCTGCGTGACTAAACGATAGACTTACTTACTCATTCTCATCTCTCCTAATCAGGGCCGCGCGTCATATACTGTGATGCGCGGCCTTTGTGTTAGATTCCGGGAGAGGTGACAAAACAAGATGGAATAGGGCAAAAAAATAGCCGACTCCACCTGAGGCGGGTCGGCTTATTCTCTGGAGTTAGTGATAAACTGTTGAGAGCCTTGATTATTCGGCAACAACGGTTGAATCAGCTACAGCAGCGGTTGAGTCAGCAACAGCAGCAGCTGAGTCAACAACTTCTTCTACAGCTACTTCTTCAACTACAACAGCAGCGGTGTCAACTGCTTCAGCAGCCTTTTCTGAGTTACCGCAAGAGAAGAGTGATGCGCTGAAAGCAACAGCGAATACTAAAACTAACTTTTTCATTTTCCTTTTGTGATTATTAAGTAAACAATTATTAGCTTCAAAAACACCGCAAAGTTAGTACAAAACTTTGATGTGCCAAAAGAAAATTAGGATTTTTTTTGTGGGTGCCGAAAAAAGCGTGAAAAAGCGTTAAAATGTGTGTTGATAAAGGGCTGTAATTTAACACCTTGCTACGCGTAAGTACTGATACTACTCAGCACTGAATTTTCCCGGACGGATACCCGAGAATGGTCGATAGTAGTCCTTTATGGCTCTCATATCGGCCTCGATGTCACCCGTAGTAGTGAATGTACGTTCGAGTATCACCCTACGGTGTTCGCCATCGATAGCTCCGAGGATGATGGGCACTCCGGCTTCATGGGCTATACGCAGAAATCCTGAATGCCATTGGGTTGTGAGGCTTCGCGTACCCTCGGGCGTTATAGCAAGGTTGAGTACCTCAGAGGTGCGATACTTCTCAGTGAGGTACTCAACGAGTGAGAACTTGCTACCCTTGCGTCGCGGCACGGGTATGCCTCCCAAAGCGCGAAACATAGCGCCTAACGGGAAGAAAAACCATGTGTCCTTCATGAGAAATCCGGCTTTGCGCCCTACGGAAGTGTAGGCGAGTTCGCCGAGAATGAAGTCCCAGTTGCTTGTGTGGGGAGCCACACATATTATGCTTTTGGGATAATCAGGAATGGTGACGGTCACCTCCCATCCGAAAGTTTTCAGCAACATGCGGCTGATACTTGATAGACATTTTCCCATGAAGAATCTTTATTATTATACGCGGGGGAGTAGGTAAAGTGTAGTATATTTGAAGGCTTACTTCGCTTTGTTAGCTTCCTTCTGAGCGGCGGGCATAGCCTCGTTCATGAGTTTCACGATATCCTGCACACGGTCATTGAAGTGCTTCACGAGCTGCTCATAGGCAGTGTGGTAGTATACGTGCTTGGCGTGGTTATATTCCTTGAGTGATTCAAAGTCGCGGGGAGCTTTGTCGAATGCGAATGTAGCGTTGGCAAGGCTCTCTTCCTGAAGTTCAGCTATCTCTACCACGGCCTGATTGAGTTTCTCCTTGTCGGCGTTGGGCATGAGTTGACGAGCGAGTATACATTCACCTGCAAGATCGCCGCAGATGTAGCGGATCTGTTTCTTAAGTTGACGTTTGTTAGCCATATTATTGAATTTTTTTGGGTTTGAATTATTAAGTTAGAGCGAGGTGGAGATTTCTTTTTTTATGGTATGAGGAGATATTCCTTGACAGCAAGGTGATTGGGAGGAAGAGTCACCTTCTGTAGTCTTTTCACCGAGAGTTGGGCAAGTGTACGCGGCATTTCTATCTCTTGACCGAGCACGGCGTCAATCGTAGTCTTGAACTTGGCCGGATGGGCCGGTGAGAGCATCACACCGGTCTCGCCATGTTTGAGTCCTCGCTTCATGGCGAAATACGTCACGGCTCCATGTGGGTCGGTGAGGTAGCCTGTCGAGCGATATAGGTCACGGATAGTGGTCAGAATATCCCCGTCGCTACAAGAGAAACAACTGATGTCAGATACAAGTTTATCGTAATCGCCACCGTAGAGTTCGATAAGGCGGGCGAAGTTGTATGGATCGCTGACATCCATCGCGTTTGCCACGGTGCTCATCTGCCTACCCGGGGTATAGATGCCGGTCGATATGTAGCGCATGAAGGTGTCATTGGCGTTTGTGGCGGCGATAAACCGTCTGACGGGCAGTCCCATGCGTTTGGCTATCACGGCAGCCGTAAGATTGCCGAGGTTGCCGCTTGGAATGACGAATACCATTTTTGCAGCCTTCTGCGGGTCGATGGCCGACAGGCGTGCGTAGCCGTGGAAGTAGGTTACAACCTGCCCCAACAGATGTGCTATGTTCATGGAGTTGGCGCTTGTGATGGGCATCTTTTCACACAGCTCCTTGTCGTTAAGCAGCTGTTTGACCAGCATCTGGCAGTCATCAAAACTCCCTCTCACCTCTACGGCCTGTATATTACCACCGTATGTGGCTATCTGCTTCTCCTGCATGCGGCTTATCTTACCTTTAGGGTAGAAGATGACGGCATTTATGTCATCGCGCCCGGCGATACTGTTGGCTATCGAGGCTCCTGAGTCGCCTGATGTGGCGGCCAGTACGGTTATCTTGCCTGTTGGCGAGGGCATGTGGCGCAGGAGTTCCGAGAGCATGTTGGTCATAAACCGTGCTCCTACGTCCTTGAAGGCCAGCGTGGGGCCATGAAACAGTTCCAGTGAGTAATGGTCGGGTTCGATTCTTACGAGGGGTATGTCGAAGTCAAAAGTGCGGTTGACGATGGCATTGATTGTCTCTGAGTCAATATCATTGCCAAACAGTGAGTTGGCCACTACGTACGCAATGTCCTGAAGTGTCATCCCCGCAATGTTGTTGAACAGCGCGGGAGGAAGTACGGGCAGTGAGTCGGGCAGATAGAGTCCGTTATCGTCGGGCACGCCTGTGGCAAGGGCCGTGAACAGGTCCACATGGTGTGAATCGCCTGATGTGCTGTGGTAAAGCATGATAGTCGTTGCCGTAAGAATGATACCGTATAAAAATTGCCGTATATCGTATATATAGGTATACGTTATGCCGGGGCTTATGTTACCCTTAGCAAAGTTAACGAATCATTTCGGCATTTGCAAATGCGGCTTCATTAAAGGCTGACATTCCTATCTGATAATCTGCCCGGTTATAAATGGCCATAGGCACAGGGTCGGGATGATGGATGCCACGGGTGCAATCGGTGAAGTGGTCCGTGGTGAGAATCAGTCGTATCTCCTTTCCGGTATGTGCATCATTACACGTTCTGGCGGCGTTGATATACTTGAGTACGGGGCTTATGACGAGTCGGTCGATATCTTCGATTACGCGAATCTTTCGCAGGGCGGTTCCGGTGAGATGCGATACGGTATCAGGGGCTTCGATGTGAAGCACAATGAGTGAGTCACCCTCCTCTGAAGCTCCGGTCCTTTCTATAGCCTCAATGGCTGTGGATGCTTTCAGTGAGTAATCCGTATCGTAGTTGCCCGTAAAAGTGGGATGAGTCACAACATTCATTCCTGCAATGGAGGCTATACCTTTCATGACTTCTACGGCTGTAATCATAGTTCCTCCCGGCCATAGGCGCGGGAGTGATGACGCTTTTCCACCTCCCCAGAAGAGCAGCGTGGCATCGCCGAGGATTTCGTGCGACGCTTGTGCGAGGCGATTGAGGCGTGGATCAGCGTAGGCGGGTACGGTATGGCCTATGAGTTGATTGGGAAGAAGGGTGGAGTGATGATTGTAGCCCTCATTCCAATTGGCGGCAGGAGGAAGGATAGCCAGCAAATGACCCGGAGTAGTCGGGTGAAGCAGAATCTCTTCGGCTGAAGCAGCGGCGATAAGTCGGGAAAGTGCCTCAGAAGAAACAGACGTAGTGGAGGAGGATGTAATTATGGGTTGGTGAGCGCAACGGCTGATTGGAGCAATATTACAGCGATATACGGTTTCGCCATCACGGGGCTGGAGGCCTGCGCCGCATGCTTCGATATAGCCGCGCCCCGGCATGGTGGCGCCATCTATATCGTAGCCGAGGAGGGTGAGCACACAGCAGTCTGTGGCGGGAGACAGGCCGGGAGGGCAGGTGCGCACTCTAACACAGCGGCTGTGACGCGCTATCTCATCCATGGCCGGAGTATAGGCCGCCTCAAGCGGGGTTCTGCCTCCGAGTTCCGGCAAGGGGTATTCGCATAACCCGTCAAGGATGATGAGCAGCGTACACACTTCTGTGGCTATATATATCAGAACTTAAGATACATATCGTGGAGCAGACGCAGAGCCTGATGCTCCTGAGCCTTCTCTACAACGAATGACAGGGTAGTGGCCGATGAGCCTTCCGACAGTGCATGCGGCACGATAGCGTTGTCGGCAAGCATTGCGTTGACACGCCGCCACATCTCTTCGGCGCTTTGCTGAAGATTGTCGCCCACGATAGCTATCATGGTCAGGGAGTCACTGACCTCTATACCACTGATTTCACCCGTCTGGAGTTCAGGAGCATACTCATTGTTGAGTGTGTCAAGAGCGCGGTCCACGTCGGCACCACGCACGGCAAATCTGAATGAATTTATGGCAGAATCGTTGACGAGGTTATAGATCGTCACTCCGTTGCGCGACAGCAGGTTGACCATACGTCCGCGATGGGCGGCGAGTTCCGTGCCTTTGACAGCGCTCACCGTAACGACATGGATATCTTTCAGTGAGGTGACGCCGCTCATGTGGCGGTGCTGACGGTTGCCTTCGGCATCGCTTATACAAGTGCCGGGTACCCACGGACGGAAGGTGTTCTTGATATAGATAGGTATACCCTTATGAAATACCGGATAAATCGTCGGGGGATATATCACCTTGGCCCCGAAGTTGCACAGCTCCATGGCTTCTACGAACGACAGGCGGTCAATGACGTGTGCATCGGGTAGTATACGGGGGTCGGCAGTCATGAATCCGTCGACATCGGTCCATATCTCGAGGGTATGTGCATCCAATGCGGCAGCCAGTATGGCAGCGGTGTAGTCGCTACCGCCACGGCCGAGGTTAGTGAAGCGTCCCTTACGGTCACGGGCTATGAATCCCGGAACTATGGCACGGGTGAATGTCGTAGAGGTAAACACCTCTTTGATACGTGGCAGTGACTCTTCGTCATCGAGCACATGGCGTCCATGGCGCGAATCGGTATAGATAAAGTCGGGAGAATTGAAGTGAATGGCACCCTCTATCATGCGGCTTATGATTACGCTTGACAGACGTTCGCCGAAGCTCACCACGCGGTCGAGAGTGCGCGGCGACAGATCCTGGAGCAGTGATATGCCGAGATATACATCGCCGAGTTCCTTCAGCAGAGGATCGACGATGGTATGCACCTCGCCCTGAAGATGCTGAGGCACTACGCCGCTGATTATATCATTGTGGCGCGTTACGATGCGCTCATACTCCTCTTTATAAGTATCGTCGGCTGCGGCAGCCATATTAGCCGTGGCTATCAGTTTGTCTGTCAGTCCGCCGAGAGCCGATACAACTACTATGACAGGTTCGTCGATACCTTCTACTATGGCTTTTACATTGGCAAGGCTCTCGACTGTGCCTACTGAAGTGCCTCCGAATTTCAGTACCTTCATCGGTTATGTTCCGGGTTATAAGTAAATCTGCGAGAGAGATTAATATTCGCTCGTAAAGTGGAATTTGATTTTGGGGAAGTCGCTCTGAGCCATCTGGAGCACATAGTTGGAGTCGGCGAGGAACACGTCGCGTCCCTCGCGGTCAGTGGCCATGAACTGATGCTTGCGCTTCTTGAACGCGGCCAGTGCCTCGGCGTCGTCACTCTCGACCCAGCAAGCCTTGTAGAGCGAGATTGGTTCCCAGCGACACTGCGCGCCATACTCGTGAAGCAGGCGGTACTGTATCACCTCAAACTGAAGCTGACCAACGGTGCCTATGAGCTTGCGGCCGTTAAACTGGTTGGTGAAGAGCTGTGCCACACCTTCGTCCATGAGCTGTTGTATACCCTTCTCGAGCTGCTTTGACTTCATGGGGTCGGTGTTTTCGATATACTTGAACATCTCGGGCGAGAAGCTGGGCAGTCCCTTGAAGTGGATGGTTTCCCCGGAGGTGAGTGTGTCGCCTATCTTGAAGTTGCCCGTGTCGGGTATACCCACGATGTCGCCGGGATAAGCCTCGTCAACGATGCTCTTCTTCTGGGCCATAAAGGCTGTGGGAGCGGCAAACTTCAATGTCTTGCCCAGGCGCATATGTTTATATGGGGCATTGCGCTCAAACTTACCTGAACAGATCTTCACGAAGGCTATGCATGAGCGGTGGTTGGGGTCCATATTGGCGTGAATCTTGAATACGAATCCCGAGAAGCCCTCTTCCTGAGGCTCAACGGTGCGTTCCTCGGCCACTACTGGGCGAGGGGCGGGGGCTATCTCCACGAAGCAGTCAAGCAATTCCTTAACACCGAAAGTATTGAGGGCCGAACCGAAGAATACGGGGGCTACGCGACCTTTGAGGTACTCCTCTTTGTCAAAGTCGGGATAAACACCCTCGATGAGCTCAAGGTCTTCACGGAGTTTGGCAGCATCGGCTTCGCCTACAGCCTCGTCGATACGAGGGTCGTTGACATCGTCGATTTCCACGCGCTCCGACACCTTTTGTTTGTCGGGAGTAAAGAGGTCGAGCGAATGTTCGTAGAGATTGTATACGCCCTTAAACTTGGCTCCGATATTGATGGGCCAGCTGAGGGGACGTACGCTGATTTTGAGTTCTTGCTCGAGTTCGTCAAGAATATCGAACGGGTCGCGTCCCTCACGGTCAAGTTTGTTTACGAATATGATTACGGGGGTGTTGCGCATACGGCACACCTCCATGAGTTTGCGTGTCTGTTGCTCTACGCCCTTGGCCACGTCTACCACTATGATTACGCTGTCTACAGCCGTAAGTGTGCGGTACGTGTCTTCGGCGAAGTCCTGGTGGCCGGGGGTGTCAAGTATGTTAATCTTATAGTCACCGTAGTTAAATCCCATGACTGAGGTAGCTACAGAGATACCGCGCTGCTTCTCAATCTCCATCCAGTCACTGGTGGCGGTCTTCTTGATTTTGTTTGACTTTACCGCTCCGGCTATGTGTATGGCACCGCCGAAAAGGAGCAACTTCTCAGTAAGGGTAGTTTTGCCGGCGTCAGGGTGGGATATGATGGCGAATGTGCGCCGGCGGCTTATTTCATCTGTGAGTGACACTGTGGGTTATACGGGTTGAGGTGGATTACGTAAGTTTTACTTTTCTATCGGGGGCTCTCTCTGTTATTCTACAGTTTCTAACCGCGCTATACATTTTTCAAGGCTTTCCTCCCAGTGGGGGATAGCGATGTCGTATGTACGCTTTATGCGGGTTTTGTCGAGCACGCTGTATGCGGGTCTGCTTACCGACGTAGGATAGTCTTCGGTAGGTATGGGGGCTACCGTACAATCCTTAAGGCCGGCTATGCGGAATATGGCTTTGGCGAAGTCATACCACGAGCATACGCCTTCGTTAGAGAAATTATATATGCCGGGTGCCCATTGGCGTGCGCGGAGTATGGTGCTGATAGCTCCAGCAAGGTCGTGGGCATAGGTGGGCGTACCTATCTGATCGCTCACTACTCGCAGTTTGCCTCCTTCGCGTCCCTTATTAAGCATGGTCTTGACGAAGTTATGGCCATAGGGTGAGTAGAGCCATGAGGTACGGAGTATTATGGCGTCGGTACACAGGGCCATTAGCACGGTCTCTCCCTTTCGCTTCGATGTGCCGTATTGCGACACCGGGTTTACCTTGTCAGACTCTTTGTAGGGGCGGTGGGCGGTACCGTCAAACACATAGTCGGTGGATATGTGTATCACCTTCGCTCCGGCGTTGTAGGCCGCATTGGCTATGTTCTTGACAGCCTCGAAGTTTATCTTCAGGCAGTTGGCCTCATCTTCTTCGGCTTTGTCCACGGCTGTATATGCCGCACAATTGACGATATGGGTTATGTCATTGCCGGATATAAAGCGTTCCACGGCCTTGGCATCGGTGATGTCAAGTTCGTTTATATCGGTGTAGATGGTCTTGCCGGGAATCTCCTGTTCGAGCACATGGCGCAGTTCTCTGCCGAGTTGTCCGTCGGCTCCGGTGACAAGTACTTTCATGCCTTATGGATAGTGTTTTGAATTTTCAGGGTGCAAATTTACGAAAAATCACCCGTTCAACAGGTCGACGGTGTGGATTATCTGACACGCGGCTATGGCGGCGGTCTCTGTTCGCAGACGTGTATCGCCCAATGTCACAGGCTGCCACCCCACGGATATGGCCGTGGTGATTTCTTCGGGTGAGAAGTCACCCTCGGGGCCTATCATCACTGCTACGGAGCTTTTGGGGCGATAGACATTGCCTAAGTATCGGCGCGGCGTATCGTCGTCGCAGTAGCATACGAAGCGCTGTTGGTCGCCGAAGCCGGCTATTACATCCGCTATGGGAGTCATTGGCAGAATCTCAGGCAACGTGGCTTTCAGGCTCTGTTTCATGGCCGACACTGCTATCTTCTCCAGGCGCTCGGTCTTGATTTCCTTGCGTTCGGAGTGACGGCAGAGCAGGGGAATGATACGGTTTACTCCGAGTTCAGTGAGTTTCTCCACCATCCACTCCATACGGTCCATATGCTTGGTGGGAGCCACGGCCAGCGTTACGTCCTGACTCCAGAACAGAGGAAGCTCCTGTGATTCTACTATCTCTACGGCTGCATGCTTTGAATGGGCATCGACGAGTACACATCGGTAAAGACGTCCTTTGCCGTCCATCACTTCGATAGTATCGCCGGCTTTCATTCGCAGCACTCTTACGCAGTGCTGCGAGTCACTTTCGGGCAGGGTGAGGGAGGTAGCTATGTCGGGTGCATAAAATCGAATCATCGGGGCTGAGATTTTTTTTGGGGGGAGGGGGTACGGAGTTACAGGATGATGGAGTGCGCTGAGGGATTATTCGCTGACGAATCCGTCGGGCTCTGCGGCAGATTCTTCGGCTTCGGCGATGTCGGTTTTGTCTGCGGCCGTAGTCTTGTCATGGAAGAGGAATATGAAGAGTACGGCTACTACCAGAGCATAACCGGCGAAGATAAACCATGACTCTCTCCATCCGGCCAGTTGCTGCTCGGCTGTGAGTCCTACGGCATAAACCAATTTGTTTACCACGCACTCGCCGGCAATGATGGTGCCTACGGTGGCACCGATGCCGTTGGTCATAATCATGAACAGACCCTGAGCGCTGCTGCGCATGCTGCTGTCTGTCTCTTTGTCAACGAAGAGACCGCCTGACACATTGAAGAAGTCAAAGGCCACACCATATATAATACATGAGAGGACGAGAAGCCATATACCTGAAGAGGTGTCACCAATGCCGAAGAATCCGAAACGGAGCACCCAGGCAAACATAGACATGAGCATTACGCCTTTTATGCCGAATTTGCGCAGTGCAAAGGGTATGAGCAGTATGCAGAATGTTTCGCTCACCTGCGACAGGGAGATGAGGAAGGTAGGATTGCGGGCAAACCAGTCATCGGCGTACTGAGGTATGGTGGAGAAGCAGTTGATGTAGGTGCTGCCGTAGCTGTTGGTCACTTGAAGAGCCACACCGAGTAGCATGCTGAAGATGAAGAAGAGGGCCATCTTGCGGCGCTTGAACAGGGCGAAAGCCTGCAGGCCTAGGGCTTCGTAGAGTGAATTGCCTTTGGCGGGATTGACAGGACACATCGGCAGACTCAGGGAGTAGAAAGCCATGATGAGACCGAATACGGCTGAGGTATAGAGCTGCATGTAGCTTGTCTGGAAGTTGGTGAAGTTGACAAACCACATGGCCGCTATGAAGCCCACGGTGCCGAACACACGTATCGGCGGGAAGTGTTTGACGGTATCAAGTCCGGCTCGGTTGAGGGCATTGAAGGCTACGGAGTTGCCGAGTCCTATGGTGGGCATGAAGAAGGCTACCGAGATAGTGTAGAGCGTAAACAAAGGTCCGAAACTTACGTTGCCGTCACCTACGACAAGAGCATAAGTGGCTGCAAGGGCCATGAATAGACCTGACACGACGTGGCAGGCGCTGAGCATACGCTGTGCAGGTACCCATCGGTCGGCGATGATACCCACGAGGGCGGGCATGAAAAGTGACACGATACCCTGTACGGTATAGAACCAGTAGATGTAGTCCTGGAGTCCCTGATTGCTCAGAAACAGAGGGAGTGATACCAGATACGAACCCCACACGGCGAACTCAAGGAAGCTCATGAGCGTGAGGCGATACTTGATTGTATTCATTGGTTATAGTTTGATTTTATGGTAAGTAAATCTACTCTTACTTAAGATATAATTCTTTGAATATTAGGCGAATCATTTTTTTTGGGGGATCAGGCATTATTCCCGTTGCCGCGCTTACGGTTGAGTATGCCGGATACACGGGCTGCCTCTTCGTAGTTCTCGGCGGCGATGAGCTTTTCGAGAAGTTTTTCAAGCTCCTCCACAGTATATTTTTCTACCGGAGGGGTATGGGGAGTGTTTCCACCTCCAGGCTGCGATGGCTGCTCGCGAGTGGTTGACGTGGGCTGACTGAATGTGGCTTCTCCCTCCTGGTCGTCAGAGCTTTGAAGCTCTATCATCAGTCCGGTCTGATCCACTACTTCGCGTGTGGTATATATAGGTGCGCGGAATCGTACGGCAAGTGCCAGCGCATCGGAGGTACGGGAGTCAATCTCTACCGTGCGCTCTTCGTCGACAAATGTCAGCTGCGAGTAGAATATGCCGTCTTCAAACTTATATATGAATACCTCGGTGAGCTGCAGTCCGAAGGCGTGACTGATACTCAGTATGAGGTCTTGGGTGAGAGGTCGGGGTGGGGTATAGCCATTGAGCACTATGGAGATGGCCTGGGCTTCTGAAGCTCCGATGACTACGGGTATCTTGTACGGGCCGTCGCTTTCGGCCAGTATCACGGCCCATGACGATGGCTGTACGGTACTGTTGGTAAGTCCGGCGATGTGTAATGGTATTCTGTTGTCGTCCATATCTAAGGAGTTTCTCTTGTGGGGGAGAGTCGGTTTTTTGTGTCAGGAGAGTGTGGGGCGTTCAGAGGGTGATGATACCGCTTCCGTAGCATATTTCCGCATTACTGTCGTAGATGACGCCGAATTGTCCCGGCGCTATGCCCTGGATTTTTTGAGCGGCTTCCACTATGTAGTGGCCGGGACCCTCGTCATCAAGTCGGGTAAGGGTGGCGGGAATAAATTCGGGTGAATGGCGGTTCTTGAACTTTATGTCGACCTGCCGGCAGTCTTCGGGCCATGGATCGCGGGTAATCCACTGCGTCTCTTCAAGCCGCAGAGTGCGGCCATACTGCTTCTCGGTGTCGTAGCCGCGCGACACGTATATCACATTATCGCGCACGTTCTTTCTCACCACATACCACGGGCCGCCGCTGAGTCCGAGTCCCTTGCGCTGTCCTATGGTGTGGAACCAGAATCCCTTGTGCTCGCCGATTTTACGCCCGGTCTCTATCTCGATGATGGGGCCGCGTTTTTCGCCCAGATGGCGACGAATGAAGTCATTGTAGTTTATCTTGCCGAGGAAACAGATACCCTGACTGTCGCGTCGTGTGGCATTGGGCAGATTGGCCTCGAGAGCTATCTGACGTACCTGAGATTTAGGCATGTCACCGATGGGAAACATGGCGTGGGCAAGCTGAGGATAGGTGATTCGTGCCAGAAAGTCGGTCTGGTCTTTTACAGGGTCTTTTGCAGTGGCGAGATATACGAGTCCGTCGCGGGTCACGGTGGTGGCGTAGTGGCCGGTAGCTGTCTTGTCAAATTCGTGGCCCCAGCGTTCTTCAAAGAATCCGAACTTGATAAGGCGGTTGCACATCATGTCAGGATTGGGTGTGAGTCCTCTTCTGACGGTATTGAGGGCATACTCCATCACATGATCCCAATATTCATTGTGGAGCGATACGACGTCGAATGGCAGTCCGTAATGACGTGCTATGTATGAGCACATCTCTATATCTTCTTCGGCAGAGCAATCGCCCTCGCCGTTGTCAAGACCGATACGTATATAGAAGAGGTGAAGGTCGTGCCCCTCTTCCTTGAGGCGGTGTACGGCAACAGCGCTGTCGACTCCGCCGGATATTAGCATGGCTATCTTCATTTGAAAAGTCGGAGAGAGTGGGAGTGATTGGTGCAATTTGTGCAATTAGTACAATTGGTTATACTTCTTCCAGTTCTTCCTCCTCGGAGCGGCCGCGCTCGCGTATGAGAAACAGGGATATGAAGTAATCGAGCGATATCTTTCCCGGACCGGCGAGAAGTATGAATATGTATATGCCTATGAACATGATGGGCAGATAGCCGGGATCAGTAGTGTCGAGGCTATAGACTATGCTGTCGGGCACCATGTCGTGGAGTATGTAATATTCGGCGCAACACATCGCGGTGATGGCGGGAAGTGTGGCCAGTCGGGTAAGAAAGCCTGCCATGATGAAGGTGGAGCACACAAGCTCTATTATAATCATCAATATCAGTGATGTCTGGTTTGATAGGCCCATCACCGTGGGAAACTCTCCGGCAAGGGTGGAGAAGTTGACCAGATGGCGTATGCCGAACTGCATGAGCATGATGCCCACGAAGAGACGCATGAACAGGCGGGCGAGATTGGTGTATGAGAATCCGGTTCCTTTGATGAAGAAATCGGCGATGATGTTGTGCAGTGTGGTCATATTTCTTATGTTTCTTAATGGCTGGCGGTTACGCTCCGAGACGATTTAGAATCTCCTGCACATCTGAGCTCTTGATACGTATGAGCCCGTTGTTATCAATGAGTATATAGTAGGGATTGGAGCGGATATCAATGACGTCTGTCACGTCGGGTGAGGCCACTACAGTCCATCCTGCGGGATATCCTGCGGCAGCAGCTGTCCACTCATCATCGGCCTGCGAGGGTGTGAGGCTTACGATTTTGAGTACTCCGTTGTCTATGAGTCGCGTGAGATTGATGTTGGCGTTGAGGCGTGTGCGCGTCAGTCGGCAGTCAAGGCAGTCGGGTGTGTCGATAATGATGAGTGTGAGACTCGCTGAGTCAGGTATCTCCGAGAGGTTGATCGTTGTACCGCTACGGTCAGTGGCTTCGATGTAAGGTGTGGGAGCACCTATCATCGAGCGCATCATTATTTGTGCCCGCTTCTGATAGTCGGCTCTGGTCTTTTTATCCACCTTCTTGTGGTCAGCTACAGCGCGTAGGAAGGGGAGTGTAAGCTCTTCGCTGAGATACAGCGCAGAGTCGCTGTAGAGATATTTCTGTGCCTCGTCGGCCATGAACACGAGGTCCTTAGGTTGTTTGTCGAGCAATTTTATGAGCGATGCCACTGACTTGTGTGCCGCACGTCGTGTGGCGTAGGGCATCAGTTCGAGAAAGTCTTTGAGCGATTCGCTCATGCGCTGCTTGGCCGAGAATGCTTTCTTCATGTCGCATCGCTCCCAGAAGTGGGTGATGATAAAGTCGGTACGGTCATAGAGATTCTGCATCGTGTCAGGCGCGGTGGGGTAGGGGAAGTAGGTGGTGCGCGTCGCTTCCTGCCCCCACGCAGAGGTGGCCGACAATATCAGGGCTGTGAACAAAGCCGCGAGCAAGAGAGAGATATTGAGTAAGTTACGCATAGTGCTGAGCCGGTTGGTTTTTTCCTTATGGTAAGATTGGTGATTGTTACTGCATAAGCAAGTCTTCGTAACTCTATGGACTAACGTTAACCCTATAGACTTACTTAACTCTATAGACTTACTTATGGTATACAAAGTTAGTGTTTCTGCCTTAACCATCCAAATTTTGATGCGGTAGCCCTGATTCTTGGACTTACATATTTTGTACTTAGTAGGGTTATTACTAATTTTGTGGGTGACTATCGGAGCCTCTACATCATGGCTTGCGGTAGCGGTTTTATTAAGATGAATGAGATAGAAGCACATTCTCCCTATCGTTATGGTGCTGATCAGGGTCTATACTTTGGTCTGTATCTGATATGCTTTTACACTTGCGGCCTGCTCAATATGACATCGCCCAATCTGCTGTATTCGCTCGGGGCCATGGCGTTGTTTATGGGCGTGCCCTTTCTGATATACCGTTGGCTGAGGCGCACATACGTCGCCTCGCGGGGCCGACTCCCGCTGTCGGCGCTATGGATGCAGGGCATCGTTATCTTCATCTGCGGTACGCTCATAGCGGCTCTCGCTCTGGTGATTTATCTTAAGTTCATCAACCCTACGTTTATCGTTGACCAGATGAGAGTGCTCATAGAGATGTATTCCTCTATGGACTGGGAGCGCGGACAGGAGGCGGCGGACATGCTTCAGACGCTGATAGACATGAAGCTCGTACCTTCGGCCATGTCGGTAGTCATGGAGACGGTGTGGCTCGGAGTCTTCTCCGGTTCGATACTGTCGTTGCTTATGGGGTTACTCGCCAGAGCGCGAAAAGTAAATCACGTAAAGGATACGAACCATTTTGTGTGACTTTCTCCTATGGCTTACATTATATCTCCTGTGGTTTATTTGATATCCCCTAAAGCTTACATGATATTCTCTAAGGTTTATCTGAAAAATAATGCTGATTTTTAACTTATAAGATATTTTACTGCGTTACTATGGATATATCGGTGATAGTCCCTCTCTATAATGAAGCCGAATCACTTCCCGAACTTGAGGCATGGATAGCCCGGGTCATGAAGGATAATGGATTCAGCTATGAAATATGGTTTATCAATGACGGCTCCACTGATAATTCATGGAAGGTAATCGGCGAACTGGCCAAGAAGAACCCCTGTGTCAAGGGTGTGGCTTTCCGCCGCAACTACGGCAAGTCGCCGGCGCTCTTTACCGGCTTTGAACGTGCGCAGGGCGACGTGGTCATCACCATGGATGCCGACCTTCAGGATAGTCCTGACGAAATCCCCGAACTCTATCGTATGATTACCGAGGACGGCTACGACCTTGTGTCGGGATGGAAGCAGAAGCGCTACGACCCCCTGTCGAAGACCATACCCACCAAGCTCTTTAATGCTACGGCACGTAAGGTGAGCGGCATACACAATCTTCACGACTTCAATTGCGGCCTCAAGGCTTACCGCAATGAGGTGGTGAAACACATCGAGGTGTATGGCGACATGCACCGCTATATACCCTACCTGGCCAAGAATGCCGGATTTACACGTATCGGCGAAAAAGTAGTTCACCATCAGGCCCGCAAGTATGGCACAACGAAGTTCGGTCTCGACCGTTTCGTCAACGGCTACCTTGATCTTGCCACACTTTGGTTTACCAATAAGTTCGGCATAAAACCTATGCATTTCTTCGGATTGCTCGGCTCGCTCATGTTTATCCTCGGATTTATTGCCGTAGTCATCGTAGGAGTTACTAAGCTTTACAATATGCACATGGGCAACAGCTACATCCTCGTGACGGATTCGCCATATTTCTACCTTTCGCTGGTGATGATGATACTTGGCACGCAGCTTTTCCTCACAGGTTTCCTTGGCGAACTCATCGTGCGTAACAGCCCCTCGCGCAATAAATATGAAATACGTGAGGAGATACGTGAATAATCTCCGTACCTCCTCTCCCTCGAAAACTTTATACGATACAGACTATAATACCCTTATGGAATCAATCAACGCATATCCTCAATTCTATCGTTTGGCCACCGAACGCTATTCATGTCGCAAGTATTCGTCACGCCCTGTCGACCGTGAGATGGTGCTTGCCGTGCTCGACGCGGCCCGTCTCGCTCCCTCGGCCTGCAACAAGCAGCCTTGGGTGTTCACCGTAGCCGACAAGAATCTCAACCCCGAGCTCCATGCCGCCGTGGCTGCATCTTACGGACGTGAATGGGCCGAGGAAGCTCCGGTACTCATCGTAGTGTCGGGCATTCACTCTCAGGCCTGGCATCGTGCCGACGGTAAAGACCATACCGACGTGGATATCGCCATAACTACCGAACACCTCTGCCTGGCTGCCGCATCGCTCGGCCTGGGTACATGCTGGATATGTAACTTCGACCGTGAGCGTCTGTCGCAGGCTCTCAACTGCCCCGACGACGTGGAGCCTGTCGTTATCATCCCTCTCGGCTATCCTGCCGATGATTCAGTGCGCTCACCCCGTCCCCGAAAGTCACTGGACGAGATAGTACGATGGGAAAAGTTCTGAGGAGCGGTGTGTCAGGGCCACGCCTGTATAGAGGTGCTGTAGCCGGAGCGGTGGCGTTTTCTGTGATGGTTCTTGCCGGAAGTTGCAACAACAACGGCTGTCTCGAGAATCAGAATTCCCTGCCGCTTGCCGGATTCTATTCCTATTCCTCCGACACCCCGTTGACCCTCAATAGCTTGAATATAGGAGGCGTAGGCGCTCCCAATGACTCGCTTCTGTGTAAATCCGGCGATGCCATATCTCAGATCTACCTCCCGTTCCGAAGCACGGCCGATGTAACCTCATTCTATATTGCGTATGCCGACTCGGCGCTCGTGGCCCATGGTGTACGCGACACGATGACGTTTGCCTACGATTCCTATCCCTACCTCGCGTCCGAAGAGTGTGGAGCCATGTATCGCTACCGTATAACTTCCGTGAGCTATACCCGCAATGTGGTCGACTCCATCGCAGTGACCGACTCGCTTATCACCAATATTGATGCCGAACGTATCAGGATTTATTTCCGTACGAGCGATGATTAAGAGTAGAAAAGTTTGAAGACATACTTACGATACCTGATTATGCTGCTGTCGTTGGTTTGCAGCCTTACTGCAGTGGCTCAGCGAAGGGTCACTCCGGTGACCACGCCCCCTCCTGTATCTACCTCGGTTGCAAAGGGGCAGAAGGAGCCGAAAGCCAACGACCGCACGAATGTGGTGTCACGTACCGATACCCGCGGTAATGTCATACTGGTCGACACCATCACGGGAAGTGAATTTGCCGACACCATCATCATAGAGCGCCCGCCCCAGCATATCTACCCCAAGCTTAATGGCACAACCGTGGGACTCAATCTTCTTGAACCCGCGCTGCGCCTATTCGGCCAGGACTATGGAGGAGTCGATCTGTGGGGTCAGTTGAGTATCTACAACCGTTATTTCCCGACCGTAACTATCGGAGCAGGCAGTGCTGACTTCACCCCCGACGGAAACAACTTCACTTACAAAGGCTCGTGGGCACCCTACTTCAAGCTCGGATGTGCCTACAACATGTTCTACAACTCCAACCCCGATTACCAGTTTCAGGTAGGATTGATGTATGGCTTCTCCGCTTTTTCATATAAGGTGACCGGCGTAACGGTCACAGACCAATATTGGCAGGAGTCAACGCACTTCGCCATACCATCTTCTTCTACTTCGGCCGGATGGCTCGAGATAACCTTCGGCGTGAAAGTCAAGATAGCCGGCCCTTGGTCGCTGGGGTGGAACGTTAAGTATCATACCATACTCCATGAGGGAGCCGCCCGGTCAGGACAGCCGATATATATTCCCGGCTACGGAAAGCGCGGCAATGCCCTTGCCGTAGGCTTTTCGCTGATGTATACCCTCCCATGGCCCCTTAAGTCGGCTAAGACCCCTGAGCATACCCACGATGAGGCTGAACATATTTAGTATTCATTGCGTTGTGGCTATGTATACATATATTTTATCCCTTATTGAGTAAGCCTCAAAAAAACATGAAGAAAATAATCATCATAGGCGCGTCGTCCGGACTGGGGATGCGCATTGCCACTGACTTTGCCCGTATGGGCTGGCGTGTGGGTGTAGCTGCCCGTCGTGAAGAACCCCTCAAGGCCCTCCATGACCTTTATCCCGCTCAGGTAGCATACCATACTATAGATGTACGCACGGTCGATGCGGTTGAGCGTTTCAATCATCTTATAGAGCTTACCGACGGCATGGACGTGCTCCTCTTCGCCTCCGGCATTGGTTTTGCCGACCCTGAGCTCCGGCAGAGCAAGCTTATAGACATGCTTGAGACCAATGTGGTAGGGTTTGCCCGTATCCTTGCCGAGGCCTACAAATACTTCCGACGCACGGCCACGGATGGCGCCGGCCAGATTGCAGCCATTACTTCCGTAGCCGGTACCAAGGGCATTGGCGTGGCCGCAGGCTACAGCTCTTCAAAGCGCTTCCAGCAGACATTCATTGACTCTCTTGAGCAGCTCGCCCACCGTCAGGCTGTAGATGTTAAGTTCACAGACATACGTCCCGGCTTCGTACGTACTCCGTTGCTTGACACCACCAGAAGCTACCCCATGATTATGAGCGTCGACTATGTGGCACCGCTCATCGAGGAAGCCATACTCCGTAAGCGCCGTGTGGCTTATATCGACTGGCGATGGGGACTCCTTACCGGAGCATGGCGCCTAATGCCCCAATGGCTGTGGGCGCGCCTTCCGGTGAGTCTGTAAAAGACAGTTTTTACTTTAGATTGATGAGGCTGTGTCGTAATTAAGGTTTACGGCGCAGCCACCTTTTTCTGAGCTCTGAGGTTCGGATAGTTTTCAGGCAACAGATTTTTGTGGATTTTTCCAAAATATCCGATTCTCAGGCGATAAAATTCGAGACATAAGCAAAAACAGGCCGGAATGGGGTGTATTTCCCCCGTTTTTGGCCTGTTTCGCTATTTTTGAGCACATTTTCTTTAGGTTGAAGGCAATGGCGAAGAAGGCAAGGTCCATTGTGACCTTGTCTTTTCCGAAGTGGCGGAAGCGGCGGTATGCCATGTTGAACTTCATCTGTCCGAAGACGGCTTCGGGCTCAATGCATCGTCTGCCTCTGTGCTTAAGTCCATCCTCCGATGTCAGCAGTTCCCGGGCTTTTCGTTTATACTCGTTGAGACGGTGATTTACTTCGATGGTGCGTCGGTCGCCTTTGGCTTTGTAGCACAGACACCGCAGCGGGCAGCCTTTGCAGTTCTGTGCGCGGTAGCGGGCGCTTTCGCTGCGGTATCCGCTTGCAGTCTTTGAGTGGGCTGTGCCGATTCGCGTCATGTGTTGTCCCATCGGGCAGACATAATAGTCCTCTTCGGCGTTGTAATGGAAGTTGTCGTGATGGAACGGGTTGGGCTTGCAGCGCGGGCGCTGCTCGAGATGGAAGCGGTTGTATTTGACGTAAGCCTTCATGCCGGCCTCGTCCATAAAGCGGTAGTTTTCTTCCGAGCCATAGCCGGAGTCAGCGACTGCGGTCGAGGGCAGATGTCCGTAACGGTCAAGGAAAGAGTTGAAGAACGGTATGAGTGTAAGAGTGTCGGTGGGATTGGGGAACAGGGCGAAGTCGGTTATGAACTGGTTTTCGGCAGAGATCTGCAGGTTGTATCCGGGCTTGGTCTGGCCGTTGTTCATCGCGTCTTCTTTCATGCGCATGAACGTGGCGTCAGGGTCGGTCTTCGACATGGAGTTGCGCTCTCCGATCTGTTCCAGACTATTATCGTACTCACTGAGCTTGTCCCGATGTTTTTCCAGTTCCTTTATCTGTTTCTTCTTTTCGCGGAGCTGCTTCTTCCGATTCTTGTCCGCGGGTTCCGGTTCAGTCGAAAGAGCGTCTTTCAGATCTCCGATAATGGAGGTCAGAGTCTCGGGGGTGAACTCTACCGACTCAGCTTCCGCAGTCTTATCCTGTGCGCTAACCTCGTCAATCTGCTCGAGCAGCACCCGGATTTTCTCCTGTAGCTTTGCTCGGTTCTTCTCCACGGTCTTACGCCATACAAAGGTATACTTGTTGGCTTTGGACTCTATCTTCGTACCGTCTATATATTCCACATCAAGCGTGATAAAACCGCGCTCGGCCAGCAGAAGTACCACCTGCGTGAAGATGTTGTTGATCTCTTTCCTAACACGATTGCGGAAGCGGTTGATTGTCACGTAATCCGGACGCTCATGCGCAGCCAGCCAGATATAGTGGATATCTCGCTGAACCTGACGCTCTATTTTGCGACATGAGTAGATGTTGTTCATGTAGGCATACAGGATGACCTTGAGCATCATCTTCGGGTGGTACGGACAGCGACCACGTTCACGATACAGCTTTTTGAACTCCTTGAGGTCGAGACTCTCTACAACGGCATCGACAACACGCACAGGATCTTTTTCCGCTATATCTTCATTGGGATTTAGCAGAAAAAACAGTCTGTCGTTGTTACTGTAAGATTTTGTATGTAACTTTGTAGACATTTAATTGTTTGTTTGTCAT
>JAAVDH010000027.1 GCA_014801865.1 Bacteroides sp. | reverse complement strand
TATAAGTAAGTCTACAAAATTATTTTAATGTATAACGAAGTAAGTCTTTTAACTATCTCCGGCATATTTTCGGCGCTTTTCACTCTCTGTCTCAGTTGTGTAGCTCGCTACACGCCTTCGCCATCAAGCGAAAATCATCCGAAAATACTCTCGAAGAGAGTATAAAATAATTTTTACGACTTACTTATCAGAAACGATTTACACTTCTGCCATACTGTCTTGTCGGGCAGCGAGCTGATTTTTCAGAGGATTGGAATACATGGTCAACATCATGTAGTGCATGTACTCGTAATTCGCCTTATGATCCTGGGCTGCCATCTCAGGCAGTTCTACTTTCGCCAGCTGATTAGTGATATATGCGTCAAAAGCCGCCACTTCATCGGGAGTATATTTATCGGCATACTCTTCAGTATGATTGAGCATGTCATACGCAATATAGTTTATGGGATATATACGATAGCGCAAGTGGATAGCCTTATTAATGATATCGCATACCTCTCTGACAACCTCTACCTTATCCGTAAGATGAAGCAGTGATTCAAGCTGAGGATTTATACATGGCGCTATCTCGAAATGTACCTTTCCCTTAGGCTGGAGAAGTCCGGTCTCCATACTGAACAGGTCATCGCGCTGCGACTTCTTAAATTCAGGGTCTATCTTCTTCAGGAGATATTCACGGGCTTTCAGATAATCATTCGGGTCATATTCGTAGGATATGGCCACAGGGGTGATTTTAAGGGGTATCAGGTTTGCTGCCAGATTATCCTCCCCTCCTGAGAGAGCGAGCATCTTTATTACAGCCTCCTGTGTGAGGTCATTGGAGTCCTTGGCACGTCCTTCGCGCTGAGCTATCCATACGCTCTCCTTCTTAGTATTGATGGCATAGCGTATGTATGCCGACAGCTGTTGGGCTGCTTCAAGAGCTTTAGTAATACGCAGATTGCGCTTCACGATAAAACTCTTGTTAAGCTTCACCAGATCCGTAATCCAATCATAGATGAGAAGATTATTTCCTATAGCTATTTCGGAAGTGGGAAGATGGCGACGCAGGAAACAAAGATTGAGGAACGAAGCGTCAAGCACTATGTCGCGGTGGTTTGTAATGAAAGTACACGGCATCGCTCCTTCGGCAATGTCCAGTCCCCCTACTGTAATATCAGAAGTGGTTTTTTTAGCAAGCATCTCGAGAAACGGCCACATTATCTCCGTCTGAAAATGCTGTTGATCAGGCACCTGTTTCAAAGTCTCTGCAAAGGCGGGATAATCCACATCGGGCATAATATAGCGCACTGCATGTTCAAATCCGGGCTCTAAAACTAACTGTGCCATTTTCTCACGAAACTCACCATCGGAATACGGTGAAATTTCACTAAAATCTATATCTGGAGTCATTACTTGATTTACGGTTTTAGGGAGTTGGTACGCTCAACTACAGGTCAAAGGTACGAATTATTTATTAAAGGGGACATTAAGTCAGCCGACAAATTTACTGACTGACATATGTTCGCCACTTTTCAATCATTGAAGTCATGTCCGGAGGCACCGGAGCTGTGAAAAACATCTCCTCCCCGGTCACGGGATGAGTGAATCCGAGGGTACGTGCGTGAAGAGCCTGCCGGGGGCACAGCGTGAAGCAGTTATTGACAAACTGCCTGTACTTTGCCGAACGCTCGCCGCGGAGTATTTCATCACCGCCATAGCGGCTGTCATTGAGCAACGGATGGCCGATATGCTTCATGTGGACACGTATCTGGTGAGTTCGTCCGGTTTCGAGCCGACACCGTATCACCGAGGCATATCCGAGTGACTCAATCACCTCGTAGTGGGTCACAGCATGTTTTCCGTTCGGGTCGTCCTGAGGCAGCACGGCCATCTGCAGGCGATCTTTGGGATTTCGTCCGAGAGGAGCATCGACAGTGCCCGACGTTGGCTCAGGTACACCCCACACTACTGCCACATATTCCCTGCGGGTAGTCTTATTATAGAATTGGCGGCCGAGATTTGTTTTGGCATCAGGAGTCTTCGCCACAACAAGAAGTCCAGAGGTATCTTTATCGATACGATGTACCAACCCCATGCGAGGGTCAGTCACATCATAGTCGGGGTTATCCTTGAAATGCCATGCCAGAGCATTGACCAATGTACCGTCGTAATTGCCATGACCGGGGTGTACGACCAATCCGGCAGGCTTATTGACAACAAGCACCGCCTCATCCTCATACACTATGTCAAGAGGAATATCCTGTGCCACGATCTCAAACTCATAGCGCGGACGGTCCATCACAACCTGCACGACATCAAATGGCTTAACCCGATAATTTGACTTCACCGATTTGCCATTGACGAGAATACAGCCGGCTTCAGCGGCCTGCTGCACACGGTTGCGCGAGGAGTTTTGCAGACGTTCTACAAGAAACTTATCGACCCTGAGCAACTGCTGCCCCTTGTCTGCCACGAAGCGGAAGTGCTCGTAAAGCTCCTCTCCCTCACTGTCAACAATGCGCGGTAACTCCGGGTCGAGCGGTTCGTATATATTTTCTGATTCAGTCAATTTATATCTTTATTTAGAGAGTGTTTTTTGAATTTAATCCAAATTAATAATTATGAGGGAGCTCGGAATTTTTTGCTTTCATCACAAAGGATTTACATCCAAACACTCTCTTAGTCAAACAAGTCAGTCGTAACCCCATCACTGTCGTCAAACGAATCTTCGGTATCGTCCATCACACTGTCAACTCCCGAACCTACTTCGAGAGTGATGCGCGAAGTAACCGGAATACGTGCACCGGGTGAGAGTCGCACACCCGAAGCCTTGACCCCGAGCACAAGGTCGCGATATTCCGAAGGAACATTCTCTATCGAAATCTGCTTAAAACCCAATCCTTCGAGCACCGACTTTGCCTGACGCACGGATACATCCACGAGAGAGGGGACCGTGACACTCTTCGGAGAAAACGCCGTAATGGTAAGATACACCTTACGACCATCCTTCACCTTGGTATCGCACTTGGGATTCTGCTCCACAACGGTGCCCGGAGCTATCCTTCCGGCTTCGTATACAGAGTCAGAAATTTCGACGGCAAATCCTTCACTGTGTAATCGGTCGTAAGCCTCATGATATGACATACCCTTGACCTCAGGCACCAGTATATACTCGCCATGATGAGTCCATGAGTCAAGCCATGAAAGAGCTATCCACAGGATGATGCATCCTACCACAGCCATTGCTGCGATATTTAGCAGAAGGATAAGCCAGAACGGCTTCTTTTTTTTCGATAACGATGTTGGAGCAGTCACGGGAACGGTTATTTGGTTATGAAAACGATTACTTGTAATATAAAGTTTTGAGAAACTGATTACAGCCTGATAATGCTATGATTACATTTATGGTCACGACTCAGCCGCCTCGGTTGCGAACGGTGTGAGGTGCTTTTCGCCACAGCGATATGCCGTGGCCGGAAACTGCGATAGAAAACCGATATTATGCGTGGCCATCACCACTGCCGTACCTCCGCGGGCTATCTCATGAAGCACACCCACGATGCGCTTGCCGGTGTCCGGGTCAAGATTGCCCGTAGGCTCGTCGGCAAGTATTATAGCCGGACGGTTGAGCAACGCGCGGGCAATGACGATACGCTGCTGTTCACCACCGGAAAGCTCATGAGGCATCTTATAGGACTTCGTAAGCATCCCCACCGTCTTGAGCACTTCATCGATACGTTCGTCTATAGCCTTGACATCCTTCCATCCGGTTGCCTCAAGCACAAAACGAAGATTATGGTACACATCGCGGTCAGCCAGCAACTGAAAATCCTGAAAGACCATACCGACACTGCGACGCAGCTGAGGCACCATCTTACGTTTCAAGCCATTGAGGTAGAAGTCAAGTACCTTAGCATCGCCTTTTTCTATGGGTACATCGGCGTACATTGACTTCATGAGAGTACTCTTACCCGAGCCGACACGACCTACGAGGTATACGAACTCTCCACGATGTATGCGCAGGTCTACCTCGCGAAGCACAGTAAGCTCCTTGCGACACAGCTCTACACCACGATAGTCAATTACAATCGATTCATTATCCATAGCGACTATTAATAAGTAAGTCTACAAAATTATTCTAATTTATAACGAAGTAAGTCTTTTAACTATCTTCGGCGTCTTTCCGGTGCTTTTTACTCTATGTCTTAGTTGTGTAACTTGCTACACGCCTTCGCCATAAAGCGAAAAATCATCCGAAAATACTCTCGAAGATAGTATAAAATAATTTTTACGACTTACTTAAGTTATTCCTCATGCATAATATCTACAATTCACAACCCTTCGGCAAGTTAATTACCCATCTCAGAGAGGAATTTTATGCGCATAAGGCGTATTTCCTCATCGGAATAGTCATTGCCAAGTTCCTTATAAGCTTCATTAAGGTCATCGGTCTCCGAAGTCTTGAAATATTCAAAGATATCCTCCTGCTGCTCGTCATCAAGTATCTCATTAATGAAGTAAGAGATGTTTATCTTGGTTCCGGCATAAACGATGGCCTCTATCTCATCAAGCAATTCATTCATATCGAGACGCGCCGAGCGGGCTATCTCATCGAAAGGTATCTTACGGTCAATGGCATGTATGATGGAAATCTTAAGCTTGCTCTTGTTAGGCACGGTACGCACTATCAGATCTTCGGGACGCTCTATCTCGTTTTCCTCCACATGAGTGCGTATTACCTTAACGAAGTCGGCACCGTAGCGTTTAGCCTTGCCCATGCCTACTCCGGGAATTCCGGCAAGTTCCTCCACAGTCACGGGATATGTAGTAGCCATAGCCTCCAGAGAGGGATCCTGGAATATTACATAAGGGGGGAGATTAAGCTTGACAGACAGTTTGCGACGAAGATCCACGAGTATGGAATACAGTTCGGGGTCAGCCGCACATGATGCTCCGCCCTTCATCACCTCGGGTTCGGGTTCATCATTAAATTCCTTATCTTCCACGATTTTGAATGACACGGGGTGTTCAAAGAATTCCTTGCCTTTGGGTGTCACCTTAAGTATGCCATATTGCTCTATATCGCGATCGATATATCCGGCTATCATACCCTGGCGGATGACTGCATTTAGCAGTTTGGCGTCTGTGCCCTTAGCACATCCGAACACTTCGAGTTCGTCGTGATGATAATTGCGTACATCGTGAGTGACCTTGCCACGCATTACGTCAATCACGTATTCTGCCTTAAACTTTTCTTTCAGTGCATTGATGGTCTCGATGACCTCACACATTTCATCTTTTGCTTCCACTTTCTTTTTGGGATTAGTGCAGTTATCGCAATTCCCGCAGTTGTCGCGACCATATTCTTCACCGAAATAATGGAGCAGAGACATGCGCCGGCATACACTTGACTCGGCATACGAGGCAGTCTCGTTGAGCAACTGACGCCCTATTTCCTGTTCGGCCACAGGCTTGCCCTGCATGAATTTTTCCATCTTCTGCAGGTCTTTTGCCGAATAGAATGTCAGGCAGTGCCCTTCGCCGCCGTCGCGTCCTGCGCGTCCGGTCTCCTGATAATAGCCTTCGAGCGACTTTGGAATATCGTAGTGTATAACAAATCGCACATCGCTCTTATCTATACCCATGCCGAATGCAATGGTTGCCACAATCACATCAACCTTTTCGTAAAGGAAAGCGTCTTGATTGGCCGAACGGGTGGCGCTGTCCATACCGGCATGATACGGAAGCACCTTTATATTATTGACTTTCAGCAACTCGGTCAGTTCCTCCACCTTCTTTCGGCTCAGACAGTAGATGATGCCCGACTTATGCTCGTTGTTTTTGATATAGCGTATTATCTCCTTATCGATGTTTGCCGACTTAGGACGCACCTCATAGTAAAGGTTCGTGCGATTAAACGACGATTTGAAGACATTGGCGTTGAGCATAGCGAGATTCTTCTGAATGTCATGCTGCACCTTAGGAGTGGCCGTGGCAGTGAGTGCAATCACGGGGCGGGAGCCTATTTCGTTGATTATAGGGCGTATACGGCGGTATTCAGGACGGAAGTCATGTCCCCACTCCGATATACAGTGTGCCTCATCAACGGCATAGAACGATATATTGACCGACCTCAGAAACTCAATATTCTCCTCCTTGGTCAGCGACTCGGGAGCCACATACAGCAGCTTGGTATGGCCCGACCTCACATCGGCCTTCACCTTATCGGAGGCAGCCTTATTGAGGGATGAATTGAGGAAGTGGGCCACTTCGTCGGCTTCGCTGAAATTGCGCATGGCATCCACCTGATTTTTCATCAGGGCGATAAGCGGCGAAATCACGATGGCGGTGCCCTCCATCATGAGGGCAGGCAACTGATAGCATAGCGACTTGCCTCCTCCGGTGGGCATGAGCACAAAAGTGTCATGTCCGGAGAGCAGGCTCATAATAATGTCGTGTTGGTTGCCTTTAAAAGTGTCGAACCCGAAGTGTCGCTTCAGGGCTTCAGTGAGATCACGCGAGCTTATCATGTGGGAGAATGGTATTGAGGGGGAGAAGTTTTGGGGGAATAAAAGCGAATGGATTAGTTTATATACTACCTTTTGCGATAACTATTGAAAACATTTGGTCAGGGTCGACTCCCGAGAAGAGATGTGATGAAAATTCGAGGAGACAGAGGTAAGTGGAGTACCCTTGAGTTCTTAGAATCAATTATTTGGACTTATCTTCCTGTTTCACTCATACGAATGAGGATAAAGGAGGAGGGGGTATCACTTGAATACTGTGGTCTCGAAATTAGCGTTCTTAAGCTTTTCAAGAGCGTATTCGGCGGTCACCGTAAATTTAGTCTCGTCAGTAGAGGGTATCTCAAACATGGAGTCTATCATTATGGATTCCACGATGGAACGTAGTCCACGTGCACCGAGTTTATATTCAATAGCCTTATCTACTATTAGATCCAGAGCTTCCTGAGTAAACTCCAGTTCCACACCGTCCATCTTGAAGAGCTTCTCATACTGCTTTATTATAGAGTTCTTAGGCTCTACGAGTACACGGCGCAGGGCGTCGCGGTCAAGAGGTTCGAGATGGGTAAGGATGGGGAGTCGGCCTATGATTTCTGGTATCAGGCCGAATGACTTGAGATCCTGGGGAGCTACATAGTCAAGAAGGTTATCACGGTTGACACGGGAACGCTCCTTATTATTGGAGTAACCCACGGTATGAGTGTTAAGTCGCTGGGCTATCTTGCGTTCGATACCGTCAAAGGCACCTCCGCAAATGAAGAGGATATTTTTGGTATCCACCTGTATCATCTTCTGCTCAGGATGTTTGCGGCCACCCTGCGGGGGCACATTCACTACCGAACCTTCGAGTAGCTTAAGCAGACCCTGCTGTACACCCTCACCGCTTACGTCACGGGTTATAGAGGGATTGTCGCCTTTGCGGGCTATCTTATCTATCTCATCAATAAACACGATACCCCTCTCGGCCTTAGCCACATCATAGTCGGCTACAGCAAGCAGTCGGGTAAGCAGACTCTCGATATCCTCACCTACATAACCGGCCTCGGTAAGCACGGTGGCGTCAACAATTGTAAACGGCACATCAAGCAGACGGGCGATGGTCTTGGCAAGAAGAGTCTTTCCGGTACCGGTGGGCCCTACCATGATGATGTTGCTCTTTTCGATATCCACATCATCGTCAGTCGCCTGAGCCAGACGCTTGTAATGATTGTATACGGCTACCGAGAGAAACTTCTTGGCGCTATCCTGACCTATGACATACTGGTCAAGGTAGGCGCATATATCTTTGGGCCTTGGTATATCATCCAATGACTTAACCGGCTGATCAACAGACTTCTTTTCAGACTCAATAGCCTGACTTACAAGAAAATGAAGTTGTTCGACACACTCCGTGCACACGAACACGTCATTTGCAGGATTAGGCACAAACATCACGCCGTCCTGGCCGGGATATCTACCGCAGAAAGCGCAATGGGGTCCTGAATTACTATTAGTTTTTTTTGCCATATTATGATAAAACGGCAATCTCAACAGACATCATGCATTATTTCATGCAGAGACTATAGTTGGGATTGCCGTATTTTTTCATGAGAATTATTCCGTGATATGAGGACGGGCTTTCACGAGAACTTCGTCGACCATACCGTACTCCTTGGCTTCCTGTGAGGTCATCCAGTAGTCGCGGTCAGAGTCGCGCTCAACCTTTTCGAGTGGCTGACCCGAGTGGTCGGAGATGATGGTGTAGAGTTCCTTCTTGAGCTTGAGTATCTCACGGGCGGTGATTTCGATATCCGAAGCCTGACCCTGTGCACCACCCATAGGCTGGTGTATCATCACTCTCGAATGATTCAGTGCGAAACGCTTGCCTGCGGTGCCGGACACCAGGAGCACAGCGGCCATCGAAGCGGCCATACCTGTACAGATAGTAGCCACGTCAGATGAGATATACTGCATGGTGTCGTAGATACCAAGACCGGCATATACCGAACCACCGGGGGAGTTGATGTAGATAGATACATCCTTGCCGGGATCAGCCGAGTCAAGATAAAGCAGCTGAGCCTGTATCACATTGGCGGTATAGTCGTTGACATCAGTGCCAAGGAAGATGATGCGGTCCATCATCAGACGTGAGAACACATCCATCTGGGCCACATTGAGCTGACGCTCCTCGATAATGGTGGGAGAGATATAACTGGAGGTAATATTGGGCACGGCGCATCTTGCCGACACAGAGGCAGCATATTGATCGAGCGCGAGTCCGTTCATTCCTAAATGCTTGACAGCATAGTTGCGGAAATCATTGTTCATATTCTAAAATATTGGATAGAGTTTTTAAAAGATATATAACAACCCTGAAACTCCCCTACCGTTGACATACGGAAATTGAATATCAGGTAGGGGATGATTTCTTAGTTCAAAGATAGTAATTTTTTTCGACTCTGCAAAAACTTAGAAACTGTTTAAATATAATTTCTCCACGGCATGTATGAAGAGGAGCATACGGTTTAGTCATATCATAGCTTCCACCACGCCGGTTGAGGCGTATCGCTCATTTCAAACACGATATCACCGCCGGACATCAGTTGCTCGTGGGTGATATAGCTTTTGTCAAGAGGTGAGCCGTTTACCGTTACCGATTTTACATATATGTGGTCACTATCTACGCCGGGGGCCTTGATGTGCAGAATTTTACCGGAGGGCATATTGACAGTCATTTCAGGGAAGAGCGGAGTGCCGATTTCATATATACCTGAAGCAGGGTCTACAGGATAGAAACCCAGAGCCGACAGTACATACCAGGCCGATATCTGCCCCGTATCGTCATTACCGCAGATACCTGCAGGAGTGGCGTTATAAAGTTCGAGGCGTATCTGAGCTACACGATGCTGAGTCTTCGAGGGCGTGCCGACGTAGTTGTAGAGATAAGGCACGTGATGCGACGGTTCGTTGCCGTGAGCATACTGACCTATCATACCGGTAGAAAAGATGGGAAGGCCCGAATTGTCCTCAATCGTATAATCAAACATGGCATCCAGACGCTTCTCCATAGAGTCACGGCCACCAAGCAGAGCCATAAGTCCGTCAATATCGTGCTGCACCGACCACAGATAGTGCCATCCGTTGCTCTCGCAGATATGAGGCGTATATTCATCGGGATCAAATCCCGGCTGGAAACGCCCCTTGCTGTCGCGCGGCACCATAAAGCCGCTCACCGTATCAAAGAGATTGACATAGTTACGCGCCCTGTCGTAATACTGCGACGCTACATCGGAGTGCCCCATACGCTCTGCCATGCGTGCAATACAATAATCGTCATAGGCGTACTCCAGAGTACGCGACAGCGACCAATTGCCATGCTCGCCGTTATAAGGATCGTGAACGTCGTAGGGGATATATCCCATACGTTTGAAATCACCTATACCGCGGTATGAGTCCATATTGGACGTAGCCAGAGCTGCTTCCAAAGCCTTTTCCACATCAAAATCGCCTATCCCCTTGAGGTATGCATCGGCTATTACGGGCACCGAATGATAACCTATCATCATATCCGTCTCTCCACCCCACATATTCCACACCGGCAGGCGGCCGTTCTGATCATAAAATGCCAGAAAACTCTTCACCATATCATTGACGCGCTCAGGCTCAATGATAGTGAACAGTGGCATGGATGCACGAAATGTATCCCACAATGAGAATGTCGAATAATTGTGCCATCCGTCAGCGGTATGGACCTTTTTATCAGGACCATAATAGCTACCGTCCACATCGTCATACAGCGTGGGAGCCAACATGGAATGATAAAGCGCGGTATAGAATATCTCCTTAGCCTCTGCATCAGAGGATTTCACGTCGATTCTTCCGAGAGCATCGTTCCACTTACTTTGTGCAGCCGCAAGTGCCGTATCAAAGTCGGGAGCATAATCAATTCCAACCTCGGCCTTAAGGTTGGCCATTGCCCCATCAACGCTCACCCCTGACAGGGCTGTCGCTATAACGAGTTGCTCACCCGGCTCGATATTATACTCAAATACAGCATCAACAGCATAACGCGGTCTTTTTTCGGCCGGATTATTCGTAGGATCGGGAGATGAAATCAAAACAGAATCAAGCCTTACGCTATCAAACGGACGGGAGAATCGTGAGGCGAAATACACACGCTGGTCGCGCGCCCACCCGTCGGAGAATCGGTAGCCGACAACTGTTACTGAGTCGACCACCTCGATACGCGTGTCTACCGTAGCATCCCAGTTCATAGCCTTCGACAGATTAAGAATCACAGCCGCAGGGCCTCCGGGGAAGGTGTATCGCTGAAAACCGGTGCGCTCCGAGGCCGTTAGCTCTACCTCGATATTGTAATCGTCAAGAATTACCCTGTAATATCCAGCCGAGGCTTTTTCCGTGGAGTGGGAAAAACGGGAATGAACACCCAATGGAGCCTCATCCTCTACGGGAGGGAGGGTTACCGGCATGAAGGATATATCATAAAGATCGCCCGCACCGGTACCTGAGAGGTGAGTGTGGCTGAATCCGGCGATTGTACTGTCAGGGTAAAAGTAACCTGCTATACGGTCCCATCCGGGCAGACCGTTGTCAGGACTAAGCTGCACCATGCCGAACGGCACTTGTGCGCCGGGATAGGTATTGCCTGTAAAGTCCGTACCTATCATCGGATTGACCATCAGGTCATATCTTGAGGTGGAATTTCCAGAGAGTGTTTTTTCGTGACTACAGGCGGTGAACATCGTCGCCACACCTGCCGAAAACGCTATTATAGCATTAAGCCGTGATATATTCATCAGTTATCCGGATGGTTAAGTTTACTTTTCTACAAATATAGCAAAAATACAGCAGAAAGTAATCCCTAAGAATTATTTTCATATATCACGACGCGAGCCACTTGACACCCCGCGGTCAAAAACTGAGGCTTTAACCGAACATATAACGCTCAAAACCTGATGACACCAAGCCCCGAAAGAAATACGAGCAGTATACATGTGGGCGCAACGTAGCGAAGACAAAATATCACGACCTTGACGAGACGCGCCTTAGCGGGCGATACTACATCAAGCTGCTCATAGATAACCGACCGCTTTATTACCCAGCCTACGAAGATGGAGATTATCATGCCACCCAGGGGAAGAAGTATGGTAGATGACAGATAGTCGAGAAGATCAAACACTCCGCGTCCACAAACTGTCATGTGGCGCAGTGGGCCGAATGATAATGCCGACAGTGTACCAAACAGCATAGCGATAGCCGTGTTGAGCAACGTAGCATTGCGACGCGACATGTGGCGCTCCTCAGTGAAATAAGCTATGGAAATCTCACTCATCGAGATAGTGGAGGTCAGGGATGCAAGGAAGAGCAACACGAAGAACAGTACAGACCACACCTGTCCGAACTTCATGTCGAGAAATATCGAAGGGAGCACTTCAAACACGAGCTTGGGGCCTTCGGCAGGACTTTCACCAAACGTAAACACGGCCGGGAAAATAATAATACCGGCAAATATGGCCACAAGGGTATCAAGTCCTGCCATTGACGCAGCACTGCCAAGTAGTCGGGTCTTTGACGAGAAGTAACTTGAATAGGTTATCAATCCTCCGAGTCCGAGACTAAGCGAGAAAAATGCCTGACCCATGGCGCCCATCAATACCTGGGGAGTAATACTTGAGAAGTCGGGCTTGAAAAGAAACTCGAGTCCTTGTGACGCACCGGGCATAAAAAGCGAATTAACGCAGAAAGCGAGGAGAATCACAAAGAGTACCGGCATGAGGATATTAGACATTTTCTCAATACCATTCTGAACCCCACGACGTATGATGAGATAATTGACAAGCAGGAATGCCAGGGTCCACACTACTGATTCCCAGGAAGATGTAAACTGATTAAACTGTGCGTGGAGAGCTTCCTGAGTTTCAGCGCCGTTAAAATTCTGAAGCGAGCGCAATATATATTCAAATGTCCATCCGGCTACAACACTATAGAAACTGAGTATCATAAGCGACGCGACGATACCTATCACGCCGGATACCTTCCAGAACGGTGAATCATGGAGTTTTCTGAACGCACCATATACATTGGAGTGGGTATGCCGTCCGATGATAAACTCAGCTGTGGCCACAGGTATACCAATGACCAGCACAAAGAAAATATAAACCAGCATAAATGCGCCTCCCCCATGCACTCCGGCCTCGTAAGGAAAACGCCATATATTGCCGAGCCCGACAGCAGACCCGACTGTGGTTGCAAGCACCCCAAGGCGTGTTGCAAATTGTGCGCGTTCACTTTTACTCATAAATTTAGATTAAGCAAGTCGTAACAATTATTTTTATTTTATCGTCAATAATGAAATTGATTCGGCGAAAAGATAGCGATTATTCCTCATATATCATCTTTCGCGTCATACCGCCGTCGATCACCAGATTCTCACCATTGATAAAGTTATTTTCAGGGACGGAAAGATAGAGACACATATTAGCTATGTCACGTGGACAACCAACCCTTGCCGACGGATGCTGTAGACGGTCTGCATCGGAAAGATCGGCAGAAGGATCCGTCACGATCCATCCGGGCGATATACAGTTGCATGTCACACCATAAGGTGCCATCGACATCATCAGGGAGTGCGTCATGGAGACTATTGCCCCTTTTGATGCGCTGTATGCTATCGTGTCGGCCTCACTCTGGAGCGCCCGAGTGCTCGCGATATTAATGATTCGTCCGTAAGTATTCATCACCGCCTGTGACGCACGATGTAGAGCCATAGCACGGCTTACGATAAATATCGGACGGATATTCACAGCCATAACGCGGTCAAAATCCTCAAGAGTGGTATCGACAAACGGACGGAACATACCGATCCCGACGTTATTAACCACTATATCAATATCGCCCCAATCATGGAAAAGCTGCGCCACACATCGCTCAAGCGCCGGAGCGTCAGCCACGTCAAGAGGCATGAATCGTGCGCCGACAGCCTGTGCGGTAGCCGTGCCACGCTTCTCATCAACATCGCAGAAAGCCACACGACAACCTGCATCGCAATAAGCCTTTACTACCTCACGCCCGATACCCGAAGCGCCTCCGGTGACAAAGACCCTCCGTACACCCAGACTGAAACTTACCTCCCCGGGCTTTTTGCCCGAGGGGGTAAGTTTGCGACGAGGGATACCTGACTTTCCGCTTCGGTATTCCTCCATTCTCTTTTCAAGATAGTTATCTGCCATAGATAAGCGAGATTATGTGATAGTAAACAATCACCAACGGTTGTAATGGACCTTCGAAGCTACCCATTTATCCTTCGGAGTCTGCTCGCCATCGGGATATCCGATAGGTACTACAGCCAAAGGAATTATATATGAGGGTAATCCGAGACGCTCGGTAACACCCTTTACTCTATCCGCATTGGGATATACACCTGTCCACACCGCGCCAAGACCAAGTGAATGGGCGGCAAGGAGAAGATTCTCCGTGGCGGCTGAAACATCCTGTATCCAGAAATCACGCGCGTCACCTTCAAGAGCCAACTCCATATCACCGCAAACAACCACAGCAAGTGGAGCATGGTTAAGCATTTTGGCATAAGGGAGCACCTCTGCCAGAGAATCGATTGACTCGCGATTGTCAAGCACCATAAACGCCCATGGCTGTTTGTTAACAGCCGTAGGAGCTGCCATAGCGGCGCGCAGAAGCATTTCTACCGTATCAGGCGAAACTGCAAGATCGGGCTGATAGGAACGCACACTGCTACGGGTCATTATATTCTCATAAGCCGCATTACCCTGCGTAGAGGGTGAAGATGCTGACTTATCTACAGAGTCAGTCGAAGAGCATCCGGCAACAGCCGATGCTAAAGCGATAGTAGCCATAATCAATATTTTTCTCATATTGTTAACCATCGTTTAGGGTGAAAAGATTTGTATTTGGTAAATTTTAAATAGCGCAAGACAAAGTACCATCCCTTCAGGCAGCACATACACGAGTAATCCATGACATGATATAACGAAATTGGCCAAGACCTCTACACAGTTTTTTAATCAACCATCCACCAAATATATAATATATATATACAGATACCTTAACTTTTAAATACGTATACCTGATACGTGTACTCACATGCCTACTCATCAAAGAGTTTGCATAATACTTATATCCGGAATACCAATATCCGGAGTCATTGTTCGGGATTTTTTATATACTTGAATGTATGGTTTACAAGCTCTCCCCTATCTCTCTAATTAATCAAGAGGATTATATATAATTAGGGGGGGATATTAGACGTGTTACAGTAATATGTAGGTTATGCGGACAGTATAATTTATCTCACAACAACCTTCTTTGACCACTGTGCACACTTCACGATATAGCAACCGTTGGGCAGTTCTACAGTTTTCTGCTCTCCGGCTGATATCTCTAAAGACTTAATCATCTGACCGGTGATTGAGAATACGTAAAATCGCTGTGTCTGGTCTGTAGAAATAGTCATCTCACCTACGCCGGTAGTTACTGTGGCTACGCTTTCGGCCACAATTTCAACGCCCGCACCACCGTGGGATGCAGCTCCTGAAGCGACAATACCCGTTGTTCCGAGCACCGCTGAGAAAAGCATGTATGCCAAAAATCGTTTCATAGGTCAATAAAGTTTTTCACTTGTCTTGCAAAGGTAACAAATACCTCTGAGACTTGCCCTATGATTTATTGTGCAAAATGCATGGTTTAACACCATTTAACAGGCGGTATACTACCCTGATATTTCACCGATTTTACAACTTTGTTACAAATATTTTACAAACATTTGAACAATTCTAACCACTCAAGCATTGTATAGGTATATCAACCATTACTAACCCTCTAAGACATACCCTCCTATGAGATCCTTCATCACCTCCGCTACAATTGCTATCGTTGCTATCTGCTCAACCGCTATCTCCACTTCAGCAGCCGAACGCATCAAAAGAGATTCGAGAACCGAATCACTCGAACACTTCAATAAAATATCCGTAGGTCAGGGTATCATAGTCAACTACACACCCTTCGGATCTGATACTTATGCCACAGTAAGCGCACCCGATGGAGTACTTGAAAACATAGAACTTACTCAGGTAGGTGACTGCCTCAAGGTAGATTACGCCAAGGACTACGCCGAAGTAAGACATTATGGTGAGGCCATCGTAAACGTTACCTGTCCCGGGCTGGTTACAAATTACGAAGCTCACTCAGCAGGCACTATTGACGTTCGTTCGGCCATCAACTCTCCGCTTGCCGATATCACAGTAGAAGCCTCGACTGACGGTCTTATCAGCTTCAGAGATGTACAGTGCAACAAACTCAATATAGAATGTCGCTCAGGCTCAAAGGTTATTGCCGATGAAATAGCGTGCGACGATGTGGTGTGCGAAAGTACCGCCACCTCAAAAGTGGAACTTACCGGCAACTGCCATACCTGCACTCTCATTGCTGCCACCCACTCTACCATCGAAGCATCAAAACTCGATGCATACGCAGGTAGCGTCACTTCCGGCGACAGATGTATGGTATCCTCCAATATCCGCTCAGTATCAGAGCCCACCATTCCCTCTTCTGACAACGTTGCCGAACTTTAATATCACTTCCGAAAGATTTACGACACATAGACATAGTATATATATAAGCAGCGAGGGTGCACCAATCGGCGCACCCTCGTCTTAATTATATATAATAATGTAACGATTCTTACTTATCATCGCGGATGGGGTGATACTCTACGAATGCCTCCATAGCCTCGTATGAAGCGAGTCCAAGTCCCTCATACAACTTGGCGGTTGCGCGGTTGCGCTCCTCGGCACGCTGCCAGAAGAGACGGTCGTCATCACCAAGGAAGGGAGCATTCTCCATCTGGCTCTGATGCTTGAGGATAGAGTTGCGCTTGAAGCGAAGTTCCTCAGGTGAGATGGGCACAGCCATTTCGATATGGTCAATTTCCCATTCTGCCCAGGCACCGCGATACATCCAAATGCGGCAATCCTTCATCCATTCTTCGTCCTTCTGCTCGTCTATTACGGCGAGTACGGCGTCGGTGCACACACGGTGAGTACCGTGGGGGTCAGCCAGGTCACCGGCCACGAAAATCTGGTGAGGCTTAACTGACAGAATCAGATCACGAACGATATCGATATCTGCCTCTGAGAGGTCACCCTTCTTGATAGTACCGGTTTCGTAGAAAGGCAGGTTGAGGAAGTGAACATTCTCGGGCTTAACGCCGATATACTGACAAGCGATGCGTGCCTCGGCACGACGTATCATCGTCTTAAGGAAGCGGATATCGGCTGAGTCAACTCCACCGTTGGCCTTAGTCTTAAGATAGTCATATATACCGCGGCTCTTTTCAACGTATTCGGGAGTATCGATGCCGAACTCCTTCTTGATGCTGTCCATGAGCATCACGTAGCGAATCATATCTTCGTCACCTACTGCGATATTACCTGAGGTTTCGTATGCCACGTGCACGTCATGCTTCTGGTCAACGAGGCGCTTGAAGGTACCACCCATTGAGATAACGTCGTCATCGGGGTGGGGGCTGAAGATAATCACACGCTTGGGATAGGGATTGGCACGCTCGGGACGATAGGTGTCGTCAGCATTGGGCTTGCCGCCGGGCCAACCGGTGATAGTGTGCTGCAGATCGTTGAATATCTTGATATTTACGTTGTAAGCAGAACCGAACTGAGCCACGAGATCGCCCAGGCCATAATCCTTGTAGTCCTTGTCGGTGAGTTTGAGGATAGGCTTGCCGGTCTGGTTGCAAAGCCATACGATAGCACGGCGGATAAGCTTGTCGGTCCACTCGGCTGAGGTTACCTTCCAGGGCTGGCTTATACGGGTAAGGCTTTCGGCGGCCGAGAGATCAACGATGACACGTGAGTGAGCGTTATTCTGCAGCAGCGAAGCAGGCAGTGAGTTGGTCACGGGACCCTCTACGGTAGCCTTCACGATGGCCGAGCGGTTTTCGCCCCATGCCATTGCAAAAATGTTGGCGGCTGAAAGGATGTTGGCCATACCGAGGGTAATGGCAGAAGTGGGAGCATCCTCACACTTATAATCATTGATAATATTGTGGCGGATTTCACTGCCGAGGAGTACGAGACGGCAATAGGTTGACGCAGATGACCCGGGTTCGTTGAAACCAATGCATCCGCGGGGGCCGATTTCGCACACTACGAGGTCAAGACCACCTTCATCAGCGATAGACTTCTCATAAGCCTTGCAATATTCATACATATTTTCCTTTGTAACGGCAGGATCTATAGTACGGATATTCTCAGGCTTTACACCGATGTGGTCGAAAAGCACTTCGCGAAGACGAGCAAATGTGCTGGGGCCATCCTCATTGAGGGGGAAGAACTCGCTGAGATTATAGAAAATAACGTTGTCGAAATTGACAGCGCCCTGACGGTAGAGAGCTATCAGCTCGGCATAGGCTGAGTGAGTGCTGATGCCGGCACCTACAGCGATGACACACTTGCCACGGGCTGCTACTGTGCGGTTGATTACTCTAACGATACGTTCGGCCACGTAGCGGCTTCCGTCATTTACGGTCTCAAAGATGCGTGTATAAATCTTTTCTTCACGCGTGAGTGCAGCCAACTCTATCTCTCCCTGGGGGTCGTAGTAACGACTGGGGATGTTCTCGAGCTTAATCTGCGAACTAAGATTTGTTTTCATGCTTAATCAACAAGAAAAATGGTTATTCTTCTAAGATGCAAAGATACAAACTTAATTCGGATTAAGCGGGTCTTCATGTCGCATAAATATTTTTTAATACTTACTCATGCCGGAAAGAATTCGGTGAACCAAGTTGACAAGAGTTTTGTTCTACCGTTGCCAAATTGGCAGAAGCAAGTGACAGATTACCGATTTGGCACGCAATATGCATGTACACAATTTGAAGGCGCTCAGCAGGGCCTCGCCCTATACCGCCGCCGAAAACTATAAACAAGTATATACATAACTTTATAAAGTATTAAACATTATGAATATCAAACCGTTGGCAGACCGCGTACTGATTTCCCCCACCCCCGCTGAAGAAGTGACCATGTCAGGCATCATCATACCTGACTCAGCCAAAGAGAAGCCTCTGAAAGGCAAAGTCATAGCCGTAGGCACCGGAACCAAAGACGAAGAGATGGTGCTCAAGGTTGACGATGAGGTGCTTTATGGCAAATATGCCGGCACTGAAATAGAGCTCGAAGGCACAAAATATCTTATTATGCGTCAGAGTGACGTTCTGGCAGTTATCGGATAAGTCTCCCCTGCCAACAACCGTATAAAAACACTAACAAAAGAAAAAAACCATCATGGCTAAAGAAATAAAATTTGAGATTAAGGCTCGCGAAGAGCTTAAGAAAGGCGTTGACGCTCTGGCCGATGCAGTAAAAGTAACCCTCGGCCCTAAAGGTCGCAACGTAATTATCGAAAAAAAATTCGGCGCACCTCACATTACTAAGGATGGTGTATCCGTAGCTCGCGAAATCGAACTCGAAGACCCCTTCCAGAACATGGGCGCACAGCTCGTAAAGGAAGTAGCCTCAAAGACAGGCGACGATGCCGGCGACGGCACCACTACCGCCACCGTACTAGCTCAGGCTATTATCAATGTAGGTCTGAAGAATGTTGCTGCAGGTGCCAACCCCATGGATATCAAGCGTGGTATCGACAAGGCTGTAGCAGTAGTTGTGGCCAACATTAAGGAGATGTCAGAGGAAGTAGGCGACGACTTCAAGAAAATCGAAGACGTAGCCCGCATCTCGGCCAACAACGACGAAGCTATCGGTGCTCTTATCGCCGAAGCTATGAAGAAAGTGAAGAAAGAAGGCGTAATCACCGTTGACGAAGCCAAGGGCACAGAGACCACAGTTGACATCGTAGAAGGTATGCAGTTTGACCGCGGATATATCTCACCCTACTTCGTCACCAACACCGAGAAGATGGAGTGCGTGATGGAAAATCCCTTCCTTCTTATCTATGACAAGAAGATTTCCAACCTCAAGGATCTCCTGCCCGTACTTGAGGCCACCGCTCAGTCAGGCCGTCCCCTGCTTATCGTAGCCGAGGATGTTGACCAGGAAGCACTCGCTACCCTCGTAGTCAACCGCCTTAGAGGCTCGCTGAAAGTTTGCGCCGTTAAGGCTCCCGGATTCGGTGACCGCCGTAAGGAGATGCTTGAAGATATCGCCGTACTTACCGGAGGCGTTGTTATCTCTGAAGAAAAGGGCATGAAGCTTGAGAGCGCTACCATTGACATGCTTGGCCGTGCCGAGAAGATCACCGTAAACAAGGAGAACACCACCATCGTGAACGGTGCCGGTGCCAAGGAAGCCATCGATGCCCGCGTGGCACAGATCAAGGCTCAGATAGCTCAGACCACCAGCGACTATGACCGCGAGAAACTCCAGGAGCGTCTTGCCAAACTCGCAGGCGGTGTGGCCGTGCTCCATATCGGTGCTCCCAGCGAAGTAGAAATGAAGGAGAAGAAAGACCGTGTGGACGATGCCCTGAGCGCTACCCGCGCTGCTATCGCCGAAGGTATCGTGCCCGGCGGCGGTGTGGCCTACATCCGTTGCCTCGACAAGCTCGAAGACCTTAAGGGTGTCAACGACGACGAGACCACCGGTATTCTTATCGTTAAGCGTGCCATCGAAGAACCCCTCCGTCAGATTGTACTCAACGCCGGTGCCGAAGGTGCCGTGGTAGTGCAGAAAGTTCGTGAAGGCAAAGGTGACTTCGGCTACAATGCCCGTACAGATTCATACGAAAACCTCCTTGCAGCCGGTGTTATCGACCCCGCCAAGGTGACCCGTGTGGCTCTTGAAAACGCTGCTTCTATCGCCGGCATGTTCCTCACCACCGAGTGTGTCATCGCCGACAAGAAGGAAGAGAATCCCGCTCCCGCCATGCCCGCTCCCGGCATGGGTGGCATGGGTGGCATGATGTAATCCAAACCCAATAGACATTCCGGCGAAAAGGCCCCGAATCATCGGGACGCCAATTCGCCCCGCATAAAATAACCGTGGGTTAGCCTCAGGTCTAACCCACGGTTATTTATATATCTGAGTGTCTGAAATATAAAACTACAAGAACATGACGATACTCCTTGTCGGATTGCAAAAAGCTTCGCCAAATTCAATTCCGTATTGCAGAGTGCCGGAGGTACGATGTTGTTTATAACCGTGGATGACCGCAGGGAGTCCACGGATAAGGAGTAAAGCCCCATAGAATAAGTCGCGGAGCGACGATGTTGTCGGTGAGTCTTTGCACTGTAAAAGACTCTACCACAATACCGTCGCTCCGCGACTCATTGTATTAAGTGATATCTGTTCCGTGGACTCCCTACGGTCATCCACGGTTATAAACAGCCTCGTGCCTCCGGCACTCTACCATACGGGGCAAATTGTTAATACCCGATTTAGTTGTTAATAATCGCGGAGTTTTTTGCATTTAATAACGGGAAAATATAACTTTGCATATATTCCCACGCCGAACAACGGGTGTAACGGCTGCATGCGGCTGCCTGTCGCGTTACTTGGGTTGGGAACAAATTGATAGGAAGCGTTATCTACGCTTGTTCTTGGCGACTTGAAACTACCACCTTCAAACACCAATGCCAGGGATGAAGCAACGATAGACGCTCATGGGTATGACTATACCTTCCGGTTACGCCTCCCCCGCTCATTTTGTAGTCGGGAGAGACGTGATTGGAGTTTTTTCATATCGGCGTGAGGTCTGCGTTGCTCGTCTGCATTGGTAGGCTGTGGTAGGCCTCAAGTCGCGTGACGGGCAACGGATATGGCTCTCACGCTTTTCTTTTTTTTATCGCCACGAATAGAGAGACCCGTGGTCAAAAAGAATAAACCAATGAAAAAACTAATCATTAGTCTACTCACTGTGATACTCTTCTCAACCACAGCCTCAGCTGTCACCTACCGCGGATTTGTAGACGCCGGTGTTGGAATTATTACCGGCGATGACTGTTCTTCTATTATCAGTCCTTACTGTAGTACGACCCACGGTATACAGATAAACCCTCACCTTTTCGTGGGTGTCGGAATGAATGTAATAGATCTTCTGGAGATGAGTTTTGACAATGGTGATGATGTTTATTTTGATTATATGTTATCACTTTCACCTTATTTGGCTTTAAGATATGATGTCAATGTCATAAAAAGATGGAGCCCTTTCATTGAGTGTGGTATAGGTAAAAGAATATATACTAAATATGGCAGTGAATTTAATGACAATGAGAGACACATGGATGATTTGGGATTATCTTCACTATTCATAAATCCTAAGATAGGCATCAGACTTAAAGTGAGTACAAGATGTGCCTTTAACTTCGCCATAAGCTATGTACCATATAAGTTCAACATGACATATACGAAACGAGATTGGAATATGTCGCATGATTCTTGGAATATTATTACAGTAAACAAAGCCAAAAAGACCAATTACATCACATTCAATTTAGGCTTTGATTTTTAATCTGAAACGACATGAAGAAACTCCTTATCGGATTGCTGATAGCGTTTATAGCGCTACCTCTGTCGGCAGCGAAGAAGATAGTGCAGGACGGCATAGAGTATGAGTTGTTCGGAACAAGCAGTGTGAGATGTCGCGCCAAAGACAAGTCGCGCCTGACGGATGTGGTGATACCCATAAACGTGAAGATTGGCGACCGCACATATCTCGTAACCGAAATTGACAAAGACGGATTTCGCGACTGTAAGAATCTGAGATCGATAGAGATACCCAAGACCGTTGCAAAAATAGGTATGAACGCCTTTTGGGACTGTAAGAACCTCGAAAGCGTAGTGATGCCCGACGAGTGTAAGACGGTGGTAAACAAGGGTGCGTATGGTTATGACAACCATGGTATTTTCCACGGCTGTACGTCGCTCAAACGTATGCGAGGCACTACAAAACTATATCCCGCATACATGGTGTTTGAGGCGCTGTATAAATGTCAGGATGTGCCCTTCTACGCCGAAGTCAAAGACCTTGACAAAAACCAGCTGGAGGCCATGACACTGACATCAAACTTTTATGACTTCGCATCACCCAAGGTGAAGCAGGCCGTGGAGGGATGGCAGAAGCGAAAGCCCTACGAGACTATGGCACAATGGGAGGCGCGCGTTAACGAGACCAACCGCAAGAAGATGATAGACGAGGCTATCGCCGAGGCTCATACGCAGTTTGTGAAGATCTATTCGCCGGCAAACGTCAAGGGCACGCTCGAGGAGTACAATCCCGAGTATGGGTTCTATACCGTGTATCTCGGCTCATTGGGCAATGTGTATGCATATGTGCCGCAGGACGAGGCACAGGGATTTCATGACCAATGGGACAAGGTGAAGTTACTGCCCTGCTACGGCGTGATGGATAATGAGATAAGCATACTGTCATGCGACTTCGAGCTTAACGGCAAAGTCTACAAGGCGCCCAACGCTTATACGGAGGATAGCTTCGACGATATAGTGATGGCAGTGACTCCGCTCACCGCCGTAAAGGAGTATGAGATACTCGCAGAAAAAGCCAAGAGCGACCCCGCGGCCACCGACCGTAAGATATATGAACCCGATATCATTGACTTCGATATACCTAAGTCACCCGAGGAAAACACCAATACATTTGCCGTAATCATCGGCAATGAGAATTATCAGCGTGTGTCGAAGGTGGATTTCGCTCTGAACGATGCGCGAGTGTTTGCCAAGTACTGCAACCGCACACTCGGTCTGCCTGAGCAGAATATCCGCGTGTACAACGACGCCACGTTTGGCGACATAGCTGCCGCAATGAACGACATAGATGAAATATGCCGTGCCTATCATGGCAATGCCAAGGTGATATTCTACTATGCCGGCCACGGTGTGCCCGACGAAAGCAACCGTAATGCCTACCTGCTGCCGGTCGATGCCAACGGCTCGCAGCTTGAGACCTGCTATGCCCTCAGTAAGATTTATGAGCAACTCGGCAATCTTCAGGCCCGCTCGGTGGTAACACTTATCGACGCCTGTTTCTCCGGATCGCTGCGTGGCGAGGGTATGCTTGCGAGTGCGCGAGGTATCAAGCTCAAGCCGCGCGACGTAAAAATCGGAGGCAACATGGTAGTAATCTCTGCCGCGTCAGGCGACCAGACGGCTCTGCCCTATCCCGAAAAGAGCCACGGACTGTTTACCTATTTCCTGCTGTCAAAGCTGCGCGACACGGGAGGCGATGTCACCATGGGTGAGATGGCCGACTATCTCAGCGAAGAGGTGGCCAAGCAGGCTATCGTGGTGAATAAGAAGCCGCAGACGCCTGACGTAAAAGTGTCGCCCGTGTTCGGTGACGACTGGAAATCAATCAAACTCATACAGAAATAAATTCAAACACTCTCTAAAAACAATGAAAAGAATATTTCTCCCGATCGTGGCCTGCATGGCTCTCATGGTGCCTTGCAATGCCACTGCTCAGACCCTTCTGACCAAAGAACAGATAAAGGAACGCAAGGAGCTGGCCAAGCAGACTAAGAAGCAACTTAACGAGAAGGCAAGCAAGACGGCCCGTAAGGAGGCAAAGAAGCTGGCGAAGGAGGGTTGGACCACCGCCCCCGGAGCACTGCCGCTGGAAAAGCAGCTTGACAAGTCTTATACCATGCAGTATGAGTATGACGAGGACGGTTTCCCACGGTTTATCATGGGGGATGCTATGAGCGTCGGCGGTAATTATGACGCGGCCAAGATGCAGGCTCTTGAACTGGCCAAGCAGAATCTCGCAGGACAGGTGCAGAGCGAAATCACAGCCCTGATTGAGAACACGGTTTCAAACGAACAACTGACTCAGAGCGAGGCGGCCACCGTGACACGCAGCATACTTGCCAGTAAGAATATGATAGCCCAGAGCATAGGACGCGTGGTTCCCGTAGTGGAGATATATCGCGTGGTCGACGGTAACAACCGCGAGGTGATGGTGCGCATAGCTTATAGTCAGGAGATGGCCAAAGCTGCCGCCAAGGCTGCGGTGAAGAAGGACCTCGAATCCCGCGGCGAGGCTCTGCATGACAAACTCGATAATCTCCTCGGCTGGTAAATCACACGCCTACTACCCCACTGAATGATATGAAACATTTGCTCCTGATACTGACATTAGCGGCTACGGTGCCCATGGCTACGGCTCAGAAAACCGCTATGGTGACGGCCACGTATACTTATTATGCGCCCGAGTCTATGTCGGTGGAGGAAGCGAAACATATTGCACTCGACAGGGCAAAAACAGATGCCATAGCTGCCGAGTTCGGCACTACCGTCACGCAGTCAAATACGGTAGTGACCACCAATACCAACGGCGTATCCGACACCCGCCTCTATTCGGCAGGCGGGTCGGAGGTCGTGGGCGAATGGATAGAGACCACTACCCCACCGTCATATGACATAAGCTATGACCGGGGAGTGCTGACTGTGAATGTGACCGTAAAGGGTAGGATAAAGGAGATTGACCGCAGCGCACCCGACATAGAGATAGCGACCTACCGCAACGCCATCAGTCCCAATAACCTGACTGAGGATTTCCGCGACGGCGACGATTTCTATATGACGGCCACACCTTCAACCGACGGATTTCTTGTGGCCTATCTACTTGATGAAAAGTGCCATACGGTCTACAGGATTCTACCCTACCAGCAGGCGAAGGAGCGTAATGTAAAACTCAACGAAGGGATAACCGCCACGTTTTTCTCAACCGATGGGGTCGACGCCATAACGCGTGCCATTATAGACAGTTACAGTATGACATGCGACAATCCTGTCGAATTCAATCGCCTGTACATTCTATTCTCTGAGAGCCCTATATCAGTCTCTAACGCCGAGAACCGCCATGACGATGACATGCCATTCGAGATTGACGAAGACCGATTCTACAACTGGCTATTGAAAAAACGCTCGACTCAGGGCATCCGCGTCATCGAGCGCCCCCTCAAAATAACCGCCCTCCCCCGTTAGCCGCATGGTTCTTCGACATCAGGGATAGGATATCAGGGGATTTGGATGAGTTTGTGGGTTTGGAGGGAGAGAGCCCAGATGGGATGGGCCTTGATATAGGACACGGCGAGGGATATATTTTCGGCATTGCGGAGTGCATTGCCGGTATCGCATGGCTGTAGGCGATATTCATCTGCTTTCATCTGTTCATAGGTAGTGATATCCTGACCCCAATACACCACTTTAAGCTCGTTAATGCGGTCAAGAACTATAGGTGCGCCCTTTGGAGAACAGGTTATCCAGTCGACATTAGCGGGAGCCGGATGTGTGCCGTTAGTCTCTACCTGCACATACCATCCGCGGTCATGAAGTCGGTCAACAAACTCTTCGGTCAACTGCAGCGAGGGTTCACCACCGGTTATCACCACATGGCGCGATTCGAATTGGTCAATACTCTGCAATATCTCATCCACGGTCATATCGCGTCCCGACTCATGGCGGGTATCGCAGAAGTCGCAACGGAGGTTACACCCCGATAGACGCACAAATACGGCAGCATGCCCCGTAAAGTGTCCTTCACCCTGGAGCGAATAAAATATCTCGTTTATACGCATAACGCCTGGCTACAGCAGCATTTTACTCGTCCACCTCATAGGTGGCAGTGTTTCCCTCGCTCTCCTGCACGGTAGCCCTGTAACAGTGAGGCACCTGCTCCACTATCCAGCGGGCTATATTTTCAGCCGTAGGATTGAACGGAAGCAATTCATTGAAGTTGCCATGGTCGAGATAGCCATGAATCTTCTCCTTTATCTGCGTGAAGTCACACACCATGCCCTCGGCGTTGAGTTCCTTAGACTTACAGTGGATGGTAACTACCCAATTATGGCCATGCAGGCGTGTGCACTTACTGGCGTACGGGAGGTCAAGGCGATGGCTGCCTGATATTTCTATTCGCTTCGTTACAAAATACATCGTCGCGTTATGAGTCAGTTTGATTTTCTGACTACAAATTTAGCGATTTTTTTCGGAGATGACCGAGACGCAACGTATACGACGAAGCTTGCGGTTGAGAAACAAACGATTGATGAAAGCCCCGATAAGAGTGGCGATACCTACCGCAGCTATGGCTATACACCAGATATAAAACGCGTGTTCGTGGGGAGGATACATAATCTATAGAGGTTAGATGACTTCAGTTAGTCAACGGAATTAATAATCATTGTTTGAATAAAAAACATTTGAGTAAGCGGTGAGGTTCGATAGTGTACCCTCTATTATTTAACGAAATATCACCCGAAGGACAAGCCGTAAAATATTTGAGAGACTTTGATATTACAGAATATAATATCTACTTTTGTAATAAGTAAGTCGTAAAAATTATTTTATACTATCTTCAAGAGTGAAAATCATCCGAAAAACGCCGAAGATAGTTAAAAGACTTCCTTCGGTATACATTAAAATATTTTTACCGAATTCTCTCATAATTATTAATTTGGTTTAGATTCAAACACTCTCTAAGATAAATTAACAACCAATCACTTCATGAAACAAAAACACAGTCTGATGGCAGTAGTCGCTGCCACAGCGGCAATGTTTACGGCACAAGGAGCCAACTTCTGTCTTGTAAACGAAACACTTGCCAATCCCGACAACCAACCTGCACCCGTTCACCCTCTGCCTTCGGATCGTCAGGTTCTGTGGAACGAAACCGAATTTTATGCTTTCTTCCATTATGGTATGAATACTTTTACTGGTCAGGAATGGGGATACGGCAACGAATCTGAATCAATATATGCCCCTACCGAGAAACCCGATCCCCGTCAGTGGCTTGAAGCTGTAAAGGCCGCCGGTATGAAAGGCGGTATCGCAGTGGTGAAACATCACGATGGATTCTGCCTGTGGCCTACCCTAACTACCTCCCATTCTATCAAGAACTGCGGAAATGAAAACGGTCAGGTAAATATACCTGAAGAATTTGCCAAAGCCGCAAGGGATCTTGATATGAAGTACGGCTTCTATGTCAGCCCATGGGACCGTAACTCAGCATTGTACGGTACAGACCGCTACGTAAGCGAAGTATTTCTCCGCCAATGCTATGAACTGTGTGAATACGGTACTGATCAGTTTGAAATGTGGTTTGACGGAGCAAACGGTGGCGACGGCTACTACGGTGGTGCCAACACGACGCGTTCAATTGACGCCTCTACCTACTACGACATTCCTAATCTACGTGACTCCGTACACAAAGTCATGCCCAACTGCGTAATGTGGGGCGTAGGCGATGAGGCACGATGGATCGGCAATGAGGCCGGATGGGCCGGAGAAACATGCTGGAGCTATGGTTCAGGCACCTCTGGCGACGAAAATGCCACCGTATGGAAAGCCGGTGAGAGCGATGCCAAGGCTACCACAGCCGGATGGTTCTGGCACTCCAACGAAAGTGTGCGTTCACTCACGGAGCTCTGGAAATTCTATATGGAGACCGTAGGTCGAAATGCCACACTTATTCTCAATTTCCCGCCAGACAAAAGAGGAAAACTACCTGAAGCCGATGTAACACGTCTTGCAGAATTCGGACAATTGCTTAAAGACCGTCTCGGTAATGATCTTGCCCGCAACGCATCGGTAACAGCCACCGCAACCCGTGCAAACGGTGTGAACCGCACTTATGATGCCTCAAACATGATTGATGGTGACAAGGAAACTTATTGGGCCGCTCCCGATGGTGTGACCGATGTTACACTTACATTCATGTTACCCGAAGTTAAAAACGTACACTATGTAGCGCTTCAGGAGTTTATACGTCTCGGACAGCGTGTAAAGAAGTTTGATATTGAGATCACTACCGATGGATCAACATGGCAGCGTACCGCCAACGGTGTGACCACTACCACTATCGGTTACAAGCGCATCATACCTCTCAACGGATCAACAAGCAATCATGGCAACGGCTACGACATCAAGGGTGTGAGAATCCACATCTCCGATGCTAAAGCATGTCCTACTCTTCACACTGTATCAATCTACTAATTTCACTCGTCCAACCATGAATCATAATCTACTGAAATATTTGAGTCTCAGTGTCCTGATGGCCGTGCCTGCCATAGGTGCTGCTGAAATGATTGATTTCGAATCCAATATCGGTTATAAAGCTGTGGGAGTATACGACACCTGGACTTCTTCACCTTTCCGTACCGGCGAACTTAAAGGAAACGTAGCAATAACCGACAATCCCTATACCGATGAGGTAAACGGCAATAACAATCCCATCAACGAATCGACAAAAGTACTTGGCGCACAGCGTTCGCGCTTCGGTTCAAACCGTTTCGGTGTACGCATTGATCTTGAAGAGAGTTTTGAGCTGACACCTGAGGTGAAATATGTACATATCCTTCTTCATAAACCTGTCGAGGGTCGTGTGATGCTCATAGGTCTTGGATCACGTACCGAGCGTACCGGTCAGGATCAATATACCGAACAGTTTTGGGAGCTCAGCAATAATACAGCATCCACTGATACGTGGTTTGATGCTGTTTTCCCCGTCAAGGGAGCCGGAGGCATTGATATACGTTCGCTCGTATTGGTTCCTCACTGCGAATCACCTCATGCACTTACCGAAGATTTCCTGTTCTACATTGACGATATAGAGATCAACAATGAACCTACCACACGTCTATCTAAAGAATATTATATCGTCAATGGTGACAAGACCAGCTGGAAACTTGATCGCGACGACCGCTATACAGGCAGTATTTCTCTTTCAGGTTTAGTTGACGGCAACCAGACAGCTGCTGTGTCACAGAAGAGCAATAAACTCGTCTATCAGGATATAACCGATCAGGTATTCAGTGCCCGTCCAGGTGAACGACTCACACCTTCCGTAGGATTCGAAGGAAGCTGGATGCACTCATACTTCTACATTGATCTTAATAATGACGGTAAGTTCGAGCCGGTGATTACGGCTCAAGGTACACCGGGCGAAGGCTCAGAGCTAATCTCCTATTCTTATCTCGATGGCAAGAATTCTTTAGGTACATCTATTTCCAACAGCAATGTGATCACCTGCCCGGCATTTACACTGCCTGCCACTCTCGCACCCGGCATGTACCGTGCCCGCTATAAAGTTGACTGGGATTCATCCGATCCAGCCGGCTCAATAAAGGGAGGAAATTATATCAACGATAACGGTGGTGTCATAGTTGACATAATGCTTCATGTACACAATGCGGAGGTAACCGTCAATGACCATCAGCTCAACGGCGAAGTACTTGCTTCCGACGGGTCTAAGCTCAATGCCTACAAGGTGGCATATAATAATGACTTCACCGTGAAAATGAATCCCGAAAAGGGCTTCATACATGACGGTATGACAATCAAATGCGGTTATAACTTCGATGGTAAAGAGATAGATGCATACGGCAATCGCCAGTATTATACCTATACCATTGATGCCGATGCCTTTAACAGTGACGAGATGTACACGATTCCGGCAGCTCAGATGGCTAAAGGTAATGTACTTATCCTCGGTAACATGAAGGAGTCTCCTTCCGTTATTGACTCTATTGCTACCGATGACATAAATAAGCAGTCTGAGATATATGACTTACTCGGTCGCCATCTGAATAAGGCCGAACATCCAGGAATATATATCATCGACGGTGAGAAGATATTTATAAAATAAGAATCTCGCTCAAGAGAGTGTTTGAATTTAAATGCTTTTAGCACAAAGAGAGTTTTCGGAGGGATTTTCAAGAGTTGAAGAGGGAGCGATGCGGGCATCGTGACCGATAATAACTCTTGAAAAGCACC
>JAAVDH010000026.1 GCA_014801865.1 Bacteroides sp. | reverse complement strand
TGTTTCCTCTCCTTTCCGCGCCCTACCCTCTATCTCCTCAACCATCCCTTTCCCACAGCCATCACCATCCCCATATCAACTTATAACTCACCGCGCCCTACCCTCCAGTATCTTTCCTCTATTCATCCCATCTTTCTCATAATCTTCGTCTTTCTCATAACCTTCGTCCCCTATATTACCAATCTCTTTACCATAATATTTGTCCTGTGTGTAAGTCGCTTGCGACGCTCTCCATTCACCATTTCCTTTCCAATTACTCTCTCCTCCCCCCCCTTCCTTCCTTCCTTCCTTCCTTCCTTCCTTCCTTCCTTTTCAACTACCCCTCCACTTTCTTTTCCTTCCAATAGCTTCCTTTCTCTAATTCCTTCCCCTCCATCCTATCTCTTTAAATCTTTTTTTTGAAAAAAATCCCCTTCACCCCTTGCTACTTCAAAAAATATCCCTACCTTTGCATCATCAAAACGAGATACCCCGTGAGAATCACTTCTCCGATCTCAACCGGTCCTTTAGCTCAGTTGGTTAGAGCACCTGACTCATAATCAGGGAGTCCAAGGTTCAAGCCCTTGAAGGACCACCACCAGCCCAGGTGGCGGAATGGTAGACGCGCTCGTTTCAGGTGCGAGTGCTGCGAGGCGTGCAGGTTCGAGTCCTGTTCTGGGCACAGATAAAGCGAGATAACTCATTGAAAATCCAATAGTTATCTCGCTTTTCTTTTCTCCAAACCCAAAATTTGGTCACTTTTGGTCACCTTTTTCAAAAATTGATTTCCACTCGCGACACACCCATATCTAAAATCAAAATGGGAAGATAGAAATTTTCATACCCCACCTTCCCATTTTGAGAACATTTTGTATCGTTCAAAATAATCCATCTACGGCTGCTCTTGCAACCTCGTCAGCCTTTTCATCATTTGACAGTCTGACGTACTTTTTAAAAGTGTCTTCCTTCTTATGTCCACTGACACTCATCATCTGCTGCGTTGTAAATTTCTGAGATAAGTACATATTGGTAATCGCAGTGCGACGTGCAGTATGACAAGCTACAAGTTCATACCGAGGTTTTACAGGATAACCTTCGTCGTCAAATTCAAAGGTCAGCCGTCCCTTTTCCATCCCCTCTCGTTCTGTTTTAGTTAATAATGTTCTTACCTTAACACCAAGACTTGGCACTGTTTCCGATAGTTCCTGACATATTTCCTTAATATACCTGTTGATAATCTGCTCGCATACATCAGGAGCATTGTAATCATACTTTTCTAACAGTGCGACCAATTCTTCATTTAAAATTGGTATAACAACAGTTTTTTGTGTCTTCTGTTGAGATAGACGAATAACATGTGTTTTACTACTTGTGTAACCTATACAACCTTTCTTAATCTTGCTGAAATCTGAATATCTTAATGCAGTATAGCACGCGATCAAAAACAAATCTCTTACCTGCTCTTTCAACCCGGTTAGTGGCATATTATGGAGACTGTTCAACTCTTCTTTTGTCAGATATATCAATGCTCTCTTCTCTTCATCATTCACAGTTGAAGAGCATAACCACTTACGAGCGATACCATTTGTGTGTAACTTTTGCTTTTCAGCAATAGTAATAAATGTACTAAAAACACCAATGTGTCGGTTCTTGGTCTCACCCATATATCCTAATTTATCCATATAATTCAAAAACTTATGAATTATGGGTTGAGACAACTCGTCCCATGTGAAGGACTGATTCTTGAAACATTCAAAAAAAATCCTTCGGAACTGCTTCCATGAATTGATGCTATTTTTGGAATACTTTCTACCCTTTGTATTTAGTATTTCACCTTTGATGATACCATCAACATACTCCTTGATAAACCTTTTAACGTCTTTCCTCCTCCGTTCCTCAATATCTTCTTTTAGTTGTTCTGCTTCTATAAGTTTCTCTCTCGTATCAGCGAGAACTACATTTTCAATCAGATTTTCAAGATTCTGCACGGTAAGACGGTGTCTTAGTCTCAAATCCTTTACACCCAATTCAATAGCATTGAGTTTGTCCATGTGACCAAGAGACATTAGATAATTGACCATCTTTCTCTCCGTGTCTTTTCTCTTGTTCCATTCTTGAATATCAACCATTAAACGAAGGTTTACCCATAATGATTTACCCTCCACTTTCAGTCTGGTATGCAGAGGAGCAGAACCCTCCGCTGATTTAGCCCTGATTGTAAGTCCAAACATTAGCAAGCATTTTTAATGTAACCGTTTGCCTCAACTTCTCTGATGTCTTTCAGTGAATAGAGTTTTTTCCTTCCACCTGTCTGAATAGGAGAAATGAGACCTCTTTTTTCCCATGTCAGCAAAGTCGTATCAGAAATATTCCATCTATCGCAGAGTTGTTTCGTTGACAACTTCTGGTCAAAGACCACATTCTCATACATTTTATCTTGGATTACTTCTTCCATAGACTGTTTAACAATGGACTTAATAAAAGATATAAGTCCGTCTGAAAATCCATCCCATCCATATTGGGGATTGTTAAGTAACATATTTTTATTTTCCATGAATATTTTATTCACCATTAGTGGTGCTACATGTTTAAATGTAACAAAGAATTGTCCGATTTCTTGGTTTTCATCAGATTTTGGTGATTTTTTTACTTTTCATTGCTCTCCTCATATAATATATGAAAGCAAATGGAAGTGAAAACAGGACACCTATCTTCATTAAACATGCGATAAGGTCGATAATGAAGTTGTAGGTGGATTGTATCAGTTTAAGTTCAGAGATCATAACTCAAATTCTTTTTTTAATCGCATAACCGTACTTTCTGAAACTTTGGTTAATACTACAACTTTTCTGATAGGATATCCTCCTTTTAAGAGTTTGAGTACTTCTTTATATTGTTGCTGTTTCTGTTCTTTTGTTTTGCGATAACCTACTTTTCTTCCCAGTCCAGATTTTCCGGTTTCTTTTATGCACTTATCCACATATTGCTTTCGTCCGCTCTCTAATCTATAATATATATTCTCTCTTTCAAGCTGAGCACATGTACCAAGCACAGCAATCATAATAGTGAGGAAAGGATTCTCCTTTCCGTCATTATCAAAGATGGAAATGTTTTCTTTTTGAAAAAACACGTTTAGTTGATGTTCTTTACAAAATCGGACATTCGCTAATACCTCGTCAACATTTCGCCCTAAACGACTTAGTTCACTTATCAACAATATCACTACATCATTTGAAATACAGTATTCTAAGCATTCATTTAGCACAGCCCTATCCTTATTCTTCTTCGCGCCGGATATATGCTCTTCAAAAATCTTTTTTAGTTGAAACCCATTATTATTAGAATATGTAGTTAGGTCAGCAACCTGACGTTTGGTTGACTGCCGGTCACCTACACTGCTAACGCGTGCGTAGATTACTGATTTCATTTCTGCATCTTTCAAATTTGCGGTCATTTTAAATTTGCGGTCATTTAAATCTTAAAGATGAATTGAAAGCGTTGTGATATTGCTGTCGTTTCAATCTTTGAATTATATGAAAGTCATTTTAGAGGATAAACATAGATTTAAGTTTTTTGAGGGTATTGATGGATACTCCTGTTTGCCGATGACATTGTTTCATCGATACCCCACTCCTCAATAAACTTATCTCTCTTGCATAATCGCGTCTATATGTAAGCAAGTGTTTTCTAAACCCCGATTTTCTTCCAACTTTACCACCGTTGTTTATATATTCTCGATATGCAGTATGAGCCTTTTGAATTCGTTTCATCATTAATTTTTGTTGTGCAGTATCGAACTCGCTCATAATGTCTATCAATGTTTTGAACTGTGGATTCATCTCACCTTTATCTATCGCATCAATCTTGGGGTCAAGGATGACGAGCGATAGTCCATTTTGTTCAAGTGTATGAATGAAGCTCACAAATTCAGAGACATTGGTTGAAATGGTTAAACAGGATGGTATTACCAATTTGTCAATGTGGTTCTCCACCATGTAATACACAACTTCGCACATTTGATCTATAGGGTCTGACATCAAAGATTTTTTGAAAGCCTTTATAATATTGAGACCTATTTCCTCGACCATTGCCGAAGCTTGCTCTATATGTTTAATGAAACTGAATAAAACTACACTTTCCATTATTTTAATCTCAACAGATTATTTTGATACCGCTAAAGTAACGGATTTTTTCTAATCGACCAGGGATAAACTAAAGATTATTAGCAGTTTTCGCATTATTTCGCATTTAGAGATAAATGTGTTGAATTTGTGTCTTTTCGTACGAAAGTTGCCGTAGTTTTATCCATGTCAAAGTAATATGTTCAGGTTATTTTGACACCTCGCATAAATACCATATAATACAATAATCAAGTGGAAATGAAAAAAGACAAATCAACAATCAAGGACGGGATTGCGGTATTCCACCGACCCCTCCTTATACATGGACGTATAGTTTATGGTATCATATATAATAAGGAAAACGAATACACTAAAAAGGAAATTCACCTATTTATGAGTTACGTATTGGGTATGGAACAGTTCTTACAAAACGGAGGACAAACCGATGAAAGCAAACGAGTGTTAATACTCCCGGAAGGTTATACAGTAGAATGTAATCAAGGGCTACAAGCTTTAATTTATGCCCTCTTTAAGAATTACACCAAGTTCGGAATACTTGAATTTGATGAATCTCTGGAATATACCGCCGATGAAATTGACGATGGATTTATTGTTAGTAAGTCTTTTATGGAACGATACGTATTTTGCAACCCGGATAATATTGAATATCAATAATGTATCCACTTGATAGAGCAGCTCCGGACCATGGTAGGAAAACATGTTTCCACCACGGTCCGGAACTTTTTTAAGTTTTTTGGACATGAGACATATCTAATAATATGTAAGCATTATTCCCACAAAGGTTGTAATACAATTTCTTTATCAATTCCCTTTTGGGGTATTGGTACCCAACTTTGTTTATCCTCACTTTTACTTCTGTAATAATATTATATTTCATTGTTTATTAATTAATAAT
>JAAVDH010000025.1 GCA_014801865.1 Bacteroides sp. | reverse complement strand
GGGTGCTTTTCAAGAGTTATTATCGGTCACGATGCCCGCATCGCTCCCTCTTCAACTCTTGAAAATCCCTCCGAAAACTCTCTTTGTGCTAAAAGCATTTAAATTCAAACACTCTCTAAAATATATACAGATATGACTCCTCAAGATTTTTTCCGTTCACTCGTAGCCTCCGATACTGTAATGGCTCAGGTAGCCTACAGAGGTGTTATCATAGCCAGCATGAAGTTTAATGGCATAATGACCCACAGTGACATCATGCAGTCAGTAATGTCTGCCATGTCAAAGATTCGTGGCACCGTTACCGTCACACTACGCAATATCAGTAGCGGTCAGGTCTGGAAGCAGACTCTGGCTCTTATGCCTCAGCCGCGTCAGATGCAGCTCTGTATCTGAAAAGGGGGGTGTATCAAAGAATAGGTCAAGATGACCTCACACCATTTGATGATTATTCCTATATTTGTGGTCGGCATCAACTTATGATTGGTGGCCATAGATAGAGAGATGAACGAACCTTTGATAATTCATACCGACTTGTCATGTCTTGACGGAGCTCTGAGTCGGGGCTACGTTAGGCTTCGTTGCGATGGCGTGCCGCGACGAAAAGTAGCCGTAATGGAGCTATCGTCAGGGGCTGTAAAGTTTTTGGTTCCGCGATTGTCATTATTTGACAAGTCACGTCGTTTTGATTTCTCGCATTATACCCGTTTGTCAGTCAATACTCCGCTTTCTTCCGGCATAATGGATAATGGTGAGATGGATACAGACTATTATTCTCGAAATGTGCTTCCGCATATATGGCATTTCCGACAGGACGCCGCCCGTCATGGTGTTACCGACATTTTCACTATAGCAACGGCCACTTATCGACAGATAGCTAACCGAGAGGATATACTGGATATGATATCCCGCGACTGTGGACTGAGTGTTTCGGTACTAACTTCCTCGGAAGAAGCTTGTGGCGTGGCCAACGCTGTGGCTATGAGTATGACTCATTGTAGTGTGCCTACCACCTTAATCATTGATCATGGCAAACGGTCCACTGAGATTAGTATTCTTACTCCCGATGGACACCTCGCGGTATTGGGATTTGACTTCGGGCTTACTCATCTGTTGAGCGACTGCCGCGACTATTTGGCATCAGGCCATAAGACATCAGATTGTATCCGTAGGTTAACGGACTATATTAAAAAACTTGATGCACATCTTAAATCGGTTATGTATGACGGAGTCACGCAGTTGACATCTGAACTAATGTCTCAAGGAGCTGAATTCCGACTGACGGGTATAGGTAGTCCCTTGACCATGTCTACCGGTATCAAGGGAGCCCGCAACTATCACGGACTTACACTCTCGCTCTCCGACCTCGAGAGCTATCGTCTCGGCCTGATTAATGCTATGAACAGGGCAATGAATGATACAGACAAGGAAATCAATAACACGGAGGAACTCATGCAACAATATGTAGGCCTCGCTCCATATATAGTGCTTATGAGCCAACTTAATCTCACCCACATTACAGTCTGCGGTGCCTCACTCTGGTACGGTGCTCTTCATCGCGCCATGCTCCTCGGTCATTAGTTCCCCGGGCAAAACATAATTACTCAGGTAAGTGTTAAAATGTCAGATATAACATTCACTTACTAAAGATTATGGATGAAAGTATTTTGGAAATAGTTGAGCGGGAGACAAGACTGTTACATGACGATGGTTGTGACTCTAAGGCATCATTGCCGAATATACATAAGATACAGCATATTATGGACTTGATATGGGAGACAATCTTCTATACCAATTTTCATCCCTTTAATCATGAATGTGATACTATTCGTCTGGGACTTCTAACCATATTCTCCGATCTTACTGTAGAGTTGGAGATACTCAACAATTCGTTTGGCAATGGCAATCTTGATGCCAGGCGTGTGGCTAAGAGTTTCCTGGCGGAAATACACAATCTTAAACGCCGCATACTTGGCGATGTCAACGCCGTGCTTCGTAAAGATCCTGCGGCCTCAGGTCCTTTGGAAATCATAGCCTCATATCCCTCAATCCGTGCTATACTTTATTATCGTGTGGCCAGAGTACTCTATGACTTGAAGGTGCCGGTATTGCCGCGAATGATTACCGAACTGGCTCATTCGGCTACAGGTATCGACATACATCCGGGAGCCGTTATCGGTCAGAATTTCGCCATTGACCACGGTACAGGCGTGGTGATAGGGGAGACATGCGTTATAGGCGATAATGTGACGCTTTACCAGGGTGTGACTCTCGGCGCAAAAGCGTTTACTTACGATGATGACGGTGTGCCTATGGCGGTACCTCGCCATCCTATATTGGAGGATAATGTCACGGTGTACTCCAATGCAAGTATTCTCGGACGTATCACCGTGGGGCACGATACCGTAATAGGCGGCAACGTTTGGCTTACACACTCAGTTGAGCCGTATTCCAAGATAACTCAGAGTACGGCCATCACACAATTTGCACATACCCTTAATTAATCCCGATAATATGTCTGATTATGAAATACGATAAAATATATACTGATCCTACCTCACTGGTGGGTAATACTCCTTTAGTAGAAGTAACTGCACTTGAAAAACGTCTTGGACTAAAGAGTCATCTGCTTGTTAAACTCGAGTCTTTCAATCCCGGAGGGAGTGTAAAAGACCGTGTGGCGCTGGCTATGATCGAAGATGCCGAGCGTAGGGGAGTGCTTCGTCCGGGAGCTACTATCATTGAGCCTACGAGTGGCAACACCGGTATAGGACTGGCATGGATAGGACGTGCCAAAGGTTATGACGTGATACTCACTATGCCCGACACTATGAGCGTGGAGCGCCGTCAGCTTTTGGCTGCTTATGGAGCAAAGTTGGTGCTCACTCCCGGTAGTGAAGGTATGAACGGGGCTATACGTAAGGCGGAGGAACTTCAGCGGGAAATCCCCGATTCAGTTATATTAGGGCAATTCTCTAATCCAGCAAACCCTGCGGTACACGAAGCTACTACAGCGCCGGAAATATACCGTGATACAGACGGTAAGGTAGATATATTTATTGCTGGTGTAGGTACAGGAGGTACAGTCTCAGGTACAGGTCTTGGACTCAAGTCTCGCAAACCTGATGTAGAAGTGATAGCTGTTGAACCCGCCTCATCGCCGGTTATATCCGGCGGGAAACCGGGTCCCCACAAGATACAGGGTATAGGAGCCGGATTTATCCCTAAGAATTATGATGCCGGGGTAGTTGACCGGGTGGTGACCATTACTGATGATGAGGCGATGGAGGGCGCACGTCTGTTGTCTGACACCGAAGGACTGCTCGTCGGAATATCGTCGGGTGCCGCATTGCAGTGTGCTATCAGAGAAGCGCTCAAGCCCGAGAATGAGGGTAAAACCATTGTGGCACTAATGCCCGATACCGGCGAACGATACCTGTCAATGGGACTTTTTGACCGCTGATTGCAGCCAGAGACTCTAAGCATTACTCCCTTTCTACCCGATTTATGGTAGAAAGGGAGTTTTTATATGTCAAATTATACTCAATTTTGAGTATTTCCGGTGCTGATGGTTGTGGGTAATTTTGCAATGTCAAAAAACAGGTGCCTGATGGCTATTGCATTACACCCGATGAACCAGTCATTTATCAAAACCTCATTAGCTCTTTCTTTGCTCACCGGCAGTTTCGGTGCCGCTGCCTCGTCCCCTGTGACTATCACAGTTAAGGATGGCGAGAGCGGTGAACTGCTTGAATTTGCCGGTATCGCATTAACTGAGATTGAGAGCGGGAAGCTGATTGGAGGTAATACTGATGCTTCGGGTTCTTATCAGATACCGGCGCTAAAGAACTGTTGTAAACTTGACGTTAGCCTCGTAGGATACAAGCCGTCACGACGTATGATTACTCCTGCTGATTCGACTGTGTTTAACGTCTACCTGCAACCAAACGATCCGCTGGCTGAAGTAGTCATGACTGCACGTGAGAAACATAGTGCATCGAGTGCTTCGGTCATAGATACTACAGCTATGGAGCATCTTCAGCCGTCAAGTTTTGCCGATCTGCTTGAACTGCTTCCCGGTCGAGTATCAAAGGATCCTTCAATGGGAACCCCCAATGTCATCAATCTGCGCACGGCCGTAAATGTCACCCCTACCGATGACTATATGACCTCGGCTATCGGTACTTCGTTTGTAATTGACGGTGTGCCGGTCAATAATAATGCCGTGATGCAGACGACTCCCGATTCCAACCATTCCGATCGTGAGACGGTAGGCAAGGGTGTGGATATGCGCGGAATCGCCACGGATGATATAGAAAAAGTGGAGATAGTACGAGGTATTGCTTCCGTAGAGTATGGCGAACTTACCTCAGGACTTGTAAATATAAAGCGTAAAAGCGGTGTGTCGCGACTTCAGGCACGATTCAAGGCTGATACGAAAAGCCAGTTGTTTTACGTCGGCAAGGGATTTAATATGCCGGTGAAGGACTGGATTGTCAACGCCGGATTAGGTTATCTTGATGCTAAGATTGACCCTCGTAATTCCCGTGAAAATTATCAGCGCATCACTGCTTCGGTGAGAAGTGACAAGCGATTTGACAATACTGTGGCTAATATAACATGGAATTTATCGTTGAATTATAGTGGTTCGTTTGAATGTGACAATAATGACCCTGACCTCACTGTAAACAATACCATTGACCGCTTCAGTACTGCCAATCATAATTTTTCATGGAATAATACCCTTACGTTCCGCCCTGTAGAAAACACTTGGTTTCAGGAAGCGACGTTTGTGTCCGGATTAAGCTACAATCATGAGCGTCTCCATCAGGAGCGTCATGTGGCTCAGTCGCGTGTAATGCCACTGCCCGTGTCCCTCACCCCTGGCAGCAATTACGTGGGTTACCTTCCTATGATGTATCTTGCCACTCTTGATGTTGAGGGTGATCCATTTACCGCCTACGTCAAAGGTGGTGCATCTATGAAGTGGACCTCAGGCAATCTGTCTTCATTCCTTAAGGCAGGGCTGGAGTGGAATATGAGCAAAAACTATGGCCGTGGCAATGTGTATGATATTGAGCGCCCCATCACGGCCTCTATCAACTCGCGTCCCAGAGCGTTCAGCGACATCCCTGCTATGCATCAGCTTTCAGCCTATCTTGAAAGCCGTAATATCATGTATATGGGCCGTCACACCCTTGAGGCCACTATAGGTCTCCGCGAGACGCAACTCCTGCATATCGACTCACGATATACACTTGCGGGCAAGCCATATTTTGACCCGCGTGCCAATCTTACATGGACACTCCCCGCATGTTATATAGCCGGCAATTCACTCGTACCTGAGATAAACGCCGGTATCGGACTTCAAACCAAAATGCCGGTAGCATCCTTTCTATATCCGGACCTCGTATACACTGACTTCGAGCAGCTCAATTATTATCACAATGTTCCCGACTACCGTGTCATGAATGTAATGACTTACGTGGAGGATGTGACAAACTATAACCTAAAGGCAGCACGCAATTTGAAGTGGGAGCTACGAGGCGACCTGTCATATCGCGATAACCGCTTGTCTGTGACTTATTTCCGGGAAACGATGAATGACGGTTTCCGCCATACCGGTGATGTGCATCACTACACCTATCGACGCTACGATGCCTCGGGCTATGACCCCTATATCGAAAACCGTGCACCGGTTCTCGAAGACCTTCCCTCGACCGAGATGCAATATATGACAGTGCGATCAACCGTCACCAACGGAAGCTCTACCCGTAAAGAGGGTGTGGAGTATACCTTTCAGTCATGCCGTATTAAAGCGATAAAGACACGTGTTACCGTCAACGGTGCTTATCTAAAAACTGTCAATACTAACAGTCAGCCACTATGGTATAAGCCGAGTGTAGTATTCAACGGACAGGAGCTGCCCTTTATTGGTCTGTATGATGATGCCGACGGTAGTATCTACAAGAGCTTCAATACAAACGTGATGTTTGACACTGACCTTCCACGACTGGGACTCAGGTTTTCGCTCTCGTTTCAGACAATGTGGTTCACCTCCCGCCAGACTCATTTCAAGACCGGTATACCTACTCACTATATGGATCTGAATGGCAATGTATATCCTTTTACGGATCAGTCAATGAATGACACTTATCTTCGTCAGCTTGTCCGCGAATACTCTCCCACTACGTTTGACAAAAACACCGTGCCGGCAGAGACTGCCATTAATCTTAAGGCTACCAAATCATTTTGGCGGAATCGTGTGAACGTTGCCTTGTATGTCAACCGCCTGTTTACCATTGCTCCCGATTATAAACCATACAATGTAGTGATTCGTCGTTATTACTCACCTTATTTCGGTATGGAGCTTAACTTTAAAATATAATAAATTTAAATAAATATATCACATTAACTTATGAGACGAAACAAATTCTTGATCAAAGCTATAGTAGCTTGTACGCTCTTAGCTCCCGTAATGGTTTCTTGCAGCGACGACG
>JAAVDH010000024.1 GCA_014801865.1 Bacteroides sp. | reverse complement strand
CCCGAACAGAGAAGTTAAACCTTACCACGCCGATGATACTGCGAAAGCGGGAAAGTAGGTAACCGCCCCCTCTACCGTCCGGGCCGCAATCTTCCACAGACTGCAGCCCGGACTTTTTTTGTATCTACTGGAGCAAGTAAGTCTGAAATTGAATTATTTGATGATTTGGAGCAATTGGGGGTATTGATATTTTTGGATGGTTTGAATGAGCGTAGCAAATGAATTGGGGTGGTATGTATGGGAGGTGTAGTTAGGGTTGATTGAGCAGGGGGGGGAGTAGTGTGTAAGTAGGTGAGGGATGATTAACATTGGGTAATTTTGATTGTGAAATATTTAATGTGAAGATGCAAATTATTTTGTAACTTTGTAGGTGCATAAGGGCATGTAGTCATTGCAGCTTCGCTCTTATGTTTGGACCAAATATTCATATATATACTACGTTAATATTTACTTATTATGAAAATTGAGAAAATCATTGGTCGTGAGGTTCTTGACTCACGTGGCAATCCCACTGTAGAAGTAGACGTAATTCTCGAAAGCGGTGCTTTTGGCCGTGCTTCTGTTCCCTCTGGTGCATCAACCGGTGTAAACGAGGCTCTCGAACTCCGCGACGGTGACAAGTCACGCTATATGGGTAAGGGCGTAACCAAGGCTGTAGCTAACGTAAATGGCCCCATCGCTGAAGCTCTTAAGGGCATGAGCGCTCTTGATCAGATTCGTATCGATGAGACTATGCTCGCTCTCGACGGCACAGATACCAAGTCAAACCTCGGTGCTAACGCTATCCTCGGTGTATCTCTCGCAGTTGCTAAGGCTGCCGCCAGCTATCTTGATCTTCCCCTCTACAAATACATCGGTGGCGCTAACAGCTATGCTCTTCCTGTGCCCATGATGAACATCATCAACGGTGGCGCTCACTCTGACGCTCCTATCTGTTTCCAGGAATTTATGATTCGTCCTATCGGTGCTCCCACCTTCAAGGAAGGCATCCGCATGGGTACTGAGGTGTTCCACAACCTTAAGAAGGTGCTTAAGGAACGTAACCTCTCAACCGCTGTAGGTGACGAAGGTGGTTTCGCTCCCAACCTTGACGGTACTGAGGATGCTCTTCAGGTTATCATCAAGGCTATCGAGCTCGCCGGTTATGTTCCCGGTAAGGACGTTACTATCGGTCTTGACTGCGCTGCTTCAGAGTTCGCTAAGGAACAGGCTGACGGTACATTTATCTATGACTACACCTGGAAGCAGGGCGCTGACGCTCCCAAGCTGACCAGCGCTGAGCAGGCTAAGTTCCTCCAGAGCCTCGTTGAGAAGTATCCTATCGATTCAATCGAGGACGGTATGGGCGAAAACGACTGGGCAGGTTGGAAGGTTCTCACCGACCTTATCGGCAACCGTTGTCAGCTCGTTGGTGACGACCTCTTCGTAACTAACGTTAAGTATCTCCAGCGTGGTATCAACGAAGGTTGCGCTAACTCAATCCTCGTAAAGGTTAACCAGATCGGTTCACTCACTGAAACACTCCGCGCTGTAGAACTCGCTCAGCGTAATGGTTACACTGCCGTTATCTCACACCGCTCAGGTGAAACTGAGGACGCTACAATCGCAGACATCGCTGTAGCTACCAACGCAGGCCAGATCAAGACCGGTTCTGCAAGCCGTTCGGACCGTATGGCTAAGTACAACCAGCTCCTCCGTATCGAGGAAGAACTCGGTGCTGATGCTGCTTACGGCTGGGGTAAGAAGACTAAAATGCCCCAGGCCTAATCAAATGGCTTTCATCTCTGCGTAGTGTCGCAGGGTTGATATAAAATCTCAGGGAGGTGTAGCTTATGGAGCTGCACCTCTTTGTATTTTGAGATATTAGAATAATTGGAGCACTTGGAACAATAGGAGCAGCAGTAACAACAGTAACAGAGAATTTGTAATTATGGATATAGTGATTCGTGATGCTCGCAAGGGCGATGCATCTATGCTCGCAAGAGTAATAATGATGGGTGTCGGTGAAGAGATAAGTAAGGAGTTTGCCGGACCTGATCACTCGCTTGATGATGTGCACAGAGTGTTTACACGTCTGTGTGAGATGGAGGATAGTCAGTATTCCTACCGCAATTCACTCGTAGCGACATCACCTGACGGTGAATTTGCTGGTGGTATAATCGGTTATGACGGAGCTATGCTGTATGCGCTCAGGAAGGCGTTTTTCAGGGTAGCAGAGGAGGAGTTGGGTTATAGTCTTGAAGGTGAAATAAGCGATGAGACGTCACCTGATGAGTATTATTTCGACAGTCTGGCAGTTATGCCCCAATGGCGAGGCCATGGAGTGGCTTCATTGCTTTTGCAGGCTATGGCAAAGCGTGCAGAGTTATCCGGCAAGCCATGCGGACTTCTGGTGGATAAGGATAACCACTCTGCCCGCAGGTTATATGAAAGGTGTGGATTTGAATATGTGGGTGACCGACCGTTTGCCGGAGTTATGATGGATCATCTTCAGCGGAAGAAGTAGGGGATTGAGAGGTATAGGAGGAATCAGAATCATCGTTGCTACTGGAAGCACCGGAATTATTGGAGGTGTCGGATTCCTCAGAGGCATTAGAATCCTTTGATTCCTTGGGGACTTCGCCCTCCTCGACGTTATCGTCATTCTCGGATTCTTCAGTGGGAAGAGGAGCGGGAACTGCGGGTGCGGGGGCATCAGGATTAGGAGCCGTGGGATTCTTTGCGGGGCGAACGGGATGTTTTATTTCCACGCTTGACACCAGATCTATCATCTCCTGACTTACGTTGAATACATCCTCGGGGGATGTGGGGCGCAGATCTCCAAACCAACTGAATTTAGGCAAGAAGTAATCCTTGCGCTTGGCAAGGTAGAGAGGTACGATTTTTGTCGTGGTCTGCGGCCAGAAGTGAGCCTCCCTAACGGTATCGGACTCGAAGTAAACGTCCATAAAGGAGGTTTCGAGGTAGGCATACTTATTGTATGTCGAATCATTTTCCATCGGGAAGGATATCATCATGACGTTGCCTTCGACATACAGACGCGAGATAGTAGAGTCATTGAACCACGTGGTCATGTCAGATCCGCTGAGCTGATTATAGCAATCCTCAGCAATATGCTCGGCCAGAAATCCACTCTCAGGAAGGCGTGCCCAATCGGCGGTGGAGTCATTAAAGTGGACGTGCATGACATTGCCAAACACTTGTTTTTCGTCGCTCCACACCACGGGATGGCGATACATATAGAGAATTGAATCGGCCTCAGACATGCTTAATGAGTCGCATAATCCCTGTATGTCCGAACGATAGAAGCGCACACCGTGATATACATTGGTTATTCGGGTAGAGTCGGGCAAAGTTATATATGCGTTGATAGTATCGCCGTGGAGATACAGTGTATCGCCACGTGAATACTCCTTAGCCAAAGCACGTCCGGTAACGAAGGCGCTGTCCGCTCCGTCATTGTAATAACCGTAATCGCCGGCAATGGATGATTGTCGGGCTGAATCGGTGAAGACCATATTGCCGAAAGCCTCGCCTATACCCGTGTCGCGGTCAAAGAAGAGAGTGTCGCCCGTAAGGGTATTTCCTCTACGGGTAGTGATAAGCGACCGTTTATAAAGGTCAGCGAATCCGGTATTGGTATTATATGTGCCCGACGTAGAGTGTATGTCGCCGTCCTTGTCAACGATAAGTGTCTCAGATACCAGTTCGGCCACATGACTGTCTGTGTTATATATCAGCGTGTCGGTATACATTCTCAGGGTATCCTGACGGTTTAGCCCTGTGAGTCGTACATCGGTATAGAAATTGGCATACTTCGTGTTGGGAAAATACTCACCCTCCCACGATACCAGTTTATTAGTATTGTCGGTAAGTTCGCCGCCTACCTCATAGAAGCCGCGCTCATCGGCCAAGTCGTAATTAAACACATCGGTCTTAAGCTCCACATCGCGGTTAATGAGACGCACTTTCTTTCCGGCATCGGCATAGAGCACGGCAAGTTCATCCTCGCCGTTATAATTCAGTTCGTCGGCATAGACAAAGAGCGTGTCGCCCTGCTCCATCCTCACGTTTCCGAACGCATCAAATGAGTTGATACTCTCATAGAAGTGAGCACTGTCGCAGTACATGAACATGTCGCCCTTACGGAATCGCACGTTGCCCACCAGTATCTGATACTGAGGACGCTCTTCGACAGTGAAGCTCAACTGGCGATCATACTTCAGGATATCGGCATGCTCAAGGAACACTTTGTCAGATTGTCCACGGTCAGCTTCGGGCACTGTCGGGCGCACCGACCGTTCGCTACGGGCCGGAGTCTGCGCTGTAATCATGCTGCCCACCAAGGGAACCACTATCACAGCCGAGGCTGTGAGAAAGCGCACGAGTTTCCTCACTTTTCTTCTATTTCCTGACTGATGCCTTCCTTGATCCATCCCTTGTGCTGGAACTCGCAGTTACGCCAGTTTTCATCAATGCGCACATAAGTATCGGCAATCTTCTTTGCCAGCCAGTGTGATAGTATTTTAGAGCGCTGTGATGACTCATACATGTCCTTTATGAGCTGGAAGTCGTCAGATAGATTGGCCTTGTGGCCGGGTATGCGAGCCGAGAGTTTGGCTATCACCACGATGTCACGGTTGATTTTAGGGTCCTTCATTATGAAAGGAGCCGACATCTCGCCTACCTTAAGAGTGTCAACCACCTTGGCAATCTCCTGAGGCAGTTGCGACATTTCAAAGCGGGTAGTACCTGTCTGCTGATTTATCATCAGGCCGCGATTGTTGCGTGTATCCTTATCCTGCGAAACGTAGGGCAGAGCCTCCTCAAAAGTAAACTTACCGGCGTCGATATCCATCTTCAGTGAGTCGAGACGATGTATGGCATCCATAAGGTCATTGTCCGAAACCTTGGGCTGCAGCAGAATGTGGCGGGTATTGATACGGTCGCCACGCTTCTCGATGAGCTGAATGATATGGTATCCAAACTGAGTTTCAACAATCTTTGATGCCTTCTTGGGGTCATTGAGGTTAAAGGCCACAGCGGCATATTCAGGTTCGAGATGTCCGCGACCCATAAATCCAATCTCACCACCACGCATGGCGCTGCCGGGGTCCTGAGAATAGAATATAGCGAGTGTTGAAAACTCACTTTCGCCGCGGTTCACTCTGTCGGCATAGTCACGGAGGCGAGCCTTCACATCTTCAATCTCCTGGCGGGGAATAACGGGATTGAGTGTAAGAATCTGCACCTCTACCTGAAGAGGCACAAAGGGCACACTATCCTTGGGTAAAGCATCGTAGTACTTGCGCACATCCGATGGCGTCACCTTGATGTTTTTCGTAAGGCTATTCTGCACCTGCTGCACGCGATACTGATTGGCAATCATCTCGGTCATCGACGCTCTCATTTCAGGCAGACTTTTGCGGAAATACTCTTCCATCTTCTCGCGTGAGCCGAGTTGAGTAATGAAATAATTGATACGCGAGTCGACCTGAGCGGCCACCATATTGTCCTGCACCTCTACAGTGTCAAGATCGGCCTGGTGAAGATACAGCTTCTCGATAGCAATCTGTTCGGGTATCACGCAGTAGGGATCGCCCTCAACGGTAGTTTTCTCATAGAGCATATTGCGATACTGCTCTTCGATTTCAGACTTCCAAATGGGTTGGTCGCCCACTACCCATGCTACTTCTTCTGCTATATTATCCTGTGCGGCCAGTGAAAGAGCTGCCATGAGGCAGGTGAAGGCCAAAAGTATTTTCTTCACTTTGATGAATCTTGTTTCGTGATTATGGAGAAAAAAAACGACTCCCCAAAATTACTCATTTTCGGGGAGTCGTATTGCAGGTTTTATGCAAAAATACTCTAAGAAACTGTTTTAATCAGCCTCAAATCGTATGCATGTCTCTTAACGGTACTGTTACTTGAGCTTTTTCAGTACTTTTTTATTGATGGTTACAGGATACTTCTCGCGCAGAGACTTCACCCATTCCTTTTCAAGATACTGCTGCCAGTCGGCGTTGACAGTGCCGCGAACATCGGTTACCTCCTCAGGTTGTGAAATAAACTTGCCGTTGAAGATAAAGAACTCACTCCATCGGGCATGGGGAGCAGGCTTTTCGCCACCGAAAGCCGCGTAGTCAACTACAGCATTGTCGCCCTTCTTGGCAAGTACTTTTTCCATTCTCAACTGATTGCCAACCTTCTCTTTAAGAAGTTTTGACAAATCAGATATCGGCATACCGGGGTTGGCATCGGTAATCTCCTTAGCTACGGCAGCAACACTATCGTTGGTGGCCAGCATCACGTAGCCCTTATAGCGAGGCTCGGTCCAGGTCGAGAACTTGTCGCGATTCTCCTCGAAGTACTTCTCAAGACCTTCCTTGTCGGTGTTGGCGCGGTTCCATACATTCTTGTTGCTTACTTCGTAAAGCAGGATACCGTCGCGATATTCGTTGATAACATTGCGGAAGTCGGCATTCTCTTCGGGGAGATCCTCGATAGCCAGTTCCATTACCTTCTTATCGATTTCCTCCTCCAGGAGTGTATCGTAGGCATTCATAGCCGAGTCAACATTACGGGCGTTAATGGGCACCATGACAAAGCTCATATCCTTAAGCGTCACTGCACGGTCGCCCACCGTAGCGGCATTTTCGGGGCTGGCCACCATGGGGCGGAATACTGTAGAATCAAGTTGGCCGGCAGTCTCAACCAGTGACTTTACGAGTGTACGGGCTTTGGGATTGTAAGTCACGCCATACTTGCCACGCAGGCCCTTGAGCACACGCTTAAGAGGCATTTTTGACATACCGTTGCGCTCCATGGTAGCTTCGAGTCCGGGGCGTTCCTCGTCAAGAGTACCGACGCTGCGGGCATCCTCGCCCTTAATGATATGATAGCCGTATGCGGTCTCCACCACGTCTGATATTTCGCCGGGAGCCAGTGAGAAGGCGGCTTCCTCAAACTCAGGCACCATACGTCCGCTACCAAACCACTGGATCAGACCACCCTGGTCGCGTGAACCCGGATCTTCGCTCTCCATCTTTGCCACTTCGGCAAAGTCGGCACCATTCTTTATGAGTGTGAGCAGTGAGTCAATCTGAGCTTTAGCCTCAGCTTTTTTCTCGGGTGAAGCACCTTGAGTGAGCTTGAGAATGTGACGTACTTTGCGCTCTCCTCGGTTGGCACGTTCGGCGATGGGATGAACGAAGAGAACACCGTAGCGTGTGTCAAACACGGGACTATAGTCTCCGATGGGGGTAGTGTATACGGGGTCTTCGATTTCGTAAGGAATCATGCCTCCGGAAATGAAGCCGAGTTCACCGCCTGAGCGACGTACATTGGGGTCTATGGAGTATTGTATGGCCAGCGCTGTAAAGTCCTCGCCGTTTATCACGCAGTTTCTGATGCTGTCGAGTCGGGCATGATTATCCTCACCTAAGGGCAGCTGAATGAACGAGAACTTTCGTTCGGTCTTCTTGTGGTCGTAAGCCACATTAAGAAGTGAGTCGGCCATGGCCTTATCGCGCAGATAGGGAGCAGCCAGGTCAGATACATACTGCTTATACTCGCGGCGGAAATTGGCGGTAGTGTCAATACCTTCCGATTCAGCATCTGCCACCTTGAGTTTGTATACGATAAACATGTCGAGATACTCATCAAGTGACTGAGGAGCGGTCTGCTGCGAATTGTTCTTTTTGTAGAGATACTCGAGCTCGCCCAGAGTCACATCGCGTCCGTTGACTGTAGCGACGACGGGTTCCTTCTTCTTCGAGCTCTTTCCTCCCTTGGCCTCAACGGCGGCGGTCGGAGCCAGGAGCGCACATGCGAGTGCTGCTATAAGGATTTTTTTCATGTCTTTTGTGTAATATTTTATCAAGGAGATTATCCGGTTATAGTTACGTGTAAGACAGTATTTTTATTGCGTAAGGATTGCAAGGAGGGAGTGACACAGTAGAAACTGTGCGTCACTCCCTCCTTGATATTAAGGTCTAAACGTGTAGAATGATGTTACGGTAAGTTTCACGCGTGAGAGGAACTGTAGTTGGGAGCCTCAGAAGTGATGGCTACATCGTGGGGATGGCTTTCGGCCACACCTGCGTTAGTGATGCGGGTAAACTTGGCATTCCACAGCGAGGGAATGTCTCGGGCACCGCAATAACCCATGCCTGAGCGCAGACCGCCAAGCATCTGATAGGTCACCTCAAAGAGTGAACCCTTGAAGGGTACACGGGCGGCAATGCCTTCGGGCACAAGCTTCTTCACGTCGGTTTCTCCAGCCTGGAAGTAGCGGTCCTTCGAGCCTTTTTCCATGGCTTCGAGCGAACCCATGCCACGGTATGCCTTATATTTACGTCCGTTATAGATGATGGTTTCGCCGGGCGACTCCTCAACTCCTGCAAGCATTCCGCCGAGCATCACAGCGTAACCGCCGGCCGCGAGGGCCTTGACGATATCGCCTGAGTAACGGATACCGCCGTCGGCAATCAGGGGTACACCGGTGCCTTCAAGTGCCTTGGCTACATCGTATACAGCTGAAAGCTGGGGTACACCTACGCCGGCTATCACACGGGTAGTACATATCGAGCCGGGGCCAATACCTACCTTCACACCGTCAGCACCATTCTCTACGAGATACTTGGCTGCCTCTCCGGTGGCGATATTGCCTACTACGACGTCAATGTGGGGGAAGCGTTCCTTAACGGCACGCAGCACTGAAATCACACCCTTTGAGTGGCCGTGAGCAGTGTCGATGACGATAGCGTCAACTCCGGCTTCTACGAGAGCTTCGGCGCGCTCCATACTGTCGGCAGTCACACCTATGCCGGCCGCTACACGCAAACGTCCGCGTGAGTCTTTACATGCGTGGGGTTTATCCTTAGCTTTGGTAATATCCTTATAAGTCACAAGGCCGATGAGTCGTCCTTCGCTGTCAACTACGGGGAGCTTCTCTATTTTGTGGCGCTGGAGTATTTCGGCAGCTTCTTCAAGATTGGTAGACTGTGAGGTTGTAACCAGATTCTCAGAGGTCATCACTTCGTCGACAGGGCGATTGAGGTCGCGCTCAAAACGGAGGTCGCGGTTGGTGACGATACCCACGAGTTTACGGTCGGTATCTACCACAGGGATACCGCCTATGTGGTATTCCTCCATCATTGCCAGAGCATCTCTAACGGTGCTTCCCAATCCTATGGTCACAGGGTCATAAATCATACCGTTTTCGGCACGCTTCACGGCGTGTACCTGGCGGGCCTGCTCGGCGATTGACATATTCTTGTGTATCACACCGATGCCACCCTCGCGGGCTATGGCTATAGCCAGACGAGCTTCGGTAACAGTATCCATAGCTGCGGATACCAGAGGTACATTCAGAGTGATGTTGCGGGAAAAACGAGTGCGGAGATCAACTTCGCGGGGGAGTACATCAGAGAAGGCGGGTATCAGGAGTACATCGTCAAATGTCAACCCGTCCATCTTAACTCGGTCAGCAATAAAGGACATAAGCTTCTCAGTCAAATATATAAGTAACCTTTGAATATTATAATGTCATCCATCCAAAGCAGTTCCGTGCGGCTCATAATGAGCACTTCTGTTAACTGCCGGGATGATATTATTGCACGCAAAGGTAATAAATATTTTGCAATCCTCTTCAATACCGCCCCCGTATTTGTGTCATTTTGATGTCATTTTTTTGTCGGTAGGGTTCGGGAATATATTCGACACTTACAAAAAGAAGCAGCGCATCACCCGGCGATCCGGACGATGCGCTGCGCATATTCAGCTTGCGCGTACTTATTAGAGAGTGCGTAAGATTATTTTACAAGCACCTTGAAGGGACGGAGACCCCCATTGTTGTTGCGGGTGATGACTACGCAGATGTTGCCCGGGACGGCATCAGAAATCTTGCGTCCCGACATATCGTATATGGCCACTACATTGAGTTCATCAAGCGATGCCTCGATGAAGTCTATAGCTGAGGTGCCGTTGAAGATAGAGGTGAACGCATAGCTGCGTGTATACTCTCCGGCCGAAGCGACCAATGTGAGTTCACCTTCGCCGGTGAGTTCGGCGAGTCCTGACACTACTTCGGCAGGGCCTTCAACGCTCCATTCAAGACCTTCGATTTCGCCAAGCTTGATATTGCTCTTGATAGCGTCGGCCGTTTCACCCTCGGCCAACAGCGGGCGTGCTGAGTTAATGGCTGCTACGGCTATAGTGTCAAGTCCGATGAGACGTGGCAGGCAGGCCTCGGCATATACATAGCCATCTCCGAGTTGAGCCTCCATGAGTTCTGCTTCTGTAAGACGTTCCACATTTTTATCAGTATCAAATACCTCGAGGCTGTCAGAAGTGTAGCAGTTGACTATTTCAGTCGTAGAGCCTGTGACGGCTGCGATGTTGCCTTCATATTGGTTGGCCTTTACTATGCCTAAGTTATAGCAGTTTTTAATGACTGCATTTGTAGACATACCCATTATACCGCCACTGTAATACTGCGACGATACTGAACCTACGTTGTAGCAGTCGGTGACGGAGCCGCTTGCCGACTCGTATGTGTTGGCTATACCTCCGCCACACTGCAGGCGTACAGCTTCATTCACAGACTCTACTACAATCTCGCCGGCATTGAAGCAACCTGATATTTCAGTGCCATTGGCTATGATTTCACCTACGATACCCGCTGAGCCACGGTTGGCCGAGATGCGACCTGTGTTGTAGCTCGACTTTACTGATACGGCGTTTGATGCCTGACCTACTATACCACCGGCTCCTGCGCCATTGCGGTTTGTAATATAGCCTTTGTTGGCGCAATCGGCAATGACAGTAGCGTTGTCGGCCATACCTACTATACCTCCGGCAGCCGACATGATATTCAGCGAACCATAGTTCGTACAGTTGGTGATGGTGATAGGATGGTCGGCCTTTGCGCTCGGGTCGGTAGCCCCGATGATGCCGCCGCCCTTGATAAAGGCTGCCTCGATTAATCCATAGTTGGTACAACTGTCTACCACAGTGCCGGGACGTGCGTAACCGATGATACCACCGGCGTCGTTCATCTGAGTGACTATGACATGGCCGTAGTTATGGCAATTTGTCACAGTGCCGGAAAAACGTCCTGCGATACCACCTGCAAAGCCTTCGCCACCCATAAGTTCATAAGGCATACCGATACTGCCTATCTCACCACGGTTGACACAGTCTTTGATAACAGCGCCTGAAGTGGTGATAGAGCCGCCGATGATACCGGCAACTTCATGTTCGGCAACGACCTTGGCGCCATTCTCACAGTTGATGACTACGGCTGTATTGTCCGCTTTGGCAACTATACCGCCTGCGAGGTCGCCGTTATAAGGATTCTTCTCGTCAAGAGAGTTGATAACAGAGTATATCACACAGCTGTCACCTACCGTACAGTTTTCTACACGGCCTGCGAGGTTGGCGACAATGCCGGCTGTAGACATATTGCCGCGTATATCCGAGTGGTCGAGTTTTATACCTTTGACACATCCGTTGATACCAACGTATGCGAATAGGGCGCGTGAATATTGTATTTCACCTTCGGGTACGCGATTATTTACATTGCTGAATGTGAAGCCGCCGCCATCGAAATAACCGTTAAAGGGAGCACCTTCGTTACCTACCGGTACGAGAACCTTGTCGGTAAAGTCAAGATTGTCGGTAACGGTAAAGTAGCGTCCGGCATAATCAAATCCTGATTCCTCAACCGACTTGGCCAGTGCAGTGAAGTCATCTGCGGTAGCTATGCGGTAGGGGTCTTCAGCAGTGCCTTTGCCGGGAAGAATACCGGGCAGGGTAGTCAGATTGAGTACACGGGTATAGTAGCCGTTCTTAACGGCGATAGAACCGCTGGTGGTGACTTCAACGGCGTCGGCTGTCACCATACCGTCGGCAACATGGAACACCTCTTCGCCTGTCACCACCTCGGCTGTCAGAGGCATAGCCTTGGCCAGAGAGGCTTCGGTGAAGTTAAGCAGTGTTTCACTGTCACTGAGCACCAGATAGGTTGAGAGTATACGTGATGCAAGTTTATTATCCTTGAGGTTCTCAGGGAGAGGATAGTGACCTGCGGTGCAGACATATCCTTCCATACCTTCGGGCACCTCGCCGTCAGTCAACTGAGAAGTAAGCATGTCAGTGGCTTCGACATGCGGGCGGTTGGCCGTAGTGTTCTTGGTGCCGTATGCCGGACTTGCACAGTATTGAGTATCCGTGAAGTTTGGTGCAAGTACAGGGTTGCATGAAGTGCCTATATTGTCGTAGCCTGCGATAGAGCCTGTCTCCTTGTTGGCATAGATCTGACCGGCGTTGATACACTGGTATACTGAACCGCGCTTATGGCTGTTGGCATTATTGCCGGTGATACCTCCCACATACTGAGGCGCTGAGATTACCATGCCGAAGTTGACGCAGCGAATGATGTTGCCGTAGTTGGTGCCGACAATACCGCCGACATACCCTGAAGAGGGAAGAGCTATGGCTTCGCTGAGCTGCTCAAGTGATATCTTGCCACCATTTACGCAGTCGCTGACTACAGCTTCGTTTGAGCCTACGATACCGCCAACGTTGCCACTGTTCGAGCGTACGGTTCCACCGAATACACAGCCGCTTATGACGATATTGTTAAGCTCGTAGCTTGACGATGCACATGTGGTGTGGCCTACGATGCCGCCTGCATAGTTGGAGTAGGCGATTACGTTTGCCTCTGATGAACAGTTGGTTATAGTGACGTTTTCGTTTACCTCACCTGCTATCGAACCCACATTGCCATTGCCCGCGAATGAACAGGTTGAGTCAAGTACCACATTGGAAATAACGGCGCCTGACTTGAGAGCACCGAACAGACCTACGGTAGCGAATGATACCGAACTGTCTACCTTGCCGGTTTCGGCCAGGGTTACGCCATTGATAGTGAGGTTGCTTATCTTGTGTCTGCCCCCATCATAATTGCCGCAGAAATAAGTGTTGAGGTTCGCTACGGTGACATAAGTTCCGGTCACGGCTATGCCCTTGAAGTTAGGGTCATTCTCCATGTCAATATCGGCTGTCTGCACGAAGTATTCGCCTTCGTAGTGCTTGAACTGCACTCCGTTACACAGTTCGGCGAGGCCCATCAGTGCCTTTTTGCTGTCGATGATATAGGGGTCTTCCTTTGTACCGGCGCCTTTAAAGTAAGTAGGCACGGCCACGAGGGGAAGATTGAGGGTGTAGCTGCCGTTGGTCAGTTTTACAACTCCTTGCTCAGTCCGGTCAATGTCAGCCACCGTTACCTTTCCGCCGTTTACCGTGAAGGCTTCGGCATTGTCGGTAACCTCAGCTGTGATACCCGCCATCGCGGTACTGATAGTGGCGGAGGTATGGAAGTCGCCGGCCGCTTCTCCATCGGCAAAGATGAGGTATGTCGCCGCGGCCTCACGTATGAGTGTGTTATCGAATTGCGCCGGGCGAGGATAAAAACCCTTCTCAAATATCCAGCCATCAAGGCCTGTGAGGGGAGTGCCTGACGTGAGTTCGTCGGTAGAGAGGAGGTTGATGCCATCGGCAGTTTTACCTGCTGCTGCGCGGGAGCCCCACATCTGTGCGTCGTAATAGCAATCAAAGAATTTACCCGCAGCAGTACCTGATATTACGCCTACGGTATTGAGATCGGTTACGGTAGGACATTTAACGTCCCCGAGATTGACTGATGAACGTATCTCATTGGTCGCACCGGAGAAAGTTCCGGCGATACCTCCCGCATTTTTCTGCGAGGCGTATACCGAACCGATGTTCATACATCCTTTGATCTTACCGGTAAGTGCGCCTACGATACCTCCGGCAGTATACTGTTTGCCATCTTCTTTAATTGAGTTGAACGATGAGGCAATTACAGCTCCGGCGTTGACGCAATCTGTGATAGATATATTGGCATGGCCGGCCTGACCTACGATGCCGCCGACATTCTGATTACAGGTTCTTACCGTTCCGCCGTAGTAGCATGAAGATATATCCGTATATTTATTGGTGGCGGCTGATACTCGTGCAACTATACCGCCGGCATAGCTGTCGTAGGCATCGACGTTGGCCATCGATGTACAATTGGTTATAGAGGTGTTACTGTCGGCATATCCTGAAATCGAACCAACATATTGGTATCCCGAGATATAGCAGTCGTCGGAGAGTACTATGTTTGACACAGATGCACCTTCGCCAAGGTAACCGAACAGACCTACATAGTTTCTTGACTTGTTGGCGCCCGAAGTCTGTGCTTTTCCGGAGGCATCAAGCACTATGCCGTCGATTTTCAGGCCGCTTATCTTATGTCCCTGACCATCGAATATGCCCTGGAATTTCCAGGTCGTCCCCGGGGCATATTCGGCCGGAGCTACAGCGATACCCTTGAAGTCCTGATTGCCAGTAAAATCAATATCGGCTGTAACCTTGAAGTATACACCGCTGTAATGGGCCGAATTGGTGCCGTTGGTACTTCCTCCTTGCGGAGTGTTACACGCATTGGCCAGTTCTACCATATCTTCGGCCGATGATATCAGGTAGGGATTGTCCTTGGAGCCGTTTCCTCCACTGACTTTTAGTTGTACGTCGGCTCCCCACACGAGTATCGGAAGCGCGGACATAGCCACTGCCAGAATAGTCTTTTTAAACATATAATAATGAATCAAAATGTCTAAGTAAGCTGTAAAAAAAATGATGACTTACTTACAATAAATAAATTCTGAGGTTGTGTTAAAACGTCACTTCAAAAGTATGTAAGATATATTAAGTATGCAAGTAATACGTGAGGTTTCTGAAAAAAATTACGTACAGTGAGTAAGAATGGCTGTATCATCTACTCTTACTCAATAGCTCCCGACACCTTATTTTGTTGTTCACTATCGGTGGTTTTGGCGGAGAATATGTGCAGTACGTGTTTTTATACGAGATTTTTTTAGTGCGTTTTGTTTCAAATGCCAAAATTGTATTACCTTTGTTGTCAATCACATTAAATAACTCATTACCCCATGAACGCAATTCTTGAAAAGGTAAAGGCTGCATACGTAGCATTTGAAGCTGACGCTGCTCAGCAGGTAGAAAAAGGTAACAAGGCTGCCGGCACTCGTGCCCGCAAGGCTTCTCTTGAACTTGAGAAACTCATGAAGGAATTCCGTAAGGCTTCTCTTGAAGCTTCTAAGGCTTAATTTTTTTATTAAGCTTTCCTCGTTAGGAAAAGAACGGTATTCTTTTTATCCTAAATAAAATCAGGAGGTTACCCCGGTGATTCTTCACGGGTAACCTCCTGAATTGTTGATATATATATATTAATTGAGATTTGAAGTTCGGTAGATAGGCAGTAGAAGGGGAGAAAAGAATACCTCTCTAAGAGCATACATGGTCTATAGGTAGTATTCCTTGATTACGTTCATGCGTTCGTCAAGTTCAAACACCCATGGCGAGCCGGTAGGAATCTCCAGGTCTACGACCTCATTTGCCGACATGTGGAGTAACATTTTGGCTAATCCTCTGAGGGAATTGCCATGAGCGGCTACGAGCACTGTGTCATAGAAAGGTATTTTCGGAGCGATGACCTCTTCCCAGCATCCTCTCACACGGGCAATGGTGTCCTTTAGCGATTCGGCAAGGGGTAGCTCATCGGCCGTCAGTGATTTATATCGCACGTCATTTCCGGGCCAGCGCGGGTCGTCGGGCGTCAGCAGGGGAGGGAGGGTTTCGAATCCGCGTCGCCATTCATGTACCTGCTCGGCGCCGTACTTCTGTGCGGTGTCGGCCTTATTGAGACCTTGAAGAGCACCGTAGTGACGTTCGTTTAGATGCCAGTCCTTTACTACGGGCACCCAGTCGAGATCCATTTCTTCGGCGGCTATCTGAAGTGTATGAATGGCTCGTTTGAGATATGAGGTAAAGAAATATTGTGGCACAAGTCCGGCTTCCTTCATTTTTTTTCCTGCCTCACGGGCCTCGTCGCGCCCCTTGTCTGAGAGGTCTACATCGGTCCAGCCTGTGAATCTATTCTCGAGGTTCCATGCGCTTTGGCCGTGTCGGAGAAGAATAAGTTTGTACATAATGCTGTGGCTCTTGATTTGAAATTATAACTTTGTAGGATAAACAATCAATCGGCCCGTGGGGTTGCCCCTGTCGCAACGTTTTTTTCAAGGCTACCACATGATAAGCAGTCGGTGAGCAATTTATCCGGGAAGTTTGTTGTTTTTAAAATGTGTAATATACTCCCTCTTTTCAGTATAGATTATGGATAAGAATGCGATAATAGAAAACATACGCCAACGTACCGGCATCGAGAATCTGACCCCAATGCAGCAGCAGGTTGCCGACTGTATGGCTCCGGCGCTCATAGTCATAGCCCCCACAGGTTCCGGCAAGACCATAGCCTTTACCATAAATATGCTCCGTCGTCTTCATAATCCCGACGGTAAGGTGCAGGCGGTAGTGATGGCACCGTCGCGCGAGCTTGTGCTCCAGATATTCGATGTCGTGCGCCCCGTAGCGGCCGGATTCAAGACTGTGGCTCTCTACGGTGGCCACTCCGTGCAGGAGGAGGTGAAGTCGCTCAGTGTAGTTCCTGATATCGTTATCGCCACTCCGGGTCGTCTGCTTGATCATGTCAATCGTCGTCATATCGACCTGTCAAGCGTATCAACTCTGGTGATTGACGAATATGACAAGGCACTTGAACTTGGCTTTGCTGATGAGATGCGTAAATGCGTCAGAGCTATGAGTCGTCCGTCCAACCTGATACTTACTTCAGCTACGCGCCTTACGGAGCAGCCTCCTTACTTACCGCTTGACAAAGCCGAGATAATAGTGGCCGCTAATGCCGATTCACCACGCTCGCGTACTCAGGCCGTACATATCGAGAGCCCTGCACGTGACAAGATAGACACTCTTATAGACTTGTTGCGTTCGTTGCCCGACGGAAGAGTGATAGTCTTTGTCAACCATCGCGAGAGTGCAGAGCGTGTGTACACTCACCTTCGTAAGAACGGATTGCCCGCCGGACTTTATCATGGCGGTCTTGACCAGCAAAAGCGTGAACAGGCCATAGACCTTCTCAACAACGGTACAACTCCCATACTCGTGTCAACCGACCTCGGGGCACGCGGTCTTGATATAGATAAGGTGGAGGCTGTCGTACACTACCACATGCCCCCTTCGGCCGAAAGCATGACTCACCGCAACGGACGTACTGCCCGCATGGGAGCATCGGGTACAGTCTATTACATAACCTCCGAGGGTGAGGATATACCTGAATATGTAGAGTGGGATCGCGAATATGTACCTACGGGACAATCTGCCGACCCCATCCGTTCGCATGTGGCCACGCTTTATTTCAATGCCGGAAAGAAAGAGAAGATATCGCGAGGCGACGTAGCCGGTTTTCTGATAGCCAATGCCGCGCTCGCTCCCGATGAGGTGGGTAAAATCGTTATCAAAGACCACTCTGCACTTGCTGCCGTACCCGCTGAAAAAGCCTCGGATGTCCTCCAGGCTGCTAATACCGCGCGCCTTAAGGGTAAAAAAGTAAGAGTGACACTCCTGAAATGACGATGGGCGTGAGAAATTCGATAAAAGTTAAATAAATGTTAATATAGGTAATTAAAGCGGAATATTGCTATTTTTGCAAAACCAATCATTCGGTTGGCTCTACTCAGAGTTCTTATAAATTTCAATTACCATGAAGCTTGTGGACTCCCGCAGTGTGGTCAGGCGTTAATGTTTGAAATTACAACCGCCTGCGTGGCCTGTTCAAAATAGCTCCCGCTGATATACCCCTCCTGACAATAGTAACATTACATCATTAATAATTCCCCATTCAATATGGCTAAAGTAAAAGGTGCCGTTGAGATAAACGTAGAGCGCTGCAAGGGATGCAACCTTTGCGTGGTGGCATGCCCTACAGATGTTCTTTCCCTTCAGCCCAAAGAGGTGAATAACCGTGGTTACCATTACGCCTATACCGTGAACCCCGACAATTGTATAGGATGTGCCTCATGTGCTACGGTTTGTCCCGACGGATGTTTTACCGTATGGCGCGTGGTAGAGAAGTGATGCTTCTTCACGGAGGACACTTACGGTCAACATTCAACCCCTAACAAACGCATTATCGAATTCTTATCCCCTTTCCAACACTTCAATCAGATGAAAGAAGAAATAAGACTGATGAAAGGTAACGAGGTAATAGCTCATGCAGCCATACGTTATGGCGTCGACGGCTATTTCGGTTACCCCATCACCCCCCAGAGCGAGGTTCTGGAGACTCTCGAAGAACTTATGCCTTGGGAAACCACCGGCATGGTCGTGCTTCAGGCCGAGAGTGAGGTAGCATCCATCAATATGGTCTATGGCGGTGCCTCTACCGGTAAAGCAGTGATGACATCGTCATCAAGTCCCGGTGTGAGCCTCATGCAGGAGGGCCTTTCATATATAGCTGCCGGTGAGCTGCCCGTGCTCGTGGTCAATGTGATGCGCGGAGGCCCCGGACTTGGCACCATTCAGCCCTCGCAGGCAGACTATTTCCAGGCCACAAAAGGTGGCGGCCACGGTGACTACCATTACATCGTGCTTGCTCCCGCAACAGTGCAGGAAATGGCTGATTTCGTAGGCCTTGGCTTTGACCTCGCATTCAAATACCGCACTCCCGCCATGCTTCTTGCCGACGGCATCGTAGGCCAGATGATGGAGAAGGTGGTGCTTCCTCCCTTCCGTCCCCGTCGCACACCCGAGCAGATCGCCGAGCAGTGCCCCTGGGCCGTTACCGGTCATGCCGAGCGTCGCGGACATCCCAATGTGCTCACCACCCTCGAGCTTGACAGCGCCAAGATGGAGGTGAACAACGAGCGCTTTCAGAAGACATATCGCGAGATTGAGGAAAACGAAGTGAGATATGAGGAATATTATACCGAAGATGCCGAATACCTCATGGTTGCCTTCGGATCTATCGCCCGTATATGCCTCAAAGCAATTGAAGATGCGCGCGCTCAGGGCCTGAAGATCGGCCTTATCCGTCCCATCACTCTCTGGCCCTTCCCCACAAAGGTGCTTCGTGAGAAGGCTGAAAACCTCAAGGGCATACTCACTGTAGAGCTCAATGCCGGTCAGATGATTGAAGATGTGCGTCTGGCAGTCGAAGGTAAGGTGCCCGTCTACCATTACGGACGTATGGGCGGTATCGTACCCAATCCCCAGGAAGTACTTGACGCATTTTACAAAGATTTTCCCGCAGCTAAAATTTAATATAGGAGACTACTGAACCATGACACCCGAAGAAATCAAACGCCCGGAGAACCAGGTCAGCTCCAAGCCGCGCCTGCTCAACGACAATCACATGCATTACTGTCCCGGCTGCTCCCATGGAGTAGTCCACAAACTCGTGGCCGAAGTGCTTGACGAGATGGGTCTTGCCGACAACGCCATAGGTGTGGCTCCGGTAGGATGTGCAGTATTTGCATACAACTATATAGATATTGACTGGATTGAAGCCGCTCACGGACGTGCTCCCGCCGTGGCCACTGCCGCAAAACGCCTTAATCCCGACACTATGGTGTTTACCTACCAGGGCGACGGCGACCTCGCAGCCATAGGCACTGCCGAGACCATTCACGCCGCCAACCGTGGTGAAAATATCACCATCATATTCATCAACAATGCCATCTACGGCATGACAGGCGGACAGATGGCTCCCACCACCCTTGAAGGCCAGAAGACTGCCACCACCCCCTATGGACGTCGCATAGACCTCAATGGCTATCCCATCAAAATCAGTGATCTGCTGGCGCAGCTTGACGGCACATGCTACGTCACCCGTCAGTCGGTACAGAATGCAGCCTCAGTGCGCAAGGCCAAGAGCGCTATCCGCAAAGCCTTTGAAAACTCCATGGCCGGACGCGGCACCTCTATTGTAGAGGTGGTGTCGACCTGCAACACCGGATGGAAGATGTCGCCCGAGAAGGCTAACGTCTGGATGGAAGAAAACATGTTTGCCAAGTATCCCCTTGGCGATCTCAAGGATACAACCAAAAAGTAATTCAGAGTCATGAAAGAAGAAATAATCATAGCCGGATTCGGCGGACAGGGCGTGCTCTCTATGGGCAAGATACTGGCTTATGCCGGACTGATGAATGACCTCGAGGTGACCTGGATGCCTTCATACGGTCCTGAACAGCGTGGCGGCACAGCCAATGTTACCGTAATTCTCAGCGACAAAGCTATCAGCTCACCCGTGCTCGACACCTATGACATAGCCGTGGTGCTCAATCAGCAGAGTCTTGACAAGTTTGAATCAAAGGTAAAACCCGGCGGAGTGCTCATATATGATTCCTATGGCATCCACCGCGCTCCCGAGCGTAATGACATCACTGTATATCGCATTGATGCCATGGACGCATGTCTTGAAATGAAAAACTCCAAGATTTACAACATGATTGTGCTTGGTGCCCTGCTCAAGGCTAAGAATATGGTGCCTCTCGACGCCGTTATGGCCGGATTGAAGAAGACCCTGCCCGAACGTCACCATCATCTTCTGCCACTCAATCACGAGGCTATTACCAAGGGAATGAGCCTTGTAGAGGTGTAAACCGGCTCTTTGTGTAAAATTTTTTGATGAGTATTGTTGGACGATTGCGGGAAAACTTCTACTTTTGTCGCGTTAATATTCAACATTCGACAGATTATCCAACCTATTTAATTTTTTGAATTATGGCTTACGTTATCACCGACAAGTGCGTTGCTTGTGGCACCTGCCTTCCCGTTTGTCCCGTTGAGGCTATCTCAGAGGGCGATATCTACAAGATCGATCCCGACACTTGCATCGAGTGCGGTTCATGTGCCGAAGTTTGCCCCAGCGAGGCTATCATCCCCGGCGAATAATTTTTCGGACAACCTGAAAGTATCAGGGGCTGTGTCATACTGACGCGGCCCCTCTTTTTTAGAGAGTGTAATTAATTGGGTTAAATTCAAAATACTCTTAGATAAACTCTCATGTCGCTTTTTGTCAGTAATCATACATTTTTCCGTATCTTTGCCAAGAGATAGCCAACACTATTGCATGTAATCATATCTTCTTGCAGTATAACCAAAAATCAATATGAAACTTAAATCTACAATGCTGTGCGCTACCGCGGCCCTGATGATGGCCTCATGCGCGACTGAGAATAAGGATGCCGTAAGAGAAATCGTTACGGAAGTTCCAGAGCGTCCTGAGGGACAGACTGATATGGTAGGCTTTGCTGCCGAACCGATAGACACCGTCAGAGTCGGTTTCATCGGCCTCGGCATGAGAGGCCCCAGCGCGGTACAGCGTTTTACCAAGATACCCGGCGCTAAGGTAGTCGCCCTATGTGACGTTGACTCTGCACGTGTGGCTAAGAGTCAGAATATACTCACCAATGCCGGACTCCCTGCTGCAGCTGAATATTATGGCTCGGAGGACGCATGGAAGCAGCTCGTAGAGCGCGACGATATAGACCTCGTATACGTAGTCACCGACTGGAAGACCCACGCTCCAATGGGCGTATACTCCATGGAACAGGGCAAGCATGTGGCTATCGAAGTTCCCGCAGCCATGAATCTTGACGAGATATGGGATCTGATCAACACTTCGGAGCGCACACGCAAGCACTGCATGATGCTCGAAAACTGTGTCTACGACTTCTTTGAAATGAATACCCTCAACATGGCCCAGCAAGGTCTCTTCGGCGACATTGTACATGTAGAGGGCGCATATATCCACAATCTCGAACCCTTCTGGCCCGAATACTGGAACAACTGGCGTCTGGAATACAACCGCGACAACCGTGGCGATGTATACCCCACTCATGGCGTAGGACCCGCCTGTCAGTTGCTGGATATTCACCGTGGCGACCGCATGACAACTCTTGTGGCCATGGACTCCGAGGCTTTCACCGGAGCCGATATAATGGAGAAGCAGACCGGCACACGCCCCGAAGAGTTTAAGAATGCCGACCACACTATGACCATGATACGTACGGCCAACGGCCGCACCCTCCAGATACAGCACGACGTGATGAATCCCCGTCCCTACAACCGTATGTATCAGCTTACCGGCACCAAGGGATTTGCTAACAAATATCCCTTTGAAGGTTATGCTTTCGAGCCTGAGGCCGTAGAAAATGCCGGAGTGCCCGACCACGAGAACCTCAACAGCCATAACTTCCTTACCCCTGAGCAGAAGAAGGCTATGGAAGAGAAATACATCCACCCCATTGTCAAGGAAATAGGTGAGTACGCCAAGAGCGTAGGCGGCCACGGCGGCATGGACTACATCATGGACTACCGACTCATCTACTGTCTGCGCAACGGACTGCCCCTTGATATGGATGTATACGACCTTGCAGAATGGTGCTCACTGGCTCCTCTGTCGAAAATCTCCATTGAGAATGGTAACGCCCCTGTGGCTGTGCCCGACTTCACACGTGGCGCTTGGGATAAGGTAAAGGGCTATCGTCATGCCTTTGCTCCCGACCACGAAGCTGCTTCGGAGCAGACCGACGAAAAGTAATCTACCTGTCTATAATAATTTCAACAACAACTCAAATTAATTTTAATATATGCGTTTAGTAATCGAACCTAACTACGCCGACCTCTCACGTTGGGCCGGTAACTATGTGGCAGCACGTATCAATGAAGCCAAGCCTACTCCCGAAAAGCCTTTCGTACTCGGATGTCCCACCGGTAGCTCACCCCTGGGTATGTACCGTCGTCTCATCGAGCTCTACAACGAAGGTAAGGTGTCATTTGAAAATGTCGTCACCTTCAATATGGACGAATACGTAGGCATTCCCCGCGATCACGAGCAGAGCTACCACACCTTCATGTGGACTAATTTCTTCAACCATATCAACATCAAGCCCGAGAACGTCAACATTCTCAACGGCAATGCCGAAGACCTCGAGGCTGAATGCCGTCGATTCGAGGAGAAGATTGAGAGCTACGGTGGTATCGACCTCTTCATGGGTGGTGTTGGTCCCGACGGCCACATAGCCTTTAACGAGCCCGGCTCATCACTCACCTCACGTACCCGTATCAAGACTCTCACTCAGGACACCATCATCGCTAACTCACGTTTCTTTGAAAACAATGTTGACCTCGTGCCTAAGACTGCCCTTACCGTAGGAGTAGGCACCGTGATGGCAGCCCGCAGCGTGATGCTCATGGTTAACGGTCACAACAAGGCCCGCGCTCTCCGCCACGGCGTTGAGGGTGGCATAAGCCAGATGTGGACCATCTCAGCCCTGCAGATGCACCCCAAGTCTATCATCGTTTGTGACGAAGCCGCTTGTGCCGAACTTCAGGTGCAGACCTACCGCTACTTCAAGGATATCGAGAGCAGCAACCTCGACCCCGACTCACAGCTCGCCTGATACTCGGCTTAAGTAACAAGAGCGCTACTTAAAGCATTACAGCCTCCGGCATACTGTCCCTATCCGACAGTATGCCGGAGTTGTATTGTTATGTAGGGTCAGAATAATTCGCTATATTTGCACTAAGTAAGGCGTAAAATGACTTACTTCGTTATACATTAAAATAATTTTGTAGACTTACTTAGAAGACATTCTTGCTTATGAAATATATCGGTGCACACGTGTCGGCAAGTCCCGGCGTGAGTCAGGCTCCACTTAATGCCCGCGAAATAGGTGCTCGCGCCTTCGCGCTGTTTACCCGCAATCCTTCGCGATGGACATCCAAACCCATTTCCGACAAGGAGGCCGCTACTTTCAAGGCCAATTGTGAGGAGTGTGGATACAGTCCTGAAGTGATACTGCCTCATGACAGTTACCTCATTAATCTCGGTTCGCCCGATGAGGAGAAGCTGGTCAAGAGCCGTGAGGCTTTCCTTGACGAACTGCGCCGTTGCGAGCAGTTGGGGCTCACCATGCTCAACTTCCACCCCGGAAGTCATCTCAAGCTCATTGATGAGGAAAAGTGTCTTGACCTCATAGCCGAGAGCATCAACATATCTCTGGATCAGACTACGGGTATAAAAGCTGTGATAGAGAATACGGCAGGGCAGGGGAGCAACCTCGGCTTCACCTTTGAACAGATAGCCCGCATTATCAGCGGCGTGAAGGATAAGAGTCGTGTAGGTGTATGTATTGACACCTGCCATTCGTTCGCCGCCGGCTATGACTTCTCTACCCCCGAGGGATATGAAGCCACGTGGCGCAAATTTGATGAAGTTATAGGGTTGAATTATCTCAGTGCCATGCATATCAACGACACCAAGAAGGGGCTTGGCTCAAAGGTAGACCGCCACGAATCGCTCGGTAAGGGTATGCTTGGCGAACAGTTCTTTCATCTCATGATGGCCGACACTCGTCTTGACAACATACCTCTGATTCTCGAGACTCCCGATGAATCGTTGTGGGCCGAAGAAATAAAGTGGCTTTACTCGCTTGCCGTCGATTGAATGATAAACTCCCCCCTACCTTTGGAATATCCCATACTCTTATAATATGGCTGCTGTCCCTGCGCTTACCTACGCTTCGCTCTGTCAGAGTATTAAGAAATCGGCTCTCTCGCCCGTGTATCTGCTACACGGCGAGGAGAGTTACTATCTTGATGAGCTCATGAAGCTCTTCGAGGAGACAGTGCCTGCTGAGGAACGGGCGTTCAATCTCTACGTGCTCTATGGCCACGGCACTTCGTCCGCTGAAGTCTTAGACGCGTGCCGTCGGTTTCCCGTGATGGCCGACAGACAGCTGGTGCTTCTCAAAGAGGCGCAGTCAATGAACGCTAACGAGGTTAATAAGTTGGCCGAGTATGTGCGTCATCCCAATCCAACAACCACGCTTGTGCTCTGTTTTCGTGGAGCCGCCGCCAAAGGCAAAGACCTCATTGGCGCATGCAAGACTTCGGCCGTAGTGTTTGAGTCGAAGAAACTGACCGACCGCAATATAGGCCCCGTACTTGAAGGTCTTATCCGTGAGGTTGGGCTCAATATTGAGCCTAAGGGACTGTCTATGCTTAAGGAATATGTGGGTACAGACTTGGCTAAGCTTCACAACGAGATAAACAAGATGGCGCTTGTGCTGGGCAAAGGAGCGATGATTACCCCCGAGAGTATCGAGCGCAATATCGGAGTGAGTAAGGATTACAACAACTTTGAGCTGATAGATGCGCTCGCCGTGCGCGATGCGGCCAAGGCCTTCACCATTACCCGCTACTTCCGCAGCAATCCTAAGAACAATCCCGGCACTCTTACAGCGGCTGCTCTCTTTGGCTTCTTCTCAAGCCTGATGATTATGCACTTTACACGCGATAAATCCCCCTCTTCACTTATGGGAGCGCTGGGACTGAAGTGGCAGAGCCAGCTCTCGCGTTACGAGACCGGCGCCCGCAATTACAATGCATACCGCACTATAGAAATCATCTCGGCTATCCGCGACTTCGACCGCAAGTCAAAGGGTGTGGGCAGTCGCCTCAATGAATACGACCTTCTCGACGAGCTCATATTCCGCATCCTTGCCGCCCGTGGCGACCTCGGTGTCTGACAACGCGGGTTCATGAATATTGCAAGCCCCGAACATCGCAATTGATGTTCGGGGCTTGACGTCTGTATCGGTCTGCGGAATATTCTTAACCTCCGAAGTTGTCGTAATGGATATTCTCGGGGTCTACGCCGAGGCTGTCAAGCATCTGGTTGACGGCATTTGACATGGGGCCGGGGCCGCACATGTAGTATTCGATATCCTCTGGAGCATCGTGATCTTTGAGGTATGTGTTGAGTATGACCTGATGCACAAATCCGGGAGTGTAGGCTACGCCGGCTGCATCTGCCGCCGGATCGGGACGGTCAAGCGCCAAATGGAAGTGGAAGTTGGGGAAATCCTTTTCAAGCTGCAGGAAGTCCTCGAGATAGAATACTTCGTTGAGTGCACGGGCACCGTAGAAGTAGTGCATCTCGCGGTCACGGGTATTGAGCGTACGGGTCATGTGCATAATCTGTGCGCGCAGGGGAGCCATGCCGGCACCACCGCCAATCCACATCATCTCCTTCTTGGAGTCGAATATGGGGTGGAAGTCACCATAGGGACCGCTCATGATTACCTTGTCGCCGGGCTTAAGAGTGAAGATGTAGCTTGATGCTATACCGGGCATCACGTCCATGAATCCCACTTCGGGTTTCGGCTTGAAGGGGGGAGTGGCTATGCGCACTGTGAGCATGAAGCGGTCGCCTTCGGCGGGGTAGTTGGCCATGGAGTAAGCGCGTACGGTAGTCTCAGTGTTGACACATTTGAGACTGAAGAGACCGAACTTCTCCCACGCGGGAAGATACTCAGGGCCTATGAGTGACTTGTCGATATCCTTATCATAGTCCATGCTGAAGGGCGGTATCTTTATCTGGGCATATGAACCGGGAATGAAGTCCATGTGTGCGCCCTCGGGGAGAGCCACGATGAATTCCTTGATGAAGGTGGCCACATTCTTGTTTGACACTACCTCACACTCCCATTCCTTGATGTCGAGCACTGAGGCGGGTACACCTATCTTCATATCTTCCTTTACCTTTACCTGGCAGGCCAGACGCCAGTCGTCCTTCACCTGCTTACGGGTGAAGTGTACGGCCTCGGTGGGGAGTATATCGCCGCCCCCTTCAAATACCTGTACCTTACACTGGCCGCAGCTGCCTTTACCGCCGCAGGCCGAGGGGAGGAATATGTTTTGGTCAGCCATGGTTGAGAGTAGTGATTTGCCTGAGGGAGCAGTCACATCCTTATCACCATTAATGTTGATGGTGACGTTGCCCGAATGAACCAGATAATGCTTTGCTATGAGCAACACTGCCACCAGCAGAAGGGTGATGGCCAGAAAGAAGCCTACGCCGGCGAATATTGTGGCCGACCACGGCGCCGCCGAAGCAGAAGCCATGACTGAGGCGAATATAAATGCTGTAATCATTATGTGTTACTTATAAGATTAACTTTAGATCTTGATGCCGAGGAAGCTCATGAAGGCAATTCCCATAAGAGCAGTCAGTATGAAGGTGATACCTATGCCGCGCAGGGGCTTGGGTATGTTGGAATACTCCTGGAGGCGTTCGCGTATGGCCGCTACGGCGCAAATGGCGAGCAGCCAGCCGATACCCCAGCCGCCTCCGGCACAGCATGCCGTCCATACACTGCTGAAGTCACGCTGCTGCATGAACAGCGAGCCGCCGAGGATGGCGCAGTTAACCGCGATAAGAGGCAGGAATATACCCAGGGAGGAGTAAAGTGCGGGACTGAACTTCTCCACAGCCATCTCTACGAGCTGGGTCATGGATGCAATTACGGCGATAAACATAATCAGCGACAGGAAGCTGAGATCCACATCGGCATATTCAGGGCCGAGCCATGACAGCGCGCCTGCACGCAGCACATAATTCTCAAGCAGGTAGTTGACAGGAAGTGTCACCACGAGCATGAAGGTCACGGCTATGCCGAGACCGAAGGCGGTCTTTACATTCTTCGAGACAGCAAGGAATGAACACATGCCAAGGAAGTAGGCAAAGATCATGTTGTCAACAAAGATTGACCGTATAAATATATTAAGATTTTCCATCTTTTTATTTTATTATTGAGGTTGATGTGTGGCGTTGAGGTCACTTATCAGTTCTCCTGAAGGTCTTTGTTGAGCGAACGCTGCACCCATATTATGCATGCCACTACGATGAGGGCCATGGGGGGCAGAATCATAAGACCATTGTTGACATAGCCGTGTTCGTACATCCAGTCGGGCACTACCTGATAACCGAGGAGTGTGCCGCTGCCGAGAAGTTCGCGGAAGAATCCTACGATTACGAGCACTATGGCATAGCCCGCTCCATTGCCGATACCGTCAAGGAGCGAAGGGAAGGGGCGGTTACCCATAGCGAAAGCCTCGAGGCGACCCATGAGAATACAGTTTGTGACAATCAGCGATATGAACACTGACAGCTGCTTGCTGACATCATAGGCGTAGGCGCGGAGCACCTGATCTACGATAACTACCAGTCCGGCTACCACCACGAGCTGTACGATGATACGTATATTGGTGGGGATGGTATTGCGTATGAGCGATATGATAACGTTTGAAAAAGCCAGCACGGCTATCACTGATATACCCATCACGATAGAGGGTTCGAGCTTGGCAGTGACGGCAAGTACCGAGCAGATGCCGAGCACCTGCACCACTACGGGATTGTTTTTGGAGAGGGGATTGAAGAGTATGCTCTTTAAGCTTGTTTTCTCTGCCATGATCAGTTGTTGCTAAGGTTCTCAAGATATGTGCGGTAGGGCGACAGACAGTTGTCAATCATTGCGCCTACACCTTTGGAGGTAATGGTGCCTCCCGAAATGCCGTTCACGTAGTCCTCGCCGTTGAGGGGCTGCTGTCCGGCCTTTACTACGGCCACAGGCTTGAAGGCTCCGTCAATGAATACCCTCTTGCCCTCAAATTGGTTGGAGAAAGCTGGCTTCTCGATTTCAGCGCCAAGACCGGGAGTCTCGCCCTGATGAGCGAAGTAGGCTCCGTAGATAGTAGTGCCGTTGCTGTCGAAAGCTACATAGCCCCAGATGGGACCCCACAGGCCGGCACCGTAGACGGGAAGTATATATTTGGTATCGCCGTTGTCAAGGCGGCATACGTAGACCGGAAGTTCGCGTTCATTATCCGCGAGCTTGCTCTGTGCGGCCACGTTTACCTTAAGAGCTTCGGCACCTTCGATGGTCTTACCCTCGGAGTTTACCACTATCTGCTCCACGATATATTTGCTGAAATCTTCAGTTATGGCATCGTTTTCGGGAACAATACGTACCGAGGCGAGAATCTGGCGCTTGGTGTCGGCCAGCTGATTCTCTTCCTGGCGCGGTGCCAGAGCGAGTGAGGTGGCGGCAAGAGCCACTCCAACCACTACCACCAGCACTATTATATATATGATGGTGTATAGATTACTTTGCTTGTTCATGATCTATAAATATAATGTATAGTGTGTCTTGGGGTAGTGTGTCAGGCCTTGAGTTTCAGACGTGCTTTGCGGCGGCTGATGTTGGACTGCACTACGCAGTAGTCGATCAGCGGTGCAAGAGCGTTCATGAGCAGTACGGCCAGCATGGCACCTTCGGGGTAGCCGTTGTTGTAGGTACGTATCAGTATGGCCACTACGCCAATCAGGAATCCGTAGATGAACTTTCCTGTTTCGGTGCGGGCTGCGGTCACGGGGTCAGTGGCCATGAACACTGCGGCAAAGGCAAATCCGCCGTAGAGTATCTGGTCGACGGGCGAAAGGAATGAAGCGGGATAAGTGGGGGTGGCACACATATTGGCAATCCATCCCATGCAGAGACCACCGGCAAATACTGAGAACATAATCTTCCAGCTGGCGATGCCGCTTACGAGCAGTATCACCGCACCGATAAGGATACACAGTGTCGATGTCTCGCCGAACGAACCGGGAATAAGACCCAGGAAAGCATCCCACGAAGAGAGTGTTTCGCCGAGTATGTTGGTCAGATGGAAATCACCGCCGGCAAATGCGGCAATCTGTCCCAGAGGGGTAGCGCCTGAAATACCGTCAGTGAAGTTGACATGACCGCCAAGTCCGCAAATGGGTGATGAGGAGATGAACACACGGTCGCCACTCATCTGGGCGGGATAAGCGAAGAAGAGGAAAGCACGGGTTACCAGAGCTACGTTGAACACATTATAACCGGTGCCGCCGAATACCTCCTTGACGAATATCACAGAGAAGGCAGTAGCTACGGCAATCATCCACAGGGGAGTCTCTACGGGACAGATAAGAGGTATGAGTATACCCGTTACCAAAAATCCTTCCTGAATCTCCTCGCGGCGATACTGAGCCACTACGAATTCTATGCCTAGACCTACGACGTATGCCACGACGATGCGGGGCAGAACGGCAAGAAAGCCATAGATGAACATCTCCCAGAAAGAGCCTTGAAGACCCGAGCCGAGATAGTTCTGATATCCGGTATTGTACATGCCGAACAGGAGGCAGGGGAGAAGCGCTGCCACCACTATGATCATTATACGCTTGGAGTCAAGATTGTCATGAATGTGTACACCCGAGGCCGACGTGGTGCGGGGGGTGTAGAGAAATGTTTCAAATCCGTCAAATACTGAATGGAAAGCATGCAGGCGACCTCCCTCTTCAAAGTTAGGTTTGACGCGATCAAGATATTTTCTAAGCATTTATATATAGGGGTTATACTGTGAGTGAGATTAGTCAAGTTCCTTACGCAGATAGTCAAGTCCCTCGCGCACTATCTTCTGGAGTTCGATTTTCGAGGGATCGACATATTCGCACAAGGCCACATCCTCAGGGGCTATCTCATATATGCCAAGTGACTCCATACGGTCAATGTCGCGGGCTATGATGGCCTTGATAAGATACTCGGGGAGGATATCCATGGGGAGCACCTTGTCATATTCGCCCGACATGATCATGGCTCGGCGTCCGCCGTGCAGACGTGCATCGGGTCTGAACTTCTTGCCGAACAGGAAGTGAGAGGGGAACGAGCGGCTTACACTCATCTTATCTGAGGCCATGGAGGCCCAGCCCATGAATTCATCCACGTCATTTCCTTCGGGAATCACTGTCACCTGTCGGTAAGGGAAGCGCAGGTAGCCCTCGATGTCGGTGCGCACACCGGTAAGCACATTGCCGGAGATAACGCGGTAGTTGTGTCCTTCAGCGTGGATATTGCCTTGAAGTAGCGACGAGAGGTCAGCTCCGATGAGGGTCTTCACGATTTCAGGGCGGGTGACATCCGAACCGGTCACAGCCACTATGGCATGGCCGTCAACGGTGCCGGTGAGAATCAGTGCTCCGATGCGGGCCACGGTCACAATGTCGAGGGTCCACACGGTCTCACCTTTATTTACAGGACGTATGTTCGCAGCCTGAACTCCGGCATTGCCGGCAGGATGAGGTCCTTTGACGCCTACGCTGACAACTCCGGCAGGAACCGCTACAGCTTCATCTTCGCGCATTGATACGTAAACCTTCCCCGAAGTAAGCAGTTGAAGGGCCTTAAGTCCGGCCTCTATCTCGGCTTCCATCCCTTTTACCTGAGCGGTCAGCGAGGGAGCAAGAGGGGCGGAGTCAAAAGCAGTGACAAATATGTCGCGGGGAGTTGCGGTGGGGGAGGGCACAATGTCGTATGGGCGCTGACGCATCATGGCCCACAGGCCTGAAGCCATCAAGGCCTCACGTATGCTGTCGGCATTGCCGGGCACTACAATGTGGGTCACTACGGCATCCTCTTCCGACACGGCTACGACTACACGCTCTATTTTGCGGCGTTCGCCTCTCACTACGCTCTCCACTGTACCCGTGACAGGGCTGCTGAGGCGTATGCGCTCATCGTTCTTGTCGTGCATCAGAGACTGGCCGCGTCTAACGCTGTCTCCCTCCTTTACATCAAGTTTCGGTGTGAATCCCGGAAAGTCATCAGGCACAATAGCAATGTGCTTCGACCCAATCCAACGCAGTTCGGCAGAGCTGTCGGCACCACCGGCGATGTTAAGGTCAAGACCTTTCCTTAATAGTATGCTTTGGTCCATGTGAATGAATGGTGTTGAAGTTACCTTTTTTAACAAGTGCAAAGTTATTTAATATTCTCCACATATGCGTAGTCCCAATTATTAAAAAAAGAGTGAACGTCTCTGTAATTACCTCAAAGATTTCCTTAAAAAGGGCCGTAGAGAAAAATTTGACCTTAAAAAATTTGACAGATAAAAAATAAACTCTACATTTGCAGAACTGTTGGCCCAAAATGTGCGTTTACGTCCGTCTTAACCAATCAGCAGACGATACTGTACATCTATACCATCATGATTTGTAGTATAATAAATATCAATCATAACAAAACGAAATATCAATAACTAATAACCATTCTAAAAACTTAAATTCTTAGTAATTATCAATTATGGAAGCTCAAAAGCCCAATCCCGTACAGCCTGGAAAGGCTACCGTGAACTCAAACAGAACCGAAAGTAAGGTTTCCGGTATCAAGAATGCCTTCTTCGTTATCCTCGCTTGCTTCGTTGTAGCTGTATGCCTCTTCATCTTCTGGTTCGGCCACGAATCACACTTTGAAGAAGGTCATCCCATCGACCTCTGGGGTACTATCTACAAAGGCGGTTTCATCGTGCCTATTCTTCAGACCCTCTTCCTCACCGTTATCGTACTTTCTGTAGAACGTTACATCGCCCTCAAGAGCGCTAAGGGTAAAGGCAACATCACCAAGTTCGTTGCTGAGGTTAAGAAGTGCCTCGTTAAGAATGATATCCAGGGCGCCCTCAAGCTCTGCAAGACCCAGCAGGGTTCTGTAGCTGCTGTTGTTAGCTCTGCTCTCATCCGCTACGAAGAAATGGACAAGAACACCGTCCTCACCAAGGAACAGAAGGTCGCTACCCTCCAGAAGGAAGTTGAAGAAGCTACCGCTCTCGAAATGCCCGCTCTTCAGCAGAACCTCCCCATCGTTGCTACCCTCACCACTCTCGGTACTCTCGTAGGTCTTCTCGGTACTGTAATGGGTATGATCAAATCATTCCAGGCCCTCGCTCAGTCAGGTGCTCCCGACTCAACCGAGCTGTCAACCGGTATCTCTGAGGCTCTTATCAACACCGCCTTCGGTATCGCAACCGGTGCTTTCGCTGTAATCTCTTACAACTACTACACCAACAAGATTGACAACCTCACCTACGCTATCGACGAGATCGGTTTCTCAATCGTGCAGACTTTCGCAGCTACACACTAATCCCACATATTACAAATAGTATCAACCTCGATAAGTCAACCGTAATATAATGGGAAAAGTAAAAATTAAAAGAAAGTCAACGCTCATCGATATGACCGCGATGAGTGACGTGACGGTTCTTTTGCTTACTTTCTTCATGTTGACATCTACTTTCCTTCAGAAGGAACCTGTGACGGTAATCACCCCCTCCTCTGTATCAGAGGTAAAGGTGCCCACAGCTAACGTGGCTACCATCCTCGTAAGCCCCGAAGGAAAAGTATTCATCTCCATCGCCGGTGATGCAGATCCTGAAAACAAAGACACCTGGGGCTCAGAAGCTATCCGAATGGAAGTGCTCCAGAAGGCTGTCGCTGAATACAACAGGCTCCACCCCGGTAAGAAAGTAGAACTCTCGCAAAAGGACCTTGAGACGTTCTCAAAGATGAACATGTTTGGTGTGCCTATGGCCGCTCTGCCTACCTTCCTCAATCTCTCGCAGACTGAACAGGATAAGGTGATTTCAGATATGAGCCGCGCTGACGTAGGTATACCCATCGACGACAACAAGAACCTTGAGACTCCCAACGAATTCCAGATTTGGATGCGTGCTATCTATAGCTCAGGCAATGACAACCTCCAGGCTGCCATGAAGAAGGGTGAAGGTATTGCAGTGAAGGCCGACCGCGGCACTCCCTACAGCACCGTACACCACGTGCTTGATAATCTCCAGACTCTGAAAATGAACCGTTTCAGTCTCATGACTGCTCTTAAAACCGAACAAGACTAATCATTTATGGCACAGATTGAACAATCCGACGGCGGAAAGAAGAAAAAAGGCGCCCAGAAAAAGATGTCAATCCACGTGGACTTTACCCCCATGGTGGATATGAACATGCTTCTGATCACCTTCTTCATGCTGTGTACTACCATGATTAAGTCACAGACCCTGCAGATCACCCTCCCCACCAATGAGAAGGTTGAACAGCAGGACATGAATAAGGCAAAAGAGTCAGAGGCCATTACCCTCATCGTCACCACCGAACGCAACGAAAAAGGCGAAATCAAGCGTGACGAAAACGGTAACCCCTTGAACATAGTATACTACTTTGAAGGTCAGCCCATGATCGTTGATGACGATAATGATGGCGTTGCCGAGGATTCAAACCTCCAGAAGGAGACTTTCCAGGGCAACGACGGCTCAATTCAGCGTGGTATCCGTAAGATCCTCCACAACCGCAACAAGCAGGTGCTTGAGAAGATTGACGTTCTCAAGAAGCAGTGGCGTAACAAAGAATTCGCCCCCAACAAGGATAAGAACGACAGTATCTATCAGGTTAAGGCTCGCGAAATCCGTAACGACTCTACTCTCACACGTCCTGTAGTTGTGATTAAGGCTACTCCCGAGGCTTCTTGGGAAAGCCTGATCGGAGCACTTGACGAGATGCAGATCAATCAGATCTCTCGTTATCAGATCGACAACATCAATCATACAGACTCCATGATGATTGAGGCATACACTCGTAGACATAAGTAATTTTTGATGTAAGATAATTAACCCTTTAAACGCTTAAGAAAAATGGCAAAAGATGTAGATCTTTCATCAAAAGAGTGGCGCGATATAGTTTTTGAAGGCAAAAACAAAGAATATGGCGCTTACGAAATACGTAAGCAGTCAAACGGTCGCCACAATAAGGCTATGATTGTCGTAGTTGTCATCATCGCCCTTGTATTCGCACTCGCCTTCCTCGTAAACACCGTGATCCAGTCCGTAGAGGCTCGTCCTGAAGACCAGACCGAGCAGGCTATGGTAGAAATGGTGACCGAAGCACCCGAGGAAGAAGCAGAGGAGGAAGAGCCCCAGCGCATCGAAGAGCAGAAGCCCGAAGTGATCAAGGAAGAACTTCTTAACACTGTTAAGATGACCGAGGTAGCCATCGTAGAGGATAATCAGGTTGACGAAGAAATCAAGTCACAGGATGAAATCCAACAGGATGACCGTGCCGTAGGTCAGGTCAATGAGGACCGTGGTGTCGACGACATCATCAATGCTCAGGAACATAAGGAAGTTGTGGTCGTAGAAGAAAAGACCGCGCCTGTTGAAGACAATCAGGTATTCACAGTCGTAGAACAGCAGCCCCAGTTCCCCGGTGGTGAAGCTGCCCTGCTCAAGTACGTAGCAGAGCACATCCGCTATCCGGCCGTTGCTCAGGAAAACAACATTCAGGGTAAGGTAGTGGTACAGTTCGTTGTAACCAAGACCGGTGCCGTGGGTGAAGTTAAGGTAGTACGTTCAAAGGACCCCGACCTTGATAAGGAAGCTGTTCGCGTAGTGAAGTCACTCCCGAACTTCGTTCCCGGTAAGATGAACGGTCACGCTGTGAACGTATGGTATACCCTTCCCATCACCTTCCGTCTCCAGGGCGTATAAACCTCAGCAGGTTTTACCCACCCAGATAAAAAACACTCTTAAGGCCTTGTGTCAGACTCTGACACAAGGTCCTTTTTCATTAATCTCTATGTATCCGTCCGAAAAGAGGGCGTGTCGTAATTAAGTTTCCTCCGGCACACCCCAGAGGAAGTGTGCCTCCTTTGAGAGCTGTAAACCTAATTTTGACACACACCTTCACTACGTATAGCAGAGTGCGGGAAAGACATGAAACCGTGCACGACCATACGATGTCCTATATATCCACCCCTCCCCGTCCTAAGATGAGTCGCGGAGCGACGGAGTTATGGACGATGATTTTGACGTTGCATGTAATGACCACACATATTAGTCATTCAAATTACACCGAAGTTATAGCAAGAGTTTTCTATCATATCCCCGATACCCATCCGACATCGGTGACCTTCGCTCGTTGTTTCACTTCCTCAGCATGTCCCCGTCACATCCTTTCAGTCAGTAATACGCTAAAATTAGCGACTGACTGGCGCGTTTAGTTTTTTCATATCTTATTAATAGTGTAATGCGACAACAGGAATTCTCTATTGGTATGTTTCAATATGTCACTTCCTCTTTCTCACTTCCTCCATCACTTTCGACATCACTCTCTATCTATTTGGCGGGTAGATAAAAATTGAGTAACTTTGTGCACAGCATAATGTCTCCGTAGTTCAATGGATAGAATATTGGATTCCGGTTCCAACGATTGGGGTTCGACTCCCCACGGGGATACTTATATATTTAGGCCGTGAGTCAGGATCATGATTCACGGCCATTTTTTTATTGACTTTCGTAAGACGAAACAAAGAAAAAGGCGGTGTGCCATTTCTGGCGCACCGCCTTGGGGGTGATTATAAGTAAATCTAATTAATCGTTGAATTATTCCTCGATTGTGCAGATTGAAACACGATTCCAAGATTCTTCAGTGAACATCTTACCGATACCTTCACCTTCAGCGGTGATGCGTGATTCAGAGATGCCATACTTCTTAACGAGCTCGGTCTTTACTGATTCGGCGCGAGCGGCAGCAAGCTTGATGTTGAAGTCGAGGTTACCTTCGGGTGAGGCATAACCCTTGACAACTACCTTCGATTTGGGATGCTTCTTGAGGTAAGCGGCAATCATTTCGATGTTAGGCTGCTGGTCAGCGGTAATCTTTGAAGAGCCTACTTTGTAGAATACGTAGCGTACGCTGTTAAGGTTGTTGGTCACTTCCTTCACCACAGTGGGTTTGCGATTCTGACAAGCGGCCAGATCAGCGGCAAGAGCTGCGCTCTGAGCCTGTGAAGCGGCGAGGGCTGCTACAGCGGCGTCATTTTCTACGCGGAGGTCATTGATACGTGCATTGAGGGCGTCAACTTCAGCCTGATTGTAGGGAGTCACGGCGTCGAAGCCTGAACCACCGAAGTTATATGTTACACCTACCATGCAGTCAAATCTTGCATTGTTGATATTGTAGCCGGCGGAAGTCTGTGAGATACGGGCATCGCTCATATCATATACTACACTCGGCTTGATTGAGATGGTCACCTTTTCGCTGGGACGGAAGTTGAAGTTAAGGCCGGCCTTTGTTGCGAAGTAGTTGTGGTCCTTACCTACGGCGTCGTTGTAGTAGTCGTGACCCCAGCCGGCACCTGCTACGGCTTCAATATCGAAGGGACGAAACTTACCCTGATAGCCTCCGAAGAGGTTGAAGAGGTTAACTGCGCCATACGCGCCTACATAGGTGTTGTCAACTACGGTTGATGATTTAACACCACCCCATGAAGAGGTATTGAATGATGCGATTCCTTCTACGCCAAGGGCGAATGTAGGAGTGAGCTGTTTCTGTAAGTGGAGGCCGGCTGCGCCGCGCATTGAGCCGAAGAAGGCATGTCCGTGAAGAGGAGTGGTAACACCGCCGTCAACACCTAACGACCAGTTCTGACCAAATGAGGGGTTCCAATAAGCAACCTTTTCAGCCTGAGCATTCATAGCACCTGCGGCTGCGATGAGAGCGATTAAAGCAATCTTTTTCATTTCTGTAGAGTTTTAAAGTTTTTAAAATCGAGGCTTAGATAATTTAATGACGAACTTTTAAATTAGCTTAGCGGTTAATTGAAATTTACTTAGTGACCCGGGTTGTTTGCCGGATTCACTATTATAACATCACCACTCGCGAAAGTGTTGAGTGAAGAGTTAAAAAAAATGTGTTTTTTGAAAAATAAAATCGCTATATTTGCACTGAAATGGCCTCACAGTAGCCTGAGAGGCGTTTTTCTGAGTGTGAAAAATATTTGAAAAAAATCTAAAGTAGAGCGCCAATGAGGTATCTTGTGACGGGTGGAGCCGGTTTTATCGGTGCAAATTTTGTGAAGTATGTCCTTCGCAAGCATAGTGATGCCCGCATCATAGTGCTTGACGCGCTGACTTACGCCGGCAATCTCGCCTCTATCTCTGAGGAGATACAGCAGGGGAGGGTGACGTTCGTGCGCGGTAATATATGCGATAGCGAGTGTGTAAGCCGTATTCTTGAAGAGCATGACCCTGACTTTGTGGTCAACTTTGCTGCTGAGACTCACGTAGACCGCAGCATACACAACCCGAGGGTATTTCTTGATACGAATGTCATAGGCACACAGTGTCTGCTCGAATGTTGTCGGCAGGCATGGCTTGATGGTAGCGATGATTCCGGACGTCCTCACTATCGGCCTGGTAAACGTTATCTGCAGATATCTACCGATGAAGTCTACGGTTCGCTTCCGAAGGATTTCGCCGAGGCTCAGCGTCCGCCTCTTACCGATGAAGTCGAGAAGGTGATTGAAGGACGCGGTGAGCTGAAATGTTTCGGTGATGGATTCTTCACCGAAGTCACACCTCTGGCTCCACGGTCGCCTTATTCGGCCGCCAAGACGAGCGCCGATCTGATGGTAGATGCCTATTGGCATACCTACGGACTCCCTGTCAATATCACACGATGCAGCAATAACTACGGCCCGTATCAGTTTCCCGAGAAACTGATACCGCTCGTTATAAATAATGTGCTCCACGGAAAGAAGCTCCCAGTTTACGGCGACGGACGCAACGTGCGCGACTGGCTCTACGTCGACGACCATTGCAAGGCTATAGATATGGTGCTTGCTCAGGGTCGCGTGGGAGAAGTATATAATATAGGAGGCTTTAATGAGGAAGAAAACATCACCATTGTCTCCACTATAATAGATGTGATAGGTCGACTCATCGACAGCGAGCCACAGCGATATGGCAGTGTGCTTCACTGCGACCGCAGCGCCGTAAGCCGCGATCTGATAACATACGTTACTGACCGTCCCGGACATGATCGCCGCTATGCCATAGACCCCTCGAAGATTGCTTCCGAACTCGGATGGTATCCTGAGACTCCCTTCACCGAGGGTATTGAGAAGACCGTAAGGTGGTATCTCGACAACTGTGAGTGGACCGATGATGTCACCTCAGAGGCATATAAGGAGTATTATAAAAAGATGTATCCTCAGGTTAGCGAACAGTCATGAAAGGCATAGTACTCGCGGGTGGGTCGGGAACACGACTCTATCCGATTACGAAAGGTATATCCAAACAGCTTATCCCGGTCTATGATAAACCGATGGTCTATTATCCTCTGTCGGTGCTCATGTTGGCCGGTATACGTGACATACTTATCATTTCCACTCCTGATGACCTGCCGATGTTTCGTAGGTTGTTAGGCGACGGCAGCGACTTTGGTGTGCGTCTTCAGTATGCCGAGCAGCCGCGCCCTGAAGGATTGGCTCAGGCCTTCCTCATAGGGCGTGAATTTGTAGGTGATGATGCCGTATGTATGGTGCTTGGCGACAATATTTTCTATGGTCAGGGATTCAGCGGGATGCTCGCTTCGGCCGTTAAGGCTGCGCAGGAGGGATGTGCTTCGGTGTTTGCCTATCCTGTCACTGACCCTCAGCGCTATGGAGTGGTCACCGTGGACGAGCGAGGTAAGGCTGTGGAGATTGTAGAGAAGCCAGAGGTTCCCGCCTCGAATCTTGCCGTGGTCGGACTCTATTTTTATCCAGCCGGTGTGGCTGATATGGCTGCCCGTGTGCGCCCTTCGAAACGCGGCGAGCTTGAGATTACGACCCTCAATCAGCTTTATCTGGATGAAGACCGACTCAATGTCGTGCGCTTCGGACGCGGATTCGCGTGGCTCGACACCGGCACTATTGATTCGCTTATGGAGGCTTCTAACTTTGTGGAGACTATCGAGAAGCGCCAGGGATTTAAGGTGGCCGTGCTCGAGGAAATAGCCTTCCGTAAGGGTTGGATTACGGCTGAGTGTCTTGATTCGCTCGGACGCGCTATGGGCAACAGCGACTACGGACGTTATCTTACCGCCTTGGCTCGCACCGGAATCAATGAAAAATGATCAGATATGAGAGGCACCCCCACCATAATAAATATACCGCGCATTACTGATCCGCGAGGTAATCTGTCGTTTCTTCAGAACGGCAGTGTGATACCGTTTGACATCAAGCGTGTGTTCTGGATCTACGATGTTCCTGGCGGAGAAGGACGCGGATGTCACAGCCATTACACTACGGAGCTGGTCATCATAGCGGCTTCGGGTAGCTTCGATGTGAGGCTCTTCGATGGGGTAGAGTGGCATACTTACCCCCTTAACCGTCCTTATCAGGGATTGTACGTGCCTCCGGGCTATTGGCATACGCTTGACAATTTTTCGTCAGGAAGTGTGTGTCTTACACTTGCTTCTACTCTTTATAGCGAGGAGGATTATATACGTGATTTTGATGAGTATATGCGCGAGTATAAGCGCAGTATTAAGTAATGTCCCTAACCCTGTTATCTCCCGAACACACTCTTAAGATTACGTACTTATGATAAGATACCCTTTTCTGGATCTTGGCAAGGTTACGGCTCCTATGCGCGATGAGCTTGCTGAAGCGGCTCTTCGCGTGATTGATTCAGGCCGATTTATCGGAGGTCGCGAGGTGGATGAATTTGAGCGTACCATGGCCGCGATGTGTGGTGCAGACTATGCCATAGGCGTAAGTAATGGGCTTGACGCATTGCGTCTCGTACTAAGGGCGTGGGTTCTGATGGGGCGTCTTGCCGAGGGTGATGGTGTGATTGTGCCATCCAATACTTATGTGGCCTCTGTTCTGGCTGTCATTGATGCGGGTTTGCGTCCTGTGTTTGTCGAGCCAGACGAAGCTACTATGAATCTTTCGGGCCGATCCGTTATGGAAGCGTTGAAGAGTATTGACCGTGACGCTGCTGCGGTGAAGGCGATCATGCCGGTACATCTCTACGGGCGCGTGTGCTGGGACAGTCAGCTTGCCGACATAGTATGTACCCACGACTGGCTCGTGATAGAGGATGTGGCTCAGGCCATAGGCGCATTTGCTTCGGCAGATGGAGTCAGTGGAGGACGGCATGCCGGCGGTATTGGCCATGCCGGGGCATTTAGTTTCTATCCCACGAAGAATGTCGGGGCGTTGGGCGATGCAGGTGCTGTCACCACCTCTGACCCTGAGCTGGCCCATGTCGTGCGTTGTCTGGCCAACTATGGCAGTGACAGGCGCTACCATAATATATATGCAGGGTTTAATTGTCGTCTTGATCCTATACAGGCTGCTATGCTTGGAGTGAAACTACGGCATATCGACCGTGAGAATGATGCCCGACGGCTCAATGCCGAGGTGTATATGCGGGAGATTGTTCACCCTGAGATAACGTTGCCCCTTGGAGTGTCTGAGGATAATCCGAGAGAGTGCGTGTGGCATCAGTTTGTGGTGCGGTGCAATCGTCGCGATGAACTCCAGGACTATCTCCGGGGTAAGGGTGTAGCCACGGACATTCACTATGCTGTGCCGCCTCACATGCAGCCAGCCTTGAGCGGATATGGCCTTGCAGGTAAACTCCCGGTGGCAGAACGCATGGGAGAGCAGGTGTTGAGCCTACCCGTGTCAAGCGCCACATCCCGCAATGATGCTCGCGATATAGCCCACATCATCAACGAATTCCCGCAACGCATATCGTAAATCCATCAACTCCTCCATAACTACTTCTGAAATTGCTATCGATATGGCTCAAAGCAGACCGAGAAATAATAAATCCAATCATCCGCACAAGTCTCACCGTATCCCTCTGTGGGCTATACTCTTAGTAGTGGGATTCTTTGTCGTAGCTCTCACCATTAGGGAATCGAATTTTTCATCCGATATATCCTCTACGGAGATGTCAGGCACCGGAAGTGACTCACGGTCGGAAGCGGTGCACCATGGCGTGCAATCCTACGGCGATCTGATGATGGTGGTGACCAATCCGTCGCTGACCGAACAGAGGGTGGATTACAAGGGATTTGATGTGTCATACAATAGTCAGATGCATCTGCCCAACTGGGTATCATGGGAATTGCTCGGTTCAGAGACTGAGGGAGATGTTACTCGTGCCAAGAAGTTTGTTGCCGATGAATCAGTGGCCGGATGTGCCGAAGATTACGACTACAGCTATTCAGGCTACGACCGAGGCCACATGGCCCCCGCAGGCGATATGAAATGGGACGGTCAGGCCATGGCTGAATCTTTCTATATGACTAATATCTGTCCGCAGGACCATGCACTCAACTCGGGCGCGTGGGGCAATCTGGAGAAAAAGTGCCGCACATGGGCGCGACATGACAGTGTGCTATACATCGTGAGTGGCCCCGTACTTACCGACAAACTTACCGAGACCATAGGCGACAGCCGCGTGAGTGTGCCTAAACGATTCTTTAAAGTGATACTTGCCCCCTATGCTGTGCCTCCGCGTGCCATAGGGTTTGTGATGAACAATGGCAAGGTCAAAGGCGGCATGCAGGAAGCCGCCGTGAGTGTTGACGAAGTGGAGCGTATCACAGGCCACGATTTCTTCTCTACGCTTCCCGACTCGTTGGAGCAGGAAGTGGAGCGCCAATGTGACTTCCATTATTGGAGCACCCTGCGATAATGTTCCTCTTGCAGAGCTACAGTCACCGTGTGGCTCCGCCCCTCATTTTCCCCGCTTTTGATAACGCAACGAACTTACGATGAACTATATAGTTGATGCTGAGCAGCGCGACGATATCTGTGCCGTTTCTACTCCTCCGGGAGTAGGAGGCATAGCCGTGATTAGAGTCAGTGGGCTCAAAGCCATAGAAATAGTTGATACCATCTGGCACGGCCATAGACTTCAGAATGTCGGAAGCCATACCGTACACCTGGGTTCCATCATAGACCCCTTAGATAATTCGGTGCTTGACCAATGCGTGGCCACAGTATTTCGTGCCCCCGCAAGCTTTACCGGCGACAATGTCGTGGAGCTCTCCATTCACGGTTCGCGATGGCTACAGCAAGAAGTCATCAGAGTGTTGATAGGGCAGGGGTGTCGACTTGCCGAGCCGGGAGAATTTACGCGCCGGGCATTCCTGTCGGGCAAGATGGATCTCGCCGAAGCCGAGGGCGTGGCCGACGTTATAGCCTCGACCTCGAGGGCCGCCCATAGAGTGGCCGTAAACCAAATGAGAGGAGGCCTCTCGTCACAACTGACGTCACTCCACGACCAACTCCTCGAACTGGCTGCACTCCTCGAACTTGAACTCGACTTCTCGGAAGAAGACGTGGAGTTTGCCTCACGTGACCACCTGACGCAACTCGCCACACGCACTCTTGATCTCACACGAAGTCTGGCTGCCACCTTCGCTGCCGGAAAATCCCTTCGCGAAGGAGTACCCGTGGCATTGGTAGGGGAGACCAACGCAGGTAAATCAACACTCCTTAATACCCTCGCCTGCCACGACAGAGCCATCGTAAGTGACATCCACGGAACTACTCGCGACACCATCGAAGAAAATATCGAACTCGAAGGTATCCCCTTCCGCCTCATCGATACCGCCGGCCTGCGCCACACCGACGACCCCATCGAAGCCCTCGGCATCGAGCGCTCCTACAAAGCCCTCGCCTCAGCCCGCATCATCCTCTGGCTCATCGACGGCTCCACCCTCGTCTCCACCCCCTCTCATTCCGACTTTCATCATTCCATTGACCACCTCTTTTCACTCATCCATACCCATCAATCCCCCGACTCCACCCTCCTTATTTGTGTAAACAAATCCGACCTCCTCACCCCCGCTCAACACTCCCAAATCACCCATCTCCTCACCACCCTCCCCAAAACACCCCCCTACTCATCAGCATCCCTTTCCACCCCAATTACTTCAGGAGACATACTATTTATATCCGCACGTAATAACCTTCGTATAGAAGACCTTCGCAATAGGCTTGTGGCATCTTCCGGTCTTTCCGAAGCTCTCTCTACCGACAGTGTAATCCTCACCAACATCCGCCACTACCAATCCCTCCAGGCCACCTCCCGCTCCCTTGAAGCCGTCATCCAGGGTCTATCTGCCGGACTCTCCGGTGACTTCATCGCCCAAGACCTCCGCGAAGCCCTTCACCACCTCTCCACACTCACCGGCTCCCTCTCCACTCCCGACATCCTCTCCACCATCTTCTCCCGCTTCTGCATCGGCAAATAGATAACAAATTGAAAATCACATAATTAGCTAATAAATAACACAAAACGCCTCTTTTCAGGGGCGTTTTTTATTGGTCAAAATGTCCGATTTTTGCGCATTTTGGTCGATTTTAACGCTTTCTTGTATCGCGATTGTACCGTATTCGTGGTTTCCGGCTGAGCACCTCCGAGATTGTGGAGAGTATGAGACACAATGAGACGTGGTGAGACGCCATGAGACAAATTTAACAGAATTAACTCAGAAATAACGTATGAGCAGTACAATCGACATTAGGAAAATTTGTGAGTGGTGCGGTAAGGAGTTTATCGCCCATAAATGCTCTACCCGTTTCTGTTGTAAGCGATGTAGTGAACACTCTTACAAAGCATTACGCAGACAGAAACATGTAGAGGCGCAAAACACGGCTACCAAAACCAAGATAAAAGAACAGAATACAGGAAACGGAGACTACCTAACCCCTTATCAATGTGCAATTTTGATTGGTGTGAGTCGTGCGACCTTGTATCGGTATCTTGAAAGAGGTCAAATACCTTGTATTCAATTCAATGGTAAGACCCTTATCAGCCGGGCAAGCATTGATAAGATGTTTGAGAATCCTCCTGAATATATCAAGCGGGAGAGGAAGGAGGCCGAACCCATTGAAGAGTTCTACACTACGAAAGAGATTTTGGAGAAATTCGGTATCAGCAATTCGTGGCTTTTCAAGATGGCTAAGGAACGGAACATTCCGAAAACAGTAGTCAGAGGGAAAACGCTCTGGAGCCGGAAGCATATCGACAAAGCTCTTTCTGATAAACAGCCTTCGAAAGTTGCCGAGGAGGAATGGTATTCGGTCGAGGAGGTTTGCGCTAAATTCAATATGTCGAAGGAGGCTGTCTATCGTTTCGTGTCGGAGCGAAAGATTGGCAAACGTAAGGATAAGTGTAAGGTATTCTATTCGCGCCGCCAGTTCGATATGGCTATTGGGGTAGAGTCGGAACTGGAACCAGAATACTACACTATGCCGGAAGCAATGGCACGATACAACATGACACGCGATCAGATTTCGCATTATGTCCGCACACATAATATTCCGCGCACATACGAAGGTCGGTATGTGAGAATAGATCGAAAGGCTCTTGACGCGCTGTTTGCACCGCCCATGATAAGTTAAAAATCGGTGAATGATACAGGTGAGCTGATATTCACTTGTTCACCGTCAATCACTTATATAGTTTTGCAGAAAAATCAATCAACAAATAAAAAGCACAGATATGTTACCATCAACATGTTCTAAAGTAACCTTGCGCCAGCGTCCGATCAGTAATGACAGGCTGTCGCTCTATCTGGACTACTATCCGGCAGTCCGCAATCCTAAGACGATGAAACTGTCTCGTCGTGAATCTCTCGGGTTCTACATTTTCGCCAATCCTCGCAGTAAATATCAGAAGGAGTATAATGATGCTATACTGATGAGAGCCGAGGTTATACGCTGTCGCCGTCAGGAGGCTGTGATTAATCACGAATTCGGTTTCCTTGACCGTGAGCAGCCAAAAGCCAACTTCCTCGAATACTTTGAGGAGAAGGCGAAACAACACTATGAGAAATGGACAATTACCTATCGTCACTTTGAAAGGTTCGTTAAAGGTAAATGCACCTTTGGTGAGGTGACTGTGGAACTATGCAACAAGTTCCGCGATTATCTGCTGAAAGCAAAGCAACTTCGACATCCGAAACAGAATATCTCCCGCAACTCAGCGGCTGGATATTTTTCTACATTCCGTGCATTGCTGAAAGCGGCATACAAGGAAAGACTTTTGAAAGAGAATCTTAATGATTTTATTGAAGAGATAGAATATGAAGAAGTCAAAAAGTTCTTTCTCACCGCCGACGAGGTAAAGCAACTGGCAGCTACTCCATGCGAAAAACCAATCTTGAAGCAGGCCTCACTCTTCGCTATCCTCACCGGATTGCGTATCAGCGACGTTCTGAAACTTCGCTGGGAGGATATTCGCCCGGACTCCAGTGGCGAAATGTCAATGTTCGTCCGTATTCAGAAAACTCAGAAAGAATCAGTCCATCCTCTTAGCTCGGAAATGCTTGCGCTGTGTGGTGAACGAGGAAAAGGGATTGTGTTCAAGGGTTTCAACCGATCGATGACACAGGGCGCATTGAAGAAATGGATCACAGCAGCCGGAATCACCAAGCGTATTACATTCCATCGATTTAGGGATACTTTTGCGACATTGCAGCTTGCCGCCGGAACAGACATCTACACAGTCAGCAAGATGCTCGACCATGCCAACGTCACAACCACCCAAATTTATGCAAAGCTCGTTGATAGCACTAAACGTGACACCGTGGACCGCATCAAGCTGACATAATAACCTGACTTTACCCAAGAATCGAGGCGGATAGCTCTGCCTCGGTTTTTTTCATAGAGAAAGAGAATGATATGGATTTATATTGTTCTGAACGCTTTGTCATATCAGATTAATTTATTATCTTTGTAGCATAATATTAGCAGTATTATGAATATAACTGATAATAGTAATAATATATTATCCGTATTAGACAACTTTACGCTTGATAATCCTGATGATATTATGATGCAGGTTGCGGAGAATTTCCGCAAGCGTAGAATTGAGAAAAATATTACCCGACAGCGCATTGCCGAGCTGTCAGGAGTGCCGCTATCTACTGTTGCACGCTTTGAACAGAAAGGTCTTATTGCATTTGAATCGTTGATAAAACTTGCTATGGCACTGGGATATACTTCTGAGATAAAGGATCTGTTTTCT
>JAAVDH010000023.1 GCA_014801865.1 Bacteroides sp. | reverse complement strand
TTTAAACCAAATTAATTATTATGAGAGAGTTCGGAAATTTTTGCTTTCATCACAAAGGATTTTTCGGGTGCTTTTCAAGAGTTATTATCGGTCACGATGCCCGCATCGCTCCCTCTTCAACGTTGGAAAATCCCGCCAAAATCTTCATTTGTGATAAAATCATTTAAAAGTAAACATACTCTAAAAATTTACACAAATATTCTCCATCATCCTCCCCCCCCGTGTCCGCAGACCAGGGATATATACGTAACCCCGACCACTTCCCTGCGGCAGGTGGTCGGGGTTACGGTGCTATGGTGGTACTTAGTGGCGATATTTGCGGACTGAGTTTGGAGTAGTAATAATATAGACATCATGAGGCAGAGTAATGGCGGCTTCATCCACAACCTTACCTCTCCATACGGCCTGTCCCTGCAGCGACCATACGGTGACTTCCGTTGGGACTGATACTGACAGGGTCAGTTCACTGCCATTGCTTGACATCTCTACCTCTGCAACACCATCCACGTCAACTATCGGGCCATCTATAGCAGCTTCCTCTTCGGCAAGATACTCACTCATCGGGCGTATCTCTCCGAAATCCTGCCAATAGTCAGCCGTCTTATAGTCCTCAATCGCCTCATCAGGCACATACAATATAGCTTTGCTTCTATACTGGATATTATAAGATGGATCATCGTAATAATCTACAACAGGAGGAATCATACTCTCTGAGATTGTCTTTATAGGATAATCTAATGTATAGTATAGATGATAGAAAATTTCACCGCTACATGGAAGAATAAGCATATTACATGGGCGGAAGACAATCTGCTCCAGCTTATGTGATTCAGCTAAGCTACAACCATCAATAATCAGAGTGTCACACTCCGGAAATTTTATTTTCTTGAGATTGGGAGAATTATCAAAGCAATTCCGTACCGTAAAACACGATGGATTATATTCTCCGTGATTGTCAAGATCTACTTCGCTTATGCCGGTATGGGTTAATGAAACAGATAATTTCGTCAGATTGTAGGGAAAATGAACTGTTTTAAGGGATGATGCCCAGGTTATCTGATTAATAATCTCAGTCTTACAGTCGGGATATACTACACTTTCCAGACTCTCATTGAAAAAAAATGGCCGTGTCTCGCTGTCATACTGAGGTCTCCAAGTAAAATTTATGTCAGAAGTGAATGTCACAGACTTCAGCCCTCGTGAAAAGGACAAGGCATAGTGATTAACAGCTGCTACACGATACTTTTTTCCCTTATATTCTACACTGTCGGGGATCACTATATTCCCGGTATAGCACACGTTTTCTTCTTGGAAATAATATGCGTCTTTCCATATCGGTTCACGGAAAATACTTTCCGAATCAAGATGAAGCATTACTGACTTCTCTCTTACGAGATAGACATCATTTTCTCCCGCAAACTCATAATATAGGCCGTCACACTCGAAGTCATAGATATCCTCAATTTGATATGTGCCATCAACCTGATAGGCTTTACTTTCGGCTTTAAGCCATGGAAGCACAGATAACAATATCAGAAGTAAATTATAAAACGTAGATTTCATTATTTTGATGATTGATTGTTAGTAAAATGATTTGTTATTAAAAATGAGTGAGAGGCAAATCCTATTTTATGGCAATACTGTATACATCAGCAGGCTTAGAAAGCCCAGGTAAACTTAGGACGATCTTATAGTAGCCTGGCATTGTCGGACGGCTAATGTATAGTTTGGTTTCTCCTGTGGGTGAATTGCCGTATTCTTCTATCAGGGTACCTGTAATCGCATTATACACAGAAATGGATGGTATTCCCATACTTTCATCAGTTATATAATGTATGAAAATAAGTCCACTTTGATAATCTGATACAGTTATAAATCTGTTTGTTTTTTTCTCATCTTCGTTCTCATCAACAGAAATATCTTCACCAATTGAAAGGTAGGGATAGTAACCGTGTCGGCGATGTATTGCTGGGACAATCAAATGCATCTCTTCTTGTAAGTAATGCTGGGCTACCCTGTGTGGATACATCATAAAAACCGGGTAATGACAAGCGGTAACTGTTTGCCTCTTTAGCAGCTTCAAAGTAATTAAAGTGGTATGTCACTATTACTCCATCATCTGTCGGTACTACAGAACGCTCGTATGGGGCGGATTGTTTTGCTACATATTCGTTAAGTACCGTCAGGCCATTAGAAGTGACCACAAGCTTTGCATTAAGTTGAGATATGCTCAATAATGTGATGACCATTAAGCATATAAGGCGGTACGATGCCTTAAGTGGAGAAAGGGGATTGTGATAGATCATATCCACAGATTTGAGGTTGATAATAGGATGATTGGTTCGCTGACGCTATCGCCTTCTCAATGGCGGGTGGGAGGAAGAATCCGATGAAAGCGCAATTTAGTAAAAATTAAGATGAATTGAAATTGTATGTGTACTTATTTGTTGATATTAAAATATTTTAACATATCTATGTAGTGTAGTAACTATTCAGCGAAAGCAAAAGGCATGATTAGTTGTCCCGTCATTTTAGACGATAGCCCGTAGTGCGTCAAGTGGAGATTTACCGTTCTTCTAAGCTGTATCACTTTTGAATGTAGTGTATGGAAGGTATCGGCATCTATTTCAGAACGGAAGCATCCGGATATTTTTCTGTTTGACCTTTAGAGAGTGAATTTACCGTTAAATTCACTCTCTTAGTTTTCGGATTCCGCGTTCCGAGCCGTTACTGTCGGATGGTATTCCTTATCAATATCAATTAAGAGACTGTTTAAATTTAGAAGCTGGGTCAAAATTAACATATCCTCCAGCACACTCCGGAGGAGGTGTGCCGATAATAGCCGTGGGTGAGCCGCAGGCGTAACCCGCGGCTATTATTTGCGGAGCAAAGCGGCAAGCCGATGAATCGGGGCATTTCCTCCGGAATGCCTCCTTGGATAACACTATACATAATTTTGACACAGCTCCTCCCTAACACCTTATCTCACCGATGCCGCAGAATCAGCATACCACCCAGTGGCTTCAGTTTTCTAACTTTCTTCGTAGAGAATTGTTGTATTACTATACCATAATACTCTCACCACTATGACACACCGCACACATTCTATACTCGCCGGAACAATAGTTCTGATAGCTCTGTCAATGACTTCATGCGACGCCATGCTCGAACCCACATCCTCATCCATAGGTGTCAGCGTAGGTGCCGGAGGTATCTACCCCGACTATTACTACTCCAACTATCCTTACTATGCAGTGGGGTCACCATTCGCATATACCACTCCCCTGCCCCCGGCCGGACCTGTATACTGGGGTAACGCACCTGTTGCTCCGGGCACAAACAGGCCCGTAGCACCCAACAGACCGGTCAGGCCCGTCATTCCCTCATCGGGCCGACCCGTAAACAGACCCGTGACCCTGCCGGACGACTATCCGGTGGATAATCCCGTCACGCAGCCTATCGTCCCCTCACGCCCCATAGGCGGGTCGTCAGAACCGGGCATAGTAATGCCTCCCGCAGGCTCAGGCCTGACAGGCACACCTACCCGTCCCGGAGGCCGTGTTCCCGCCTCCAACGCCGGGCGCATGTAGCTTATATTCAACGCAGTCGCAGGAACGAATAGCCGAATCGTTCGGCAGCGGCTCTCTCCAGTTCCTCGCGATATTCGGGAGCAGCTATGCTGATAATAAGCTTGGCACGTTCGGCAAGATTGCGGCCACGGAGATCCACGATACCATGCTCGGTCACCAGATATTGGGTCTGGAAGCGTGTGGTCACCACTCCCGCGCCCGAAGTGAGCACCGGCTTAATCTTATTCGCACCCTTATTTGTGGTCGATAGCATGGCCAGGAACGACATTCCTCCCTCGCTCTTCGATGCACCATAAACGAAATCGTGCTGCCCGCCCACGCCCGAGAATATCTTGGTGCCTATGGAGTCGGCACAAATCTGTCCCGTAAGGTCTATCTCAAGACATGAATTGATAGACACTACCCGAGGATTCTCGGCTATGCGGGCCGGGTCGTTGGTCCACGCCACATCCTTAAACACTATATCGGGGTTGTAGTCCATAAAGTCATACAACCGGCGCGAACCTATGGCAAGCGATGCCACCGATTTTCCCGGCATCACTTTCTTAAGCGAATTGTCTATCACACCCTCTTCAAGCAACGGTAATACGCCGTCGGTCATGGCCTCGGTATGTAGTCCGAGATGTTTATGAGAGTGAAGTGCACGTATCACGGCGTTAGGTATACCACCCACACCTATCTGAAGGGTGGCACCGTCAGGTATCTTTTCGGCTATGAATGAGCCTATACGTATCTCCTTCTCGGTCGGCACTGCTGTGGGCACCTCTACCAGAGGTTCATCCACTTCAACGGCTGCGGCCAGACGGTCAATGTGTATCACGGGATCACCGTAAGAGAAGGGCATGTGGGGATTAATCTGGGCTATCACTCTGTCAGCACACTCTACGGCGGCTGTAGCCAGGTCGGCCGACACTCCGTAGCTCACATAGCCGTCCTTATCGGGCATGGAGCAATTGATGAGCGCCACATCCACGCGACATGTGCCGTCACGGAACAGCGCGGGAACTTCGCCAAGAAATCGCGGAGTCATCGTACCGTATCCCTGAGCTATCCATTCGCGTATAGAGTTGTTGACAAAAAACGAATCTATCAGAAACGAATCCTTATACTCCGGTTTACAATAAGGCGCCGGTCCCTTGGCCACGGCAAAGCCTGAGTAAAGCACTACGTCACGCAGCTCATGTCCGCGGTCGGCCATAGCCTTGCAAAGTACCTCGGGTATGGAGGTGCTGCCCTGAATATATACATGGTCGCCGCTGTGTATCAGTTTGGCCGCCTCGGCAGCCGACATATATTTAGCCATTATCGGGGTGGTAAGGGTTAAGGGTGGGGATGGGAGTATTTACTTCTCTATCTCTGTGACGAATTTCTTAAGACGGCGGTCAAGCTCAGCCAGTTTGTCAGGACTGTCAAGGAGCGACACACAGACTCTTACTCCGTCCTGCTCGCTGCCGGTGGATGAGAGAGCTATCGTGGCCACACCATGACGCATCAGTCTACCCTGAAGTTCGGCACTTGACAATCCCTTGTATCCGGCGGTGAAGAAGAATCCGTCTGATACGGGACGTCCGTCGCCATCACATTCGTAGACGATGTTGAATCCATTGTCGGTAAACACTTTTTTCGTTTCGGCGGCGCGTCGGCCATATTCGCGACACATATCTACGAAATCGAGTTTGCCCTCCACGGCTGCCTCCATCATTGCCGCCAGAGCATACTGGGCAGAGTGAGCGGTGCCCGATGAGACACAGTAGAGCACACCGTAAATGAAGCAGTCGATAAAGGTAGGCATGTGGTACAGCTCGTTGAGAGCCTCGAAATTGCGCATACCGAGGCGGGGGCCTACACATACCAGCGCTATGCGCTGTCCGGCATAGCTGAATATCTTTGAGCCTGAGATAAATATCACATAATTGTCAGTATACCTGGCCACAGTAGGCACAAACGGAGCTTCACCGGGACGTGAGAGGTCAGAACGGAAGTCCATACCTATATAAGCCATATCCTCCATGACTATCACATCGTGGCGGTTGGCCATACGGCCTATAATCTCCAGTTCCTCCTCTGTGAAGTTTGTCCACGCAGGATTGTTGGGATTACTGTAGAGCATCGCCGTGACGTTGCCCTTCGAGAGTATTTCCTCGAGCTTGGCTTCAAGAGCTTTGCCGCGATAGTTGTATATATCGAACATTTCGCTCTTAAGCCCCAGCACCTTTGACTGAAGCAGTTGCGGGGAGAATCCGGGATGGAGATACAGCACCGTGTCACGCCTCTTTTCACGCGCGCCCAGCAACAGCATCATTGTGAATGTGCCTTGCATGGACCCCACGGTGGGCACAATGAATCGACCGGGAATGTCTACGTCTATGAACGCCTTGACAAAACGGCTTCCCGCCTCTTTAAGGCGCGGTATACCGGCGATGTTGGGATATTGATTGGCAATTCCCTCAGCTAACTTCCGACACTCTTCGGCTACACCAAGCTCACATGCAGGGAGGCCGGGGTTGCCCAGTTCGAGGTGGATATAAGGCTCCTGAGCCACATCTTCAAGTTCGCCCGACAAGGCTACGATCTGACGGATGGTGGCACGTGATATATCATCGCCTATGCCCATACGTTGCAGGGCATCAAGCAGTTGCTCATCTGATAACGGAAACATACGGAAACTGTTAATGAGTGGTGGTGAAGAGTGGAGAAGAGATTATTTTTATTTATTCACGCGGCTGCGGCCCGCACGATAGGCTTCGAGATTGGAGTTGACGATTTTCTCGCCCTTCGCACCGAATATAGTGCGTATGGCCTCTTCTATCACTTCGCCAGAAAGCTCTATGAAGGGTGACGCCGCCCCGAGAAGCACCATATTGGAGGAGCGCACTGTCGCCACCTCCTTAGCCACGGCATCCATATCGAAGGCTACCACATGGGGCAGCGCGGCCAGTTCGGCCTCAATAGCACCCATATCGGGATAGTCGGGTATGTTGACGAATGGTGCGGTAGAGGTTACCACCCATCCGTCAGGCTTCAGGTAGGGAAGATAACGCAGAGCCTCCATAGGTTCGAGCGACACTATGATGTCGGCTCCGCCGAGGGGTATGAGGTCGGAAGCTATCGGTGAGCTGCTGAGGCGCAGATTGCTCTGCACATCGCCTCCACGCTGGCTCATACCATGTACTTCGGCCTGTTTGATATACAGATTTTCCTTGAGCGAGGCCGCTCCAAGAATGGTGGCTATCGAGAGTATGCCCTGACCTCCTACACCGGCCAGGATTATGTCGGTCTTCATAACTACGTCTATAAATGTAATATGTGTGTGGTGAAGTGGGAGGTCGTTAGTTTTTGGCCACCGGAGTCTTTTCAGAGTTTTTTTCCTTGGCGGCAGCCGAGGCATGGCGGCGTGCGGTCTGTATACATTCGCGGCGCGACACTACCACTGACAGACCCGGATAATCTATCTCTTCCTTGAAGAGCGCCATCATCTCATCATGATTCTTAGGCAGTGAGTCAATCGTGCGCACATGAGCCGGATCAGCTCCGAGTCCGCGGCATATATCCTCTATCTTACCGGTGCCCTGCGAATCCTGACCGCCGGTCATGCCGGTAGTCAGATTATCTGATATGATGACAAGTATCGGGGAGTTTTCGTTGATGGCATCAAGCAATCCTGTCATGCCCGAGTGAGTGAAGGTAGAGTCGCCTATCACGGCCACGGCGGGATGCTGACCGGCGTCGGCAGCTCCTTTCGCCATGGTGATGGAGGTTCCCATATCTACCGTAGTGTCAAGGGCATTGAAGGGCGCGAGGAATCCGAGGGTATAGCAACCGATGTCGCCGAACACTTTGGGCGACTCGTAGCCTGCGAGCACATCGTTGAGCGCATGGTACACATCGCGGTGACCGCAACCCTGACAGAGGGCCGGCGGACGGCGGGTGACCACTGAGGGCACTTCGCGCAACGGCTCGCGACGTAGACACTCGAGCTCGGGGCGCAGACGCAGCAGGGCCTCACGCACTGAGTCGGGAGTAAGCTCACCGGTGCGCGGCAACACTCCGTCAAGCTTTCCATAGAGCTCAGGGCGCAGGTCAAGCATGCCGCGCAGTGACTGCTCTATGACGGGCTGTCCCTCTTCGATTATCAGCAGCGAGGCACATTCGTCGCTGAGACGGCGCACCAGGTCGCGGGGCACGGGATACTGCGCTATCTTGAGCACGGGGAAGGGTACCCCGTCGGGAAACAGTTCGGTAAGGTAATTGTAGGTCACACCCGAGGCGATGATACCGAGAGAGTGATCGGCTGCATCTTCGTAGCGGTTGAAGGGTGAGCGGGCCGACTCCTCCTCAAGGCGGCGGTAGTCTTCGATAAGCAGGGGGTAGCGGCGGCGTGATATGCCAGGCATGAGCACCCACTGCTCTTTTTTCTCTGGATAGTGGAGGGTGTTCTCCTCATCGGGCGTATCCTTGACGCAGGTCACACCGCGAGAATGCGACAGACGGGTCACGAAACGCACCATTACCGGCAGTCCATATTTCTCGGAAAGCTCAAATCCGTAGGCGGCCATATCGTATGCTTCCTGCTGAGTGGAGGGCTCAAGCACCGGGAGCATGGCGAAAGAAGCATAGAAGCGTGAATCCTGCTCATTTTGCGACGAGTGCATCGAGGGGTCATCGGCCGACACTATGAGCAGACCGCCGTTGGCGCCTGTCATGGCCGAATTGACAAATGGGTCGGCGGCAACGTTGAGCCCCACATGCTTCATGGCACAGATGGCGCGCTTGCCGCAGTATGACATACCCAGAGCCTCCTCCACAGCGGTCTTCTCATTTGACGACCAATGGCTGTGAATACCGCGCTCACGGGTGAGCGGATGGCTCTGAACAAACTCAAGTATTTCAGTAGAGGGGGTGCCGGGATAGGCGTAAGCACCTGACAGACCGGCATCGAGGGCTCCGAGGGCAAATGCCTCGTCGCCGAGTAGCAACCGTTTCATGGGTATGTTAGATATTTTATGGGATGAGAGGGTAATTCGTTAACTGACTGATAAGACTTTTGGTGAGGAGAGAGGAGACGGGGCGAGGTGAGTACGACGCGGACTATGCTTTGGTATACTCCTTGACGGGTATCTCGCCCTTAAGCGCACCCACACCGTTGGCAGCAAGCGCCAGCATCTCGTCCTCGCCGGGATAGACGGTGACGGGAGCAAGGAATTCTACCTGATTACGTATGCGTGACACTACATAATCTGAATGAGCTATACCACCGGTGAGCAGTATGGCGTCAATCTTTCCACCTACGGCCACAGCCATCGAACCGATGTACTTGGCTACATTATATATCATGGCGTCAAGCACCAGACGCTGATGCTCGTCACCGGCTTCGATATTCTTTACGATCTGTGCCACATCGGTTGTGCCCAGGTGGGCTGCCAGCCCGGCATTACCGCTGATACGCTTCTTAAGGGCATCCTGGGTATAACGTCCCGAGTAGCAGAGGTCGATGAGCGAACCCGCGGGTAGTGAACCCGCACGCTCGGGCGAGAAGGGGCCCTCGCCGTCGAAGGCATTGTTCACGTCGACGCAACGTCCGTGGCGATGGGCGCCTACGGAGATGCCTCCGCCAAGGTGACATATCACAAGATTGAGGTCTTCATATTTACGGCCATCGCCAAGATCGGCGGCAAAGCGTCGACCAATGGCGCGCTGGTTGAGGGCATGCCATGTAGTGATACGCGGCATCAGGGGCGAACCGCTTATGCGGGCCACGTCGACGAGCTCATCCACAACTCCGGGATCGGCGGTGAGCGCACGGCATCCGGGTATCATATCGGCTATGTCACGGGCTATGCGGCATCCGAGGTTGCAGGCATGCTGACGCATGGGATGCTTCATCTCTTCCAGCATCACTTCATTGACTTCATATACGCCACCCTCGATAGGACGAAGCAGACCGCCACGCCCCACAACGGCATCAAAGTCAAGGGATATGTCATGCTCGGCCAAAGCTTCAAGCACCAGACGTTTGCGAAACTCAAACTGATCGTTCACACTGGCAAACGGCTTGAGGTCTTGCACGCTGTGACGCAGCGTGACTGTAAGCACGGGAGTGACATCTTCAAACACCGCGATTTTGGTAGAAGTGGAACCCGGATTAATGGTCAATAGCTTCATATCGGCTTTTTATTCGAGATTTGCAGAGGTAGTATCTGAGTCGCCACACAGCAGACATGCAAGTGCGAGACTGTCAAACTTGGCAGTGGCGGCATCGCCGCGTGAAGTGAGTACTACCGGAGCCATTGTACCCATGAGCAGACCTGCCAGACGGGCACCGGCAAAATATGTTATAGTTTTATAGAATGTATTGCCTGACTGAATTTCAGGGAATATCAGGCCATCGGCATTACCATTGACAGGACTGTCGATACCCTTGATGGCCGCAGCCTCGCGGTCGCACGCGGTGCGTACATCCATCGGACCATCCACAATCGTATCAGCACCGAACTCACCGTTACGGGCCATGTCGCAGATAGTCATATAATCAATCGTGACAGGGAACTTATCATTAACCTTTTCAGTGCAGTTAATCAAGGCTATTCTCGGACTCTGACCGCCCAGACGACGGATAGCATCTGCCATATAGCGCACTATAGCCTCACGCTGTTCGAGATTGGGCGAGGGTATCACCGCTGCATCGGAGAAAAAGAGCAGTTTATCCTGAGCCGGCATTTCCACGAGGGCTATATGAGTAAGAACCTTTCCCTTAGGCAGGAGACCATGCTCTTTATTGAGTACCGCACGAAGAAGGTTGTCGGTATTTATCAGACCTTTCATAAGTACATCGGCCTGTCCGTCATGCACAATCTCCACGGCCTTGGCGGCAGCTTCATCGGGAGTAAGGTCGAAGCCCACCGACTCAATGGCACCCTTATAGCCATCCATCACTCCACCGGGCACACTGTGAGGTCCTACGAGGATGAAGTGGGCGAACCCATCAGAAAGCGCGCGGCTGATAGCTTCTACAGAATGGTCGTCCGTGGCGCATACTACGGCCACCTTACGCGGACGGTCAAGTGTTTTAAGATGGGCTGCAAGACCCTCAAAATCTTTTATAGGTTCCATGGCAATAATGCAATCAATAAAAAATAATACGAGAGGAGGAATGGCACAATCCACACGGCCAACTATGGTACGGCCTCCGGGAAGCCCTATAGCATAGCGTAGAATAAAAGCTACCGCACAGAATGTCCATTATTGTGCAAAATTAAAAGAAAAAATCTTATCGCCAACTATCCAGACCCTATTTTTCTTTAAAACTATCAACATCGCTACCCCTTCATCGCCATTCTAACCCCTCTCAACCTAATAATTTGCCATCTATCGCCGATTAATCAGGCGAGAGGAGGGGCAACGGCTGAGGATATGGTCAGAGGGAGCGGTCAAGGTTGCGGTAGGAGATGGCCTCGTGGATATGGACGGAGGTGATGGTGTCGGAGGCATCAAGGTCGGCGATGGTGCGCGCTACTTTCAGTATGCGGCTGTAGGCGCGGGCTGACATGTCGTAGTGGTCCATGGCATCGCGCAGTATCTGCAGTGCTTCGTCATCAGGACGGGCATAGGTATGGAGCATGGTTTCGGTCATCTGGGCATTGCAGTGTACGTCGGGCACTCCGGCGTAGCGCCTGCTCTGCCTTTCGCGGGCAGCCATAACGCGGCGACGTATAACTTCAGATGACTCTCCTTTCTGAAGAGATGAGAGCTCAGTGAATGGCACGGGCATTATCTCTACCTGTAGGTCTATGCGATCAAGCAGCGGACCGGATATGCGCCCCAGATAGCGCTGCACGGCTGATGGTGTACAGGTGCATGCGCGTGTGGGATGTGTATAGTATCCGCATGGACAAGGATTCATGCTGGCCACGAGCATGAAGGCCGCCGGATAATTAATCGAGTATTTTGCGCGGGATATGGATATGCAGTGGTCTTCAAGGGGCTGGCGCATCACCTCGAGAACGTTGCGTGAAAACTCCGGGAACTCATCAAGAAACAGCACTCCGTTGTGAGCCAAGGAGATTTCTCCGGGGCGGGGATTGATACCACCGCCGACGAGTGCCACGGGGGATATCGTATGGTGAGGCGCACGGAAGGGTCTCGCTGTCATAAGGCGTGAACCACGCGGAAGAACACCGGCCACGGAATGTATCTTGGTTGTCTCCAGGGCCTCAGCCAGGGTGAGAGGGGGCATAATGGTAGGCAGTCGCTTGGCCATCATGGATTTTCCTGCTCCGGGAGGGCCGACGAGGAGTATATTGTGGCCACCGGCACACGCTACTTCAAAGGCACGCTTTACGCCCTCCTGTCCTTTTACTTCGGCAAAATCACAGTCAAACACTCCCTCGGCGGCGGCAAACTCCGTGCGCGTGTCTACTCTCACAGGTTGCGGCGATGACTCACATTTGAAGAAATCAATTACGCTGCGCAGATTGTCCATGCCATAGACATCAAGACGATTTACCACAGCAGCTTCTGAGGCATTGGCCTCGGGGACTATCATCCCCTCAAATCCCATTTCACGAGCCTTTATGGCCATAGGCAATGCTCCCGTGACAGGTAGCAATGTGCCGTCAAGCGACAGTTCACCCATAATCATGAAGCGTGACAGGCGCTCCGAAGGTATCATTCCCGTGGCCGACATCACTCCCAGGGCTAAGGGAAGGTCGTATGAGGCTCCCTCCTTACGCACATCGGCAGGACTCATGTTTACCACCACTCCCCTGCGAGGAAATTCATAACCATTTTCGTGCATCGCGGTCATAATGCGCTGATGACTCTCGCGCACAGCAGCATCAGGGAGTCCGACGAGCGTAAACCCGAAGCCGGCCTCGGTCGATACTTCGATTGTGACCACTATGGCATCAATGCCCTGAAGAGCGGCGGCATATACCTTGGACAGCATAAGAGAGTGTTTAGAGGGGGATAAGTAGTCGGGATAAGTAATTTAGAAATCAAAACTTCACACCTAAGCGACGTTCTACCTCCTCTGTAGCAGCGGTTATGGAGCTACCGCGGTAGAGCTGGTGGCCGGTAGAATCACACACTATGAAGTAAGGCAATCGCGGCACACTGAACCGGGCTATCTGTGGAGCCGCCACACCTCCGGGCACCCACGCCTGAGGCCATGCGACCGAGTCGCTATTCACTACCGCGCGCCACGAGGCTGAGTCCGGAGCCAGAGATATCTCAAAGGCTCGGAATCTGCGGACAGGCAGGGAGTCGCACAACAAGCTTATACGCTTCTGAATCGAGTCACGCCCTACACGTGTCTCTGACGTAAAGGCGACCAGAGCGTATGACTGTCGCGAAGGTGTCATGCGCACCAGTGAATCCGGACCTGCATACACCGACAGAGTAGACAGATCGCTGTGAGCCTCCGACGATACCTGTCGGCCAAGTATCGACCCGAAATTCTGCATCACTGCCGTCGGGCGCGCATCAATGTTAAGAAGGCGAAGCAAAGAATCGGCAAGCATCTCGTAACCGGGCACATGAAATCGGGTTACCAATATCGCCGCCGCTCCTATATCTGATTTATGTGAAGTCACATATCGGGCCACAGCACTGTTAATGCTGCTGTAATTACCCGCTTCAATAGCTTCGGCATTGTCGCGGACAAAGTCAGCAAGAGCCTTTGACGGTTTGTTTCCCTTTACCGTCCAGCTCAGAGGATTCTCAGTCTTACCCTCTATCTCAATACTCTCTCCATTAGAGGCTACTACATAGTACGGAGGCTGCGAAGGTGAAGTGATGAGAGTAACCAGTGTCGGTGACGCGCTCTGTCCATGAAGCTTAAACTTCCCGTCGACAGCCATTCCCAAGACACTCTTCATGCCACCCTGAGCATAATAATACATTGTCACCTGTCCCGAAACGAGTCCTTCGATACGTCCACTCACCGTAAAGTCCTCCTTCTCGGAGCATCCGGATGCCATCATCGCAGCAAACACAGCCACCATCCATACACACATACGGCCGATAAATCTTCGGCCTGCTCCACGGATGGGTCCTGTATATATCTTCATGTTAATTTCTCTCATTCAATTCCGTCTGTGTCAAAATACCTTTTTTGACTTTCACATGCAAAAGTACTCATAACCCCACAATATACAATAGGCATATCATCATGAATTACCGACTAATTGCTTAACTTTGTGCTCACATTATGCTACTTAGACGCCCCATATATCTCATCCTGCTGTTGGGAGTGCTGCTTACGGCACTTCTGTGTCCCGTCACATCCGAGGCACAGATAGTAACCGATGGAGTAACTATAAATACCGACAGCGTACGACGCGAGTTTGACAACGCTCCGTACTTCGGACTCTATAAGGATAACTACTTCATATTCGGCACATCGGTAGGTCAGCGTCCCACCCGCGAAAATTCGAATGTGAAATTTCAGATTTCGTTCTCGCAGCGTCTTACCAACTCGGTCCTGCCGTGGAACACATATCTCTTCCTCTTCTATACACAAAAGGTTTTCTGGAATGTACTCGAAAATTCCATGCCCATGACCGACCTCAACTTCAATCCGGGCATCGGTCTGGCTAAGCCTCTATTCGTCAAAAACCGCTTCATTGGCAAACTCATACTTCTGCTTGAGCACGAAAGTAACGGACGCGACGGCATCCAGTCACGCTCATGGAACAAAGTGTCGCTCGGAGGCAATATAATACTCGACCCGCGCCTGGTCGTACACGCCAAATTCTGGATACCTATAGTCGACGGTATGAACAATCAGGACATCCTTGATTATTCAGGTATATATCAGGTAGGCACCTCCATCACACCCTTACCCCGATTCAACATGTCAGTGACTCTGGTTAAGCGTCGTGGCTGGCGTCTCAACTACAACACCATCCTCGAACTAAGCTACCGCATATTCAAGCGTGACAACCAATATCTCTTTCTGCAATACTACAACGGTTATGGCGAAGGCCTCCTCGACTACAAGCAATTTCACTCACAGGTACGAGTAGGCATCGTCATCAAGCCCCGTATATTTTCCGACTACTAACCGGTGACCTGCACCGTTATGCCATCGCGTCTGAATCTTTCGGCTATAGCCTCAAGTTCATCGCGACTCACCTTACGAAGATGCTCCTCGGGAGTCTTACGGTCAATACTGTAGAGCATTACCTCACGGGGACGAATACGCCTGTATGCTGCTGCAAGAGCCTCAACCTCTTCCGGTAAAGTATTATCAATCTCCACCCCATTATGACTTCCGCGCAGCATCATGGTCTGCACTATGCAGTCGCTTCCAAACTCTTCAAGTTGCGCTATGACACGCTCAGAGCTGAATGACGGCGATCCGGGTCGGTCTATAGCTCTCATCGTAGGTGTCAGTGCCGAATCAAGCTTCAATATATTATTGTCAACCCTGCGCAACGCCCTCTTCACGCTGTCACTATGGAGCATCGTCGCATTGCTTAACACACTTATACGCACCTGCGGAAAGTACTTATCACGCAGCTCTATAACGTCATCTATCACTCCCTCAAACTCAGGATGTAGCGTAGGCTCTCCATTGCCGGAGAACGTTATGACATCCAGCGGTTCATCCTTAGCCTTCATATCGCTCAATTTGGCTTCAAGCAACTCCCTGACCTCGCTTCGCGAAGGAAGCCCCGATTTACCGGGACCCTGAGCATTGAACCCGGCCTCACAATAGAGGCAGTCAAACGAACAAACCTTACCGTCGCGAGGCATAAGATTGACACCAAGCGACGACCCCAGACGCCTCGAGTGTATCGGGCCGAATATCGTAGAAGTAAACAATACAGTCTGCATACCTATCTCTATAAACACATGTACGACTTGACTGCGCATAACCCATTAATAGACGGACTCGGTCAAGCCATACAAATGTAGATATATTACAATTATAAAACAAAAAAAGCGAACTCAGATATTGCTCTGAATTCGCTTTTAGTGGAGTACAGCGGACTCGAACCGCTCACCTCGACACTGCCAGTGTCGCGCTCTAGCCAGATGAGCTAGTACCCCATTCGTGATGTTTGCGGTGCAAAGGTAGGTGATTATTTCTGAACATGCAAATTTTTTGGCGCATATTTCGCTATTTTTTGTACATTTGCTACCCCTCCCCTCATCTTCTTCCTCTTCTCATACTCCAACGCGTTCCAACACCACCTCCCCTCTTCCAAAGATTTCCGAGCCATGGAAAAACTCATGCACTATATCTGGCAGCACCGTCTGTGGAGTCAGCACGACCTCCACACTGTCGACGGACAGAAGGTAACTATCATTGATCCCGGCCGTATCAACACCGATGCCGGTCCCGACTTCTTCAATGCCAAAATAAAGATCGGAGGACAGCTGTGGGCAGGGAGCGTGGAGATACATGTGGCGGCAAGTGACTGGCATCGCCATGGCCACCATAAAGATGAGGCGTATGACAGCGTGATACTCCATGTGGTAGACCGCGATGATGCGGCAGTTCACCGATTGGCTACCGGCGAACTGATACCTCAGATGCGTATGCCATGCGAACCGCAGTTTCACCTCCATTACCATTCACTGGTAGATAACGCAGTGGAATATCTTCCCTGCGCGTCCACTCTCTGCAACACCGAGAGTATATATCTTGCCGACTGGATTCAGGCACTGGGTTATGAGAGAATATATCAGAAGGCCGACCGTGTAGCCGGACTTGTAGAGCGCATGCAGGGTGACTGGCAACAGGCTTGCTACGTCACCGTGGCACGGGCGTTGGGCTTCAATCTCAACAATGATCCCTTCGAGCGACTGGCTCTGAGCGTTCCGCTCCGTATCGTGGGACGTGTATCCGACTCTCTGACCGCCATCGAAGCGCTCCTCTTCGGACAAAGCGGACTTCTCGACGATGCACCATCCGAACCCTATACCGACAGTCTGCGTAAGGAGTATGCACATCTGGCTCATCGATTCGGGCTGAAACCACCCGTGTCACTATCATGGCGCATGGCCCGCACGCGCCCGGCCAATTTTCCCCACCGACGCATAGCGTTGCTTGCCGCCATGCTATACGGGGGATTCCGTATGCTTGACAGATTTCTTGACATAACTACTCCCGAGGAAGGATGCCGATTGTTTACCCCCACGCTTACAGGCTACTGGAGCACTCATACTCACTTCTCACCCGTGGGCTACAGCGCTCCTTCGCTCAGTCAAGCATCGCAGCGGCTATTGGTAATCAATGTAGTTGTACCCGTACTCGTGGCATACGCCCAGCTTCACGCCGATGACCGACTGTTTGACCATGCCATAGAACTGCTGTCGGCCATGCCTGCCGAACGCAACCGCATAGTCGAACTCTTCGGACGCTACGGACTAAAGGCCCGCGACGCATTTGAGTCACAGGCCGTGATACAACTCCGGCGAGCCTACTGCGAGGAGCGTAAGTGCCTGTACTGTCGCATAGGCCACCGCATGCTCTCGCGCTGTGCCATGCGCCGGGAGCAGGTCGTTAAATAATCCGGTGGAGTGGGAATTGATAAGTAAGTCTACAAAATTATTTTAATGTATCACAAGATTTGTATCAGGCATTAAATTCATACTCTACGGGCACCTCGCGATTGATACTATGGTCAAGCGAGATGAGTGTCTCCGTACCGGTCACTCCGGGTATGCGCTGAATCTTTGAGTTAAGCAGCTCCATCAGATGCTCATTGTCACGTGCATATAGCTTAATGAGCATGGTGTAGGGACCTGTCGTGAAGTGACATTCCACAATCTCAGGTATCTTGTTAAGCTCTGGCACTACGTCGCGATACATAGCTCCGCGCTCAAGGTTGACTCCTATGAATGTACACGTAGTATATCCCAGTGTCTTGGGGTCTACATTATAACTTGAGCCGGTTATCACCTTTAAATCCATCATGCGCTGTATGCGCTGATGTATGGCGGCTCGTGACACTCCGCATGCTCCTGCAACGTCTTTGGACGGGATGCGGGCGTTAGACATTATTATCTCCAGAATTCGACGGTCAAGGTTATCTATCTTCTCCATGCTTACGTACTGTGATAGGCATTGTAATAAGGTTGTGTAAGTGTCAAGCAAAACGCTCTCTCACGCCAAATTTACTACAGATTATCCTTAAAAGCAAGCATTCGGCAAAGAAATTACAGATTCCTTATTCTTTCGGCTACATACGGAGTAGGCTTCAAGGCCTGTGCACGACTGAGATAGCCCCGCGCACGCGATATTGATTCGGGTTCTTCGGACGAACTGATATCGGCATAATAGTTGCCCAGAAATAGCAGTGCATCATACGATTCGGAGTTGACACCGAGTATACGCTTCCATACACCTACCGCTTCCTCATTACGTCCGTCAAGTAAATATCCCTGAGCGAGAATATATAGAAAACGCTCATTATCGGGCACCGCCTTAAGCAGCTCATCGGCGTACGATATCATCCCCCGGGCATTGCGACGGTATACATAATAGTCGAGCAGATACCCGTTGACCGTTCGTTTCAGCCAAGGTTCGGCCGCCTTCACCTCCTTAAGAAAATTCTCATAGAGGTCGCTCTGGCCTATGGCGAAACTCTCGCGACGCACACTCGCAAACACCGAGTCAAACGCCACATGCGCCGAGATAGCTCTGCGCAGCAGCTCCACCTCTTCAAGGGGTTTATCGCGCATAGAGGCCGATACTATAGCCCGCCCGTATAGACGTGTATCGGTAGGTCGCTCGTCAATCATCAGTCCGTAGAGAGCCGAAGCACTGGCCCATTCACCATAGGCATACGCACGCTCTGCCTTACCGGACAGGGCGGCATAAGATGGTCTTTCGGCAGCAATTACGCTGATACAAGTCATTACAGCCATAATCAAGCCTGTCATCCATGATTTCATCCGCTCTACTTTTACAGTCATAATCATTAAGCTTAAGTAAGAGTGTGTTTGAATTTAAACCGAATTAACTATTAAGTAAATCTACAAAATTATTTTAATGTATCACAAGGTTAGTATTTTAACTATCTCCAAAATATTCTCAAAGATAGTATAAAATAATTTTTACGACTTACTTAAGAGCTTACTATAATATTTAACGCTCGTCATCCTCACTTTGATTTACGGAGCCGACGTTTATTATTACACCTTTAGGCCGGGCCACAGTGAGGGTACATTCATTTAGCTTTACTGACTCTGTGGCGAACTCAGCCCGTAGAGTACGAACCCGAGTCAGGCAAGGGGTCAACACTTCAATCTCCTTCAAGGGAAGCCCGGGGGTGAGAGCAGCCTTATACACTGCCTCCTTTACTGTCCACAGCCACTGTAGCACACTGAGCGACGTACAGTCCCACCGCTCTTTCTCCGTAGGGGAAACAAATCGGTCGATTACTCTGAAGAGCTGATTTCGGGGAGCCTCAATGTCTACACCAATCGCGTCACGTATACCGCCAACTGCTAACACAGCCCAACCTCCACCATGACTAAGCGATATAGAGGGAAGTATTTCAGCGCTCTCTCTATGGTCTGCTGTATAGTCGGCATAGGGTGCGCCCGAAGGACGATGCCGCACAGTAACCTCATGACCGAAACGATACAGCATAAGAGCCTCCACCCCCTGTTTTTCCCGCTTACGGACATCTACACCTGAGGATGCCGTATCTATGGCCACAACGTATACGTCAGCGCTGCATAACCTCATGAACCGAACCATACAGTCACTCATAGCCGTTTATCACTTATACAGGCCACTGACACTGCGCTCTATGTCACGCGTGATTATCTCTACGGCGGGGGCTACAGAGTCGGGGTTAACCGTCATGGAGGGCATGAAAAGACTGCCACTGACTATCATATCGGGGCTGCGGAGTATGAATTGCACCGGAAAGGCACACTTTTCTCTCGTGGTCATAATCTGTCCGTCCCACATATTGTAAGAGCCACTCTCACCACCCTTACCATTGACCTTGATAGGACGTGTACTTATCGGTACACCAGCGAAATTAAGCCTCATTCGCTCAAGGCGATTCTTCAATACACCATCGGCTGTCAATGGCGTGACAGGAGAGAACGTGTAGTAGACCGTAGCATCATACATGGGATATTCCACCGTTATCCACTCCCCGCTGCGAGTCGAGTCAGACGACTCTACCAGTCTGGCGTCACTATTCATTACAAACCCCGCGGGAGCACCCTCCGGCGCAATATATACATCGCCTATCTGCGGCTGACGCGGATAACCCTTAGGGCGTGGTACCGCCACATGATTGTCGCCCGCACATCCTGTCGGCAGGATAAGCGACACCACAGCCACAGCTATGGCTATGGCAAAAGCAAGTATTGACCGCTTTCTCATCTTACCGCCGGGGTAGGTTCCTGAGGTTCGGGCATCACCTTTACCCTCACACTGGTTATGCGATGAGCCGTGATGTCAAGCACAAGGAATCGACACCGCCCGTATACAAGACTCTCCTTCTCCTTGGGAAAATCACCCTTGATGGCCAGCAACATACCGGCCAGAGTCTCACAATCCTCTGCCACCTCCTTATAGTCATCCTCGTCAAGGTCCACTATCTTAAAGAAATCACCAAGCAGAGTCTTTCCCTCAAAGATATAAGTATTGTCGGGGAGGCGCTTGAAGTGCGTTTCCTCCTCATCGTATTCATCATTGATGTCGCCCACTATCTCTTCGAGCACATCCTCGAGGGTAACGAGGCCTTGCGTGCCGCCATACTCGTCAATTACCACCGCCAAATGTATACGGCGCTTGCGGAAATCCTCAAGCAGGTCATCGATCATACGTGACTCCGGCACATAGTACGGTTCGCGCAAAAGTTTGCGCCAGTCGAAGTCATCATCTCGGGCATCCACGAATGGCAACAGATCGCGCGAATACAATATGCCCTTGATATTATCCTGTGTGCCGTCAAACACCGGCAGACGTGAGTAACCACTCTCTATTACGATTTTCATTACCTCATCAAACGAGGCTGAAAGCTCGATTCCCGTCATGTCTACACGCGGAGTCATAATTTCCGACGCCGTAGTATCGCCGAAGCGCAATATACCCTCGAGCATATCCTTCTCCTGCTCGGCCTTCACATCGGTAATCTCCAGCGCATGCGACAACTCATCGGCTGTAACATCCTCCCGCTTCTTTGTCACTACACGATTGACCACAACAGTACTCTTCACCAACAGGGATGATATGGGATGGAATACACTCATTATCATCTGAACCACGGGAGCACTCCAGCGCACCCAGCGCAGATTATTGGCATTGGCCACAAGTTTTGGCAGAATCTCGCCGAAAAGCAATATCAGGAAAGTAAGCAGAACGGTCTGCAATACGAAGCTCAACCACTCGCTCATACCGTCAAATACCGGACCCAGAGCAAAATTAAGCAGTACTACAATCGTCACATTGACCAGATTATTAGCTATGAGTATCGTAGCCAACAACCGTTCGGGCTGACGCAGCAATTGAAGGATACGGCTTGAGTTAGGCCCATCCTCCTCAAGGTCATCTATCTGCTGTTCGTCAAGAGAAAAATATGCTATCTCGCTTCCCGATACGAATCCGGAAATAACAAGACACAACAACGCGCATACTATAGCCGCTATGCGGTCCCACCCGAAAGTGTCCGGCAGCTGAAAGTTGATATCAAGAAGTAAATTACACAAAGCCCCGAGGCTTGGAAGAGGATCAGTATCCAAAATCTACAGTATTGGTAAGACAAATCATCTGACCCTTAAACAAGTGAACCCGGACACACGTCCGCTCCACCCCTTTTCGGTCAGCGACCGCAAAGTTAGCAAACCTCCGCCACATAACCAAAGCCCACTCAGCGAAGTCAGCGAATACTATGACGTTGCATGACACTCCAAAAGTGCCATAATCTCTTTCTTTAGCAATGGAAGATGGTTAACTACTATAGCCCATAGGATATCCGGTTTAAGTGAATCATATGCATGAATCACATAATTGCGTGTATCCACAATCTTACGTGCCGACGTAATTGATACCTCAGGAGAGACTTTAAGGATTCTATTCATAGCCTCACCAAGTATCTCTATATTTCGTTCAACAAACTTACGGTAAACCACATCTCCTTCAAAAACCGCATACGACTTTCCGAAACGAACTGAAGCTTCGTCTATTTCTTGAATTGCATCAATCATATCATGGAGATACTTTAGAATACGCTCATCCATATATTAATTGTTTGGTGGTGTCTAATTCTTTTCTGAAAATGTGATTCTTTACGGCATCATCGCAGACTAAGTCTACGCGACGTCCAAATATTTCCTCTAATCCATGCATGAAGTCGAAAAAAGTATCAGCCCAGTCGAGTCCCTCTTTTTTAATGGCTTCAGCATCAAAATTTACTGAAAAGTCCACATCGCTCTGATCATTGAAGCGTGGAGTAAGAATTGAGCCAAATACCCATAACTTAGCTACTCTGTACTTTTTACACAGAGCAATGATCCTGTCCATATTCATCTCTATCAACTTCATACACGCAAAGATAACACAATATGGGGGAAATTCCGTAACTTTACGGGCAGAAAGAACATCACTTCGTGACACTGAAATCATGACACGTCTATACGCTTATCTTCGCGCCCACTCGCTGTGGGGCATCATCATCTCCATTGTGGCTATCGCTGCCATAGCAGTCATCTATTTTTATCCCGACGCACTGCAGGGCAATGTCCTGCGCCAGTATGACACTCAGCAGGGTATCGCCATAGGCCAGGAGGCCAAAGCATTCACTGAGGCTACGGGAGAAACAACACGCTGGACCAACTCGGTATTCTCCGGAATGCCTACCTTCCAGATAGCTCCCTCCTATCCCTCGAGCCGACTCTTCACGTGGATCAACTCGTTGATGGGTCTCGGTCTTCCCTCCCCCTCCAATCTGCTGGCCATGATGATGATAGGGTTCTTCATCCTCGGACTGGCAATGCGTATGCGGTGGTATGTGGCTCTGATAGGGGCCATCGCTTATGGCTTCTCCTCTTACTTCATCATCATTATCGGCGCGGGTCATATATGGAAGTTTGTGACCTTAGCATACATACCCCCGACGATCGCGGGTATCGTACTCGCCTATCGCGGACGCTATATGGCCGGTGCAGCCCTTGCCGCTCTGTCAGCCATGATGCAGATTTCATCTAACCATCCTCAGATGAGCTACTACTTCCTGTTCGTTATCGTAGGATTTGTGATAGCTTATCTCATCAGTGCCATACGCAACGGCCGGCTTCGCCAATGGGGCATAGCCACAGGACTGCTTGCCGTAGCCGCCGTACTTGCCGTAGCCGCCAACTCACCAAGCCTCTACAACACATACGAATACTCTAAGGAGACCATCCGAGGAGGACACTCCGAACTGTCACGTCCCGACGGACAAGCTCCCTCTTCGTCTGCCGGACTTGACCGCGACTATATAACTCAATACAGTTATGGTACCTCCGAGACATTTACCCTGCTCATTCCCAATGTCAAGGGTGGTGCTTCCGTGAAGCCCGAAAAAGGTTCGATGAAAATGCTCAATCTGGCCTCACTCGACGATGCGCAGGATATGGCAAAGGCAGGTCAGGCCGACCGCATGACCATGACCTACCTCGAGTATATGTCACAATACTTCGGCGAACCGGAGTCAACCAATGGCCCCGTCTACGTGGGTGCCCTCATCGTAGCGCTCTTCCTGCTGGGATGTATCATTGTACGCGGTCCACTGAAATGGGTCCTCGTAGTGCTTACAGCCCTTTCACTGCTCCTTGCCCTCGGACGCAACTTCATGTGGCTCACCGACCTGATGATTGACTATATGCCCATGTATGCCAAGTTCCGCACTGTAGAGAGTATACTGGTCATAGCCGAGTTTACTATGCCGTTGCTTGCCGTCATGGCTCTGCAGCAGCTTCTGACAAACAAGAATATTGATGAGGCATGGCAGCAATACCGCCGTCCTCTCTACTGGAGCTTCGGCATAGTCCTTGCGCTATGTCTGATAGCTATGGTGATGCCATCATTCTACGGAAACGCTATCACCGAAGCTGACCGCAATATCGATGCCATGATAGCTCAGGGACTCGCGCAGCAGGGCGTAGATGCCCGTACAGCTATGCAGCTCAGTCTGTCAAATCCCTCGATTTACTCTGCTGTTGAATCGCTGCGCTACTCGATGGTACGTGCCGACGGCCTGCGCAGTCTCATTATAGTGGCTGCCGGACTCGTTATTCTTCTCCTTTACTTCCGCCGTCGCGTCAGTGCCGCAGTGATGGTAGCCGGAGTGGGTATAGTAGTTGCCGCCGACCTCATTACTGTCAATAAGCGTTATCTTGACCATGACAGTTTCGTGGCACGTAATCTCGCCACCGGCGATCCCTTCCCTATGACTCAGACTGACCGTGTTATACTCTCCGACACCACATCTCACTACCGTGTGATGAATCTGCCGCAGTTCTGGCAGCCCGACCCCAGCTATCGCCACAAGACTATAGGAGGTTACCACGCCGCCAAGCTCACTCGCTATCAGGACCTCATAGACCGTCATCTCGGTAACTTCCTTACCAACAATCCCTCGGAGGCCGACTGGAATGTGCTCAATATGCTCAATGCCCGCTATATCGTGGACTATCAGGGTCAGCCACTGTTTAATAATGAAGCTTACGGCAATGCATGGATGGTAGACACAGTAGCCTACGTCAATGGTGCCGATAGTGAAATGGCCGGTCTTGATCTCTACGACCCACGCCGTGTGGCCGTGGCCGACGAAACATTCAGACATATACTCGGCGAAGCATCCCCGGCCGACTCCACCGATGCGATACGTCTTACTTCCTATCGCCCTAATCGCCTGACTTATCATGCCGACTCTCGTCAGGGAGGTATAGCCGTATTCTCAGAGGTATACTTCCCTTGGGGATGGAATGCCACCATCGATGGCACACCCGCAGAGATTGCCCGCGTTGACTATGTGCTACGCGCCCTGCGCATACCTGCCGGTAGTCATACTGTAGAAATGACATTCGATCCTGAATCTCTCCACGTGACCGATACCCTCGCCACTGTATCAGTAATACTCATATATCTGCTCGTGGCTCTGGCTATAGGCTCATTCGTGGTCAAGGCACGCAGACAGGAATAAACAGAGTAAGATAAGCTATGAAAGGAATCGTACGCCGTATGTTACGTCCCATATCCCGCCCTCTGTCGCGTATGCGGTGCAGAAGGGGATTCGGCGTACACTCCCCTTTCGCTTTTCGTTTTATCAACGATATTATCAACGAACAGCGGCGCTACGGTTATGCGGCCTATAGCGCCATTAACCGCATAGCCCGCTCTACAGGAACCTCGTCAGCCATGTTGCGCCGATATTACCGGCTTCTGGTCATGGCCGATACTACGGTCATGCATCCCGGCTCTGACAGAGCTTTTCAGGAGGTGACCCGCCTATATCATCCGTCGAAGAGAGCGAGTGTGACAAACACAGCACAGCAAAAGAAATCCCCGGCCGGGGAAGTATGGGTAATATCATCTCCCGATGATCCCATGCCTCCTATAGAGCAATGTTGTGCACGCCGCATACATACATTCGTCGTGTGGCCCGATATCCGCTCTGAAGCTATATCCCTACGTTTATCTGAGGCCATGGCGAAACGCACGTCAGGACAGGTGTTCTTTATAGGCCACGCGGCCATAATGGTGCTCACCTCATCTCTCGCGGCAAAAGACTATCGGCTATGACTGACGATATATCACGCGAACAGATAGCGGAGATGTTTGCCGCATATCTGCGCCTTGAGCGCGGACTGAGTGTCAATACCCTCGACGGCTATCTCCATGACGTTGACAAACTTTTTGATTTCCTTGAGGGAACGGCCACTTCCCTGTGTGAAGTGACTATTGATCATCTCAGGGCGTTTGCCGCCTCGCTTCATGATTTGGGCATAAGTGTCAGATCTCGTGCCCGTATTATTTCAGGTGTACGCACTTTCTTCCGTTATCTGCATATCGAAGGTTACTGTAATCCCAATCCTGCACTGCTACTCGAGAATCCCTCGGCCGGTAAACATCTGCCCGAGGTGCTTACTACGGAGGAGATTGACAGTATGATAGAGGCCATTGACCTCTCATCACCCGAGGGTATGCGCAACAGAGCTATCATGGAGACCCTCTACGGATGCGGACTACGTGTGTCGGAGCTGACCTCGCTCGAAATATCGCGAGTGCATCTCGACGACCAGTTCCTTGTAGTCAGAGGCAAGGGTGATAAAGAGCGTCTTGTACCTATGTCACCTCAGGCCGTAGAGTGTATACGTGAATATATGACGCAGCGCTGCGAGCTTGATATCAAGCCAGGAAGCGAGAACATTCTGTTTCTCAACCGTAGAGGACGATACCTGACGCGTACCATGATATTATTGATAGTAAAGCGTCTCGGCGAACTCGCCGGTGTACGCCGCGTAATATCGCCTCACACCCTGCGTCACTCCTTTGCCACACACCTGCTCGAGGGCGGAGCCAATCTGCGAGCCATCCAGCAGATGCTTGGCCACGAGGATATATCCACTACCGAGATATATCTCCATATCGATGCCCACCGTCTTCACGAAGAGATTCTCGCACATCATCCGCGCAACAGGCGCGGTTAGCCTACGCTGTAGCCTACCGTCATACAGGCCAGAATATATTTCTTACCACCCACCACACTATCATCACGACAATCACAGTGAGTATCACCGGAGTGGAGTTGAGAAGATTGTGCATACGCCCCATTGCTCTCCATCGGTGACGTCCAAGCTGAGCTACGAGCAGCAGGACCACCATAGCCATGGCCGGGAATATCATGAAATTATAACGCACTGCCCCGGCCAAATCGCCGTGGAGCAGTGCGTGTATTGCCCTTTGACTGCCACATCCGGGACAGTCAAAGCCTGTGATTAATTTTGAAGGGCAGCGTGGCATCCACCATGTGGACGAGGGATCAAAATTGCTGTACAGCAACACTATACCTGCAATCGCAGCCACAGCTATGGCCACAGCAAATATGCCACGCCATCTGTACATCATAAAGCCATAGCTATAAAAGCAAAGGGCCAGGTTACCAATCCGAGTACCAAAGAGATGATGACTGCCCACATAGCCGTATTCGATGCATTCTCGGCACCGGCATAGTCGCGGGAATTAAAGCGCGAACGCACAAGCAGCGAGTATACTATAGCCACGATACCTACAGGCTGGCAGCAGAAGATGGTCACCAGAATGGCTCCCCACAGATAGGTGGGAGGACATATGGGATCGGGACCGAAGTTGGCAGCTGCGGGATCTATGCGCGAGTAAAACCGTGCGGCATTATCCATACCTGCCTGATATGCGGCCTGAGGATTGGCCTGAGCGGCTTGGGCAGCACGTCTACCCTCTTCATATCCCTTGTTGTAGCCACGTTCGTACGCACCCTCGTGAGGACGATCTACGGGCACCTCAGGCATGGAAGCTTGCACAAACGCCTCGGCGATTTCAGGCACAGCGGCTGCCGACACCCAGTCGTCAAGTCCCTCATGCCATACGGGTGTTTCAGGACGAGGATTAAGCGCCAGCAACTCTGAAAGCTCCATAGGGCCCAGCTGCGCACCGTTGACTATTATCCAGTATTTCATGCAAATAAATACTCTCGAAGATTATAAATAAAATATATTCTACCATCCAGGAGCATACGTATCGTACTCCCGGATAGTTTTCTCTTAGAAGAATTTTGTCTCCTGGCCGAGGATATCTGACAGAAGATTGTTGGCCAGACGGCTCGCACCGATACGGAAATATTCGTTGGTGAGCCACTTTTCGCCGAGCACCTCCTTGACAAGAGTGTAGTAAGCCAGAGCATCTTCAGTAGTTGACACACCGCCTGAAGCCTTGAAGCCTACCATGCGGCCGGTCTGTTCGTAGTACTCCTTGATACACTCACACATTACGTAGGCTGCCTCAAGTGAAGCTCCGGGATAGCCCTTACCGGTAGAAGTCTTCAGGAAGTCAGCACCGGAATAGAGGGCCAGTATGGATGCGGCACGTATGTTTTCTGCGGTCTTGAGTGCTCCTGTCTCGAGTATCACCTTGAGATGTCCGTCGCGGCATGCATGCTTCTGTTCACTGATTTCGTCGCAAACTTCCTCCCAGTCGCCATCAAGGAAGTTGCCTACGTTGAGCACGATGTCGATTTCATCGGCACCACCGTCAACGGCAAGCGCGGTCTCAGCCACCTTTACCTCTATGAAAGTCTGCGATGAAGGGAATCCACCCGATACACAAGCTATCTTTACAGAACTTACCTCAAGTACGGTGCGCACTACCTGGGCAAAGTTGGGATATACACAGATAGCAGCTACTGAGGGTAGTTCGGGATAAGTCTCCTCAAACTCATTGACGCGCTCCGCAAAGTTAGCTACAGAAACGGGGGAGTCGGTAGCGTTGAGTGTTGTCAGGTCAATAGTGCTGAAGAGGGTCTTCAGAGTATCGGCATTGCGGTTTTCTGCAGCCTTGGCGGCTATCTTTTCCACCATGGCTTTCACCTCGTTATCGTTGGTGGTGACGCGCGAGGCTTTTACTGTATCCTGATATTTTTCTGACATATTACTTGGTATGTATATATATTAGACATGTTATTACTTGAATCGGTTGCAATCGCGTATATTTTTCTTGTTCAAATTGCGTTTCATGGCCTCCGTGAGGTCAATATTTGTCTGATTAGCTATGGCTGATACGACCCATATGATGTCGGCAAGTTCATCGGCAAGTTTCTCAGTAGTAGCCTCATCGCCGGGCTTGCACTTCTGGTCACCGTAAAGACGGGCCATCACACGAGCTACCTCACCGGTTTCTTCACTCAGCACAGCCATGTTAGTCAACGGCGAGAAGTATCCTCGTCCGGTGGTGGTGATCCAGTTATCAACCATACTCTGCAGAGCCTCTACGGTAAGGCCCGGATATTTCTTTTCTTCGCCGCAATCCATAGTATATTATTCTTTCAGTCTTGAATCAATGATTATGGTCACAGGGCCGTCGTTGAGCAGCTCTACCTTCATGTCGGCCCCGAAGATGCCTCGTGCGGCAGGGCGTCCGGTCAGACGTTCCACCTCGGCCACATAGCGCTCATAGAGTGGTATAGCTAAGTCATGTCCGGCTGCACGGATATAACTCGGACGGTTGCCTTTACGGGTCGATGCCGTGAGGGTAAACTGGCTGACTGCCATGACGCTACCCCCGATATCAAGTACCGAGCGGTTCATCACTCCCTGCTCATCTTCAAAGATACGTAGCGCCACCGTCTTGGCTGCAAGCCAGTCGGCATCCTCGGGAGAATCATCCTTCTCCACGCCTACCAGCACCATCAGACCGTGGGCTATCTGCGACACCATATCTCCGTCAACCGTGACCGAAGCATGGCTCACCCGCTGTATGACTATTCTCATAAGCCTCTTTTTTAAGATGTTAAGTAAGAGTATGTCTACAAAATTATTTTAATGTATAACGAGGTGAGTAATTTTTACAACTTACTTAAGTGATAATAATATTGCAAATATACATATTTTTTTGGCAGTCCTACCGTTATAATACTAAGTAGTCAACAATAGATTAAACAATGCAGTCATATTTTTTCTCATACATTCCGTCATTTTTTTACATTCTTGCACTTGGCCTCACACTCATCATGCCCGGCGAAGCATCAGCTAAGTCAGCTCTCAGTGCGGCCGACCGTCTCAGGCTTATGTCGCCTCATACTACAGTCAGTGAGGGTCAAAGCCGTGTAAGGAGTCTCTATAAATCACCTTCGGAAACCGACCCGTTCACAGGCGTAGTAGCTACAATAGAAGGTCCGTGGGTTGTAGAAGATATGATTGACTGCGGACTCAATGTGACTTCCTCGGGCGATTCCTTTGTGAGCGGCCGCATAAAACGCTCGCAGATTTCACTCCTGGCCTCACTTGACGGGGTGAAGAGTGTGGCGCTTTCACGCCGCCATGTGCTCAACAATGATAAGGCGCGTGAATATACATTTGTCGACCCTGTCCATGCAGGTACTGATCTGCCGCGTGCTTACGACGGAAAAGGAGTTATCGTAGGCCTGTTTGACATCGGTATCGATCCCTATCATATCAACTTCCTCAATCCTGACGGCACTACGCGTGTGGCCTCGCTATGGCACTATGTCTATGACGAACCTACCGACACCATCATAGAATATAGCTATCCGCATCTGTCGCCCGAGGTGTTTGTAACCGATTCCGTCCGCAAGAGCCACGGCACCCATGTGCTGGGAACCATCACCGGCAGTTTCTCTTCGCCAGATATGAAAGATGACCTGCGGGGTATGGCCCCCGGCGCCACTCCTGTCGTAGCCTGTGGTGAACTTTACGATGAGTCGATACTTCAGGGCGTGAGCCGCATGTCAGACTATGCCAAAGAGCATGGTCTGCCCTGCGTAATCAATCTTTCGATAGGCAACAAACAAGGGCCTCACGACCTCTCCGATCCTTTTACCGCCGCTCTTGACGAACTTGCGGGCCGACCCGGCACCACAGTAGTACTCTCGGCGGGCAACTGGGGCAACGACAGTCTGTCTATTGTGAAGCAGGTAACTCCCGACACACCCCTGCGCACACGCCTGACCCATCTGCCATACGCTCCCCGCGCTAAGGAGGCCGGCCATATCTGCGAAGGAAATATCGAGGTGTGGAGTCAGGATGATACTCCCTTTACCATGAGTGTGGAGATAGTGGCTATAGATGACATCAATCGTCCACTGGTAACGTTTACTCCCGCCTGTGACACTATCACGGCCCTTATCTCTGCCGACTTCCCCGAGGAGATAGGCGAGATAGGTGACACATGTTACACGGACGACCTATTCAGTTCGCTCTTCACCGAGAGTTTCATGGCAGCCATGCATAGCCTCAGCAGTGGCAACAACCGTTACTCTGCCGCTATGACGCTCAGCCTCACCCTCAAGAAGGAGTTTGCCGGACGCTATGCCGCTCAGGTACGCATCACCCCCGAAGCTCAAGGTAAGGTATATCTCTACTGCACCACTACATATAACGGCGGCGTCAGTTTTACGAATGGTGGCAGCGAGCTACTTGACAAGGCCACCGTTGACGGCACTATCAGCAATCTATGTGCCGGTGTCAACAGTCTGTCCATAGGTGCCTATATATCCCGCAAATCAGGCTACGGCTCTCCTGTTCAGAGGGGAAGTTTCTCAAGCTACGGAGTGTTGTGCGACGGCCGCACACGTCCCGATATTATGGCCCCCGGCTCTGCGGTGTGGTCATCACTCTCGACTCCCTATCGCCACAGCTCTTCATGGAGTGAGTCCGTTACCCGTACTGTAGCTACAGCCACAGTCGATGGCACTACTTATTATTGGACATCAATGGAAGGCACATCTATGTCAGCACCCGTAATGACCGGAGTGGCCGCTCTCTGGCTCTCCGCCAACCCGTATCTTACCACTGAGGATATACGGCGCATTGCCGCTGCAACTGCTATAACTCCTCCGAATGAATCAACGGACGAATCAATGAATCATCCCGAATACTGGGGCTCAGGACGTCTTAACGCCTACGATGGTCTCAAGATGGTGCTTTCCGAACAGGCCTCCATCTTACCCCCAGCCAATGATGCCGAGGAGCAGTGCATCATGCTAACTCCTGTGGCCGACGGTGTGTGGGAGGCGCTTGCTCCATCCCCCATTGAGCGTATTGATGTATATTCCACCGGCGGAACACTCATCCGCACTATCTACGGTCACGGCGATGTAGCCCTCACTGCCGACCTCTCAGACCTCTCCAACGGCCTGTATATAGCCCGTGTGGCAACTGCCTCATCTTCCGTTACCTCCAAACTCCTTCGATAACGGAGCTATTGGATTAATCGGAACTATCGTAAGAGGCTGTGTCAAAATTAAGTTTCCTCCAGCACACCCCGGAGGAGATGTGCCGATAATCTATAATACATTAAATAAATGAATTATCCAGCTTCTCGGGACATCCTCTCCGGGATGTCTTTAACTGTGCGTAACCTTTTTCCGCGGGTTACGCCTGCGGCTCACCCACGGCTATTATCGGGGCATTTCCTCCGGAATGCCTCCTCTGAAAGCGGTATTCCTAATGACACACGCTCTTATATGTTTTTTTATTTCTTACGGGCGCTGGCCGGTGTTGGGTTCGGCGGGACGCACACGTGCCAGGGCTTCGTAGAGGCTCCAGAGGTCAATCGACGGCTGCCCCTTGGTCTTACGCAACGCCACTTCATTGGCTCGCTGTGTAGGCGTGTTCTTGGCTCCCCAAAGCAGGTCGGCTATTTTCACCGCTGTAGGATTAGCCTCGCTATTATCACGACGGAAGTAGGGGTCGGAAAGTATTGCATCGATATCTCCATTACCGAGTAGGTCATATACTCTGCGACCCTCCTCAGAGGTGAGTTCTGAGCGTTTCCATACTTTAGTCCGGTTAAGATATGCTGCATCAGGATTGGATGCCACACCGGCAGATACCGTCGATACTTCCGATGCCGCCTGAGCTTCTGAATTTGCAACTGAGTTTACAGACGGATCTACAGTCGGATTTGCATCAGGCTCGCTCTGTGCGGAAGTCATATCAGTGGGCTGCACGTAGTCGTCAGAAATAGTGTCACCCACAACTCCGGTGACGTCTACCACATTGTCAACATTATGGCTCTCGCCGAATCTGGCAAATAATCCCGGCAGGAAGAATACTGCATAGGTAGCTATCGCTACGGCTATCACTACCCCGATAAATATGACCCATTTCGGCACGTATGATTTACGGCGCTTTCGTGTTTCGGCCGTTGGCTCCGCAGGAGTGTCAGCGGTTTTATCCCCAGCCTGAGCTGATTTTGACGGGTCAGAAGCTGAAGATATTGCCTCACGTTCCATACGTACGGCTTTAGGCTGCGATGAGGCTACCTCGATGGCTTTGCCTCCGGCTTTAATCTCTACATTATACTGCTCCGGCTCACCGGGATTGGATATAAGATGTGCACGGAATCCACAGTACGAACCGCCTCGCAATGTACGGTAGCGGGGATCGTTGCGCTCAAGAGCCAGTTCGTGCTCTACCATTGTACCGTCGGCGAAATTGAGTCTCAGCGTTATGCCCTGTCTTTCGGGTTGCAGCACGAGTTCCAGAGGTGTATCGACGTCTGCTTTTTCAGCAGGGAGCTTCACGATGAGGGTCTGATAGTTAGTGGAGTTTACGGCTATCTCCACTATATTGCCCGGAGCAAGATCGCGTTCGGTGAGGTCAATAAACGGACGTGAGGTGTTGACCGGACGGCCATTGACGGTGATGGAATATCCTGCTACGGCACGTCCCTTGGCCGAACGGACTATGACGGGTATACGGCGTGTGAAGTTGATACCCACACTGTTGAGCGGACTTACCAATATGGCCGCTCCGTCATACTTAACGAAAGGCGACGGACTGCCTGCACTCAGCGTGATACTCTGCGATGTAAATCCGGGTTTGGTAAACGTGAGAGTCATGCGATCACCCTTACGCACCATTTCTGGGTCGGCCTTTACCCCCTCGGGGCAAATGACCGTATAGATTATCTCGACCGGTATTGTGATGCGGGAAAGCGACACTCCCTGCTTAAGCGACGTAGTGGATGTCACCACATACACATCGCTATAAGGCTCATATTCTCTCTGCATAGGGAAAGAGAGTACCTTTTGCAGATCGGATGAAGACATAAAAGTGCGATAACAGGGTTCTGCTTCCTCTGAGGGTGTCTCGCGCACAGTCCATGTGGCGAGTGTCAGCACTTTCTCGGGCAAAGCTACCTCGGCAAGCACCATGTCCATATCGCCGTCGTGATGAAGTATGCCTCGCAGCAGTGCCTCCATCGTCTTGCCGGGGAGCATCATACCATTCTGAAGAGCCACACGCGCCGTGCGTTCACCATCTATTAGCATGAACATTACCCCCTGCGGTCCGCGCGACAGCACATAGGCCTGACCGGCATTGATGAATCGCTCCATCACGGCCTTACACTCTACAGGAGTAGCACAAATATCAGCTACACGTATATACTGAGGAATTTCCATTTTGTCTGATTATAGGTGACAAAATTACTCAATATTCACGACAAAATCTCCCCCTTTCTCCCATAATATCTTACTCATCCTTACGGACAACCAATAGCTCCATGAGGCGATATTATACGTACTTTTCTTTTTTTTGTAATAAAATTGTGATTTTATGAAATTAATGTTTAACTTGCGAATTCTTTCATACTGAATATGTATGTTAGTAAGCGAGAACTATCTTTAATTACCAAAATCATTAAAGCACTGACGTCATGAGAAATCAACTACTATTTATCTTGAGTGGATTGATGGCAAGCGGCCTGACTGCTATGGCGGCCACCCACGAGGTGACGCTGCGCAGTAATGGCACTGCGGCTGATGTAGCGGTCAGCGTCATTGACAATAAGCTCGCCACTACTGAAAAGGAGAATACGATACTCACCTCACTGCTGCTTAATAGCGACTTGCGCGGCAGTGTGGAGGATGCAGGATGGTATTTTCCCGACAGTCTGACTCATAAACACCGTCAGGGTATGGACGGCCTCATGCTTACTCAGGGGTGGAGCCGATATGACATACCCGCAGCTATTGACGGGAAATACACTGAGGTTGAGTCAGAACTTGAAATAGGCCCCTCGATAGGAGGCGTAGTGAAGTCGCGCTGGAAAGGTAAGCCTATGAAAGATGTGATTGTCTTGGCATTGGCTCCCTCAATAGGCTATGCGGGACAGACAATAACTGATGAAAAAGGAGAATTCGTATTTACCGACAAGGATTTCCCTGAAGGTACAAGATATATATTTCAGGCACTGAACCAAAATGGAGACAATGAGGGTAATTTCTACATTACCAAAGAAACTTACCCCTCTGTCAATACTTTAGAATCTGCATATACCACTGCTGACAAGGATGAAAATAGTAGTGAAGCGGAAATCACGGATTATAACTGGCGCATAGCTCATTCCGATGGCATGATGAATGTAATGCTCGGAGAGGTGATGGTTGTACAGAAAAAACTGAGCGACTATGAGAACCCTATGGAGCTAATGGCACGAGGAGATATTGACTACAAGAAATTTGAAGAACAAAACTTAAGAACCGTAGAAGATATAATTCGTACGATACCGGGAATTGTGGTCAAGGATCATAATGCCTATTATCAAAATCGTATGGTAGATTTTTGGGTAGATAATATGCCTTGGCCCAGTTCCACTGATGGAGGCTTCCCTGAACGTTTGTCAACAGGAGGTATTATAGCCCGAATCCAAATGAACAGTTCAGGAGGCGGACCGCAGCCACAATCTAACGGTAATTATAATGGTGAGATGAAGCCTAAACCTCAATCAGGAGGCGGTAGTGGCTTAAACTCATCAAATATGTTCGGAGGATTTAAAAAAGCTGCAATTGATGATCCAACACCGGGTATAATTGAAACTGCTCTTGGCGAGATTGATCAGGTATTGCCTGTAGACTTCATTAAAAGAGTGCAGTTTTTCCCACCCAACGTTTCAACGCTTTTTAGTCCCGGTGCTACGACCAGTCCTATGTCAACCGGAGGCATTGTGATGATTACGACAAAGGATGGTACAGAAAAGGTGTCGCGCCCTGACTGGAGGATGCGCTACGCTACGCCCTTGGGGTATCAACGGAGCAAGACCTTCTACACTCCCAAGTACGAGCTGATGGCCGACTATGAACTCAATATCCGCCCGACGCTATACTGGATTCCCAGCGTAAAGATTGATAACATCGGCAATATTTCACTGCCCATTCCGGCCGCTGTTGACAGCTACACCGTAACAGCCGAAGGTATTGACACCGACGGACATCCCGTGAGAATTACTGAGAGTTTGTGAGGCGGCGGAGATGGAGGGGCGCTTCGGGACCGAGGGAGAAAATGAGGTCAAGGATACTGAGGCGGGGGATGAAGCCGAATTTATCGGCACGTATCTGCCAGTAGGGCTGCGGAGCGGGCAGACTGACTGTATCAGGGCGCAAACCTGTAGTGTCAATCTTCGGCGCAGGAATACCGAGGATATCACACACGGTGAGCATGGCGGCTATGTCAAGGTAGGCCACGCTCTCACACTCTCCGTCCTTACGAGGCGCGAAGAAGGGTGCAAGCCGATCGTAGTAAAACTCAAAGAATGGTGTACGCCCGTAGGCCGACTCCAGAGCCACACGGTGGAGGTGCCACCACGAACCGTGGGTAGATACCTTGATGTCGCTCCACGTGATACCTGACGATACCCGGGGCTTCTCTACGGGTACGGTGAGGGTCAGAGGGCCATTAACATCGGCTATGGCCATGCGATGGGTGTCCTTGTCGCGCTTATTGTAGGGCGCATAGGCAGCGATGGTCACGTCGCCGTAGGCCGACATAAGAGCATAGTGCTCCACTGTGCCGAAATAGCACAGCGGGAGCACTATGGATGTATCGGGATACTTTATCAGGCGCCCTGACGAACCATGACGGGCACACTGAGCAGTATGAGCGCTCTGAGCGCTAAAGGATTTATTCTGTAGGGAGTCCTGAGTTGGCATCTTTAAGTATACGGTTCCAGCGGATACCTCCGTTAAACAATCCCTTGTCTTTGTCAAACGATATGAGCACTCTCATGGGTTTGCCCACGATATGGTCTTCGGGCACAAAGCCCCAGTAGCGCGAGTCAAGGGAGTTATCGCGATTGTCACCCATCATGAAGTAATAGTCCATGGCGAAGGTATAGGTGTCGGCAGGTTTGCCATCGATATATACAGTACCGTCCTCAGCCAGCCACGAGTCGGGATGATTCTCATAATTGCGTATGGCGCGGTTATACATATCCCACGCTGCGGGAGTCATACGCACGGTCATCCCCTTACGGGGTATCAGTACCTCACCATAGTCCTGGCGCGTCCACCCGGCCGACATCTTATCGGGGAAGAGGTATTCCCCTTCAGGAGCCGGCATACGCATGATAGTGCCTATATTGGGGTCACTCTCCATCTTCTTCACCATCTCGGCGGTGAGAGGCGACAGGTACATGGGCGGTATCTGTCCCGAAGCTGAAGTTGTGGCAAATCCAAGATGCTCAAGGGCGGGTATGTCGGCCTCAGTAATATTGATACGCCCGCGATCATCAGCAGCTATGCCGAAGGCTTCCCACTCATCGTCGGTGATGCTGTGGTTAAGAGCCTGATAGTAGTAGTTAAACTGCACATCCTCGGGCTGCGGCAGCGCCTCACCATTGATATATATCACACCGTCTACTATCTTCAGGCGCTCTCCCGGCAGACCTACGCAACGCTTCACATAATTTTCACGGCGGTCGACGGGACGATAGGTTATTTCGCCAAACTGGTCACTGTTGGCCTCAATGGTGTTGCGCCCGAACATCTTCACGAGGGTATAATAGTCGGGGTTCTGCATATTCAACGCCACTGTGTCGCCGGCAGGGAAGTTAAACACCACTATATCGCCGCGCTCTACATTGCCGAGACCTTTGAGGCGATGATATTTCCAATTGGGCCATTCGAGGTAACTCTTGGTATTGAGTACCGGGAAGGTATTCTGTACCAGGGGGAAGTGTACGGGGGTCATGGGTACACGAGGGCCGTACGACATCTTGTTGACCCACAGATAGTCACCTACAAGAAGGGTCTTTTCGAGCGATGATGAGGGTATCTGGTAGTTCTGACCTATGAAAGTAAACACGAAGTAGACCAGGACCAGAGCATAGACTATGGCATCGACCCATCCCATGACGGCCCTTACGGTAGCGTTCTTTGATTTCTTCCACCATGTCAGGGGTATGTAGCCTGTGATATAAATATCAAACAGCAGCACTATGAACAGGGCTACCCACCATGAACGCAGCCATATTACCCAAAGCAGGAATATGAGGCTTACAATACCGAAACGTACCCAACGGGTGGGTTTTGTGGCGCGTATACGCTCCTTAAATGAATCCATTGAATAGAAAACGATGTGACAAAAATAAGGTTTTAAGGGAAGGGGTTACTTGACCAGCGAGTCAACGAAATCGCGGATATTCAGCACTCCCTTGCGTGAGGCAGCCCACTCGGCCGACATCACTGCTCCGAGAGCAAATCCTTCGCGACTCTTAGCGTCGTGGCGCAGGGTGATAGCATCGACAGCAGAGTCCCAGCGTATGATGTGTGTGCCGGGTACTTCTCCCTCTCTCACATGATTTACCACCAGGCACTTACCATCCTTAGCAGGCTCTTCGGCCCAGGAGTCGAGACGTGGCGTTCCGTCCACTATCTGCTCGGCCAGAGTTACGGCTGTACCGCTGGGATGGTCAAGCTTGTGGATATGGTGCACCTCGGTAAGATAAGGGGTATAGGCGGTGATATTACCCAACATGGATGTGACGCGCTCATTGATGGCAAAGAATAGATTGACCCCAAGGCTGAAGTTACTGCTCCACATCATGGTGCCGTCAACCTTGCGGCAGTGTTCCTCGGCCTCAGTAAGGCGTTGCTGCCATCCTGTGGTGCCGCTAACCACAGGTACTCCACGGTCAAGACACGCCACGACGTTGTCATAGCCCGTGGCGGGCACCGAGAAGTCTATGGCCACATCCGATGAGCGAAAAGCGGGTGAATCGAAGTCGGCCACATTATCGCGGTCTATCACGCAACTTATTTGATGGCCGCGCTCACGGGCTATGCGCTCTATGAGCTTACCCATGCGTCCATATCCTACGATAGCTATTTTCATAATGAGAGGTTCGGTTTTGAGTTGATAAGTAAAAGTGTGTGGGGGGTATCAGAGCATGGTGAGTGCACGTAGCTGCTCCAATACCTCGAATCGGGTCATACGGCGATGGTCTTTGAGCGTGCGGGCAAAGTCATGGACTATGCTCTGCACTCCCCTGTGGTTAAACACTCGCATCATGTATGAATAATTCTTGTCGAAGAGACGGTTTATCTCGTCCTCCTCGAGCGAGCACCATTCGGTGCCCTCATCCACTGCCTGATGGCGAAGATGCTCCTTGATATCGGGTGTCACGGGTTCGGAATTAAGCACCAGTGAGCGACACATCACGTTGGCTATCAGCATTCCTACGGATAGATTGTAATTGTTGACGATGTGTGCCCACGCAGTTTTGGCCGAGAGACCGGGATTGCCGGAAAAGAAAAACTCATCGGTATACTCTATGATATCGCCCGGCTCGGCATCAAGCGACACGGCGGCAAGCATCTTCTCGCCGTCAAGCACCACCATGCCTACGGCCATTCCTGTGGCCCCGTAGCATTTATCATCTTCGTTCTTATAGCTTAGTGAATGTTTCATGAGAAATTTTTGCAGTTTTTGTCAATTGACAACCAATATCTTTGTCACAGCTCCCGCCGAGGGGGTAGACTGGCTGCCGCCACCCGAGGAAGCAAACACATAGTATACACCTGACTTCACGCGCTGACCCGAGAGGTTGCATCCGTCCCACTGTGCCATACCTCCTTCTGACATCACCTGAGCCATGAGCATGCCCGAGGCATCGGTAATCTTCACCATGGTGCCCTCCATGAGACCCACTATACAGATGGGACCGGTATGGTCGGGGCGCACGGGATTGGGGTAGGCATATATGTCGGAATAATCCGATTGTACGGGTGAGGCGTCAGAGTTAAACGCCAGAAGACCCTGAGATGTTCCCACATACACCCTATTGCTGTGTACATCGGCGTAGATGTCGTGTACCATATTATCGGGCAACATGGAGTTATCGGCCGTATAATTAGCTATGATTTTGTCGCCGCGCTCGCTCACGAGGAATATGCCCGATGATCGGGTAGCTACCCACTTGCGGTTGGCGTGGTCTACCGATATGCCGTAGATATACTCCGTGGGGAGCAGATATTCAGCCGTATTCGTGCCGTCATTAAGAGGTATCTTAAGATGATTTACCACCATTGACGATGATGTGGCCGATGTGGGAGTAGTGATCTCGAATATACCTTTGTCGGTGCCTACCCATATACGTCCATCGTGGTCCTCGCATATAGAGATAATTGCAGAGTAGGGAAATGTCTTGCCATCCTGGTCAACGAAGGTGGTATGTACGGTTATCTTATCATCGTTGAAGTTATTGAAAGTACCTTTGGTATCTATGGCTACCAGACCCTTCATGGCTATGAATACCATGTTGCTGTGCTTACAGAAAAGCAGACGGGGGTTACGGTCGCCACGGTCACCGGTATCTATCACTATCCAGTCATCGGCCGTAATCTTATCCGTGTCCATACGGCGCTTGGCTGCGGGAAGCACCATCACATTTGGTTCGGTGATGCCATCTCGGAACATCTGACTCACCAGCCACAGATTGCCGGCGGGGTCAATACCTACCTCAAACACACGCGAACTATTTTCCCAGACACCCACCAAAGGTGAGTTGTCCTTGTCATAGTGACCTGTCACCTTGCCGTCAGTCACACGATATACACCGTCGACATTGGTAGCTACGTAATAGGTCGACGGATCATCGGGATCCTCTACGAGGCGCGAGGGAGAGGTAATCCATTTACCTATCGTCTTATTCTGCCAATACTTTCCCAAAGTGCTGTGAGCCTCTACGGGATAGGGTGCTATATTCTTGAAGCGGCCGTTTTCGAGCACACTGGTCTGCTGGGCCACAGTCTCGCCCTCGGTAGGTTCGGAGAGGCGCATACGGGCAGGGCCGAGATTCATGAAGTAGATACGCTCACCGTCGGCTGAAGGTATGATGGATGCGACCTCCTTGACAGACAGCTGTTCGGGTGCGAACTTCTCCATCTTCACCGTAGAGCCTGCGGAGAGATCGTAAAGTCCCAGACCTTTCATATCGAGAGCCCATACACGCGAGGGACCCTTGTCGAGTGAAAATATATTGTCACTGAGTTGCTCCGGTATATCTGCGATACCGGTCACTATCAGGTCGCGATCAAGTCTGTAGAGTTTCTTTCCTGAAGAATTAAACACGATGGTAGAGTCGGTATGCATCATAGCCTGACTAATCGATGGATACGTTTCGGTTAAGTTGTTCCACTTACTGAAGGCAGAGTAATCATCTTTAAGTTTAGCGGTCCAGAGCCTTTTGTTTGTACAGTGAAACGCTACTATGCCATTGCCTATCGACCATAATTTACTGCCGTTAGATACGGAGGCCATACGTGTGAAGTTGTCAAGCTTATTAATCATACCGTCCTTTTCAGCCTTATAGACTGCGTTGTCAAACAGTACGAGCATGATATCGCCTACGATAGTCACACCCTTCATACTCACTCCGAGTATGCCTGAGCGCACTACCTCATGACGCTTCATATCAAACACCACCATACCGAAATCGGTAGCAGCATATACCCGGTCACCCTCAAAGGCCATATCATTGATTTTGCGCGAGCTGGTGATAGAAGTGGCCACCTTTATGTCAGGGAGATTCACCACCTTATCATCATCATTATCGTATATCAGGTCTATGTTGCCGTTAGTGTAGGTTATAGCAAGATATTTGCCCTGGGGATTATAGAATATGTTGTTGACATCGAAGTCGGTGAGCATATTGTCTACCGTAAGGCTACGACACTCCTCTGTGGAAGGATCGTAACTGAACAAGCTGCCCCCCGCTACAAAGTAGACTTTATTGGATGTCTCGATCACTTGCGTTACAGGGAGTGAGAATACGGGATATAGAGTCCAGTCACCTATGGATGTTGCTGAGGTCTGGGCCTGCGACGAGCCCCATGGGGCGATAGCCGTGAAAATCACGACAAGCGAAGCGAGTATGGTTCGGATATATCTTATCATCTTTCAAGGAGAGTATATTATGTGTCCGGGGTAAATTATTTTAAAGGAGAGATTTTGAAGAGGAGTTTTTCAGAGTTGAGGACGAAGCCCTTCGAGATAGGCCAATAACTTGGCTGTGGCACGGCCTCGGTGGCTTATACGGTTTTTTTCCTGAGCCGACATGGACGCAAAGGTGCGGTCTGATTCGTCGGGAAGAAATATGGGGTCATAACCGAATCCTCCCTCACCATCGGGAGTGTCAGTGATCACACCGTCGACCCTCCCTTCAAACACGGTCTCCTCATCGCCTACGATGAGAGCTATGACAGTCGAAAAATGAGCCGCACGCGAGGTATTCTCACCGCTTACCTCCCTGAGGCACTCAAGGAGCAGACGCATGTTGGCCACAGAGTCGTGACCGGGACCGGCATAACGCGCCGAATATACACCCGGCTCACCCCCGAGAGCGTCTACCATCAGCCCCGTATCGTCAGCAAAACAGTCGTATCCGTAATGCTCCTTGATGTAGCGGGCCTTCTGCAAGGCATTACCCTGAAGTGTATCGGAGGTTTCGGGTATGTCATCATGACACCCTATTTCGGCCAAAGACACTATGTGCCATCGCTCACCGACGATCTGACGCAGCTCCTGAAGCTTATGGGCATTGTTGGTGGCAAACACAAGTGTAGGCCTTATGTTATCAGTCATAGACTTACTCATTTTTTCGATATGAACACAACTTTACTTACGCACTTTGCTACATCAGCTGACATAGCGCCAAGTACTTCGGATAAAGAACTACAAAGTTAAGCCTTTATCCCCTATTATTAACGTATCACACCCCTACTTATTATCCCTACAGACTTATTACTCTCTTGATAATTGGCCCTGACATTCGGTAATTAACCCTCGTATCCACGCGGACACAACAAACCCCGGCTACCGTCCGAAAAGGATGGCTGATAGCCGGGGTAATATGAATTATAGGATTTTATACGACTTATATAGCCCTACACTCTCTCGTTACCCTACAACGATGTTGACAATCTTGCCGGGCACTACGATGACCTTGCGGATTGTCTTGTCGGCAATCCATTTCGAGGCTGCTTCATGAGCGAGAGCAGCCTTTTCAATATCCTCGCGTGAGGCTTCGGCAGCCACCTCGATATTGTAGCGGGCTTTACCGTTAAAGGAGACGGCCATAGTAAGTGTGTCCTCCTTGAGGTATGCTTCATCATATTCGGGCCAGGTAGCGTCACAGATGCTTGAGGTGTTGCCTAATGCATGCCACAGCTCTTCGGCCACGTGGGGAGCGAAGGGAGCGAGAAGTATGAGCAGCTGTGAGAGTACGGTGCGGTTATGACATTTCTGCTGGGTAAGCTCGTTGACACATATCATGAAGGCTGCTACAGAGGTGTTGTAAGAGAAGTTCTCTATATCCTGAGTAACTTTGCGTATGAGCTTATGGATTGACTTCTGGGCCTCACGTGAGGGTTCGCTGTCATCGGTGGCAAGGAATGTATCGCCCTTGTAGAAGAGGTTCCAAAGCTTCTTGATAAAGCGGTTAACACCGTCAATGCCGTTGGTGTCCCAGGGCTTGCTCTGTTCGAGCGGTCCGAGGAACATTTCGTAGAGACGCAGGGTATCGGCACCGTAGCGCTCCACTATGTCATCGGGATTCACTACGTTGAACATCGATTTCGACATCTTCTCCACAGCCCAGCCGCAGATGTACTTACCATCTTCAAGTATAAATTCGGCATCGGCAAACTCAGGACGCCATGCACGGAAGGCATCGGTATCAAGCACATCATTGGCCACGATGTTGACATCTACGTGTATGGGGGTCACGTCATACTGGCCCTTGAGTCCGTGTGACACGAAGGTGTTGGTGTCCTTTATGCGATACACGAAGTTGCTTCGACCCTGAATCATACCCTGATTGATGAGTTTCTTGAAAGGTTCGGGCTCAACTACATGACCCATGTCATAAAGGAACTTGTTCCAGAAGCGGCTGTAGATAAGGTGGCCTGTAGCGTGTTCCGTACCTCCGATATAGAGGTCAACATTGCGCCAGTATTTATCGGCCTCTTCACCTACCAGAGCCTCGTTGTTGTGCGGGTCCATGTAGCGCAGATAGTAAGCCGACGAACCGGCAAAACCGGGCATTGTGCAAAGCTCCATGGGGTAGCCCTCGGGAGTAGTCCAGTTCTTGGCACGTCCGAGCGGGGGTTCGCCGGTGGCTGTGGGCTTGTAGCTCTCGACCTCGGGAAGCAGCAGGGGCAGCTTCTCCACGGGGAGCATGTGGGGTATACCGTCCTTATAATACACAGGGAAGGGTTCGCCCCAGTAGCGCTGACGTGAGAATATGGCATCGCGCAGACGGTAGTTGACTCTTACGCGGCCTATACCCTTGTCGGCTATATATTTCTTAGTGGCGGCTATGGCATCCTTTATCTCCATACCGTCGAGGCTGAAGCCTTCGGTTGAGGAGTTTATCATCTTACCGCTCTTGGCGTCGTAGCTCTCCTCGCTTACATCGGCACCCTCTACGAGGGGTATAATAGGCAGGTCGAAGTGACGGGCGAAGGCGTAGTCGCGGCTGTCATGGGCTGGTACGGCCATGATGGCGCCAGTGCCGTAGCCGGCTATCACGTAGTCGCTCACCCATACGGGTATCTTCTTTCCGCTTACGGGATTTATGGCATACGCTCCGGTAAACACACCGCTTACTTTCTTATCTATCATGCGCTCGCGTTCGGTCTTGTGGCGCACCTCCGCACGATAGGCCTCCACGGCTTCGCGCTGTTCGGGAGTAGTGACCATGTCGACATAGGCACTTTCGGGAGCAAGAACCATGAAGGTCACGCCGAATATGGTGTCGGCACGTGTGGTAAACACATCCAATATCAGATCGTCACGACCATCGATAGCAAACTTCATTTCTGCACCCTCACTGCGGCCTATCCAGTTGCGCTGTGTCTCCTTGAGTGAGTCGGTCCAGTCAAGGGTATCAAGATCCTTAAGCAGACGTGAGGCGTAGGCCGACACTCGCAGACACCACTGATACATGAGTTTCTGCTCCACGGGATGACCTCCGCGTATCGACACACCTTCACTCACCTCATCGTTGGCAAGCACTGTACCGAGAGCGGGACACCAGTTTACCATCGTATTTCCCAAGTAGGCTATGCGATAGTTCATCAGTGTGTCACTCTTTTCCTTTTCGCTCATGGCTTTCCACTGCTCGGGAGTTATTTCAAGTTCCTTGGAGCCGGCTGCATCGAGACCCTCTGTACCGTGCTTTTCCAGATGTTCCACGAGGCGTTCGATAGGCATAGCCTTATCGAGGGCTGTGTCATAGTAGGCATTGAACATGGATATGAATGCCCACTGTGTCCACTTATAATATTCGGGGTCGCAGGTACGAATCTCGCGTTCCCAGTCGTAGCAGAAACCTATCTTGTCAAGCTGCTCGCGATAACGGGCTATATTTGTGGTAGTGGTTATCTCGGGATGCTGTCCGGTCTGTATGGCATACTGCTCGGCGGGCAGACCGTATGCATCGTAGCCCATAGGGTGAAGTACGTTGAATCCTTTCAGGCGTTTGTAGCGCGAATAGATATCGGAAGCTATGTAGCCTAAGGGATGTCCTACATGCAGTCCGGCTCCCGAAGGATAGGGAAACATGTCGAGAACATAGAATTTCGGACGTGTATGGTCTATGACAGTACGGTAGACTTTATCGTCTTTCCACTTCTGCTGCCATTTTGATTCGATGAGTTTATGATTGTATTCCATAATAGTTTTTTCTTCTAAAGTAAGTATGCTAATACGGTCAACTTAATTCAAGCATGCGCACTATGGGTCGGCGTGCACGCTCCATGATAGCCGGGTCAACCTCTATGGCAGGACTCATATCGCGCAGGCAGTTGCGAAGCTTCTCCAGAGTGTTGAGTTTCATGAATGAGCAGTCGTTGCAACCGCATGTCGAGTCAGTAGGCGGAGCGGGTATGAATGTGCGGTCAGGATACTTCTTGCGCATCTGATGCAGGATACCGCTCTCGGTAACCACAATGAATTCCTTGGCGTCACTCTTACCTACATAGTCAAGAAGCGCGGCCGTAGAGCCTACTTCATGAGCCAGCATACGAACCGGAGCGGGACATTCGGGATGAACCAGCACCTTGGCTTCGGGATGTTCCTTGACAAGTTCCACGAGTCGATCAAGTGAGAACTGCTCATGAACATGACAGGCACCGTCCCACAACACCATCGAGCGACCGGTGACACTATTGATATAGTTGCCCAGATTACGGTCGGGACCGAAGATTATCTTCTCGTCGGCGGGAAGCGATTCGACCACCTTGCGGGCATTTCCCGAAGTGACCACTATATCTGTAAGCGCCTTCACCGCGGCAGAGGTATTGACATAGCTTATCACCGTGTGACCCGGATGAGCCTCGATGAAGCGTGCGAATTCATCAGCCGGGCAGCTGTCGGCCAGCGAGCATCCGGCAGTGATGTCAGGCACCAGCACTGTCTTCTCAGGGGAAAGTATCTTGGCAGTCTCTCCCATGAAGTGCACACCGCAGAGCACTATCACCGGAGCTTCGATATCGGCGGCAATGCGGGCCAACGCCAGAGAGTCGCCTATGTAATCGGCGAGATCCTGAATCGCTCCCTGCTGATAGTAGTGGGCCATGATGACAGCGCCGCGCTCCTCTTTGAGTCGCTTTATCTCCTCCACCAGCGCTGACTCATCAACACCGGTGCGGCCTTGGCAATGGTTGTCAACATTCATTTCCTTATATTATATAATTTAAAGTCTTTAAAAATAAATTCTAATAGTAATAATAGGGGATGTTAATAGCAGTGATAACTTTAAGGTCATAAAGTTGCATTTTTGAGTTATCATACACCCGTCTACATTATAGCCGATGTTGTTGACATGTGTTACTATTGATCATCAGTAGGTTATCAAGTTTATTTACATCATGTAAACAACATGCAAAGTTAATAACTTTCTATTAATGGAGGGGTTGATAACCTGAACAAAATAGCGTTTTAAGGGTTGAAAACAAGTTGATACTTTCACGTCAACTAATTTGGAATAAGCAGGGGTCCGACTATATAATCAGCCGGACCCCTGAATGCAAATAAAGTTGTAAAAATCCTTTAACTTTCTATCAACCCCTTTTCAACATATTGTTGACATAGATTGTTGATTGACTTTACTGCTTCTTTTTACTCCTTGACACCGTAGGCGAGATCGCCTGCATCGCCCAGTCCGGGCACTATGTAGGAATGGGAATTTATCTCGGGGTCTACGGCTCCGACCCACAGTGTGGTCTTTTCCTGCGGGAAGGTGGCGCGTATGTAGTCAATGGCGGCATTGGATGCTATGACAGAGGCTACGTGGATATGAGCGGGATTGCCCTTGGTGATGAGAGCACGGTAGCTAAGTTCCATCGAAGCACCTGTGGCAAGCATCGGGTCAGCAATGATGAGGGTCTTGCCGTCAAGAAGTGGTGAGGCCAGATATTCGATACAGACATCGAAGTTTTCCTTCTCCTTATACTTGCGGTATGCCGATACGAAGGCGTTCTGAGAGTGGTCGAAGATATTGAGCATACCCTGATGGAAGGGTACTCCGGCACGGAATATCGTAGCCAGCACTACCTGAGTGTCGAGTACCTTATTGTTGGCTACAGCCAGAGGTGTCTGTATCTCGCGGTCGGTATAGTTAAGGGTTTTACTTATCTCGTAGGCCATCAGTTCGCCTATGCGTTCAAGATTGCGGCGGAAGCGCAGCATATCCTTCTGTATATTCACATCGCGGAGCTCGGCCATATACTGGTTGATAATCGAGTTATGGTCGGCAAAATTGATTACGTCCATAATAATGTCTTGATATGTTTATCAACAAGGATGTCAACAGTGTTGATAAGTATGTTTGGAAATCGGGGTAAGAAAAAGAGGCTGCGATAACACTCGTGGATAAGTGTAATCACAGCCTCCGTATAACTATCTAAACGAGTTAATGATTAACTCTTCGGGTAGTTTAATTGATACAATCAATTAGGGAAGGATTTCGAGCACTTCCACGTCAAACACCAGTGTTGAACCACCGGGGATTGTGGGGTTGCCCTGATCGCCATAACCGAGGTCAGAAGGTATGTAGAGCACATACTTTGAACCGGGATTCATCATCTTGAGGCCTTCGGCGAAACCGGGTATCACACCATTGACACCGAATACGGCGCTTTCGTTTGAGTCAAATACGGTACCGTCGGGAAGTTTACCGGTGTACTTAACTCTTACACGGTCGCCATCCTGAGGGGTGGCACCGCTACCCTGCTCAACCACCTTGTAGCTGAGGCCGCTTTCGCTGGTTACTACTGAGGGATCGTTGCTCTTGATGTCATCAACATATTTCTTGCCTTCTTCCTTACGTTCGGGAACCTTGGCGAGTTCGGCCTGACGCTTCTCCATCTGCTTCTGCTGGATGAGCTGCTGAGCCTGGTTCATGAGCTGCTGGAATGTGGTCTGTGCTTCCATGAGCTGAGCCTGGTCAACGCTGTCGGCAAGGAATGACTTTGCAAATTCGTCATAAACAGCCTTACGGTTGATGTCAACACCCTGCTGGCTGAACTGATTGAGTGATTCGGCCATACCAGTACCTACCTGCAGACCGATCATATAGGCCATATCAGAGGTGTCGGCTTCGAGCACCTGCTTGAGGCCACGGAGGAATGACTGCTTTTTGAACTTCTGCTGCTCGCTTTCGGGGAGGCTGGTTACACGTTCTGAGTAGTAGCTGCCCTGAACCTTACCAAGATAAGTGGCTATGGAGTCGGTGAGACCTTTGTCAGTTGATGATGATGAGGTGGAGCTTGAACATGATGACATGCCCATGATGAGGGCTGCCACACCACCTGCCATTAATAATTTCTTCATAATTATAGATATGTTTTTTGATTGATTATTCTTATTTTCCAAGTACTTTGATAAGCTCAACATCGAAGATAAGGGTAGCGTTGGGGCCGATGATGCCGCCTGCTCCCTGAGGACCATAAGCCAAAGCCGAGGGAATGAAAAGACGCCACTTTGAACCGGCGTTCATAAGCTGCAGGGCTTCTACCCAACCGGGGATTACCTGAGTGACTCCGAAAGTGGCGGGTTCGCCGCGCTCTACCGAAGAGTCAAATACAGTGCCGTCGATAAGCTTACCGGTGTAGTGTACTACTACCTGGTCGGTGGGTTCGGGCTTGGGACCATCGCCCTGTTCAAGTACTTCATATTGCAGACCTGAGGGAGTGGTGTGCACACCTTCGCGCTTGCCGTTGCCTTCGAGGAATTCCTTACCGGCCTTCTCGTTCACTTCGCCCATCTTGGCGGCTTCGGCACGCTGACGTTCTTCCATGGCGGTGAAGTATTTGCGGATTTCCTCCTTGGCCTCATCGTAGGTCATGCGGGGAGTCTCTCCTGAGAATACTGCTGCCACACCATCGGCAAAATCCTGTACATCAAGCTTCTGAATGCCTGAACTTCTGAAATTGTTGCCCATGCTGAGTCCGAGGGCATAACTGATACGATCCAATTCTTTGGTTTCCATATTGAATTTGGTTTTTAGAGGTTAACCTCTGCACCTTAAAAATTTTCCGCGGGTTAGAATTGTAGTACTGCGGGTTATAAGATGCAAAGATAGGGTAAATGTGACATCCGAGTGTTAACTTTTTAATAAAAAAATATTAAAACGCATAGCTCTCGTATATCAGCGTCGACAGGAATAACATTCTGCATCTGTAAAAGTTAGTATGAAAAGATTATACTTTATATCGTATATTATCTCTCGCGGAATTATCGTACATTTGTGAGCCATTTGTATGAGCAATGCGTTATAGTATCGATGGCGGTGTTTAATCATGCGCCGATATATAAAATACTCTAACCAAAAACAAGTAAATAATATGGAATCAACACGCCAAGCCAAAATAGCACGTCTGCTTCAAAAGGAGCTGAGTGAAATATTTCGTCTTCAGACTGCAAAGACTCAGGGCATTCTCGTGTCGGTGAGCGCCGTAAGGGTGTCGCCTGACCTCAGCATAGCCAGAGTATATCTCTCGATATTCCCCTCGGGTAAGTCACAGGAGGTACTTGAGAATATCAATCGCCAGAATAAGACAATTCGCTATGAATTGGCGCAGAAGGTGCGTTTCCAACTGCGCAAAACTCCCGAATTGTCATTCTATATTGACGATTCGCTTGATTATATTGAAAATATTGACAACCTCCTTAAAGATGATAAGAAGGAGGATGCGGAGATAGTCCGCACCATGGATGAAGAGCGCAGTTGAGTGGAAAATAGCTCTGCGCTATCTCTTCGCACGCAAGAGTCATAGCGCTGTCAATGTCATTTCGGTCATCTCCGTGGCCGGAGTGGCCGTGGCGGCTATGGCCACAGTGTGTGTACTCTCAGTATTCAACGGCTTTACACAACTTGCCCAGGGACGATTGTCGGTGATTGACCCCGATCTGCGTATCGAAAGCGTACATCGGTCCATAACCTCCGGCAGCGATTCTCTGGCTTTTTGTATACGGTCGTTACCCGAAGTGGATGAGGCTATGCCCGTGCTGTCAGCACAAGCTCTGGCAGTATTTGGAGAACGTCAGATACCGGTCACAGTCAAGGGTGTTCCCGACGGCTATGATAAGCTGTCGAGTCTTCATGAAGCTATTATTGACGGTGATTTCACTCTCACGCAGGGTGATTATCATGGAGCAGTCATGAGTGTAGGCACTGCCATGCAGCTTGGTGCCCGTCCGGGCTACGTCACCCCTTTGGGGGTGTATGTGCCCCGTCGTGTAGGGCGTATCAATCCGGCCAATCCTCTTGCTTCGTTTCGAAGTGACTCACTGATAGTTAGCGGAGTCTATCAGGTTAACCAGAGTGAATATGACGCAGACATGGTGATGATGCCTCTCGAGGGTGTACGCGATCTTCTTGATTATGACTCGGGTGAGGCATCAGCCATAGAGATAAGGCTTGCTCAGGGAGTATCATCTGAGCGTGGCCGTGAGGCTGTGATATCTCTCCTCGGACCGGATTACAGGGTTCTTGACCGTCTGCAGCAGGAGGAGTCATCATTCCGCATGATAAGTATCGAAAAGTGGATTTCATTCGTTATGCTTGCTTTCATACTTCTTATAGCGTCATTCAATGTAATCTCTACCCTTGCCATGATTATAATCGAGAAGCGTGACAATCTCCGGACTCTGCGCGCTCTCGGCGCCACGCCTGCCATGGTGTCGCGCATATTTCTCATCGAAGGTTGGCTCATATCACTCTTTGGCGGAGTGATAGGCGTAGTGGCCGGAGTAGCACTTTCACTTGCCCAGCAGTATGGAGGTTTTATACGACTTGGCGGCGACCCTACGCAGATGTCCATCAATGTCTATCCGGTATGCGTAGAGTGGTCCGATATTCTTGCCGTGCTCGGTCTCGTAGCCCTCACCGGTGCTCTCATCGGGTGGATTGCCTCGCGCTTTACCCGCCGCGTCTGATATTGAAAAAATAGAGGCGTCAATTGTCTATTGATCAAGAGCGGGACGCATACCGAATCCGAAAAACATGTTGTGACCGACACGTCGTGTGTTTCCGTTATTCGATATATTGAGGTATTGTGCCAAAATACCGTTGCCAGCTATGCTACACCATGTATTTCCGGTACCTTCCTGACTCTTTTCTATGCCGTCAACGGGGCTACGATAACCTAATGCATAGAAATCTATGGTGTTGCCGTCAGTAAGAGTAATAATCATTTTATCAGTGGCGGCGTCATAGGTGTGTGGCAGTTGTAGCAGTGCATCGTAGGCATTTCCGTTTGGTACTTTTGAGCCTACCGGACAGGGATCATAAATCGTTTTTACATTCTTAGGCTGTATACCCGTATTGGAGGCTATGACGTCTATGCTCCATAGATTGGAGTAGAATGGACGTAACGACCGTGCCTCACTTTCGTTACTTTTGATGAAAACTCCTGGATGAAGTATGGAGTAGGTTATAACTTCACGGTGGGTCGAGGGCATATCAATAGTAGGTATAGTTGAGGAACTGAGTTCACGGTGAGATGAATCATAGTAATGGCTGCTGCCTGTAATGATGGGGTCTTTACGTCCCCATTGATAGAAAGTCTGACAGTCATTTATGTTCAATTCCGTGCCGGTCTGTGATATAGTAATAGAGGCAGTGAGGGGCACCGTACCATCAGGTGCATTGATCTGAGTGATGCGCATGGTAACCTCGTCAGGGTTGAATTGCAGGCGGTCACCACCAAATATGCGTCCAAGATTGCGGGTATGGAGGTAGTCTATGGAGTTGTCAGAACATACTATAGTGGCATACGATTGATCGGGATGATAATCTGTGACCCAGATTTGCCAGCTCCAGATTATATTATCATCAGCGTCGGTTACTGCTATCAATGCATTACCCTGGCGTATTGATTCCTTCGGCACATCAAAGAGTATGGTGTGTCCATCTGAGGACAGACGAATATTACGTACGAGATTAATCTGGTCTTCCCATATTAATCGCGCACCTGAAGGAGTACAGTTCTGATTGAGCCATATATAGGGTGATGTTATCTCATTGCCAAGATGGTTGATGAAGTGTAGTAAAGCCCTGTTCTTATGTGCTGTAGTGGATGTAAGTGTAGATACGTAACTGGCCTCATTAGCCGCCGAATTCTTTATGGCATTGCCATATACTAAGGGCAGTGAATAGCTTCCCGGGGCATTGATGATATAGCTGTTGGCTGTGTTTTCTATCGTTGAACTTCCGGTAGATGACGATAGATTGTAGGGCGTATGGCCGCTGGCTGTATTTATGTCAGCGGTTGAGCGAATTATGCGTGTGTTGTCGCTCATGTTCAGAAACACAGGTTCAAACAAGTCGGTAACTATAGTATATGATCCGGTACCCGACCCTGTGGTCGGTGATCCTTTAATCCATTTAGGGGTTTCGGTCAATAGATTACCATCCGAATCAAGATATTCGGCTTTCCATTCTACGGGAGTCTGTGTGCCATCGGCGTTACTATAACTCTTGATTATAAACGAGTTGCTTCCACCGGTATATGGGGTGGTGAGTGAAGTGACGGGATTACCTTCACTATCGGTTATTTGCAGCGACAGATCTGAGAGAGTGGGAGTGGCTGACAAATGGTAAGTAACCGTAGTGCCGGCCTTCCATACTTGTCCCTTAAGTGAGGCGGAAAAGATAGTAGACTGTCCGTCAATATCTATTGTAAGTTTTACAATGGCGTTATCTCCGAGTGTCTGGGGTATGAACAGCATAGTGGAATCAGAGGGAGCAAGCGGTGTTTCCGGAGATACATATTCAGATCCTGCAGCAGCCATAAGACGTGTGTCAGGAGTTATTGTATATGTTCTCTCATCGGTTAATTGCGACCACTCACCCGAGGTTATGGAGAGTGTTGCCCGGCTAAGTATACCTTCCAAGGATATGGAGGTGACTGTGCATGGAGTCATCTCATCGCCAGTAACAAATCGTACGGCTGTAAGGGCATGATTCATGGTCAGTGTGCATGGCGAAGATGATGCGTCAACAGGAGTAGCCCACAGTAAGTCGGCCTGTGAACCGACCGATGAAGGTGTGATATATTCCATACTCTGTGACGAGGGGTCAGTGGCCGAAGGAAGCTTTATGACACCAGCTTCGGCCTCTGAATTTGCCTCTTCCATATAGGGTGAGAAGGCTGTTATATGCAGTGTGCCGTCGCCCGGCCAAAGGTATCTATCAGTAGGTGTCCAGGAATTATCGGCTGTTATAGGCACATTACACATGTAGTAAGGGCCGTCAGGCTGTCCGTTAAGAAAGGCGTATACGCCTGCCGAGCTGATAGAGTTATTATCGGTAAGCGTAGAGCGGGAATTGATTTCGGATGTTACCGCAGGTGTCGATGTCACAGCCGGTATCAGATACATAGATACGGTACTCTGTGACTCGAGAGTCAGAGGCTGAAGAATTGTTCGGGCATCTGCGGATGACACCTCATTATTGTCACCTACACTGCGTCCTGTAGCTTGTGCAGCTATCTCAAATCTTATGTTATTGCCGGCATCAAGACTCTCTGACAGAGAATTCTCGTCAGTACATGAAACAACAGTTGCTGCTGTCATTAAGGCAGCTATATATTTGAGTTTATAACGGATATCAGTCATCTGACTATATTAAGAGTATGTTTACTTTTAAACCAAATTCACATTACTTAAGAGTATGACTAATTTTTGATTTCATCACAAAGAATCTTTTGGGTGCTTTTCCAAAGTTTTCATCGGTCACGATGCCCGCATCGCTCCCTCTTC
>JAAVDH010000022.1 GCA_014801865.1 Bacteroides sp. | reverse complement strand
ATGTTATATGCCTGATCTGTGCGTTCAAACTTTACCATCTCAAACAGTTCCTCAAGACCCGAAGGGAGGAACATCCAGAATGCTTCCGATGTTTTCATGGCCCAAATTTAACACTTTTCACTAAATATCATGCACCGACTTCTCGGCTTGTGCCGATCTAACGAAGTTCATGGACTATGGTACACCCGAAAAGAGAAGCGTTTCCCGGCATCAAAAATCGACCGCCGTTTCAGTTACGGCAATATCAAGACTCACCTCGGTAAGAACAGACCGCTACATCCGCAATCCAAATGGATGTATGCTGACGGCTCTATCGTTCCAATCAGAAGCTACAAAGGAGTTAAGCTTAACCGGACACAACTCAATGATTATGTCACCGGCAAGACAATCCGCCTCGATGGTTGTCAAGGCGAGAATCCGACCGTCTATATCAAATTCGATAAAGACCGAATGATTCCCAGCATTTACCGCTCTAATCCTGATATTCCGCAACGGTCGGCAACTACTCAATCTCAGAGAGCAGGAATTACGCTGTCATCACCTTCTTTCAGAGACAAAGTACAAGATGATCAAGGTTTTGCTTCCGGAGACGGAATATCAAATGATTTCAAATTGTGGTTGAGTCGTCATCCCGGTCTCAGCATTGACGAAGCCATTCGCCGCTACCGCGAAGAACAAAAAGCCAAACAACGCAGAAGCGGACCCAAACTCCACTAAGCTTCAACACCACCGAGAGGCGTTACAGCACCCTCGGTGTAGTTTTGTTTTATCAAAACTACACATCTATTTGACAGCGGTTCTACAATTATGCTCTTTAGCATAAAACCTTGCCCACCTCAATATTTTTTAGTAATTTTGCATTCGCAAATCTACGCCGATGGCGATTTATTCGTCGGCTGGGTGGGTTTGAGACATATTTCAAAAGCGTTTACTGCGCTTGATTCTTGGCTGCTAAGAACTTCGCAACCTCTTAAGAAATAGTCGAGAATGAAGCAACTGTAGATGTCTTCGGGTATGATGAACGTACCCTTGGGAGGATTGTGCCGTTTCGGTGCGTCCCCTTTGGTGTATAATATATCATACGGCGTAGGCTCTGCGTTGCTCGTTCTACTATTTCGGGCAATGCGAAGGCCTTTAGCAGCGGGACGAGCAACAGTACGGATCCTGCGCTTTTTTCTGATATATAAACCAATCCAATTGAGGATCCCACGGAGTGAGCATCATAATATGGCTTATCGTCCATGGGACGAATAATAGATTTCATACAAAAGGAAGGGCAAGGTAAATACCTATGCTACAAGACTCGGAAAACATCATTGGATACCGAATCCAGTGATACGCTTGCCTATGATGATAAGCCGTCAATGCAAATTTTCGGTTCTCAAATAGCTGAAAGTAACAAGTCAAGAATACATACAGTTGACATTTCTAAGAAACTCATTCAGACATGTTCTACACCCATTTTCCGCTATTTTCTTGATGGTTCTCGCCACACATATAAAATTGATGATATTGCCATTGGTAAACGAATATTTCCTTTTCTAGCCGGACAGATAATAGTTGGATGTTGCGAACGGAAAGATAAAGACAGTTTCAAGAAAGTGGAAGTGCATCATAAGTTAGTGCTTTCACTTCCTGTTGACTTTAATGTAGATGATGATGAAAACTATTGTAAACTGTTTTTAGAAAAAATCAATAACCAAATATTACAGCTTCCTTTTATTTCATCATCGGGTATTCATTTTGATGACATTCTTCTTTATGAAACAGACGCGTTGAGTAAGGACGAAAGAGGAAAAGATGGACTACAAAATCGAGGAATAGCAAGAATCCAAACCGTCATGACAGATGACGAGCAACTTCTTGTTGCTAATCTATGTAAGCAAAATCGTCTTGATGATGAGAACTGGTTAATTAAAGATGGTTCTCTCGAATATACTCCCTCAGCAAGACTCAAAGACGATGAGTGGCTCAAAATGAGGAATAACTATCAATATGTGGTAGGAGTATCAAAGCAATTCAATCCCGATTTAATACTTGATTTCGAAAAGAACAAGTTATCGAAAACGATTGCCTCACTTAAGCCATTTCAACGAACCAAGGTTTACCGATATACTATTGACCAATGTCAAGTTGAATTTGCCATATGGTATTTAAGATTGCGAAATAGTGATTTCCGAGAAACACATTTCTCTGATGTAGTTAAATGTGAGATGATAATACCCACTGAAGGTGGCTTTATAGATTCCGATACGATTGACATCATTAGTGCAAATTTAATAAGAGAGGCATATCCTATATGTTATGGAGCTGACACCAGATGGACGAATCACTTATATCCTGTATTTTTAACCGAAAAATACTGTAAGTCCAACTACATAGATAACAATATTATCCTCAATCTCTTCTGATGAAAAAAACAAACAATAATATAATAGGGAAAGTTTCTGCCACAGAAAAATACCCATCAACAATCGACGAATTCTACTTTTGGACAGACAAAAAGCAGATTCTAAGTCCATTCGACATTATAAAGGTTGAACACGAAAATTCCTCAATTACTTATGGAGTAGTTGAGGAGATTAATCATGTAACAGATGCACTTAGCCACTTTACAAGCTACATCTCAAGTGATTTCGGGGATACCGATGCAAACATCGGTAACATGAATCGGTTGGGGATGAATTATGTCAAGGCACGAGTGATCTGTAATACGGAGAATATCTATACACCCGTGCTTGATAGTCGCCAAGTTTCTCTTTGTACGCCCGAAGATGTACGCACAGCATTAGGTCTTACAGAGGAGGAAGTGAAAAATCCTCTAGTGTGCGGATATTTGGAAATGTATAAAGGGGATAGTGCAATCAAGGTAAAGGTTATACTTAATTCTCATTTTTTGATAGGACCAGATGGGGCGCATATCAATGTTTCCGGTATATCTGGTTTAGCAGCCAAAACGTCATATTCTATGTTCCTTCTGAATGCAATTCAACAGAAATTTCGTCTTGATTCAGGAGAAACCGCAGCATTTGTATTATTTAATGTGAAAGGGCGAGATCTGATGGCTATTGATGAGCCCAATACGGAATTATCCAAGAAGGAAAAGAAAATTTATGAGGAACTTGGGCTTAAGGTAGAACCATTCCATAATGTTAGATACTATTATCCTTATGGAAAGGGTGGTCATCTTCAATCCTATGCTGCGCCTGAAGATATTGCTTCACAGAAAAGCAGACATATTGCGTTCCCATATAAATACAGTTTTGAGCAATCTCTTGACATGCTCGACTTGCTTCTGGCGAACGAGGATGACAGTACTGGTACTCTTGAATCGTGTGTAAATTACATCATAAATGGGGGTGGAGAATTCAGCGGTGTCTCAAAATGGAAGACTCTTGTTGATAAAATAGACAACTGTACTAAAACCGCTTCTACAGGAGGGCAGAAGAATGAAATTCAGGTCGCAAGCTGGCGGAAATTCAAAAGATGTGTCAGTAAAGCCATCAATAATGAAATATTTGCAAATACTGTAATCGATGGTGAAGTTGAACTGCCGCAAGAAATTGCAAACAAATTGCGTCCGGGAGAAGTCATGGTTATTGATATTGCACGACTTGATGAGAACTCTCAGAGCTTTGTCTTTGGGTCAGTCGCCAGAGCCATATATGATTTGAAACTAGGAGCATCCAGAGATGATATTCCCGACAAGGTTATTATTTTTGTGGATGAACTAAATAAATACGCATCAACTGATGTGCCTAAAAACTCTCCAATTCTAAAACAAATATTAGACATTGCGGAGCGTGGTCGTTCACTTGGCATTATTCTATTTTCTGTAGAACAATTCAGAAGTGCGATACATGATCGAGTAAAAGGTAACTGTGCTACCTCCGCTTACGGCAGGACAAACGCAATTGAAGTCTCCAAGCCGGATTATCGCTATATTCCCAAAGCATATCAAAATATGCTTACACGTTTATCTCCGGGTGAATACATAATCTCCAACCCGGCTCTTCGCTCTTTAGTGAACATCCACTTTCCTCGTCCTCTATATAAACAATTCCCAAACGGTTAATATGGAAAATTATAACGCAAAAACAGGGAAACACCTTATTCAGATACTGATGTTCTCGATGTATAATGACCAACGCATTATATACCGCGAATACATCCAGAATGCATATGATGCGATAAATAGAGCCGTCAAAGAAGGGATATTACCTCAAATGAAGGACGGCATTGTTGACGTGCGTATTGATAGTGACGCTCAACGCATTGTCATTCGGGATAATGGTGTAGGTATAAAATCTGATGAAGTTGCTGCAAAGTTACTTAATATAGCCGATTCACGCAAAGATGGAATATCAAGTGCCGGGCAGTACGGCATTGGCCGTCTTGCGGGAGCCGGATATTGTCGTTGGCTTAAATTCAAGACTTCTGCGGTCGGAGAAAACAGAGCCTCAGTAATATCTTTTGATGTTGATTTTGCCAATCAAATTATCAACGACGTTGAAGACGAGTCCTCAGCAACCGAGGTTATTGACATCATTACAAAAATGGAGTCAGTCCCTGAAAAGGAATCAGAGCATTATTTTGAAGTTACATTAGAGGGGGTAAATAAAGAATATCGAGACCTGCTAAGCCCGGAAGCCATCACAGATTATTTGCGTGAAGTTGCGCCGATAGACTATTCTATGAAGTTCAAGAATGTATTGATGACTCCGAGCCTAAAGCAAGCTGCCAGTCCCAAATACACTAGTCTATATAGTGATCTTGGGAATGTAGCGGTATGTGTAAATGGCTCTACAGAACTTCGTAAACGCTATAATTTAAAAATTGATGGGACCGGAGATGAGATAGATTCTTTAGATTTTTTCAGTGTCAAAACTGACAAGGGAGACTTATTAGCATGGGGTTGGTATGCCGTCACTCCATTCACCAAACAGATTCCTGTGTCAGATGCTAACCGTGGTATTAGACTCCGTAAGCACAATATTCAATTAGGCATCTCTGATTTATTGAATAAATACTTCGGAGAGGCACGAGGGAATAACTATTTCTATGGTGAGGTATTTGCCGTTCATCCCAATCTTCGCCCCAATAGTGATAGAAGTGGCTTGGCTCCAACACCTGAAACGGAAATGTTGTTTGACAGTCTTCGTCTAATCTTTAAGAATTTAGGCAAACTATACCAAGTAGCCAATAACGCTAAGAATGCAGTAAAGAAAGTAACATTGGCTGTTGATAAACTCACTTCAGGAATTGAAACCGATGAGCAACACATACAAGCTGAGATAAAATCGGCTGAAGCGGAACTTTCTAGGGTTGAAAATAGTACTAATGCTCAGTCACAAGTCGCTAAACGAGTAATTGAGCTGCATAAGTCAAAGGCTCAAGAGAAAAAGAATGAGGTAAAGACTAAACCCCAAAAGCCTTCAGTGAAGCCTGTATCTTTTCCTCCTCCAACCCCACAAATTGTAGAAACACCTGTGGCCAATCCGACACAGTCCGATATTTACGAACCTCTTAAAGAAAAGTTTACAGATAGGGAAATTCTTCTTATCCGTAGAGCCTTTACATATATGACCCTTGCATGTCCCAGCGGAAGCAAACCAATGCTTGAGCAACTCAAACTCCATGCAATTAATCAGCTTAAATTATCATGATCCAGAGAAAGGTACTACTTATTGAGCCAAATTATTCAAATAAGTACCCTCCTATCGGACTTATGAAATTAGCTACATACTTCCGAAATCGTGGAGATGAAGTCGTTTTCTTTAAGGGCGACTTGAAACATTTTGTTATAGAACGCATTACCATAAATTGTATTGATGAATGCAAGAGCTTAGCTCCCGAAATAGATTGGGATGCTTACTTTTCATCGATATATAATTACATTCGGACAAGGAAATTAAGTTTATTAGAAGATGTCGATTTTTCATCTTCGCAATTTAATTTACTTTT
>JAAVDH010000021.1 GCA_014801865.1 Bacteroides sp. | reverse complement strand
TTAGCTCCCGAAATAGATTGGGATGCTTACTTTTCATCGATATATAATTACATTCGGACAAGGAAATTAAGTTTATTAGAAGATGTCGATTTTTCATCTTCGCAATTTAATTTACTTTTAGAAGGTAAAATAACTGATGCAAAGAACTACTATTGGAGCGGAGAATGGAAGAAATATCCTGAATGGGATTTTGTAGGAGTTACTACGCTTTTTACTTTTTATTGGTCTATTACTATTGAAACGATTGAGTTTGCAAAGCTTTTAGTTAAGCCGGATGGTAAACTAATGGTTGGAGGTGTGTTAGCATCAATCCAACCGTCAGAGATAGAAAAAGCAACTGGTATTCGGCCACATGTCGGTGTATTAAATACTCCTGGCGAAATTGACGAAGGCGATACACAAATTATTGATGAATTACCATTGGACTATTCAATATTAGATGAAATAGATTACGAATATCCAATGTCTAACGCTTATTATGGATATACGTCAAGAGGATGTATTCGTAAATGTCCTTTCTGTGCGGTTTCAATATTAGAGCCTAATTTTGTTCCCTATATTCCGCTAAAAGATCGAATAAAAGGTATCATAGCAAAATATGGTGAGCAAAAAGATCTCTTATTGATGGATAACAACATTCTTGCCTCACCTGATTTTGAACAAATCATCAATGAAATCATTGAATGTGGATTTGAGAAAGGAGATAAGTATGTACAGCCCAATGTGTTTAATAAAGCTTTTGAAAATCTTGCAGAGGACATAAACGACCGTGCATATAAGAGAAAGTGTTTTAAAGAAATACAAAAGTTATACGATAAGTTAAAGGGAAAGTCCGAGGATGCTTTTATAGTATATCGGGCGATGGATGATTTTCAAATCAGGGATATTGCGACGGTAAGTAAGGATAATCTTCTTAGAATATATCCAGTATTAAAACCCATATATGAGAAGCATTTTAAGGCAACACCCAGACAGCGTTATGTAGATTTTAATCAAGGTGTTGATGCACGATTGTTTAATGAAGACAATGTGAAGCTATTAGCTTCTATAGCAATTCGACCTCTTAGAATCGCATTTGATGATTTGAAGTCTAGGCCATCCTATGAGAAAGCTGTAAGACTATCTGTTAAAGCGGGGATAAAGGATTTTTCCAACTATCTACTTTATAACTATAACGATACTCCGGAGGAACTCTACACTCGCCTACGCATCAATGTTGATTTATGTGACGAGTTAAATGTAAGTATATATTCTTTTCCGATGAAATATCATCCTATACATAGTGAGGTGACAGATGGTATTGATTATTCTCATAATAGGGACTTCATCGGTAAGCATTGGAATCGAAAGTATATAAGAGCGATTCAAGCAATTCTGAATAGTACCAAAGGAAAAGTCGGAAAGGGTACGTCTTTCTTTGAAGAAGCTTTCGGAAAAGATCTAATAGAGTTTAAGGAATTACTTGAAATGCCTGAAACATTTATCTTATACCGATTCTTTTTCAAATGGCTGGATAGTGTCAATTCTTTTGGACCAGAGCATTGGCGTAGCTGTTGGAGAAAGTGTATGGAAACCTTAAATGATAAGACAAGGCAAGAAGTCTTAGACATTGTTCATTCTAACAATTTTGAGGATGAAAGAATCAATCAATTTGATGATCCCCTGCTTAAAGAGCTGTTTGGATATTATTCTAGTCATAGGAATGACATTGTTGACCCAAAGAGTGAATTATACAAACTCAAACAGCAGTATGATGCACATCCAACTATAGCATTGAAAAGAAAACGTAAATAATGATTTCAGCAGATACGACTATCGAAGAAATGTACAGGCTCGGGCTTATATCTGTCCGAGCTATGAACGTATGTCGTTCAGGAGAAATTAAAACACTTATCCAACTTCTTAAGACAGATAAATTTAATTTACTGAAAATCAGAAATTGTGGGCGAAAGACACTTGTAGAGTTAGATGAAATAAGAGAGTACTATAGCCATTATTTACAAGAACAGCATATAGATGTTGAAGAGAATCCTGTGATAGTAGTTGAGGAGACAGAACTAAAAGATGCCCAAAAGAAGATTGAACTTTTGGCACCTAATTCTGTAGTACAACTCAAAGGATGGATTGCTTGGAAATTTAATGATTTAAGTGTTCGCGCTAAAAATGCCTTTCCACAGTTAAACCAGCTTTTAACAGTAATAGATGTTATATATTCTACCCAAAAGTTCAATGCCATAGATGCTAAAAATATTGGCAAAAAGACTTCTGGCGAGATTCAATCCTTTTTAAGCGAGGTTAAAGCACATTTTGAAGAGTTTACTAAAGAAATTGATCCAAATGTTGATATCCCTAACCACAATGAATTTGATCGGCTTGTTGCTCAAGTAGGAGAGCTTTATCCCTTCCTACTGACAAAAGAGTGTGAGATGGTGGCAAAACACATGTCATCCCTTGACTCTGTTCCGATTCTTTTCATTGTGAAACAGTATATTCTCAGATGTGAAGATTCAAGGATGAATATTTATAGGGATTACTATGGATTCAACCCGGAGGGGAGACGCTATACTCTATCCGAGATTGGGGAAAAGAATAGTCTAAGCAGGGAACGAATTCGTCAACTCGTAAGCAAAAAAATAAATTTGCCCAAAAGTATTGAAGATGAAATCCATCGTTATCTCACCCCTATCTTAGAAAGTGTTATTCCTTTTGATTCTTTGTTCTGGAATAAAGTTCAAAAAGACAATATGCTTGAAGAGTCGTATTCCCAGACTGCTCTTCTCGCATGTTCAGTAACTGATACGCATACTATTATACAAATCGAAGATAACGAAAAGGAATATCTTATCAATAAAGAATTAATTGAAAATGTCAAAATCAGAAATGTTTTAAGCAGTATTGTTAGAGTCATTGCATTACGAAGGACTACAATCGAACGACTTGACATTCTTGACTACATAAAAGAGGGGAAACGTGAATATCATAAAGATGTAAATTTATTATGTTGTATTTACGCAAATTATATTAGAAAGAATTATGATGTAGATATTGAGGATAACCGTTATGTTATGCTGCTTCCTAATGCAATGGATATTTCAATTGCGATAGAAGACATCTTAGAGCAGTCCGGCGAACCAATGTCGTTGGACGGGATTAAACAGGCATTTAATACCCTTTATCCATCAAAGCGGATAGATGATGCTGCAAAACTAAAGCCGTATATCTTTAAGAATCCAAATATTACGCCGAAAGGAAAGACGGGTATATACATATTAAAATCTTGGAAAAATCATTTCACAGGCACTTTGACAAGTTATCTGGAGCATATATTACATACATTTAATGAACCAATACCATTAGATAATTTAGTCGATTTTGCCTTAGATGAATTTCCGAGATCCAATAAAAAGAGTATTTACTCGTTGATCATTGGAGATAAAGACGAGCGATTTATTATCTATGAAGATGATTATATCGGATTAGTTGATAATCCACTCTCCGAAATAGATTTTAAGGAACGTAGGATTATTAAAAGACATAATTTTGATACTCGTTTTGGAGAACTTAAGAAATTTGTGTCGGCACTAAAGAGGTTACCTATTCAAACTGGGTCAGAGGAAGAAAAGTCTCTTGCACGGTGGATAAGCAATGTTTTGAAATCAAATATAGAATCCACTGCGGAACAAATACGTTTGTTGAAGGACTTTCTTGTGGAACACAAAACACTACCCCAAAATGGCACTGAATATAATTTCAAAAAAATGTGTGATGAGATAAAGGTCATGGTAGCAAAGACCTTCGCCCTGCCCACTGCCTCTGATAACATTCGAGAATATAGTTGGCTAAGAAAGAATATTGATAAACATACTACTTATGAGGACAACCGGAAGTCTTATTTTGAAGACCTCTTAGCATATCTCAAAGACTTCGGTTTCTACTTATAACCAATTTTATGGAGAACCCCACTCAACATAACCCTGAAGATAAGCAAAGACTTCAAGAAAAGTTAGATTTATTTAATAGCTATCTTGATGATATTTTATCTTCTCCATTAACTAAGGCTATGATGTTACTCGGACGTCTGATTACATAAATACACTTACGTATTTTAAAGAAAATATGGATGCAATCGAGAAAGAAATTGAAGAATTTGATGACGATAAATATCTTGATGAATTCTTCAATTCATAAAAAGTCGATTCTTCTAAGATTCAAAGAACAGCAGATATTAAGTAAGAGCATTTATAAGGAAGGTGTCTAATCACCCAATATATGAATTAGAAGATTAGTAAAAAGCTTCTGCAATTAATTATCTTTTAAATAATCAATTAATACCTTATTATTTAAATAGGCTACTAATATCATACGATTATATTTAAACAGGTCAGTAACTACTTTATATAAATCCCATTTGTCTTTTTTCTCAGTATAGTTCCCGTGTGCGAAATCTGAACGTAAAGAATAGATCTCACTTAATTCTTTATTTAATCCTTCCAATGATACGGACGGATCAGCCTCATTTATAGCAACTCCACACTTTAGTTTAAACTGTCGGCTTATACTATCTTCAACATTAAATCTATTCGTATCAGGATTTCTTGTCAGCAAGTACTCAATATTTCCTACAAGTAAAAGCACCGAAAGTTCCGGTTGATTGATATGTTCATGGGCAATCTTTAAACGTCCTCCTATATGAATCAATTTGTCTTTAGGGGACTGTTTCTGACTAATCGCAATTTTTTCTCCTTGTACCTTTTTTATCTTAATTTTCAGTATCTCCTCCACTTTTGACGCCCAATTCAGTAATGGTTTCCTGTCTGCTAACCACCAATATTCGCCCAGCACATGCTCACCCTTAAACTCTGGATTCAGCATTCCGGTATTTGAGGCAAAACGATCTATGATTTCAATTACGCCCTGATTAATGGAGGAAAAGAATATTTCAAAAGGATGTGATGGATTTAGAATAAACGAGTAACCCATATATGGATTTCGTTCATCATTATATGTAAGTATGGATACTATTTGACAATAAGAGGAAAGTTTGTCAAGCTGTTCGCAATAATCATTCTTTTCCGTTTCATCTATAGATAATATGCGAAGATAATGAGTGCTATTCAGAACTTTTTCTATATCGAGCTTTGTGTTGAAACGAATAATTATCCAACTCTTAGCAATCAATTCAAGGGATTCGGTTTGGCGATTCTCCAGATAAAATTTATGAGCGTATTGTTCTTCTGGGAGCGCGGATAGATGATTTATCAAATACTCCAAGTTTAGCATAACCCGTACATGAACTGGCGCAACTTTCATAGTCATGCTTTTCTCTCCTTCTGCATTAACAGACGGCGTAATAAAATTTTTAATGAGTTCAATTTCCTGTGCAGTTCTTGGATTATCCAGTGTATAACCCAATTCGGAAGAGAGTAGAATTGGATTTTCTAAAGGATAGATATATTTTGTTAATGCTATACAAGTTGACATATATTCTACTTTATTTTAGATATTGACAATCCTAATTTACCTACTAGATATTCCGCTTTCTTATAATCTTTTGAGACAAACAGTTCATAGCTCAAATCAGCCCAATCTTTAGCAGCCTCTTTTTCTTCTTCGGTATTATTAGACCAAACGATTCCAAGTTTTGCAAGTTCCACCAAAAATTTGGATGAATTTTCCGGTGTAGGATTCTCATTATATTTCTGGACAGCGTCAGCAACTTTGATACGCTGTTCAAAATCTTTATCAGTTTGATTCATTTTTATCTTGTTTTGTATTTGTGTTTTAGGCATCCACAAACAAATCATCGGCTGTGATTTGCGAATGGATGCTGTTCATCGAATATGAGTTCTTCACAAGTCCGGAACTTGTTATCATAGTCAGGGCGATTCCTTTGCGTGTCTTTGACAGTTGCCGGAATAGAGATGCCTTATTGCGCAGGTTTTCCATATATTTCTTGTCAATGGTATATGGTCCGTCAGAATATTTTATTTCGCAAAGATTTATTGCCTTGTCACTTCGGTCTATTAACAGATCAATCTGTGCTCCGGG
>JAAVDH010000020.1 GCA_014801865.1 Bacteroides sp. | reverse complement strand
GGGCATCGTGACCGATAATAACTCTTGAAAAGCACCCGAAAAATCCTTTGTGATGAAAGCAAAAATTTCCGAACTCTCTCATAATTATTAATTTGGTTTAAATTCAAACACTCTCTAAGTCGCTGTTAGAACGAGAAGCCGGCCATGAGTCCTATGCGGCGTGACCATCCATGAGTGCCGTCGAAGTTCTGTCGTTTGCCGATACTGAATTCAGCTCCGGCCTGTATGCGTTGGGTAAGATTCCATACTAAATTCGTCTGGCTCGCAAAGCCATACTTATAGTCGCTACCCTCGGCTTTTACGGTAGAGGTAAGATTGCGCCCCTGCGAGAAGGATGTGCAGATAAATAATTTCGGATTGAAATTATATTGGACACCAAGCACGTAGCCGAATCCAGGTACCGTCTCCAGGCAGCCCTGACGTTCAGGATCGGAGATGAGGTCGTAGTTGCCAAGCAGATTGTTACCGCCGAAATTGGAGTAGGAACGACCTCCGTTGACAGTGGCATATATTGTCAGGGGACGTATGGGAGAGAATACACTGCTTAGTTGTAAACCCCATCCGAGAGGATTGCGGTTAGTGGCGGTGAGCATGTCGCGGTAAGGAAGTGAACGACCTATGGCGGCCAGGCGAACATGTTCGTTCTTAGACCACTGATATTGTACGAAGGCAGCTACATTGGGAAGAAACAGATTGCGTGCCGCGGTAGCACCGTCGGCATCATTCTGTACAGTCATGGATGGCGTTTCTACAGATCCTGCAACAACGAAGCCGTTGTGAAACTGATGCATATAGCGTACAAGTACGTTAGTGTTGCTCATCTTCATAGCAGGACCTCCGGCATCAATGACGGGGGGCATAGCCGCTTCGTCGCTGAATGTCGACGGGGCGTAACCTATGGTCCAGTCGTTGATAATGGCATAGGCCTTCTTGAGGTGGAAGTCGCGGCCGCCGTAACCCTGAAAATTAGCTTCGATATATAGTTGGTATGTGCCTACTTTGGGGTTGCGCCCTATTACACGGAAAAACAGGCACGTACCCGATGGAGTGGTGCCGAGTAGACGGCTGGTGAGCGGATTGTCAGATGTAGGAATGTTGGCTGGAGTGAAAGCCGGGTTATTGACCGAGCCTCCCCAATCGTAATAACCGCGCATACGTACCATGCCGCCGATACCCATGGCAAGATTGGCATCACGACTCATAAACATGAAGTAAGGGGCCGCAGGATCCTGAAAATGACGGAACTGATCGTAATAAAACGATTCGACAATCGAACGTATTGAGTCGGCCGATACACTCTGCTTCGAGCCGAACATAATTATGTTCTGGTCCTTAACAAGCGAGTCGGTAAACTCCTGTCGTGAATTTTGGCCTGATGCCGTTATGCCGACGAGCATGCTCATTAGCAAAGTCAGTACGGTAACCAATTTCTTCATATCCTGTAAAGTGTGATGAAAGGTAAGTGTGAGAATGGAATGTTAATATACCTTTATAACATCATATCACTTATTATGGTTTAGAGAGTGTTTGAATTTAAAACCTTTGTGATGAAAGCAAGAATTTTTGAACTCTCTCACGAATATTAATTGGTATTAAATTTAATGCTATCTTAGAGGAATAGGGGTGAATTACCGCCCTTTGGCTCGGAAAATGTTTAAGTTTGTGTTAAACTTGATTTACTAATGGTAGTGTAACGCCTTACGAAATCAGTCTTGGCAGAGGTATATCTGTCGCGGTTATGCTCAAACTTCTTCCATAACGACAACTTCAGGGCTTCATACTCCTTGGCAACATCATGATGAGAATTGAGATAGTCGCGGAAATACACCTCATCCGTATCTCCTGATAATCGGATGTGTATGTGAAACACCTTTTCGGCGAATCCATCAGGGGTATAGCCCTTCACCATGCACATACGTCCTTCTGATTCATTCATCAGAAGATAGCCTGCATTAAGCAAGGTGGTCTTTATCGGGTAAAAGTCTGCAATATCATGCGTTGCCACTATTATATCTACAGTCGGCTTCGCCCATATTCCTTTTATGGCGGTACTCCCTATGTGATGATATTCCATGTCAGGCCTTACAGGCTCAAGCAATACTTTGAGAAGGGTTATTTCCTCCTCGGCCCAGAACTTCCATCTGTCATCAAATGGCGTAAGTATAATTGGGAACAACTGCCACAATTCCTCCAACGTCATTTCCTCAATCATACCTACTAAGAAAAAAACTCTCTAAGACATCATTACGCATCGGGTAATCAAGTCATTAGAGATATTTCAACAAGAGCGGCAAACGGGGCTCGAACCCGCGACCCTCAGCTTGGGAAGCTGATGCTCTACCAACTGAGCTACTGCCGCAAAATTTTGGATAACGCAAAGTTAATGCACGCAAATGGTTTATACAAATAATTCGGATGAATTGGGGGCGATGAGTCGATGAAAGAGTAGACTAATTATTACGGATGGGGGTAAGGGGGCGCTATTTGCGGAGTTGCCAGAAGGCGACGGCCGCGGCTGCGGCGACGTTGAGGGAATCGACGTCGTGGGACATGGGTATACGCACGGTATAGTCGGCGGCGTTGATGATGTGATCGGGGAGACCGTCTCCCTCGGTACCCATTATAATGGCCCGGCGGGGGAAGGTTGTGAGTACCGGGTCGTCAAGGCTTACGGAGTCGTCTTTTAGGGCCATGGCTACGGTGGTGAAGCCGAGGTCGCGGAGCGAACTTATGGGAGTGTGGAGCCATGTCCACGGCACCAGAAATACTGAGCCCATGGATACACGCACGGCCCGACGGTTGAGGGGATCGCAGGAGTCGGGAGTAAGTAGTACTCCATCAATACCCAATGCGGCGGCGGAGCGGAATATGGCTCCGATATTGGTAGTGTCGACTACGCCTGCAATAACTACGATGCGTCGCGCATCGCGGCATACGTCCTCTACGCTACGTGGTAAGGGACGTCGCATGGCACAGAGTACCCCACGCGTTAGGGTATAGCCTGTAAGTGAGGCAAGCAGTTGTCGCGGTCCGGTATATACGGGCATGTCGGGGTGGGCGGCAATGATGGCGGCTGCATCACCTGTGATGTGACGTTCCTCGCACAGCAGTGCCAGAGGTTCGTATCCGGCGTTGAGTGCCACGTGGATAACTTTGGGACTTTCGGCGATGAAAATACCTTTTTCGGGTTCGAGATTGTTGCGCAACTGTGCTTCGGTAAGGGTAGCGAAAACTTCCAGACCGGGTTGTGTAAGCGAATCAATGGGTATTATCGGCATATTGCAGGAATGTCACTTAGGAGTGTCGATATACTGTAATCAAAATTGTGGGTTAGAAATCATCCGGAGTCAGTCTTCGGGATTGACCGCGGTAGCGAGAGTGAGAATCTCGGAAGTGGTGGACACGATATGATCGGCATAGAATCGTCGAAGTTCGGCCGCGGGGCGGAATCCCCATGTGACACCGACAGACTCTACGCAGGCGCGGCGAGCGGTCTCCATATCTACTCCGGAGTCACCCACGTAAAGTACGTCAGACTTGGGCGTGGGACACTTGCCGAGTATATCAAACACGATGGATGGATCGGGCTTTACGGGGTAGTCGTCTTTGTTACCCTCGACAGCGGCCCAGGTGAGGTCGCCGAAAAAATGGTTGACGAGTTCCTCTACAGCTTTCTGATATTTATTGGAGGCTACGGCGATATTGATATCGTTGGCTCTGAGGTCACGCAGCAGGTCGACAATGCCGGGATAGGGGCGGGTGAGGTCGGTGAGATGTTGGTTGTAATATTCCTTGAAATATTTTCGGGCCACCTCTACCGAGGCGTGATCGCGATGATCCTCGGGGAGCACACGCTCAAGGAGGCGTGTTATGCCGTTGCCTACGAAATAAGGGTAGGCCGTAATGGGATGGGTGGGAAATCCGAGGGCTGTCAGGGCATGGTTGGCGGCAGTACCGAGGTCGTCAATCGTGTTCAGTAATGTGCCGTCAAGGTCAAATATAACGAGTCGTTTCATTCTTAATACTTTAGTTACGTAATGGAGTGAGCTCACACTATTGATATAACGTCGCAGACTCCATAAAGTCAGAAGGGGTATCCTACGGCGAAGTGGAAAGTGGTGTCACGTCCCCATCGAGGATGTATGATAGGCCACTTTTCCTGTCCCATAGCGGGGTTGTGGGCTTTGAATCCGAGGTCAAATCTCAGCAGGAAGTATGTGAAGTCGAGTCTCAGTCCGGCGCCATAGGCGAGTGCAATCTGTTTCCAGAATGTATCGAAGTGAAATTCGCCTCCGGGCTGATTTTCGTAGTTGTGGATGGTCCAGATATTGCCGGCGTCAATAAAAAACGCTCCCTCAAATACCCAGAAGAGTTTCATGCGGTATTCCGCGCTTAGGTCGAGGCGTATGTCGCCACACTGGTTGATGAAGTCGGTAACAGAGTTGCGCGAGTCGTAGCACCCTGGGCCGAGTGTGCGTACCCCCCAGCCTCTTACTCCGTTGGCACCTCCGGCATAGAAGCGCTTTTCGAAGGGGAGCACACGTGAGTTGCCGTAGGGGTAGCCGATACCGGCCCCGACATGAAAGGCCAGCGAGTGACGGTCTGTAAAGTTGCGTGCCACCATGTAGTCGGCCTCGGCCTTGACATATTGTGAGTAGGCTATGCCGAACACCTTGTATACTTCATCGCTCTTGCGCTGGTCAGTGAGTTTTGAGAAGGCATATAGTAGGTTGCCGGCTATCTCTCCCGAAAGTCGCAGGCTGTAGACCGTGGGCTGTATAGACATGCGTTGCAGGCTTCCGGCCACGGGCAACCGACGATTGGTGCGATAATAGGAGTAGCCCGAGCGCATTATGAAGTGGTCCTCATAGCTGTAGCGCAGCAGGGGATTGGAGGGGGCTATCTGATTGAGAAAGTCAAGGGTGCTCTCGGGGAGGTATACATAGTTTATGTCCAGAAGGTCAAAGGTGCGACGTTCGCTGTTGTTCAGTCGGTTCCAACGATATTTCCATGCTGCTCCGGCTATGATGCGGGTATATTCGGGACGTTCCTGATAGTTGCCCGACAGAGCCAATTCGGTTGTGGCCTTTATGCGCTGGGTAAATGTCCGCTTTAGAAAGGGGAATAGAAATTTCGGGAAGGTGATACCGACTTCAGCTGCATACTCCGTATAGCGGTCATTGACCAGTCCCGAGAGGTTGCCCGAAAGGCTCTCATAGTTCATGCGCAGTTTTGTAGTCAGAAGGTTGGAGCGATGACCGAGATTGCGATACTGATATGTGAGGCCGAGACCGAATCCGAGGTCACCCTCGGAGTTGGTACCTTCGAGGTCAAAGATTACTCCCTGCTTCTTGTTGCGGTTCATGAGTATATAGGCGTCGAGCCACGCCACACCGTCAATGTCGGTCACGGGCCGCATTTCTATGTTTATGAATTTCAGTATGCCGAGTTGTGAGAGTGCCTCGTAAGTGCGGTCAAGCCGTCGGGCACTGTATATGTCGCCGGGGCGTATGTAGCATTTTTCCTCAAGTGTGGAGGGGAGCAGATAGCGGTCGGGTCCGTATACGAACGTGAGGCTCTTGTAGAGCGTGGTGTCAGAGGCTGTGGCTATGATGCTGTCGAGCGGTTCGCCGGGAGAATAATCCGTGTCAAGTATCACATTGCGTATGCGATATTGTTTGTGATGGGCGGTAGAGTCGGCGTGTGTCGTTCCGGCACGTTCCGGCGGGCGCACGGTGAGAGTCAGCACGACATCGCGGGAGTTTTCGGCCGTATCGGCAAAGAAAGTTATATACTCCTTGGTGAATCCGTAGTAGCCGTGATTGCGCAGACGCTCGGTGATAAGCGTACGTTCGCTGTCAAGTCGGTCGCGGTTAAAGAGGTCGCCGGAGTGAAGGGTAAACTGTGCCGAATCTCTCATCACCAGCTTGCGTATGGCTTCGTCAGGGATATCATAGCTCATGGAGCTGATGGTGTGGGGCATACCCTGAGTGATGCGATAGGTTACATCAAGCTTTTTCTTGGCTGTAGCCACGGTATCTACCTCTACGGTGGCATCCATGAATCCGCGGTTGACCATGGCTAACTGAAGCTGACGTTCCGACATGTCTGTGAGCTGGGGCGAGTATATGACCGGAGCTTGTCCCAGTCGCCGCAACCAGCGGTTGTACCACTTCGATGTGTCGCGACCCGACATATTGTAGGTAGCAAGCTGTAGTTTGAGAAATCCCAGCACCTTATGGTTAGGCGTCTGACGCAGATAGTTTATCAGCTCGCTCTCCTTTACTCTCTCTTCTGTATCGGGACTGTCGGTGAACTCTATGTTGACATGATCAACCAGGTAGCTACCCTCAGGCACATGACGAGTGGAGCTACATCCCCACAGAAGCAGCGCTGACACTATGATGATGACTTTAGAAATAACGTTGAAGAAAACTCTGTGAGTCACTTCTGAAAGTCTTGAATTATTATATGCTCGGGTCCGATGCACCATACGCGACTGCAAAGTTAGCACCGAAGCCTGAAATATAAAAATAATTGCATAGGGCCTGAAAATGGCAGGAAATGACTAACTTTGCAGTCTCAATCCTATAGGTTTGCGATAGATTCCTTATTGACAGCGATTTAGCTTTTAGTGCTTAAGTGTCTGCATCGCATTTTGTGCTGAATAGTCAACTTAATATATAATATGGACTGGTTAATAAATCTGTTAGGCCCTGGTCATATGGAACTTGCCAACACCATCGTGCTCTACTCCTTTGTGATAGCGATGGGCGTGTTCTTAGGCAAGCTGCGACTTGGAGGCGTGTCGCTTGGCGTCACATTCGTGCTGTTTGTAGGCATTCTCATGGGTCACTTCGGTTATGTAGTGAATCCCGAAGTGCTTAAATTCGTGAGAGAATTCGGTCTCATCCTCTTTATCTTCTCGATAGGTATGCAGGTAGGCCCCGGTTTCTTCTCATCATTTAAGAAAGGTGGCATGCGCCTGAATGGACTTGCCGTATTGGGCATAGCTCTCAATGTGCTTATCGTGCTCGCCATCTATTTCATTGAAGGAAATACCAATATCGAAGCCCTCGTCGGTGTGATGTCGGGTGCCGTGACCAATACTCCCGGTCTGGCTGCCGCACAGCAGGCTGCCGGCACTCCCGAGGCTGTCAACATCATGGCCATGGGTTATGCTGCTGCATATCCTCTGGGTGTAATCGGTATTATCACCGCCATGTTTGTCATCAAGGGCATATTCCGCATCAAGACCGAGGATGAAATACGTGCCATTGAGGAAGAGCGTGAGCAGTCACAGCAGAAGCCTGCCATGATTTCCATCGAGGTAACCAATCCTCTGATTAACGGTCAGACTCTCTTCCAGCTTCATCAGATTATCCCGTGTGACTTCATTATCACACGTCTTATGGGTTCCGATGACAAGATTGTTATCCCCACTTCAAAGACTCAGGTTCACACCGGTGATAAGATATATATCGTGCTTCCTCAGCAGGAGGTCAACCGCTTTGAGTCAGTAGTAGGACCGTCAGTCGACATTGACTGGGAGCAGACCGACCGCAATAACGAAGTGGTGTCACGTCGTATCGTCATCACAAAGCCCGAGTACAATGGTGTGGCTCTCGGAAGCCTCCGTCTCCACTCGGCCTATCAGCTCAACGCTACTCGCGTAAACCGTGCCGGTGTAGACCTCCTCGCATCGCCCGCACTGCGTCTTCAGCTTGGCGACCGCATTACCGTGGTAGGTGATCTTGGTGATATCGACCGTCTGGCAACACGTCTGGGCAACTCTATGAAGCGCCTCAACGAGCCCAACATGATAACCATCTTCGTAGGTATCATGCTCGGTATAATCCTCGGCTCGCTCAATCTGGGCTTCGGTATGAAGCTGGGTCTTGCGGGTGGTCCTCTTGTAGTGGCCATTCTCCTTAGCCGCTTCGGTTATAAGCTCAAGCTCGTCACCTACACCTCATCATCGGCTTCACTGCTCATGCGTGAGTTGGGTATCTGCCTCTTCCTTGCTTCGGTAGGTATCAGTTCCGGTGCCGGATTTGCTGACACAGTGTTCAACTCCACCGGTATGTGGTGGGTTATCTGGGGCTTCATCATTACCTTCGTGCCCCTTATAGTCGTAGGATGTATCGCCCGCGGAGTATATAAAATCAACTTCCTTACCATTATGGGTCTCTTCTCAGGCGGCTACACTGATCCCCCGGCCTTGGCTTATGCCAACGGTTCTACCGGCAATGATGCTCCTGCCGTAGCCTACTCCACGGTTTATCCTCTGACGATGTTCCTCCGTGTAGTGGCAGCTCAGGGTCTTATACTCTGCTTCCTGGGCTAAAGTTTTATAGAACTTACTTAACAAATTAACCTCGTGCGGTGTGTCAAGGTAACTCAACCTTTTGGCACACCGCCACGTTTTATTTATGATGTATATCCTTGTTTAGCAGACTTCCGATGAATCGGAATTTTTTACCGTACCGATGTACTTCTTAACATAGTATATGAAACAGATATCCCACATATTCTCAGGCGTATTCAGCCCGCTGCTGGTGCCCACCTACGCTATGATTCTGGCTGTGTCACTCACCATACTCAGCTACCTGCCTTTATCGGCCAAGATAACGGTATGTGCTGCGACATTCTTCATCACCTGCCTTATGCCTCTGGCGGCCATCTTCCTTCTGCTTAAGATGAAGGTAGTGTCTGACCCCGGACTCAATCAGAGGAGCGAACGCTTGATACCTTACGTCATCACCATTCTCTGCTATCTCGGCTGTGCGCTGTATCTCTATCGTGCATCCGCTCCCGGATGGCTTACCGGGTTCATGATAGGTGGAGCTGCGGCTGCCGTAGTGTCACTCGTGGTCAACTTTTGGTGGAAGATAAGTGCTCATGCCGCTGCTTTAGGCGGACTGGTAGCCATGATGTTTCGTGTGAATTATGTAGGGGTAGGTGTACATGACATGCTGTTGTGGACTATTTTGGCGGTAATCATAACCGGATGTGTAGGCACTTCGCGTATATATCTCGGCCGTCATACTCTGTGGCAGGTTACTGCCGGAGCTTTCAACGGATTTGTTTGTGTATACCTTATTTCCGGCCTCATGTAGACCTGATGTAATATCGCCATCTTTTCAACTGCCTACGGCACATAAGCTATCAGGTTGGATTTCGGGCAGTTGACCGGTATGACAACATAGCCACATAAACGCTTATTTATACTTTGTCTAAATAAATTTGGCCAAGTGAGGGGATTTTCGCACCTTTGCGCATGAAAAGAATAACCCCCTCCATAGTGAAAATTGATGAAGCTTTCTGATATTAAGAACGGCCAGTCGGCTGTAGTGGTCAAAGTGCTGGGCCACGGTGCATTTCGCAAACGCATGATAGAGATGGGATTTGTCCACGGGCGTGTCATAACCCGCCTGATGCAGGCTCCCCTTAATGATCCTGTGAAATTTTCGCTGATGGGTTATGAAATATCTCTGCGCAATTCTGAAGCCATGCTTGTAGAGGTAACTCCTATTTCCGATGAACAAGGTTGTACCTTCGCCTCCATCGATCCGTCATTCATCGCTAAGGAAGAGACATCGGTGACAAATCAAGATTCACCCTCACAGGAGAAGCCTTCACAGGCTCCGCCTATGGAGATAGGGAAACCGATAATCAATGTGGCTCTTATCGGCAACCCCAATTGTGGTAAGACTTCTATGTTCAATATCGTGTCGGGCGCTCACGAGCATGTAGGCAACTACAGCGGTGTCACCGTCGATGCCAAGACCGGGATGTTTACCCACGGAGGTTACCGATTCCGTATCGTTGACCTTCCCGGCACATACTCCCTGTCGTCTTACTCCCCCGAAGAACTTTATGTGCGTCGTTACCTTAAGGATGAGACACCCGACGTGATAATCAACGTAGTGGTGGCTTCCAATCTTGAACGCAATCTATATCTTACCACCGAGCTTATCGACATGGATATACCCATGGTGATAGCTCTCAATATGTATGACGAGCTTGAGGCCTCCGGTGACACACTTGACTATCGTCTGCTGGGCGACATGATAGGTGTGCCCGTCGTACCCACTGTCTCGCGAAGCGGAGAGGGTATTGACCGACTGTTTGATACAGTCGTAAGTGTCTTTAACGGGCGTCATGAAAGTGTGCGTCACATACATGTGCCCCTCGGCGTAGATATAGAAGAGGGTGTGAAGGTAGTGAAGGATGCCCTTAAGGCTGATCCCACTGTTGGACGTCATTTCTCACCCCGCTATCTGGCCATAAAACTGCTTGAGCGCGACAGAGAGGCTGAGGATATTGTTACGGCGACGGCTCCCGAAGCCGCTCAGGCCATATTCCGTCAGCGCGACCGTCAGGTGGAGAGGCTTGATAAAGTGCTCACCGACGACATCACCGGCACTATAGCCAACGAAAAGTATGGCTTCATAGCAGGCGCATTGGCCGAGACATATAGTCATAATAAAGCAAAGGGCGTAACGGCTACCCATATCATAGACACCTTTGTCACGTCTCGTCTTTTTGGCTTCCCGATATTCCTGCTGGTGATGTTTGCTATCTTTTGGGCTACATTCCAGATAGGCAGTTATCCGATGGAGTGGATTGAAGAACTCGTGCGTTTGCTTGGCGGATTCGTGTCCGATTATATGCCCGACGGTCCCCTCAAGGACCTAATAGCCGATGGTATTATCGGGGGTGTTGGTGGGGTCATAGTATTCCTCCCCAATATACTCATACTTTACTTCTGCATATCATTTATGGAGGACTCGGGCTATATGGCTCGTGCGGCCTTCATCATGGACCGTCTGATGCACCGCATAGGACTCCATGGTAAGTCATTCATACCTCTGATTATGGGATTCGGATGCAGTGTGCCCGCCATTATGGCCACCCGTACCATCGAGAGCCGTTCCAGCCGTCTGATAACCATACTCATCACCCCCTTTATGTCGTGCTCGGCCCGACTCCCCATCTATGTCCTTCTCATAGGCACATTCTTCTCAGCGCATGCCGCACTGGTATTCATGGGACTATATGCCGCAGGAATCATTGTAGCCATGGTTACGGCCCGACTTCTTCGCCGATTCTGGTTTCATGCTGACGTAACCCCCTTCGTTATGGAGTTGCCTCCCTATCGAGTCCCCACCCTCAAGGCTCTCCTACGCCACATGTGGGGCAAAGGCGAGCAATATCTTCGCAAGATGGGAGGTATCATTCTCGTGGCAAGTATCGTAGTCTGGGCTCTTAACTATCTGCCGCTGCATGATGAAGAATCTACGGCGATTAACTCCGACGGCACCTCGGTGATAGTCGATGACAGTGCCATAAACCCTGATTGTGACAGCTATCTTGAGATGATGGGTAAGGCTCTTAATCCTGTTATGGAGCCTCTTGGCTTCCACTGGCGAGCTACTGTAGCAGCCATAGCCGGTGTACCTGCCAAAGAGATTGTAGTGTCAACCCTCGGTGTACTCTACACCGGCGATGAAGAAGCATCAGATGCCACACTGTCTGCACGTCTCACCGCACCCTCTCCCGTGACTCATCAGCCCGACTTCACCCCCGCGGCTGCACTGGCCTTCATGGTGTTCATTCTCCTTTACTGCCCTTGCATAGCGACAGTCACAGCCATTGTACGCGAAACAGGCTCGTGGACCTACGGTGCCTTTGCTGTCATCTACAACACCCTCGCCGCCTGGCTGGTAGCCTTCCTTACCTACCATCTGGCCCTGCTCTTCTGACCCGACTCCTTACTTGTCTCTTTAAAAATCCTCACTCATAAAGAGGATGTGTCGTAATAAATTGGCCCCTAAAAGTTAGACAAATAACTTTTAGGGGCCTTTTTATGATATGCTGTATCAGCTGGAGGGTTAGCTGCGGGCGTCGAGCTCAGTGAGAGCGAAGGAGTAAGCTCCGAGTGATATGGCCTTTGAGGCTCCGAGCTTGGAGATTATGACACCTGTACGCTTCATGGGATCGTAGATTACGGTGTCGTCACTGCCATATACCTTGAGGGGACGGGCCGAGCCGGCTGCGAACTGAGCGAATTCCTCTTCATTGTCGAGGTCAAACACTTTTTCGGGTAGGCGGGGTAGTGTCTCGCCGCGCAGTGAGTGAAGTTCGCCGCGCATCTGGCGCAGCAGGGCGGGCATGAAGTATTTGCTTGAGCCGCACACACCGCCGCCGAGCACTACCAGTGAGTCGGTAAGAGTCACGGCTGTGGCGATAGCGTCGCCGGCTATTTCGCCGAATTTCTCAAATGCACGCAGCGCAGCCTTCACATCGCCTTCGCGCTTGCCTTCAGCTACGTCGTAGATGTCCTTCGGTTCGAGGTCATGACCGGGGTTGCCGGAGTATTCTCCGTAGAGACGCTTGATGGCACGAATTGCCACACCCTCCTCTACATATATGTCAGAAAGATCTTTGTGGCGCAGGCAGAAGGTCTCTACGCATGAGTTGTTGCCACGGTTGAGACGATTGTCGATAACCATGCCTATGCCGAATCCTGTGCCGAATGTGAAGCCGAGAATGTTTTTGTACACCTTCTTGCTGCCCACGGCCGCTATGCGGCTGTTGATTTCGGGAAGTGCTCCGGCTAGTGCTTCACCGTAGGCGAAGAGGTCGCCGTCGTTGTTTATAAATACGGGCAGGCCGAACTTCTTTTCAAGGAAGGGTCCGAGAGCCACACCTTCGCGGAATGAGGGGAAGTTGGGAAGGTAGCCGCCGATGATACCGTTGGGATAGTCGGCAGGGCCGGGGAAGGCGAAGCTGATAGCCACGGGTTTCTCGTCGAGGCGCGATATTATTTCTTCAAATCCCTTTACCATAGTGGCGAGACACTTGTCGAGGTCGTCACCGGCCGAGGGATAAGTAATGGGCTCTACGATAAATTCGTTGCTCTGCATTGCGCTGAATACCAGGTTGGTGCCACCCGCATCAAGGGTGATAACCACGCGCTTGTCAAATCTGTACATGATCGGTATGATTTATTTTATAAGGTAAGTTTATTCTGAAAAAAGTTTTTTTACGAAATTATGAACGGCGCACCTTGTCGGGATTACGGGCTATAAATTCTTTCCATGACGAGGCCGAGGCTGCCGGTATGGGGCGCGTCGATTCATAGAAATGACACAAGGCGGCTGCCAAGGCATCCGTGGCGTCCAGTTCGGGCAGCAGCGACTCGCGCGACATGCCGAGAATACGTATCAGCATCTCCTGCACCTGCTCTTTCGATGCGCCGCCGTTGCCGGTGATAGCCATCTTTATCTTGCGGGGCTCGTATTCAACGATAGAAACCCCGCGCGATATGGCGGCGGCAATGGCCACTCCCTGCGCGCGTCCGAGTTTGAGCATCGACTGCACATTTTTACCGAAGAACGGTGCTTCGATAGCCATTTCATCGGGGCTATACTGCTCTACAAGCTGACGCACACGGTCGTGTATGCGGGCCAGACGCATGTGGTGATTGTCATATTTGCTGAGTTTCAGTACACCCATGGCCACCATTGACGGACGTTTGCCCTTGATGCCAAGTATTCCGTAGCCCATCACGTTTGTGCCGGGGTCGATGCCTATTATCAGCTTGTCCCAAGTCATACGTCCATCTCCTCCATATAGGTGGTGAAGTAGAGCACCCTTTCGCCAAATTTCTCGCTGAGAGCCGCGCGAAGTTCTCCTCCGGCGTTGTCGTGCCATCGACGGGCGGCTTCGTCATCACTGTGTGCGGCCGAAAAAGCGAAACTCAGTGTCTCGGGATCGGGCTGGAAGTCAATGCGTGATAGACGCAGGTCGCTCATTCCGGCCTCACGGGCCGATGTGGCATAGACCGTACGCAGCCAGGTCAGAAAGTCGTCCAATATCGGACGATAAATATGAAAACTTGTGTTAACTATCATAGTTGAAATAATGTTGTGGTTAAACCACCGAATGCAAGGAGTATAATCACCCCTGCGTACAGTATTATAGGGCAGAGGACTGACCATATAACCCATGTCTTGGCGCTTCGTGAGCACTTTACGGCTTCGGCATAGTCACCTCTGTCATAAGCTGACGACACCTGTACGGCCTTAACTATAGCCACTATACCGAATGGCAGGAAACAGAGTATCGTGGCAAGTATTGCCTCCACGAGCCATGTATGAGGACGTTCGGGTATCATAGTCTGACCAGTCTGTCCGCCCGGTGCAAAACGTGGTGCCGATGCAGATGGATTGGCAGCGAACAGCATGTCACGAAGTTCGGGCACATCTATGGCGCGTGTCCAATCCGTCATCGTGTCATTCCACACGAGCGTGTCAGGCGTTACGGTCATATATCTGAGCTGCTCAACCGAGTATGGCCCCTTATGGGTCCCCGTAGCAGTATCGGCTATATAGTAGTTCATGCGTATGATTGAATTGAGGGGTTAATAATTGGTAGGAGAGGTGACTCTACGTGTGGTGTGTGGCCTGCTTCATCGCTGTTTTGTGGCGAAGGAATCGGGGTATGAATCCAAGATGGCGCACGATGGTGGGAACGGTGCCGTAGTAGCGACACATGATGCGGAAACGCTCCATGAGTGACTTGCGACGGTTTTGAGTTGACAACCCCTCGTAGAGATAATCTATAAGCGTAGTGTCAATCAGACGGTTAAGCTTTGACTTGCGCAGACAGCGTATACACCATTCATAGTCAGCCGAGAGACGATAGCTCATGTCATATTCTTCGGCAAGAGTGCGGCGTACGATAAAGGCCTGATGGCATACCAGCATACCCTGTGCAAAGCTTTTGAAGTCAAGATGCTCTGGTGCAGTAAGGTGACGGTCGGCGATACGTCGGCGGTCGGCGTCTACAAGCTGCGTCTGACCATATACGATATCCGCTCCGCTTTCACGTATGGCGTGTGCTATGGTGGAAAGGGTGTCGGGACTATGGAAAGTATCGCCGGCATTGAGAAACACAAGGTACTCTCCCTGGGCCAGTCGCATAGCCTTGTTCATGGCATCGTATAGCCCGCGGTCACGTTCCGATACTATAGTTAGTCGCTCGGAAGGTATATGTGCCCTGCGCGCCATTTCTATGGTGGAATCCTTTGATCCGCCGTCCATCACTATCAGTTCATAGTCGTCACACTTTTGCTCCTCTATGCTGCGTAGCGTAGGGGGCAGGGTGGCCTGGGCGTTAAATGTCGGAGTGATGATAGTAAACAGTGCCATCGCATTATGACTTTTCGTAATCCTTATACCGCAAAGTTACCTAATCCCCCCTTAATTTCCAAACCCGTTGCCCTATAGTGATGCGATGTACAGAGCGTGTTATGCTTCTTAAAGTAAACATGCTCTAAAAGAGTATGTGGGCCAGGGAGTCGTTGTGAAATTGGATATGGTGGCGAAATCCTTTGATGTAGGCATCGGCAGCCTCTTGGCGCTCTGTGGTGCGGATCTGAGTCTCGCGGGCACGCACTTCGAGCAGGCCATCGTGTAGGCGGTGACTGTCGCTGACCACTTCAAGGAGCGAAGCGGCGTCGGCAACTCCCCTGAGATAAGCGGCAGAATCACGGGGCGCTACAGCTATATTGTCAATACTGTCCGTGGCAGTAGTCGAATCATCATGCCCTATGCTTGAGCATGAACATCCACAGGCAAAACTAAATATGAGGGCTGAAAGTATAATGAGGCGAAACATTGAAAACTTACTTATAAGAGAGCCATTGCTATCTTGGCGCAAGCCTCGGCATCGGCCAGCGCATTATGGTGATTGTTGAAAGGTATACCCATGAAGTCAGCCAGCACGGGAAGCGAGAATGAGCCTATAACCGAGCGGGGAATCTTACGTCGGGCAGTCTCAAGGGTGCAGTAGAATGGCTGATCGGGGTCATCCATAAGATATGTCCGGCAGGCAGCACGGATACACCCCTCGTCAAAACGCTTATTGTGAGCTACAAAGGGGAGCCCGTCAGCAAAGGCCATGACATCGGTCCACACTTGAGCGAAGTTACGGGCATCGTCGGTGTCACGTCTTCCGATGCCGTGGATTCTTTCGGTGAAGTGGCGGAAATAGAAGTTGGGCTCAGGACATACCAGTTCGTAAAATCTATCGGCGATACGGCCGTCAATGACCTTCACGGCACCTATGGAGCAGATGCTCGTAGGGTAATTATTGGCTGTCTCAACGTCTATTGCTACGAAGTTATCCATAGCCGTATTTTTATAGATTGTGGGATGATTGGGAATGGAATAGTTGTGGGCTGTTGATGAAACAGGTGGAGGCGTTAGAAACTGAAGTCATCTTTTATTGGTCGAGAAGCTTTCGTGCCTGCTCGCTCACCTCTTCCATCAGCCATCGGGGAGTGGATGTGGCGCCGCATACACCGATACTACGGGCCTCACGCAGCCACTGCGGGTCGATACCCTGGCTGTTGGCCACGAGATATGTCGAGGGGTTGACACCCAGACATTCATTGTAGAGCACGCGGCCATTGCTACTCTTGGCTCCGCTGACGAAGAGCACCACGTCGTGTGCGGCGGCAAATTCACGCAGATGATTGACGCGATTGGCCACCTGTCGGCAAATCGTATCGTGATATGTAAAGGTGCTGTCGTCTTGTTTACGGGCCTTGATATCGCCTATCATCTCTCGCAGACCTTCAAGACTCTTGGTTGTCTGTGAGTAAAGGGCTATAGGGCGCGAGAAGTCTACGCGGTCAAGTTCATCACGATGCTCCACTACGATAGCCTCGCCTGCGGTCTGACCTACCAGGCCGTTGACCTCGGCGTGACCCTTCTTACCGTAGATTACTATCTGGGGATGCGAGGGATCTGTGTCGAAGGTCTGTTTTATGCGTCTCTGGAGCTGTAACACCACGGGGCATGTGGCGTCAATAATCTCTATATTATTACGTCGGGCCAGCTCGTAGGTCGATGGGGGTTCGCCATGTGCGCGCAGGAGCACTTTTACGTCATGGAGCTTCTCCATCTCGGCGTGGGTTATGGTGATGAGACCTTTGCGACGCAGGCGTTCCACCTCGTCGCTGTTGTGCACAATGTCGCCCAGGCAGTAGAGACACGATGACATTTCGAGCTCTTCCTCGGCTTTACGGATGGCCGTGACCACTCCGTTGCAGAATCCTGAGCGGGGATCTATCTCAATACGTGTAGCCATAGGGGGGAGAATGTATGGTAGTGGGTGGAGGGATTATTGCGAACAGCGGTTGTAGAGGTCAAGCAGCCACGCGTTCTGCTCGTCAATGGTCATGGTGGAGTTGTCAAGCACCACGGCATCATCGGCCTTGCGCAAGGGACTTTCTTCGCGGGTTTCGTCAATATGGTCGCGGTGTACCACGTTGGCCAGTACCTCCTCGTAAGAGGCAGGAGTGCCCTTTTCTATCAGTTCGGCAAAGCGGCGCTGAGCGCGGGTCTCGGCAGAGGCGTTGACAAACACCTTCATCTCGGCATCGGGGAATACGGTGGTGCCTATGTCACGTCCGTCCATTACTATGCCCTTGGAGCTGCCGAATGACTGCTGCATGGCCACCAGCGCGTGGCGCACCTGAGGTATGGCGGCGATTTCCGACACGAAGTTGCTCACGGCCATCTGACGAATTTCCTTCTCCACGTCCTCCCCGTTGAGCATGGTGTGCTGTCCTTCGGGTGTCACCATGAAGTCTATTTTTATGTCGGGAAGGACACGGGTTACGGCCTCGGCATCAACCGTGCCGTCGGCAGATGTCATGCCGTTGCGCATAGCATGAAGAGTTACAGCACGATACATGGCTCCGGAGTCAATATAGCGATAGCCGATACGTTTGGCCAGAGCACGGGCCATAGAACTTTTGCCGCTTGACGAATATCCGTCGATAGCTATGATTATATTCTTGCTCATATATATCTTAATGTATGATTTTGAAGCTGAGTATGGGTGAGGATAGAGGACATTAGAGTTCGGAGAGGCGGCAGGAGATATTGAACATCAGTGTCGTGGCACCCGTGTGGGGTTGGGCCAGGGCCACTCCTATGCCAAATGACTTCACATCCAGACCGGCACAGATGGAGAAGCCGGAGAGCATCGAACGATGGTAAGTAGCCATGTTGGTGCGGGTATGATAGTTATAGCCCAATCCTATGTGAAATCTGTCGGAGGGTACAAAGTCGGCACCGAAGATGAGGTGGCGGAATAGATTTGACGAGAAGGAGTCCTTGAGCACCGGTTCAGAGGTATTGCTGCCATCGCCGTTCTCCCAGTAGGGAAGGCTCCATTTGGTCAGGTTCCAGGCCGTAACCGAGAATCGTATGGGGAGGGTGCCGAATGACTGTGTCCAGCCCAGACGTACATCTACGGGCAGGCGGTCGTAAGAGTCATTAAAGCGCTTAATCTGTCCGCCGAGGTTTGCTACTACGAGTGACAGTGATAGGTCTGAGTCAGGATTGTAATAATTGAGCCCCAGGTCGGTAGCCATTGCAAAGGCCGAATAGTCGGCGTAGGTGCTGTAGATGGCTTTCAGGGTGGCACCGCCGCGCAGACGGTCAGTAATATCATGGCTGTAAGTACCGGAGAAACATACATCCTTGGGAGAAAAATCACCGAGCACCGTACCCGTGGCGTCGGTCTCCTTCATGGATCCATAGCCGAAGTATTGTATGCCCATGGCCCACGCACCGTGCTCGCCGGCAGCGGTGCCGAACTTAACCCCGGCAAAGTTTGAGTCGCCGAGATAGTGCATATAGGTGAGTCCGAGCTGTCGGTCAAATTCAGGTCCGAGCAGAGCAGGGTTCTGTTCCACAGTATTGATGTCGTCGTCGATATTGGATATGTTGATACCACCCAAACCGTATACGGTGGTCGATGTGGGTATATTGAGGAAGCTGTAGGCCGGAGAACTGTCACCCGCCTTAGCTCCTGTCAGAGCGGTAGCAAATAATGCTGCTGTCGCCACCGCGATATGTCGTACACAGAGTTTCACTCCTTAATAACGCACCTCCTCCCCTCCGTATTATCCCTACCCTCTGCAAAATCTTTCTTTTCATTGATACAGTGTTATCTACTTGTATGATTGTTAAAAAGACTAAAAAAACATTTCGATATTGTCAGGCTTAATTTGATTAATTATATTTGCGAAGTATAAAAATCTCTAATATTTAATAAAGGAATAAAACCATTACTTCCCGAGATATCAATATTGAATGTCTATCGACTGTTAAACCATCATCTTCTTATTTGGAATCCTGGCAACAAGGCGATATCGTATATAATATCAGAGAAGACAATTCATGGAATTTATTAGTAAAGAAATAGAAACCACATCAATCACATATAGGCTTATGAAACGAATTGAGAGAATTACCATACATACGAGGGGTTTATTACCTCTTCTTATCGCATTGCTTTTAGGCGGAGTGGCTCTATGTCATGCGCAGGCACCTGAGAAGGTGTTCCGCGGCATTCGGTATACCAAAACCGGTGACGGAACATGTCGTGCTTCGATGGTTAAGGACTATCCCTATCAAACTTATACGATTAATTCCCCGGTAACAATAGACGGAGAAGAGTGTAGAGTGACTTCCATTAGCGACATGGGTATAAATGCCGTATACGATATGAATGAAGATAATTGGAACGCCCTCGGCTTACAGTACTATTCAGCTAAATACGCTATAAAGTTTCCTGAGTATGTAGACACGATATGCGCGCACTGTTTCCATGGCCATGATGTAGAGTTGGACTGGGGATTTACATTGTGGAAAGATTTTAGTTTCCCAAAGTCAAGAGTCATAGAGTCATATGCATTCGCAACACTTAAAAAAAGCGCAAAGCAAGAAATGGTTGATATATCTATTCCTGAGGGTGTTGAAGAGATAGGATGTAAGATTAATGGTGAGTTTAATGATTATGAGGGAATTTCCTTTGGACCCCAAATAGTTAGTCTTCCCTACACACTTCGTCGTATGTCGGCACTTGGTGTTACGGGTAACGAAATTATAATCTGGGCTAAGACTCCTCCTGAAATTATCCCCACTTCAGACGGTTGTATGCTTCCTATAAATTACGATGTTTCACGTGACAAGAAAAAGTATGAAAGTGAATACTTAACTATTTATGTACCGGAGGAGTCTATCGAAGCTTATAAGAAAGCGCCGGGATGGTGTAACGTGCCTAATATCAAAGCGGCAAAGCCTTATTCAGAAGATATGAACGGTATCAGATATACTGTAACAGGTGATGGAATATGTGATGCTCAGGCACTTGCCGATGTCTCTTTAAATGCTAAAACCATTAAGATACCGTCATCCGTAACCCTACAAGGACAAGTCTGTAAGGTTACTTCAATAAGCAATATGAGTGTCAACAAACAAAGCTTAACTTTTGCAAGTGGCACTTATCCTCCTGAAAACTCATATACGGAGCCTATGGGGTGGACCGTCGGGTCAAATTATCCTGTTATGATATGCAATTACAGTTTCCCACCGACAGTTGAAGTGATAGGTAAAAGATGTTTTTATAGGGTAGAATGGCCTAATCTGCAACTTCCTGCGAATGTTAAGGAGATTTGCGATGAAGCTTTCTATGAATTTGGCTTAGGACTTTCGTATTGGGTCAAAGATGAATCAGAATTTTACGGTGGTTACAAACGCTTGGACTACGGTAAATTGGTCGTGCCTGAAGGTGTAGAATCAATAGGTTTTAATATAAATTATAAAACTGAGTTGGCATCTTTGCCTTCTACACTGAAAATCATGACAAGCCGAGCTATTTGGTTTTCTGATGATAAAGATGTAGTCCGTGACGAGACCAACAGCTCCATAACATGTTACGCAAAGGAGCCTCCCATGGTGGTATCCACCCTTGATAATCCTCATTGCATGGTTGTCAACTTTGATAGCGGCATAGGTGATTTTAGTGATAATAAACGTTCTCGCGTTACAACCTATCCCGAATGGTTCACTCTCTATGTGCCGGAAGAATCGGTGGAGGCCTATAAGAATACTGTTGTATGGCGTAGTATACCCAATATTCTGCCTATAAGAGCCAATGCTTTAGAAAATGTAGTCACTGACAGAGAAGTAAGATTTGAGGTGAGTGATGGTGCTATTACTGTAGCAAATGCCTCTCACCCCATAGAGGTTTATACGACTGACGGACGCAGGGTGACTGTCGGAACCGACGGCACCGTATCAGGTCTTAACGCAGGACTGTACATAGTGCGCTGCGGAGCTACTGTCAACAAGGTTTACGTAAGATAATTCATGGAATGTATTTATAAAGAAATATAAACCACATCAATCACATATAGGCTTATGAAACGAATTGAGAGAATTACCACACATACGAGGGGTTTATTACCTCTCATTATTGCGTTGCTCTTTGGTGGAGTTGCTCTTTGTCATGCGCAGGCTCCCGAGAAGGTGTTACGCGGCATTCGGTATACCAGAACCGGCGAAGGAACCTGTCGGGCTTCAATGGTTAAGGACGATGTGTATAAAAGTTACATAGTTAATCCCACTGTAACTATCAACGGAGAAGAGTGTCGTGTTACATCCATTAGTGATATGGGTATAAATGCGATTGCTGGAGAAAATTATGATGACTACCGATACAAATATGTAAGATATGAGATTAAGTTTCCGGAATTTGTTGATACTATATGTGCATACTGCTTTCAAGCCTATGGCGTCAACGAGTGTTGGGATTTTACTATCTGGAAGGAACTTAGTTTTCCCAAGTCAAGAGTAATTGAATCTTATGCATTCTCCACTTGCGTAGGAGATATCGTTATACCTGAAGGTGTAGAAGAATTAGGGTATAAGATTAACGGAGAATGTGAGTATGGACCAAATATACTCAGTCTGCCATCAACACTTAAGCGCATGTCGGCACTTGCAGTTTCGCGTACAGAACTTACAAAATCACCGACAATATGGGCTAAGACTCCTCCGGAGATAATCCCCACCTCTGACAAATGTGTACTTCCGATAAATAATTGCGATGTCTCACGTGACAAGAAAGAGTATGAAAATGAATACGTAACCATTTACGTACCGGAGGAGTCTATCGAGGCTTATAAGAAAGCTCCCGGATGGTGTAAAGTGCCTAATATCATAGCAGCAAAGCCTTATTCAGAAGATATAAACGGCATCAGATATACTGTCACCGGTGTCGGCACATGTAATGCTCAAGCACTTGCCTCTTCAACTGCCGCTACCATTAAGATACCGTCATCAGTTACTCTACAAGGACAAGCATGTAAGGTTACTTCTATAAGCGATATGACTGTCAACAAGGAGAGCAAGAAGTTTGCAGAGGGCACTTATCCTTCCGAAAACTCATATACTGAGCCAACGTGGTGGACAAGAAATTCAAATTACCCCGTGATGACATGCAATTACAGTTTTCCATCAACAGTGGAAATTATAGATAAAAAATGTTTTTATAGGGCAGAATGGCCTAATCTGCAATTGCCAAAGAATGTAAAGGAAATCCAAGATGAAGCGTTTTATGAATTTGGAGTTGGTCTTTCAGATTGGGTTACAGATAATACAAATTTTTACGGTGGTTATGTCCGTAAGAATTACAGTAAATTAGTGATTCCCGATGGTGTTGAATCCATAGGATTCAACATAAATTATCACACAGATCTGGCATGCCTGCCCGCATCTCTGAAAAGTATTTCAAGCAGAGCTATTTGGTATAATGACAATAAATTTGATGACGAAAGGAATATAGAGATTATCCGTGACGCAACAAACACATCCATAACATGTTACGCAAAGGAACCTCCAACGGTGTCGCTTGACCCAAAATACGGTGATTACATGGTAGTTAACTTTAATACCGGAATAGATCAAAATCCTTTTGAAGACTATAAACGTTCTAACGTTAAGACCTACCCCGAGTGGTTCACTGTCTATGTGCCGGAAGAATCGGTTAAAGCCTACAAGTCTGCCCCCGGATGGTGTGATATTCCCAATATCCTACCTATAGGCGTGAATAAACTGGATGAAATAACTACCTACGATGAAATTTCTTTTGAGGTGGGTGACGGCACTATTACGGCGGTGAATGGCGGTCAGCCTGTGGAGGTGTATACGATTGACGGCCGTAGAGTGGCTGTAAGTACTGATGGCAGCGTGACAGGGCTTAATGCGGGGCTGTATATTGTACGCTGCGGAGCGACTGTAAGCAAAGTCTACGTAAGATAATATTATAAACTACTCCAATATCATAAAACATCTCCAATGTCAGGTCTGATAAAATGTCAGGTCTGATATTGGAGATGTTTTTTTATGGTTTTGGGGCGGATGTTTCAAGGGTTGGGCAAAAATTGCTAACTTTGCGTGATGCAGTGTGTAGACCGCACTGCTGGAATGAAAAAAGTCTACCTCACAAATAGATATGTACAGAACCAACACGTGCGGAGAACTCCGCTTAAGCGACGCCGGTCGTGAAGTGACTTTGGCCGGATGGGTGCAGCGCACACGTAAGATGGGCGGCATGACCTTTGTCGACGTCCGTGACCGTTATGGCATCACACAGATAGTGTTTGACAACGACAGCAACGCCGAGCTTTGCGAGGCTGCCAATCATCTGGGCCGTGAATTCGTGGTGCAGGTGACAGGTAAGGTGGCCGAGCGTACCAGCAAGAATGCCAACCTGCCTACAGGCGACATCGAGATCCTCGCTACTGAACTTAAGGTGCTCAATCGTAGCGATGTACCCCCGTTCACCATTGAGGACGACACCGATGGCGGTGATGACCTGCGTATGCGTTACCGCTATCTCGACCTTCGCCGAGGAGCCGTACGCCGCAACCTCGAACTGCGCCACCGTATGGCCTTCGAGATACGTCGTTATCTTGACTCCAAAGGCTTCCTCGAAGTGGAGACCCCGGTGCTCATCAAGTCAACCCCCGAGGGTGCGCGCGACTTCGTGGTGCCCTCACGCATGAATCCCGGTCAGTTCTACGCCCTGCCTCAGTCGCCTCAGACATTCAAGCAGCTACTGATGGTCAGCGGCTTTGACCGTTATTTCCAGATCGTAAAGTGTTTCCGCGACGAGGATCTGCGTGCCGACCGTCAGCCTGAGTTCACACAGATTGACTGCGAAATGTCGTTCGTCGACCAGGAGGACGTGCTCAATATGTTTGAGGGACTCGTAAAGCATATCTTCCGTTACGTTAAGGATATTGACTTTACCGAACCCTTCCCCCGCATGACCTGGGCCGATGCTATGCGTCTCTACGGCAGCGACAAGCCCGATACCCGCTTCGGCATGGAATTCGTAGAACTTAAGGACCTCACCGGCGGGAAGAACTTCGCCGTATTTGACGAGGCCCCCTACGTAGGTGCCATCTGTGTGCCCGGTTGTGCCGACTATACCCGCAAACAGCTTGACCAGCTCACCGACTTCGTGAAGCGTCCTCAGGTAGGTGCCAAGGGCCTTATCTGGGTCAAGGTTGAAGCCGACGGTTCATTAAAGAGCTCGGTAAGCAAGTTCTATACCGAAGACGACCTTCGCGCATGGGCCGACCGATGCGGTGCCAAGCCCGGCGACCTCATACTCGTAATGGCCGGTCCCGTAATGAAGACTCGTAAGCAACTCTGCGAGTTGCGTCTTGAGATGGGCTCACGTCTCGGTCTGCGCGATCCTCAGAAGTTCTCTTGCCTGTGGGTAGTTGATTTCCCCCTCTTTGAATGGGATGACGAGACACAGCGCTACTACGCCATGCACCATCCCTTTACCGCTCCCAACTCCGAGGATGTTGACAAACTCGACACCGACACAGGTGCCGTGCGCGCTACAGCCTACGACATGGTGGTTAACGGCAATGAGCTTGGTGGCGGCAGCATACGTATCCACGATGCTGAACTCCAGAACCATATGTTCCGCCTGCTCGGACTCTCCGAGGAGGACGCTCAGTACAAGTTCGGCTTCCTGATGAATGCCTTCAAATACGGTGCACCCCCTCACGGTGGACTCGCCTTCGGCTTCGACCGCTTCGTCTCAATCCTCGCCGGACTCGATTCTATTCGCGACGTTATCGCCTTCCCCAAGAACAATTCAGGTCGCGATATGATGATCGATGCTCCCTCGGCTATTGACGACGCTCAGCTTGACGAGCTTTGCATCTCACTGAAGGAGAAGAAGGAAGACTAAGAGATGATAACTAACGGTGATATAATACGTGTCATCACCGATTACGCACCTCCCCGCTTGCAGGAACCGTACGACAATACCGGTGTGCAGGTGGGGAGCGTCGGTGATGAATGTAGGGGAGTGATGCTGTGTGTCGACGTAACCCCGCAGGTGATTGCTGAGGCAGTGAGCGAGGGGTGCAACCTCGTGGTGTCACACCACCCTGTGCTGTTCAAGGGCGTCAAGTCGCTTATCGGCGCCACTCTTGTGGAGACTGTCATCATCGAGGCCATACGCCACGGCATTACTATTTACTCCTGCCACACATCTCTGGACAATGCTCCTGAGGGAGTGTCTGCCCGCATGGCCCGTATGCTCGGCCTCACTGATTGTATGGTGCTCGACCCCGTGGAGCCGGCTCGTGCTCAGGGCCTCATTGCCGGATGTGGCATGGTGGGTATACTCCCCACGCCGCTCTCCCCGGCAGAGTTGGTGGCTCTGGTAAAATCGAAGTTCGGTTCTCCCGTAGCGCGATGTACTGCCTACGACCCCTCGTCGACGGTGAGCCGCGTAGCCCTCTGCGGAGGCTCCGGAGCCTTCCTGATAAGTAAAGCCATAGCCGCCGGAGCACAGGCTTACATCACTTCCGATGTGAAATACCACGACTTTGTCGACTACGCCCACAGGATTTTACTCATAGATATAGGTCACTATGAGAGTGAACACTGTGCTACGGAGATTTTTATGGACGTAATTAGAGAAAAATTTCCTAACTTTGCAGTCAGGTTCAGCCGAATCGCCACGAATCCGATAATTTACATGTAAATCAATATATGGCTACAACCGATAAAAACAAAGCCGATCAGCAGTTGTCGGTAGAGAAGCGTCTCAAATCACTCTATGAGCTTCAGACCATTCTGTCGCAGATAGACCGTATCAAGACTGTGCGCGGTGAGTTGCCGCTCGAAGTGCGCGACCTTGAGGATAATATCGAAGGACTGCGTACCCGAATTGACAATTACAAGAAGGACATCGAAGACCTTCGCAGAAAGTCTGCCGAAGAGAAAGAAAAAATCCACGCTTCACAGGCAGCTATCGAAAAATATAAGACTCAGCTTGACAATGTGCGCAACAACCGCGAGTTTGACCTCCTGTCTAAGGAAATCGAATTCCAGACCCTCGAGATAGAGCTCTGCGAGAAGCATATCAACGAATATGCACGCGCCATGGAGAACAAGCAGAACGATATCGCTGCTACTGAGTCAAACCTTCTTGACCAGAACCACATCCTCGCCGACAAGCGTGCCGAGCTTGAGGAAATCGTGTCTGAAACCAAGCAGGACGAAGAGCGTCTGCGTGAACAGGCAAAGGCTCTCGAACCCGACATTGACGCACGTACCCTCACTGCCTTCAAGCGTATCCGCAAGAATGCACGCAACGGTCTCGGCATCGTCTACATTCAGCGTAACGCCTGCGGCGGATGCTTTAACCGCATTCCCCCCCAGAAGCAGATGGAGATCAAGATGCACAAGAAAATCATCGTCTGCGAATACTGCGGCCGCATCATGATAGACCCCGACCTCGCCGGCGTTGAAACCGCCGAGCCCGCAAAGTAATCCCCCGCTGATTCCCGACTAAATCTCCCCCCCTCCCTCTACCGTAACATCGTAAGGGGGTGCTGATAATATACCAGGCCGTGTGTCTACTTAATGACCCACGGCCTGAGTTATAACTGTATGTTGCACATCCGCGAATTATAAGTCGTTATTTTACTGTAAACAGTAAGGCCTCCAAAACCGTTATCCGACATCTATATAAACATATACGGGTGTGTGTTTCTTGATAACACACACCCGTTCTATTAGTCTGGTGGAATTGGGGTTTTACCTTATTACGACTTTGGTGGGTCGGATGATCTGCTTGTTAAGAAGTTTGACGAGATATACGCCGTTGAGGTCGCTGACATTTGCTGATTCTGCTCCGTCAACGTACTTCACACATCGTCCGGTGCTGTCGTAGAACCATGCCTTTTCGGTATCGTAAAAATACGCCACACCGTCTACAATGCTTACCGAGGAGCAATCAGTAGCTGTATCAATAGTCTCAATGTCAGTTCCGTAGATACCGCCATTAATGTTATCAGGCTGCATGGGTTCACCCTTGTCGCGACGAGCCGTGTATGTTTCAGCCCATGTATTGTCTTCGCGATCCTCTTCTGACAATTCGGGAAGTCTGTCTTTGCTATGGGGTATACGAATCCATTCGATAGAGGAATAATGCTTAAGGTCTACTGACACGGAGCGCACGCCTATGTATGCGTCAGTGTTCTGTCCGCAGGGAAGGTTGCCTATGAAAGTCGCCCACTGTGATGTGCGGCCTACTTCCCTAACGGGGCCATCTTCGCCCTCTTTGTAGAATACTTCGAAGTGATCTACGTTAATCTCGTCGTTGTATACCATTCCAAAGTCGTCGATGTGTGTATCGAAGCCGTCGAAGTTGGGTTCCCAGCCGAGGCGCAGTGAGAGTTGGGTGGTATATTCCTGACACACTTCGGCTATGAGCGAGCCTTCGCGTATGCCGGCATGAACCGCATTACGATTGTCAGATATTTTAAGTTGGCCTACATAAACCTCATAGCCCTTGTTGGCGGAGTTGACGCGCAGGCCTATGTTTTCTATCACATCGCCCTTCGCCAGCCCCGATATAGTGCAACTCTTTTTCTCCCATGTTTCACCGGAGAGTGCGCCGAATGGAACTTCTATCCATCCGGAGTTGCCTCGCTTCTTTATGATGACTGAGAGATTTGTTTCACCCTTAGTACCCTTGACTGCGAGAGTCGCCATGGGGTCACTCTCGGTTACCTCGAGCGAAGTGCGATAGAGAATCACGTCAGCCCCCGAAGTTGTTGCCCCCGTGAGCTTCAGTGACGAACCTCCTATGTATGCGTCCTCGTGGGTGAAATGAGCCTCGATGTCATCGGAGTAAGCGGTCATATCTCCCTTTTTGGTGATGAGCCAGCGGTAAGTGGGCACGATGTCCTGCTGGCTCATATTGTACCATGAACCGTGCGTTACCTTTCCCTTGTAGAAATAGCTTTCACCGTTGCCAAGTGAGAAATGTGTCTCGAATGGCAGGGCGAAGTCAATGGCAGAATGCTCAGGTATCATTGAGCAGAACCCCGGTGCATTGTTGAATTGAGCGTCGGCAAGTGAGGCATCACTTACTGTCATTGTTCCCCAATCATTGTTGATAACGGGGCGGTGCAGCGGATTGCGGTTTGCGCCCGAGAAAGCCTTCTCAAGCAGCTTCTGATAGTTTTCCTGCTTTATTATAGGGTCAACTCCTGCACTACACCTGAAGAAGTAGCTTTGATCAAAGTCACCCAACAGGGCAATATTCATGGGTTTGGTTGCCTCGGTGTTCATCTCGGTCCAATAATCAGTTGACAAATCTGATGAATTATTGGATACAATACACCCCATGTACACACCGTCAGCATTACCTACAGAATCCATTGCAGTCTTAATGCTGGACTCTGCTTCCTCCCACGCCATTTTATTCAACCCGACGCTGAGAGTACAGTTAAATATCTGTCCTTTTGATGTTCCATATAAGCGACCAACATTGATAGGAGTAATGGCTGGTATATCCTCAGGGTGTAACCCCATGCTGAAATTGTTAAAACCACACTCATGGGCATGGTCTATAATTTCTGAGTGAAAACTTTGCCAGTCTCTCGTCTGATATTTTTTGATGTTGTCATAATAGTTATATCCGTCGTAGCCGAAGTATGCCGCAGCATTTACAAATGTACGTGAATACTTATAGCTCCCGTCTGCATTCTTATCCTGAATAAAAGAATATAAAAGATCACATTCAATATCACCCAATCCATAAATGACTTTTACGCCACAATAAATTTTGGTGCCGTTTTTGTGCGCGGCGTCGACCCAACATCCGGGGGTGCGTAGGCTCATGTAGTTAGAAGGGCCAAAGAGATGGGTATAGTTCCAGAAAGAGAAAACATCCTGATCAAAACGACTTGAAGGATAACCGCCATATGCCGCACCATTTCCTGCCGGAATATTACACCACAGGCGTCGGTCATGATTAATGTCTGCGATGAGGTCGCGTGAGGAATCCTTGTCAATATTGCGATATCTGGTGTGCGAACGGGCCGACTCAAGATCTATATAGTTCATGCCTATACTGTTAAGCTCTTCTGCCGATGGATATGTTCTACCTTCTTCCCAGGCTGTAGAGAAGAGTCGTAACACCCTTTCTTGTTCCCAGGGTGTTTGATCAAAGATAAACTCGTCATCAGACGGGATGTTATACTGGGCGTTGGCCACCAATGACACAGCAAACATGGCAGTGGCGACGATGCATGGCTTGAGATTAGACCTTTTCATAATGTGTGGTATTAATGATTGGGTTGGCGTAACGATAAAGTACAGGAATATCCTTGCGTTGGCAAATATAGTAAATAGTTTTGAATCATTTCAATTTCAAAAAAGTTAAATTACGCCCGGTCTATAATAAAAAAGCGCTATGTCGGTAATGACATAGCGCCTGATAATGTATTTAGGTAGTCGGTTGATTACTTATCGCCGCGGATAGCTGCGATACCGGGAAGTACCTTGCCTTCGATAGCTTCGAGGAGGGCACCGCCACCGGTTGAAACGTAGCTTACCTGATCGGCAAGACCGAACTTGTTGACACAAGCCACCGAGTCACCACCACCTACGAGTGAGAAAGCACCGTTGTTGGTAGCTTCTACGATAGCGTCGGCGATAGCACGGCTGCCTGCAGTAAATTTGTCGAACTCAAACACACCGGCGGGACCGTTCCAGAGGATAGTCTTGGCACCCTTGATTGCGTCGGCGAAAGCCTTGCGGGTCTCAGGACCGGCATCCATGCCTTCCCAACCTTCGGGAATATCCATTACGCTGCAAATCTGAGTGTTGGCATCGTTAGAGAAGGCATCACCTGCCACGCAGTCAGTACCGAGAACGAGGTTTACACCCTTCTCCTTAGCCTTCTTCATGATGTCAAGAGCCAGATCAAGCTTATCGTCCTCGCAGATTGACAGACCGATCTTGCCACCCATAGCCTTGGCGAAGGTGTAGGTCATGCCACCGCAGAGGATGAGGTTGTCAACCTTGTCCATGAGGTTTTCGATAATACCGATCTTGGTAGACACCTTTGAGCCACCCATAATAGCGGTGAAGGGGCGCTTGATATCGCTGAGGATATTGTCAACGGCCTTAACTTCCTTCTCCATGAGGTAGCCGAGCATCTTGTTGTCAGCATCGAAATAGTCAGCTACAACGGCGGTAGAAGCGTGACGACGGTGAGCTGTACCGAAGGCATCGTTTACATAGCAGTCAGCGTATGAAGCGAGAGTCTTTGCAAACTCCTTCTGACGGGCCTTCATTTCCTTCTTGGCTTCGTCGTAAGCGGGATCTGCCTTGTCGATACCTACGGGCTTACCCTCTTCTTCGGGATAGAAACGGAGATTTTCGAGCAGAAGCACTTCGCCGGGCTTGAGGTTGGCGGCTGCCTCAGCTGCGTTGGCGCAGTCGGGGGCAAACTGTACGTCGGTGCCGAGAGCCTTGGCTACAGCGTCCTTAATCTGTGACAGAGAGAGCTTGGGATTAACCTTGCCTTTGGGCTTGCCCATGTGGCTCATGATGATGAGTGAACCGCCGTCTTCAAGAATCTTCTTGAGGGTGGGGAGAGCACCGCGGATACGGGTATCGTCAGTGATATTGCCGTTTTCGTCCAGGGGCACATTGAAGTCAACACGCACGATTGCCTTCTTGCCGGCAAATTTGTANTTGTCGATAGTCATTTTTGAGATTGNTNGTTTTAGGTTATGATTNTTTGTCTGTTGATAGTCAGANNTTTTTTGNCGTGATGAGGCTGCCGCATTTTTTTTACTTCTTGAGAAGAGCGGCCATCTCCTGCTGAAGCTTACGTGCTTCGCGACCGGCTGCTTCGGCAAAGTCCTCACCATTGGAGGCATAGATGATGCCTCTCGATGAGTTGACGAGCAGACCGCAGTCGCCGGGTATCATGCCGTAGCGGGCCACTTCTTCAAGGCTGCCNCCCTGAGCACCAACACCGGGCACAAGCAGGAAACTGCGGGGAGCNACGCGGCGTATCTCCTCAAACATTTTGCCCTGNGTAGCNCCCACCACATACATCATNTCNTCNTCNCCNGCCCATTCGCTNGANGTGGTGATNACCTTNTCAAACAGGCGCTTTCCATCGCGGTCTTCNGTGAGCTGGAAGTCGTGTGAACCGGGATTGGAGGTAAGGGCGAGGAGTATCACCCATTTGCCGTCGTAGCCGAGGAAGGGGCTTACGCTGTCCTTGCCCATATANGGAGCCACAGTGATAGCGTCTACGCCGAGGTGTTCAAAGAAACTNCGGGCATAGAGCTGCGAAGTGTTGCCTATATCGCCGCGCTTNGCGTCGGCTATGATGAACTGGTCGGGATAGTTCGTGCGGAGATACTTCACGGTCTCTTCCAGAGCGAGCCATCCCTGCACTCCGAGGCTTTCGTAGAAAGCAAGGTTGGGCTTGTAGGCCACACAGTAGGGAGCGGTGGCGTCTATGATGGCTTTGTTGAACTCAAGTATGGGGTTATCGGTGCGCAGCAGACACTCCGGCAGTTTGCGGATGTCGGTGTCNAGTCCTACACAGAGAAATGACTCTTTCTGTTTGATATTGTCAATGAGTTCCTGTCGCTTCATGATGTATTATATGGTGTTTATTAATTTATAGCTCCGAGGCTTTCAGTTTCTCGGCGTTTTCGGCCACGATAAGATGGTCNATGCAGTCCTGNATATCGCCGTCGACGAATGCCTGAAGATTATAGATAGTGTAGTTAATACGATGGTCGGTGATTCGGCCCTGCGGATAATTATATGTGCGTATCTTNGCCGAACGGTCGCCGGTAGATACGAGAGTCTTACGGCGCGAGGCTATGTCATCGANATACTTCTGATGCTCCTTATCGTAGATAAATGTACGCAGACGGCTNAGNGCGCGCTCCTTGTTCTTGGGCTGGTCGCGCGTNTCGGTACACTCGATGAGTATCTCTTCGGTCACTCCGGTGATGGGGTTACGCCAGTTGTAGCGCAGACGTACACCCGACTCCACCTTATTTACATTCTGTCCGCCGGCACCACCGCTTCGGAANGTATCCCACTTGATTTCACCCTCGTTGATTTCCACATCGAAGGCCTCAGCCTCGGGGAGCACGGCCACAGTAGCGGCTGAGGTGTGGACACGGCCCTGAGTCTCGGTAGCGGGCACACGCTGCACACGGTGCACACCGCTCTCATACTTCAGTGTGCCATACACATTNTCGCCTGTCACGGCCATTACTATTTCTTTGTAACCTCCGGNTGCACCTTCGCTGAACGATGTCACTGACACCTGCCAGCCCTTCGACTCGCAGTAGCGTGAATACATCTTGAAAAGNTCACCNGCAAAAATTGCAGCCTCGTCACCTCCCGTACCGCCGCGAATCTCCACTATGGCATTCTTGCCATCTTCGGGGTCGGCGGGTATGAGCAGCAGNTTTATCTCNTCCTCAAGNGCGGGNAGNGCNGCNGTAGCCTCGTCAAGNTCNTCGCGGGCCATNGCTCTNANCTCGTCNTCGCGCTCATTTTCGAGCACNTCGTGAGCCTCNTCNATATTGCCTANCAGNNTGCGGTAGCGATTTGTNGCNGCNGTNAGCTTCTCTAAGTCCTTATACTCCTTTGACAGACGTACATAGCGCTTCATATCGGCTATGACAGAGGGGTCGGTTATGAGAGTGCTTACCTCTTCAAAACNGGATTCAATACCCTCTAAACGTGACAGGAGCGATAATTCGGCCATAGATTTCAGCGTAAATTTATTACTATTTGATTACAGGATAGATTAGACGCAAAATTAATAAAAATTGTTCATTACTGCAATCCATCTCCTCATCCCATCTTCCCTGAATCGTAAAGTAATTATAAGTGTGTAAACCCACAATTGTGTTATACTCTTTCCCTAACTCAGTTTTTTTGAAGACTTAGAGAAAAAGTATAACCGAATTTTGTAATGTGGGTATAGTAAAGTATGTATTAAAATAGTGAGATAATCAGTTGGGTNACATCACTATAATCTGCTTCTTGGTGATCTCAATGGGAGGCTCTGGTTTCTCCTCCTTTTTGTAGCGTGCAGGGTAGCCGTAGACAGTGACGCGAAGTACCTTGCCTTGTTTAATTAGGTGAGTATACTGGGGCTGAAAAAGTGTGGCGCATTGATTGGCCATTATAGCCTCAATGAGAGCAAGATCGCATGCCTCGTCCAACGATAGATTCATGAGTTTGGTACGTCCCGCCTCGGTGGAGATATCAATTGTGTAGGTGATAGGATTAGGATCAAGATCCATAGTGAGTCGGTTGTAGCTCACNTTGTTGGGTGCAACTGTGGTGTAGGCGTTGAGCTTACGGGTTGAAATTTTAGGTGAGCATGAACTGACCGTGAACAANATAACGNTCGTTATTCCGATGATATATGAAAGTCGCATAATGTTTATATTAGAAAGTGAGTTTGAGGGATAGACCATAACCTTGGGTGTGAGTTATGTGATTGCCAAGTATACTTAGCCCGGCGGTAAGAGACTTGTCACCGAAACTTATAATATCATCTTCAATGATGGAGGAAGAGTAAAACTCCATATCACGAGCCTGATTCTTTAGTCGATTTGCGTAAATGTTAAAACCTGTACACCATGCTAATGTAGCTAAAGTTCCTCCTGCTGGGGCGGCATATTCTATAGCCGTATCAATACCGTTAATAGAGGCAGTTCCAATAATAGTGGCGGCAAGTAGTACTCCGCCACCGAGCCAACCTATGAGTCGATATCTCTTGGCTTTAGCATATAATTGGTCTTCAGTAGATGTATTCGCCATATATCTAAGTAATTGTGCATCCGACATTGTGTTTGCGTTAGAGGNACGAGAGTTGGCATACTGGATCGGTTCTTTGTCGGAAGTAGTATTGGAAGGTGTTGAGGTTATGGATTGAATTATACTGCTGGGATCGGTTGGTGGATTGAAGTTGTCCGTACTGCCGTTATCGTAGACTATTTTAAGGACTGTGGAGATGGGAATAACATACACAGGTCCTGAAGGATTGTTGGCCTTGCGGTAGCGTATTGTGGTCTCTGTGATTTCTTCAACATATGCATCAATNTATGTGCTGTCGGTACGCATGATGACATCCTTGGATGAAGCAAGCAACGACACAAATAGTAGGAAACTAAAAAGAAGATAACGGGGTTTCATAGTAGGTGTGTGGCGCCACGCGTCTCTCCTGCAGGGCATGGATAATAGTGGTTAGGGGATAAAAAGGAAAAGCGTGAGAGCCGTACCTGCTACCCGTTCCACAATCAGAGGCCCTGGAATTGCCCATCACCGAGAACGGGCAGTGCAGAAGCCTCACGCAGATTATGTAATAAGTGGCCAATGGACGCTCACGCACCCGTTGGCACCCGATATATACATATCCACATAAAACATCTACCCCTGCCTCAATCTTGACGGTGATAAGAAATTTTCCAGGTTTCTGATTGTCAAGAAAGAGCGTTGAGTAACGCTTTTCAAAAAAATGTCTCGCAGACCGCCTCCCGCCTATCCCTTGACAGGGCTTCTGCAGAGAGGTTGCGGTCTGTCCACGCAAAATTACGGAGGATTAACCGATTGAGCAAATCTTTACGAAAAAATGAGTTCAGGCAAAAGGATATTTTCAGCTGATTATTGTCGCTGTAGATTCAAGTAGAGTGTTAGGTGAGTTATTCAATTAAATTGATTAATTTCGCGTATGGGTGTCGCGAGGAATGAAACCTTGCGGACGATTATTTATTTTCTCGGATATAGATTTGGATCAAAGATTATAAAAAGATAAAAACTTATGAATCAAGGAGAGTGGTGGACGGCCCCCACTGAAAATGAAGATGGGTCGAAGCTGATCATGGTAACGGGCCGACGTGACGTTAAGAAGTTCCGTGAGAATCCCCGCTATAATATCCGTGCGGAGATAACATGGAAGTATGAGCCGCTGCCTGACGGTATGCCAAATAAGGAGGATGCCGAGATGATGGAGAAGGTGCAGGAGGCGCTTCAGGGTGCGTTTCTGAAAGACCCTGTGGCAGTGCTTACCGGCATCTATACCGGCGACGGTGAGCGTAACTGGGTGTACTATACCACCAGTGTGCATATCTTCGGCCGTAAACTCAATGAGGCCCTTGCCGAGTTGCCGCTGCTGCCGCTGACGATATACACTGAGAATGATCCAGACTGGGGCGAGTATGATGAGATGGCTCAGGCTGAAATAAAACTTGACTGACCGGACCTCTCCAGTCAGCTTATTTAAAGCGTAATTTTAAATCTCTTTGCGGAGGCGTGCCACGGGTATGCCTTCGCGCTCGCGATATTTCGTGACCGTGCGTCGTGCCACAGAATACCCCTTTTCGCTAAGGGCCGAGGCTATGGCTTCGTCGCTGAGCGGGCGACGTTTACTCTCTGTGGCAATGATGTCGCGCAAAGCAGCAAGTATCTCGTGCGATGATGTGTCGGTGTCCTCCTTGGGGCGTTCGTTGAAGAAGAACTTAAGGGGATAGATACCCGCACGTGTGGCTACGTATTTGCCTGTCGTGGCTCGTGATATGACCGAAAGATCGTAGCCTGTCAAGGATGCGATGTCTTTGAGTATCATCGGACGCAACTTTGTCTCGTCATAGGTGAGGAAGAATTGCCGCTGCCACTGTACGATGGCTGACATGACTCTGTAGAGTGTCTCCTGACGCATCTGTAGCGTCTTTATAAATGTAGCTGCGTCGTCGCGGCGTTGGCGTATAAAAGCCATCGCCTCACGTCTGCGTTCCGTTGAGCGCGATTGAGAGGGAAGTTCGTCTGTGCTGAATGTAGATTCGATCTGTAACTGAGGCAAGTTGTTTAGCAGCGTCAGTGTTATTGTGTCACCATCGGTTTCTACGCTGAAATCAGGTGTTATATGTGTCGATGTATCGCGGCTGTGAGTATCCTCGGGCAGTGCTCCAGGCTTGGGATTTAGCGACTTTATCTCGTCTATGGCATCTCGCAGGGCTTCGCTGTCAATCTCGAGTGCAGCCATGATGCGGTCGAAATGTTTATGAGAGAACATATCGAAGTAGTTGGCCACTATCTCACGAGCGGTATTGACGCTCACGGTGTTGGGGCGCCGGCGTAATTGCAGCAGCAGGCAGTCGCGGAGATCGGTTGCACCAACACCTGGGGGATCAAGTTCGCGTACCTTCTTGAGCATCTCTTCAAGTTCCTCATCACGTAGCTCCACTCCCTCCTGCACGGCAATGTCGTCAAGCAATGAGTGAAACGAGCGTGTCAGATAACCATTGTCGTCAATATTCCCGACGATATATTCGCCTGTCATCTGCTGTCTCGGGGTGAGGGGCAGTGATGAAAGCTGAGTCAGCAGATATTGCTGTAGAGTTTCTCCAGAGGTCGCTACTACCGGTTCTGTCCAATCATCGCCGTACTGTCTGCCGGATGTTTCAAAGCGATATGAGGGTATATCATCTTCCGAACGATAGTCGGCTCGCTGCAACTCCTCGGCAGTTTCCGTAAAAGGCGTGTCATCGTGGTCGTCCGTAGATATGTCTGCGGTCGAGGAATCGGTGGCTTCCAGAGCCGGATTCTCGTCCAGAGCGCGGCGCACCTCATCCTCTATTTCGGCTCCGTTCATTTCAAGCAGACGCACGAACTGTACCTGCATCGGCGAAAGCCTCTGCTGGAGACGTTGGTTGAGTGACTGGCTAAGTGACTCCTTCATGTCCTGATGTTAATCCGTCGGATTATTTTTTTGACCTCGGCTTTTCGTTCTCAGAAGAGCTTTTTAAGGGTGTACTTCATGCTATTGCCGCTATCGGGAGTATAGGTGAGCACAATATGTGATCCGTTCATAGACTCTATGTCGAGGTCGATAATACCTCTTGCAGGAAGATGCAACACGGGCGGTATAGTATACCTCTCAGGATATGACTGACTCACATCATCGGTATGAGTATAATTGAGTTGCAGTATCTTACCCTCCTCCTTCCATGAGCCGAAGTGATCAGAGACTACTCCATGGGGGTATTGCACCGAAATCTTTATCACCTCATTCTGAAAACTCCAGAATACATTGCGATCATACGAAGTGTCAGGTTGGCCGTTAATTTCTATGGCATCGATCACCCATGCGCCGAACCATGGTCCTATATCGCCATTGTTGTGGGTGCAGCCGCTAAGCCCGAGTTGCATCATCCATATCAATAATGCAAACCCGACAGCGGATAGGGAAGTATGTATTGATGATAACTTATTCATGACGCTTGAGATTGAAGTTGCCGGTATAGCTAACGGTCACCATGCCTCCAAAGGAGTTTGAGGGCAGTTTGCCACGGTCAATGGCCAGCGCACCGGTCACTTTAAGTCCCTTGACTGATGGACGCCATGTTATTTCGCCCATTGCTGAGGTCTGATGTATCGGGTCGGCAAGATAGTAGAACGAGTTTCCGTAGCTTTTACGGTAGTTCAGCAACACCCTGTAGTCAACCTTCGGCGATATACTGCCTTCGGCACCGATATGAAATCCTCGCATTCGGTTGTTGAGACATAATATCTGACCGTCCGTATTGTATATCGGACTCATTATGACAGGAGTACCTAATACCAGACCGTAGTTGGCGTAGGAGTTGTAAGTCTTATTATTATAATAGTCGTCGCTTCCGGTAGCCTGCGATACGAGAGAGGTGCCTGGAAAATCTCCGGGCGCCCAGTGGATCGGACCGCTTTGGTTCATGAAGTCAATGTATTCTACAACCACCCCTTTCAGCCAGTTCAGCCCCTTGGGTGTATATTCCAGACCCCATATTCCGTCAAACCCATTGAGCTTGCCTACGCCTGAACCATCCTCCCACGGCCATTGGAAGTATGCTTTCAGCTCATCGCCGTTATTGAAACGGTAGCGTGCGCTCAGATCCCAGCTGCCGATGGTGTTGCCTATATAGTAGTCCTCATCGTTCTGTCCGAAGGGGAAAAAGATTTTTATACACTCTTTTATTCCCCCTGAGCGATGATAGGTGTTCCAGAGTTTGCCTGTGTAATACAGGGAGGTACTGCCGCCGAATTGAGCTGCACTTTGCGCGCCGACTGTAACACTCAATGGTTGAGACGGCTTGGTGCGGAAATATATGCGGCGGTACATATAGCGCGTGTTGCGGGCAATATGACCGTTGTAGTAGTCGAAGTGATTCTCCCACCAGGCGTTATCGGTGAAGATGCCGTAGGCCACGTTGCCCTGTATCTGCACCCATCCGTTGGTGAAGGGTATATTCTGAAAGTCAATGAAGCCTATACGCGCCTGTGGCACCGGACGTGCGTTACCGCTCTCGATGAAATCGCCACTGCCCAGACGTGAATTAAACAGGTATGACTCGCGCTCTTTAAGCCCCACGGTGAGTTCCACACCGCGGTACTTGATCTGCCCGTACAGTTCCTGAAGCCACACTCGCGAGGGATGTTGCGTATTGGCGCTGAATTCATTGGCCGCAGAGTAATAGCGCAGATAGTCGGTCGAAGACTGCCATCCGCCGTATGCCGCCGCACCGTATCCATAGCTGAAACGGCGTGTGGTATCCATGTCGTGATGCGCCTTGACAAATAGTTGTGTACCTTGAGCCTGCGTCAATGTGCCGTGATTGTTAGCACCCAGAAAATAGGGCGCGAAGTCTCCACTCGAAGCATTAGCAGTAACACCAGTTTCGAGAGTTAGCGTATGTTCCGAGGCCGCATGGCCGCAAAGCGCCATGCCTAAAGCCATACTTATGAAGGAAATTCGTCTGTTCACGCTGTAAAGTTAATAAATCTCCTCCATTTTTCCCAGCGGTTTTCCCAATTTCAGGCTTTGAATGACTACATAAAAATAGAGTTTATTCTATCTTTAAAGCGCATTGTTATTGGGTTAGATGCATCTGTAAGATATTGATGCTGGAAAATGAATGTGTTGTCGAAGTCTTTTATCCGTTTGTGGTAGTGTCTTATGGCATCACTTATTTCCGTTCCATCATAGAGGTGTGTACGTATTTCGTTCTCATGCTCCTTTTTAAGATGAAGGTATAACGGATTAAAAAATGTATGGAGTAAGAAGTTATATAAATGATGCCCCCTTACAAATAAATATGCATTCAGGTGTGTAAGGTTATATTGTTCTGTAAGTTGCAAGGCCAACGCTGTACATTTCGGTTCTAAGGTGTGATAAATGCTTTTGTATTCGTTGACTAACTGTGCACATCGTTGTATAAAACGCTTTGTAACAGCACTCCGCTTCTCGATTAAAGATATATTGTGGCTATTGATGATATCATTGTAGTGACCATTTCCAAACACTCTATCTCTCCCTTTATGTATAACATCCTGATAGGTTTCCCCTGGCTCTGTTGCCATAGTAAGATGCCATGTAAGTACGTCGTAAACCGCCTCGGAAATTGTGGTCAAGAATTGCTCATAGTCTTCGTCTAATGAGTGGGTAAGATTACATGAGTGGAGGCAGCATTCAGTCATACACTCAGCAATTCCATATGGCTGAGTGGCAAGATTTTCAATAGAGTAGGCGTGGGTCTGTAAAATATATGGAGAGTTATTGATTCTATCATCAGTTGCCCACTGTTGTAGCAACCAGTCATTATCACTGTCGATACATCCGATGAAATGCTTTCCGAATTGATGAGACATGGCTAGAACTTGTCCTTTGCCCTTGCCATGAACGTTAGGATCGTAGGAATATGGATGTATCTCAAATATATAGCCCGGAGCAAATCTTGTGAGAATCTTTCGCCATATCGCAACGTCAAGTTCATCCTCTACCATTACTTTTACCTTATTTGGTGTGTTGGTGAGAATATTTGCCTGAAGTTGAGCCTTGCTGTTGACGTTAGAGATTAATGTGCTTGCCATAACCGTAGTGCTCGTTTATGAGATTAACGTTAATATTAATTCTCTTGAGTGCCAGGTATAATAAGTTGTGATATATCCCTGACATTATCATACCACCCCTCTATAAGGCTTGGAGAATGTGTGGCAGCTATTATCTGCATATTGGGATTGATGGTCAGAAGCTCGCGAAGCAGCTTCTTTTTCCAATCGAGATGCATGCCTAAGTCAGCTTCGTCAAGAAGCAATATTGTGGATTCCTCTAATGTGTTCGTGACGGTCAGCAGTAGGTAAAGGAGTTGCTTTTCACCTGTGGAGAGATGATAGTAACTAATCTTTTGTTCATCGTTTGACTCTGGCGCAAAGATGAGTTTGGCGGTGTCTAAAATTGTATAACCTGTCATGAAATTCTTGACGGACTTTTCAAATCGCCCGAAAAGATTGAGTAGCTTTCGCAATTCATTGTCATCGTTTTCTTTCATGGCAATGGACAGACGCTGTGCAAAGAGTTGATTGCGAATATTCAGCGTCTTCTCCAGCATCAGATCAAGTGTAGTAAGTGCCGGACGATTTGTCTTGCGTGATTGTTCGGCAAGTCCATTAATCTTTCTGAGGGTCACGTCTGCGGAGTTTATGTATATGTTGTAGCAGGCATACTGAGAATCCTCAAGGTTCTCAGGAACAATACGATTTCTGTCGTAAGAAATAACAGTTGTAACCTTTTCAGGATTATTGCCTGAGTCATATTGGTCTGCGTTCTCTATGGTTTCTTTCGCTAAGTCAACGGTGCGGCTTATACGAAGTTTACCACCTGACTTTAACTTTACTGACAGAGATTTAAACAGTGCCTCGCAATGACTTCCTACTTCTTCTGTGTCAGAATCGTTTGAGGGCGGTCCCTGTAGTAGAACTGCCAAAGCATGGAGTATGGTTGACTTGCCGGATCCGTTAGGGCCACCAATAATATTGACTGTGGGATTTAGTTCCCAGAACAGATTGTGTTGGCCCAAGAGTCCGTCAATAGATATGCTTTTTATTTTCCAAGGATTTGTGTTCATCAGATTCTGATTTAGGCTACAAAGATAGGTAAAAAAATCTTAGATAATGTCTGCTGATGATTACCAGTGTGATCCTAACCACATATGGCCGCACCGGTGTGAGCGGTGCGGCCTGTAGTTCTCCTATTGTTATAGTCGGAGGGTATGGGCGTGTTATAGTTTACTTGAAAGTCGGTTGAGTCGGGAGGGCACGCGACGTATTAAAGTCGCGGGATGGGTTACATCAGTCGCAGGGGAGTGATGAGGGCGGCTACGTCGGTGTCACCGAAGAAATCGGCTATTGTGAGCCATACGAGGAGGAGTATTATGAGTATGCAGGCTCCGATTGTGAGCCAAATCTTCTTTGAGCTATAATTTGATCTTTTAGTAGTCATAAGCGATGAGTTGATATGGTGAATGTTTTGTTCTACTGTTCGCTGAAAAATATACGTACGTGATATCTTTTCAGCTTTCTATCATATAAACATTCGTATGTAGGAAAATGTTTTTGCAGTTATCACTCTTCTTTTTTAATTTTGTGGTGAAATAAGGGCCCCGACGAGTTGTCCCGTGCTACATTGTTTTGATACAATATTATGATGCTGCTTTATCGCCTCTATCAGATATGCTTCATGCTGCCGGTACTGTTGGTGGCTACGCTTCTTACCGCCATTATGGTTATCATAGGGTCGCTTCTGGGAGGTGGAAACTGGTGGGGTTACTATCCTCCGATGCTTTGGTCGCGTCTTTTCTGTCTGCTGAGCTTTGTCAGAGTGACGGTGAGGGGGCGTGAGAATATCGATAAGAAGATTTCTTACGTATTTGTGGCAAATCATCAGGGCGCGTATGATATTTTCTCTATTTATGGTTATCTCGGCCATAATTTTCGATGGATGATGAAAGCTTCGCTGCGCAATATCCCCGTGGTGGGTTATGCGTGTCATTGTGCGAAGCAGATATATGTCGACAAGTCAAGTCCATCGGCGCTGCGTTCCACAATGGAGAGAGCTGAGAAGGTACTTAGCGGGGGAATGTCACTGGTGGTGTTCCCTGAGGGAGCGCGATCATGGAACGGCCGTATGCGTGCCTTTAAGCGTGGCGCTTACATGCTTGCCACTGAATTTAACCTCCCCGTAGTGCCGCTTACGGTCGACGGTTCGTTTGACGTGATGCCGCGTTTTAAGAAACTTCCCGTGCCGGGACATATTATTCTGACTATACATAAGCCGGTATATCCCCCTAAGGAAGGTTACAATCTGCCGGACTTGATGCAACAGACATTTGATACCATCGGATCGGCATTACCTGAGGGGTATCGTCCTGACGGCGTAAATGACGGAACACGAAATGGCGTTATTTCCGGTGTCATATCTTCTGCCGCAACTGATAATAAGAGAATAAATTAACTTATAACCTCACTATAACAACAATATCCCGTAATGGAACTTTTCGATAAGCTTAAGGCTAAGGCCAAGGCAAATCTACAGCGAATAGTACTGCCTGAGGGCAATGAGCCGCGTACACTCAGTGCGGCTGACCGCATCATAGCCGAAGGGCTGGCTAAGGTAATTCTGATAGGCGTACCGGCCGACATCATGGCTATGGCCGGCGAGCTTAAACTTGAACATATCAAGGATGCCACGATTGTAAATCCTGCCGATGACAATGTTATTGATGTCTATGCTCCCATTCTCTATGAACTGCGCAAGAAGAAGGGTATGACTCCTGAGCAGGCGCGTCAGCAGGCCCGCAACCCCCTCTATCTCGGCTGTCTGATGGTAAAGAACGGCGATGCCGACGGACAGGTGGCCGGTGCCCTCAATACTACGGGTAATGTGCTTCGCGCAGCCTTCCAGGTGATTAAGACTCAGCCTGGTATTGAAGTAGTGTCAGGCGCTTTCCTGATGCTTCTTCCCGAGTCACTTCCTTTCGGTACAGACCATATCATGGTGTTTGCAGACTGCGCCGTAGTACCTGATCCCTCTGCAAAGGAGCTTGCTCAGATAGCTGTGTCGGCCGCTCAGACCGCACGTGACATCGCCGGTATCGAACCTCGTGTGGCTATTCTCAGTTTCTCTACCAAGGGTAGTGCCCGCCACGAGCGTGTCGATAAGGTAATCGAAGCCGCAAAGATAGCCAAGGAGATGGCCCCTGACCTGATACTTGACGGTGAGCTGCAGTGCGACGCTGCAATTGTGCCAGGTGTAGCTCAGAGCAAGGCTCCCGACAGTGTTATCGCCGGACGTGCCAATGTGCTTGTATTCCCCTCTCTTGAGGTTGGTAATATCGCCTATAAGCTCGTGCAGCGCTTAGGTGGTGTTGAGGCTGTAGGTCCTGTGCTTCAGGGACTTGCAGCACCGGTCAATGATCTTTCGCGTGGATGCTTCCCTGAGGATATCTACAAGACTATAATCATGACCTGCAATCAGGCTATAGGCATGAAGGCAAATGCCTGAAAAAACTTACGTACTTAAATAAATTCAAGGATATATAAACGCTATGAAGATATTGGTGCTCAACTGCGGTAGCAGTTCAGTGAAATACAAGCTCATTGATACCACCACCTCCAACACTATGGCTGAAGGCGGTGTAGAAAAAATAGGTCTCGAAGACGGTTTCCTTAAATATAAGAAGCCCGACGGCTCAAAGGCCCAGCTTCCTCTGGGGCTCACCGACCATCAGGGTGCCGTTAAGGCTATTCTCAATATGCTTACCGACCCCATGGAAGGCTGCATAAAGAGCTTTGAGGAAATTGATGCCGTAGGTCACCGCGTGGTACACGGTGCTGAGAAGTTCAGCAAGAGTGTGCTTATCAATGATGAGGTTATCAATCAGGTTAAGGATTGCTATGATCTTGCTCCTCTTCACAATCCTGCTAACATCACCGGTATTGAGGCCATCACGGCCCTGATGCCCGACGTGCCCCAGGTAGGAGTGTTTGACACTGCATTCCACCAGACCATGGAGCCTAAGGCGTATATGTATGCCCTTCCTTACCGCTTCTATCGGGAGGATGGTGTACGTCGCTACGGATTCCACGGCACCAGCCACCGCTACGTATCGGCCCGTGCTATCGAATTCCTCGGCCTTGACCCCGAAAACAGCCGCATTATCACCTGTCACATTGGCAACGGCGGCTCTATTGCTGCTGTCAAGAATGGCAAGAGCGTAGATACCTCCATGGGTCTCACCCCCACGGAAGGTCTTATGATGGGTACCCGCGTGGGCGACGTCGATCCCGGTGCGCTTACATTCCTCATGAACAAGCATCACCTCACAGTTGACCAGCTTCAGACTATTATTAATAAGGAGAGCGGTGTTGCCGGAGTAAGCGGTCTGTCAAACGATATGCGTGAAATCGAACAGGCTGTCAAGGATGGTAACGAACGTGCCAAACTCGCCCTTGACATGTACGAGCTCCGTATCATCAAGTACATTGGTGCCTATGCTGCCGAGATGGGTGGTGTCGACGCTATAGTATTTACAGGCGGTGTAGGTGAGAATCAGGTAGGCGTACGTGAGAATGTGTGTGCGCCCCTCGGATTCATCGGTGTTGAAATCGATAAGGAAATCAACGATCGCACCCGTGGAACCGAAACTGTAATCTCAACTCCCGCATCAAAGGTTAAGGTAGCTGTCATCCCCACCGATGAGGAACTGATGATAGCCCGCGACACTGAAGATATCGTCAGCAATCTTAAGTAAGTCGTCCTCTGAACGTTATTCTATAAGTATTGTTACTTGTATTACTCACTGATACAGGTAGCAATACTTACATTTGACATCCTTAAGGACTTACTATACAAGTTAAATAAATTATGACAAAGATAAAAGCTGCTATAGTCGGCTACGGCAACATCGGCCGTTTTGTGCTTGAGGCCCTTCTTGAAGCCCCCGATTTTGAAGTGGTGGGAGTAGTGCGCCGCAACGCCGACAATGTACCTGCCGAGCTACGCGACTTTCAGGTCGTAACCTCAATTGATGCTCTTGCTGTAAAACCCGACGTGGCCATACTCTGCACCCCCACCCGTGAGGTAGAGCGTCAGGCCGCACCCATACTTGCCGCAGGCATCAATACCGTCGACAGCTACGATATCCACACCTCAATCGCCGACCTCCGCAAGCACCTCAATGAGGTGGCCAAGGAACACGGCTCTGTAGCCATTATTTCTGCCGGATGGGATCCGGGCAGTGACTCCATCGTGCGCACCCTCATGCAGGCCGCCGCTCCCAAGGGCATTACATATACCAACTTCGGTCCCGGCATGAGCATGGGTCACACCGTATGCGTCAAGTCAAAGCCCGGTGTGAAGAACGCCCTTTCGATGACTATTCCTCTGGGTACAGGCATCCATCGCCGTATGGTATATGTGGAACTCGAACCCGGTGCATCGCTCGAAGAAGTTACCAAGGCTGTCAAGACCGATCCCTACTTCGCGTCTGATGAGACCCACGTGATGCAGGTGGCATCGGTAGATGATGTCAAGGATATGGGCCACGGTGTCAACATGGTGAGAAAAGGCGTGTCGGGTCGCACACAGAACCAGCGCTTTGAATTCAACATGTCAATCAACAATCCAGCCCTGACGGCGCAGATCCTCGTCGGCGTGGCTCGTGCTTCGATGCTTCAGAAGCCCGGCGCCTACACCATGATTGAAATCCCCGTCATAGACCTCCTTCCCGGTGACAGAGAAGAGCTCATACGTCATCTTGTTTAATTCCAAATCGAAATAAAAAAAGCTTCCTGCCGTGACAGCCGAACAGCGTCTTGAAATAGAAGAGAAGATAGTGGCCATGCTGCGCACTGTCTATGATCCGGAAATACCCGTTGATATCTATAGTCTCGGTCTCATATACAAGATAGACCTTAGCGACGACGGTGATTTGCAGATAGACATGACCCTCACCGCACCCAACTGCCCTGCGGCTGACTTTCTTGTGGAGGATGCCCGCATAAAACTCGAGAGCATAGAAGGCATCAAGAGTGTGGACATCCGTATCGTATTCGAGCCCGAGTGGACTAAGGATATGATGAGCGAAGAAGCCAAGCTTGACCTCGGTTTTCTCTGATTAATCCTATCGGTTCTTACAGAATCATAACCCAACCTGACGGCTAATGAGCGACCAAAGGAAATATACTTATTTCTTATCCGACCTCCATCTCGGTGCATCCTATATTACTGACAGCCGCGCCCACGAACGACGTATCGTGGCGTGGCTGCGCAGTATTGCTTCAGAGGCCCGTGAGGTATATCTGCTCGGCGATGTGCTCGATTACTGGTACGAGTACCGCGAAGTGGTGCCCAAGGGTTATGTGCGGTTTTTCGGAGCATTGGCCGACCTCACCGACAGCGGAGTAAAAGTGACGTGGCTCAAAGGTAACCACGATATATGGATATTTGACTACATACCCTCGGAGTTGGGAGTAGAGGTTGTAGACGGACTGTGTGAGCGTATGATTGACGGTCATCGCTTCGTGATGGAACATGGCGACGGAGTAGGGGAGATGGATACCTCTTTCCGCATGCTGCGTTCGACATTCCGTAACTCTACTTGTCAGAAACTCTTCTCAGGCATTCATCCGCGATGGACTATCCCCTTCGCCCACCGCTGGTCGGCTCACAGCCGCATGAACGGCACAGAACCTACCGAGTCACATTTAGATGAAAATGACCCACTGGTGCGATTCTGTATAGACTACAATCTCGCCCATCCTCAGCACAGAGCTGAATACTTTCTTTTCGGTCACCGTCACCTGCTTATTGACCAACCGCTGGCCAATGGTGCCAGAATGGTGGTGCTCGGCGACTGCTTCCGCCAGTTCTCCTTTGCCCGATTTGACGGATCAAGACTCACTTTAGGCTATATGCCTACGATTTAAGCCGGTGTTTCAGCATAATTTCGGCGCATTTTAGTTGATTTCGGCAGAGGGTTTGTGCAAAAAAAATAGTAACTTTGCAGTTCATTACGATTTTACTGCACTATGCGCAAATATATCACCCTCTTTCTGACTGCTCTGCTGCTGATGCCGGTTATGTCATCGTGCGGCGAGTATACCCGTGCTCAGAAGAGTACCGATTACGACTATAAGCTTGACTTTGCCAAGCGTGCCTTCGAACAGAAGCGCTACGTACAGGCCGCTACCATACTTCAGGATATAGTGACCGTATTCAAAGGCACAGATAAGGCTGAGGAGTCGCTCTATCTGCTCGCTCTCAGCAATTATGAGAATCACGACTACGAGAATGCCGGCGCATACTTCAAGACCTACTACACCCGCTATCCCCGCGGTAAGTATGCCGAGCTCGCGCGCTTCTTCTCAGGCTATGGATATTATCTTGATTCTCCCGAGCCTCAGCTTGACCAGACCGGCACAATCAAGGCCATCGAGGAATTACAGTCATTTCTGGAATACTTTCCTAACTCCGACCGCGTGAGCATAGCTCAGTCGGCAATCTTCGAGCTTCAGGACAAGCTGACCCTCAAGCAGCTTCAGAACGCCCAGCTGTACTATAATCTCGGCACATATATGGGCAATAACTATGAGTCAGCCATCATCGTGGCAAAGAATGCCGTGAAGGATTACCCCTACTCACGTTATAAAGAAGACCTCGAGATGCTCATACTCAAAGCCCGCTATCAGGAGGCAGCCCAGAGTGTCGAAGAGCGCAAGGCCGAGCGTTTCCGCGATGTGATAGACGAATACTACTCGTTTATCAACAACTATCCAGACTCGCCCAACCGTAAGGAGGCCGACAATATATTCAAGATAGCCAGCAGTTACGTCAAAGACTGACCTTTTGCGCCTGACTGCTGACCTTACCCAAGATTTTAACAACAACTCAATATACTCTCTACAAACAAAGCTATGGACTACAAGAAGACCAATGCCCCGCTTAACACCGTGACCCGCGATATGATAGAACTCTCAAAGGACACGGGTAATGTATATGAGACAGTGTGCATCATTGCCAAGCGCGCCAACCAGATAGGCGGCGAGATGAAGCACGACCTTGAGAAAAAACTTCAGGAGTTTGCTTCTCTCAACGACAACCTCGAAGAGATATCCGAAAACCGCGAGCAGATCGAGATTTCACGTTACTACGAGAAACTTCCAAAGCCCACCCTCATCGCCACTCAGGAATACATAGAGGGTAAGATCTACTATCGCAACCCCCTCAAGGAAAAGGAAAGCCTCGACAACTAAGAAAACTTCATGCCCCGACGGGCGGCATATTTGGTAGTGTTAAAATTAATTACTACCTTTGTGCGCCCTAAAAAGGCACAATCCACTTATATTAACTCTATAATCATCCGAAAGAATGCATTTGAATTCTGAAGAAAAAGTAGAAATCTTTGAGAAATACGGTAAGGGCAAGACTGACACTGGCTCACCTGAAGCACAGATTGCATTATTCTCAGTCCGTATAGCTCATTTGACTGAACATCTTAAGTCAAATCACAAAGATTATACCACTGCACGCGCTCTTAAGGCACTCGTAGGTAAGCGTCGTCGCCTCCTTGACTATCTGATCAAGAAGGATATCAACCGCTACCGCGCCGTTATCGCCCAGAAAGAGCTTGGTATCAGAAAGTAATCCTTCCTCGCGAAGGGTGGCTTGACGATTACGATCCACTACTCAATCAACACATCGGAGCTGCCGCTATCATAAGCGAGCGGCTCCGATTGCTTTTATCATTTACCATGATCACTACTACCTGTAATTCACTGTCATCCGGACGCCTTGCTTCTCTTGATATATTGCGAGGTCTTGATCTGTTTCTACTCGTATTCCTACAGCCTGTCATCGTAGCGCTCGGTAGTGTATGGCATCCCGCATGGCTGTCGCCGATTCTATACCAACTCGACCATGAAGTGTGGGAAGGCTTCAGATTCTGGGATCTCGTGATGCCACTCTTCCTGTTCATGACCGGAGTGGCCATGCCGTGGTCGTTTGCGCGCTATGGAGCTGAGAGGTCACGAAAGAGGCTCTACGTACGAATAGCCCGAAGATTTCTGTTGTTATTTCTATTAGGCATGGTGGTTCAGGGCAATCTGCTCGGATTTGACTTTCATCATATATACTTCTATACCAATACTCTTCAGGCAATTGCAACGGGATATGTGATAGCGGCGGCGATCCTGCTCGCATGTAGGCTTAAGGGTCAGATAGTGTGTGTGGCTGTCCTGTTGGTAGTATATTCAGTGCCTATGTATTTGTGGGGCGATTTCACGCCAGAAGGAAACTTTGCAAATATGCTTGATGCCATGGTGATGGGTTCACATCGCGGCGACCCCTCATATACGTGGCTTTGGAGCGGGCTTACATTTGGAGTTACGGTGATGTTCGGAGCATTTGCCGGACAGATAATGCGTCAGGCCGGCAGCGACAGGCTCAGGGCCGTGCGCATAATGGTACTGGCGGGTGTGGCGCTTATCGCAGGCGGTTGGCTTTGGGGGCTGAGTATGCCCGTTATCAAACGCCTGTGGACCGCCAGTATGACGATGCTCTCAGGTGGCTACTGCTTTCTGCTAATGACCCTATTTTACTATGTGATAGATGTGCGCGGCCATCAGCGCGGCCTCGGATGGTTGCGTATCTACGGCATGAACTCCATCGTAGCCTATATACTGGGCGAGGCCATAGACTTCCGGAGCATTGCCCGGTCATTGTCCTATGGCCTCGAACCGATTTTAGGTGAATACTATGGGGTGTGGCTCACGTTTGCCAACTTCGCCATAGTGTTTCTTCTGCTCCTGTGGCTCTATCGCGACAAGAGATTTATCAAGATATGATGAGAGATTGTGTGTGGCGCAGTCGCGTATCAATCAGTCTCAATCAGTATTAATCTACAGCGTAGTCAACGCAGGCGCGGTCCTTCTTGTGACCGGCAATGATTTTACAGGCGTCAACGTGGGCGGGGTGTGCCGAGTATGTAGCCACGTCAGGGAAGGAGGCTACCGTGGCGGTCAGTACGAGATCCCACGCTTCGGCGGGATTCATGTTGAGACCCACTTCGATACTTTGAAGCACCTCAATCTGTGAGGGGAGTGCCTCGAGTGCTTCCTTAAATTTCAGTGCTACTTCGAGGCGCTCGCGGTCGTCGCCCTCGAACTTAAACATTACTACATGTCTTACCATAGTCGTAGGTGAGGAGAGTTGTATAATGATGTTTTTTCGAATTCCTTATTTTGCGTAAAGCTTCTCACGGGCGGCGAGCACACGTTCGTCGGTGATGTAATCATCGTAGTCCATGAGCTTGTCGATGATGCCGTTGGGGGTAAGCTCTATCATACGGTTGCACACTGTCTGGATGAATTCGTGGTCATGTGACGACAGCAATACGTTGCCCTTGAAGTTCTGTAGAGTATTGTTGAAGGCCTGAATCGACTCAAGGTCGAGGTGGTTGGTGGGAGAATCGAGCACCAGTGTGTTGGCGTCCTTCATCATCATTCGGGCTATCATGCAGCGCATCTTTTCACCACCCGAGAGTACCGATGCCTTCTTAAGAACCTCTTCTCCCGAGAAAAGCATCTTACCAAGGAAGCCCTTGAGGTAAATCTCGCTCGAGTCGTTGCTGAACTGACAGAGCCAGTCCACGAGGTTGAGGTCAGTATTGAAATACTCCGAGTTGTCAAGAGGCAGATAGGCAGTGGTGATAGTCTGTCCCCAGTCGTAAGTGCCTTCAGCGGGTTTGCGGCGTCCCATGATAATCTCAAACAGTGCGGTCATGGCGCGAGGGTCGTGGCTGAGGAATGCTACCTTGTCGCCCTTCTCTACCTGGAAATTCACATCCTTAAACAGCAGTTCGCCGTCATCGGAGTAAGCGGTGAGGCCATGTACTTCAAGAATCTTATTGCCCGGTTCGCGCTGAGGAGTGAAGATAATGCCGGGATAGCGGCGGCTCGAGGGCTGTATCTCTTCGACATTGAGCTTCTCAAGCATCTTCTTGCGCGATGTGGTCTGCTTCGACTTGGCCACATTGGCGCTGAATCGCTGTATGAATTCAAGTAGCTCCTTGCGCTTCTCCTCGGCCTTCTTGTTCTGCTGCTGCTGCTGACGCAGGGCGAGCTGTGAAGACTCATACCAGAAGCTGTAGTTTCCGGCAAAGAGCGTCATCTTATTGTAGTCGATATCAAGCGTGTGGGTACATACCGAGTCGAGGAAGTGGCGGTCGTGGCTTACTACCAGTACCGTGTTCTCAAACTTCGACAGGTAATCTTCAAGCCATGCCACGGTGTCGAGGTCAAGGTCATTGGTAGGCTCGTCGAGAAGCAGGTTGTCTGGGTTACCGAAGAGAGCCTTTGCGAGCAACACACGCACCTTCTCGTTACCGCTGAGGTCCTTCATCAGGGTATAATGCTTATCCTCCTTGATGCCCAGACCGCTCAGCAGTGCTGCGGCATCGCTCTCGGCATTCCAGCCTTCGAGTTCGGCGAACTTCTCTTCGAGTTCCGAGGCACGTATGCCGTCGGCGTCCGAGAAATCCTCTTTGGCATAGAGGGCATCCTTCTCTCGCATGATGTCCCAGAGTACGGTGTGACCCTGCAGCACGGTGTCCATCACTGTGAAGTCGTCAAATTTGAAGTGGTCCTGCTCAAGTACGCTCATACGTTCGCCGGGTCCCTGTGAAACAGAGCCGTGAGTGGGCGACAGCTGGTCGCTGAGAATGCGCATGAGGGTAGATTTGCCGGCACCGTTGGCACCGATGATACCATAGCAGTTGCCGGGTGTAAACTTCATGTTAACGTCCTGAAACAGGACACGTTTGCCAAACTGAATTCCTAAATTATTTACAGCTATCATGCTTGATGGGATGATTTTAAGATGCTTGTTGATTTCGGGCTGCAAAGTTACAAAAAACTCCGCACATATACCTTACCTCCCTTACCGTCTTTCATTCGGTAAATTGAACCTATGAATGCAATGGTAATACCTACGTAAAACCAGATATACTACCTCGCCACTTTTGACTTGTGAACACGTTGCATATAGTAAATTTACATATTTAGATCAACAGAACAGTTTGCAAGAATAAAATTGACTTCTTTCAACTGCGTCAATAGGTTATGTATAGTCTGATTAGCCATAATTGATCAAAAAGCTATATCAGTTTCTTACACCGGTGACAATCTTTTATTATTCCGTTGTGCCTTGTTACCCTTAAAAAAACCACAAATCAAAAAAAGTGTGGATGACTTCATTGTTTAAATGATTGAAATATACTAATTTTGTCGTGCTGACCGTGATGCAGAGGCTCGGTAGTGGGCTAATGCGGGTGGGTCAGCGGACATATTGATAGCGTTTACTTGACGCTCTTTCTTGGCTTTCTGAAACTTCGCAACTTTCAAGGTATAGTCAGGAATGAGACAACGGTAGATGCCCTGTGGGTATGCTATATTCCTTCGATAATTGGCGCTTGTGCGTCGATTGTTGTCGTATATATACATATCTCGCGTGAGGCCTCTGCGTTGCTCGTTCTACTATACCGGGTATTGCGAAGACCTCAGAAAGCGGAATGAGCAACAGTAAGGTTCTCACGCTTCGCATTTTAATAACCATTTCTTGTTGCCGAAACAGAGGGCCTTCCGGCGATTATTACGTCTATGAGGCCAATATTACGAAAACTTACATGTCTGGTTTCAGGTCTGTTAGCGTGGTTGAATGTAACTGCGTTTACGGTTAACGGGCTGAACTATTCTGTTAGTGGTGGAGTCGCAACACTGACCGGAGCTACATCGCGAAGTATCACTTCAGTCACTATTCCCGCTACAGTGACCTATGGTGGCACAACCTATCCGGTCAACTACATTATGCATAATGCATTTGACAATTATTCGTCACTTCGCTCAGTACGTTTTGAAGACTGTGCTTCGCCTATCTATTGTGTAGTAAAGAACGAAGGTGGATATAAGACATTTTCCAGTCCGTTTGAAAATGCTCCTGTAGAGGAGTATTATTGGGGCCGTAATCCGGGAGATTTAACTGCTTCGACCATCAGTGAAAATGGTGTTTTCATGGCCTCAACGTCTGATAACGTAAGCATCACATACGCGGGTTATACTACTGTGATTAACGCCAAGGAGCTTATCTTCAAGTATATGTCTGCATCAAAGGTGACGTCAATATCACTTGGAGGTGATATTAAGACATTCTCATCATACAGCTTTACCGATTGTAATAATCTTCGAAAGATAACTCTTAATCCAGGTTCTTATACCCTTACCAAATCCTTATTCCCCTCGGTAGAAATCGACACGCTTACTATCAATGCCACTCACTTATCGCAATGCCCTACGCTTAGTGTTAAGCACGTGTCTTTCGGCGAGGGCTGGGAGTCAATTCCTTCAAGTTTCTTTGTCAATGGCACAGTAATATCAGTAGAGTTACCCTCGACATTGAAAGAGATTGGTAGTAGTGCTTTTAATGGTTGTAGCTCATTATCAAAAATAAACTATCCGGAATCTTTAAGTAGTATCAGATCCTCAGCATTCCTTGGTTGTTCAGAGCTTCCATCCCCCGTATTTGGTAATCAACTTGAGACTATTGAAGGCGGTGCATTCAATAATTGTACGTCCATAACGGATATCACCATCCCCGGCAGTGTTACATACTTAGGTAATGCGGCCTTTGTCGGTTGCTCAAATCTTAGAAATGTGAAGTTTGACAAATCGGAAAAGGAGATAACCCTGGACGGATCCGACTATGACAGGCCATTTAATAATCTGGAACTTGACAGCCTTATACTGAATCGTGTATTACCTCTGATAGGTAATGTTAGGCCCAAGTACGTATCTTTCGGCGAGGGCTGGGAGTCAATTCCTTCAAGTTTCTTTGTCAATGGCACAGTAATAT
>JAAVDH010000019.1 GCA_014801865.1 Bacteroides sp. | reverse complement strand
TTTATGTTTTACAGCAGCTTACAAAAAGAGGCTGCGCCTATTTTGACACAGCCTCTCTTGTCGCTATGCGAAATAAGATAAGGTGGAACAGGTAACTATCGGCAATGACACTTTTGATATAGATTTGTTTTTAATCTAAGTTTCGTTATTCCAGTCCAAATTCTTTTCTCTTCCTTTTAAGATATTCATCAATATCTACACCTGTACCTCTTCTGATTTCATCTTCCATAGAATAATTAACTATTATGGGTATTGTCTGCTGAGTACCATCATTTTCTGGAAATAAAGCTACATATTGATGGAATTGTTCATCGGTTAAATCATCAATAAATCTCATTCGTTCCTCGAACGGAAGTTCAACAACCTGTTTAATATCCAAACTCCTAATAATTCTCATCCGTTCCTTGATTGGAAGTTCAGCAATTTGTTTAACATCTAAACTACCATCTTCTTTCTTGAATTTATTTAATCTGTTCATCGCTAAAATGGTGCAGCAATTTGCATATGAAAAATATTGATTTCTAATTCATTTCAATTTGAATAGAGGTTCTGGGAACTAATGTATACAATCATTATAATTTATCGCTTCTCTATCCCATATTTTTTCATTTTTTCTTTTAAATAGTCTTTAAGAATAACACCACCTCTTTTTATTTCATCTTCTAACGTATAGTCAACCATTATGGGTGTAGTATGTTGAGTTCCATCATTTTTAGGAAATGTAGAATCGTATTGGATCAATTGCTCATCTGACAATTCACCAATCATTTTCATATATTCTTCAATCGGAAGTTGGTTGATTCGTTCAATATCCAAATTCCCGTCCTCTTTCAAAAATACCATGACTTTATATTCTTAGTTCTTCCATGTTTACTATTGCATCTTTTGATATAGATTTGTTTTTAATCTAAGTTTCGTTATTCCAGTCCTATTTCTTTTCTCATTTTTTTAAGAAATTCATCAGCATCTACAGCTGTACCTCTTTTTATTTCATCCTCCATAGAGTAGTCAACTACTATTGCTTTTGTATGGGGAGGACAGTTAGATACATAAAAATGATATTGTTCATCAGTTAATTCATCAATCATTTTTATATATTCCTCAGTCGGAAGTTGGTTGATTCTTTCTATATCCAGACTCCCATCATCTTTTAAGAATACCATATACTTTATATTTTGAGTTCTTCAATGTTTATTATTGCAGCTTGTGAAATGGCATGAGGTGTGTAAATTCCATAGGTATTGGTAGGGTCAAGATATAGCTTTGCATCACGGGGTATCTTGTTCAGGGCTATGGTGTAGAGTGCAAATCTATCTATATCTGAAATCGCGGTATTGTCATCACGTTTTGAGCTACAAATCCTCTTTATTTCTTCTTTGTCGGTAGACCCTTTGAGGAGGTAAATGTTGCGGTGAAAATTGAATAATTCGTTTTTATATGGAAGGTGTCCAAAATGTTTGATACATCCTCTTTTACGGTAGGGAAGCGGGAAATACAAGGTGGTTTCTTCGTTTCTGATTTCTTCGGCATCATCTTTTTGCTCAAAGTGTAACCAGGCAAAATGACCTTGTTTAAGTTCTTCCACTGGGGTGCGGAGACGATACTCAAACAGTCGGAATGCTTCTTTGATAACAGTAATATTTTCGGCAACAAGAGGAATGCAAACCTTTATAAAACATTTATCTTCTTTCGCTTCCTGCTTCCTTATCTGGCTTGGAAACATGTCGAAATACGAGGATATGTATTCAATCACTTCGTCTATCTGATAATTGACAGAGCAATATCCATTTATCAAGTATGGCATGTGAAGAGTCAGTGGATTCTCAAATGAAGCTACTTTGTCAATTCTTTGGTAATCAATCACAATCTGTTCCAAATACTCATGGCTGAGAGCTCTAAGGAACTCTTTAACCTCTTCATTATCCGTCTCAGTAATGTGGGGATACTGACTTAAAACATGTTTCAGTTCCATAGGGATAATAATCTTTTATACCAGTTGTGCCTGATGGTTGTCAAGGAGCAAGTAGTTGCCTTCATTGAATTGGTTGCGGCGGGGGAAAGTTGCAGCAAGGCTCTGCTTGCGGTATTGACGTGCGAAGCGCATCGTGTGTAGGCTGCCGCTCTTTGCAGGACATTGCGCCAAAATGACGGCTTCTGATAATGCTGCTTGTTGGCGGTTGCGTGCAACGAATCTGGTCGGATTAGCTTTCACTCCAATCACCTGTTCCGACAGCAATAGTCCACCATTTTTCAGAATAGAATCTTGAAGAGGTTTGTTCTCGCATGGGTGGGTTATGTCGAGTCCACTTGCCACGATTGCAATCGTTCCACCTTTAGCGTCCAGACAACCACGATGTGCTGCTGCATCACACCCCAGAGCAAGTCCGCTGACTACTACATATTCCTGCTCTGCATACTCCTTTCCGAGCCGATATGCCTTTTCATTGCCCTCCCGGTCGGCAGCGCGTGCTCCGATTACTGCAACAGCCTTGTCAGATTTCAGAAGGTCAAGATTGCCTTTGCAGTGAATGACGGCAGGACAGTCGTCACCGATCGCAAGCAACCGCGCGGGGAAATCCGGGTCCTGACATGATATGCTTACAATGCCCATGCCTTCCTGAAGGTCGAGTATATCATTAGCTTTGTCGATATAGTCTTCGAGTTCAGGATTTTCATTATACAATCTGTCAAATGCTTCGAGGTCAGTCCTCTTTATTTTCTTTGTGGATAGCCCAAGCATTTGCAGAGCCATCACTTCATCTATATTCAGTTTACTCATTGCATTACTATATTACCTTATTGATTTCGGGGACGACGAAGTTCTTGAGGATTTTGTCGTTGAGACGGTGACCTCCGTCGAACCATGTAATATTGGAATAGTGCTGAAGAAATAGGTCTGAATCGTTCACCAAGTCATCGTAACGTCCGAACATTCCAAATGTGATTTTATTCTCACCATCAGGTATGTTCTCAAACCTCCGTGCAGCAAGCGCTTCATATTCCTCAATCAGTGCATCATCAATAATGAACGTCTGAGCCCCGTCCTGCCTGCGGTTGAAAAACTTGTTTTCACCCTTATTCTGTTTCAACACATCTGCCAGTCGGAAAGCCGGGTTGACAAGAATCTTCCTGTAACCGAACAGCTGCTGTGCAAACATTCCCCCCATCGAGGTGCCAATAATCAGGTCGGGGTGGTTGATATCACATGTTTCCCTGAGCAACTGCAGAGCTGCCATGGGATCTAATGGTAGATCGGGGGCAATGATACATGCCGACGGGAAATACCTGCGTAGCAAATCCACAGTTCCTGATTGTCCACTCGACGACAGTCCGTGTATGTATAGTATAATCATAATGCTATTTTAGTTAAAGCTACGTTTCGTGCGAATTACGAAACTTTCGTAAAATCACGGAGATTGAAAATCTCGTACAAAGATAAGGGATTGCTATGAATATCAGGTAAATTGGGGTTCAAATGGATGAAGTGGATAAGAAGCTATAGTCTTTGAAGTTCTCGTATTGCTTCATAGGTGTCGATCTCCATATTCCAGTGGCGCATCAACGGTCGATAGTTCTTAACTATCCATCTTTTTATAGCTTCCAGTTCAAGAGTGGAGATATTGAGAACAGCATCATCCAGTAATACCTTGGGATTCTCGGGGTCAAGTGAAACGGGTATCAGCGAGTCTGCACTGTCACCGGGTCGCAGACATGAACCTGTGGAGTTGCTGAACAACATACGAGGTGAAACATGTTTCATTCCCATATTTGCTTCTATCCACACCACCACAGACAACCCGGTTCTATGCTTCGACAGGTTACCCAGTCGAAACATGAAGTCGTCATCCTCCTGCTCTATTTTCCATTCTTCTTGTGTCATAATTCTCTTTGCTAATACAAAGTAACAGCACATTTCACATATGCACCAAGAACTTCGCAGTCCATTTCATCCATTTGGTGTGAAATGTGTGGGTTTCTATGTGTGACTATATATATTAGCAGTTTTATTGCTACATTAATAACCATCGTGGTATGTCCACTATTCTTATCCCTTCGTAATCGGTTTCTTCGTTTCGGGTTCGTGCGAGCAGCAGTTTGGGATAAGCATCACGTATCTTCAGCAATGGTTCCACTTCTCGGTTGAAGGTAGTTTCTGCTGAAATATCATCACTTACCTGAATATAGATTTTCTCACTACCTTTCATTGCGACGAAGTCTATCTCCTTCTGGTACAGTTTTCCTACATAGACCTCATATCCACGTCGCAGCAATTCAATGAACACAATGTTTTCAAGCATACGTCCCCAGTCCATGTTTCGTTTACCAAGTTCTGCAAAACGTATTCCGGTGTCTGCAAGATAATATTTGCTCAATGATTGCAGATAGGTTTTCCCCTTCACATCATAGCGTTTGGCTTCGTAAAACACAAAAGCGTTGCACAGATAGTTGATATAATTACCTACTGTCATGTGGTTAGTCAATGTTCCATCACTTGTTAGTGCATTGCTTATATTTCGTGAAGAGGATATATTACCGATATTGTCCATTAGATAATGACTCATGCGTTTCATCATCGTAGGATTACCAAGCTTGTATTTCTCTACAAGGTCACGGATAAGTATTGTTTCATAAACGTCTCGGATATATTTCTCTCTATCCGATGTCCTTGAATAAGGATATGCCCCTGACAGACCACCTATTTGAATATAATCAGTAAAGGCTTCTTGCATATTGCTTTCTGCTATCTCAAAGTATGTGCAGTATTCCTTGAAACTGAACGGAAAAACATGGATCTCGATATGGCGACCAGTAAACAGGGTAGCAAGATCGCTACTCAAAAGAAAAGCATTGGAGCCTGTAAGATATATATCATATTTCTCTTCTGAATGCAGACTGTTTATGGTAAGTTCAAATCCTCCACATAGCTGCACCTCATCAATCATAAGATAGTTATTGACACCCTCTTTATATTGCTTCTCCACATACTCATTAAGAGCAAGGTATTCTTTTAGCTTTTCAAAACGAAGCTTAGTCAGGTCAATTTCAATGATATTTGCAGTTGAATCGATCTGACGGATATAATCGGCAAAAGCACTCAGAAGCTTTGATTTTCCTGAACGTCTGATGCCGGTCACAATCTTTATATCGGGAGTATTCATTACTCCCGATAATTGATTGATATAGTGAGGTCTGCTAATTAGTCTCATTCTTGATCGTTTTACAAAATGAAAAATATTTTACTTTTGGAAAACGGTGCAAAGTTACGAAAATTTCTTTGATTGGAAAAACAAATGGACACAATATTGAAACGCTACTCTAGTTTAAAGGATTGATTTGTTGAGAGGCGAGGTGAAACATGTTTCATTCCCATATTTGCTTCTATCCACACCACCACAGACAACCCGGTTCTATGCTTCGACAGGTTACCCAGTCGAAACATGAAGTCGTCATCCTTCTGCTCTATTTTCCATTCTTCCAGTGTCATAATCCGCTTACGCCTATATATAAACTTTTGGCTCGAGCGTACAGTCCTTATAGCACTGTATATTCTTGAGAACCCAAAGAATTTTTCGATTAGATGGCACTTTAGGGTCAGGAGCATAACCATCTGTAAACACGAGCATACCATCATACTCTTTGTGTTCGTCGAAATAATTGACCGCAGGTTGGAAGTTGGTTCCTCCACCTCCACGTAGTTCTATTTTCTTTGTCACTTTGTCAAGTGATAGCAGTGGGAAATGTAACGCGGCGTCAAATTGGATTACATCGATATGTGGAATACCATAAGTAAAAAATGAATTAACTACTCCAAAAAATCGTTCCAAATCTTCCCCTTGAATCGATCCACTGGTATCCACCGCAATTAGCAAACGAGATGTATATGGATGACGTACTCCCATCTGTACCCAGCCATAACGACGACTGGGGCGCATGCGCGTGAGCTGTCGGTTCGTCGAAATAATCGAAGTGCGAAACATATCGAGCCTTCGACGAATATTCTCGGACTTTACTGTTGATGCTTTTATGAAATCTTTGAGATTACCAGGCATCGATCCCCACTGGTCAGTGAGCATGGCATTTTCGATGAGTCCGTTGATATACTCAATCTGCACTTCATTTTCGCTCCAAAGCTCAGAGCCATCAACACCGTTTTCGATTAGCTTACTCAATGATTGAGGACGATCAGAGCTTTTACCGCCTCTCTTTCCGGCAATACCATTTTCCGACGATTCGAATGAAGATTCCGTGTCAGTAGAATCTCCATCGCTATTCTGTTCGTTTTTATCTTCATGATTGTCCCCTGAAGAAGCGCCAGAACCGCTGCTTGAATTGTCACCATCAGTAGAATCCTTATCATCCGAACTTCCTTCACCACAACCCCCTATAGGTGGTTGTGGAGGTAATTGATGAGATAATAGATTGTAATATTCTTCAAACGACAATCCTTCGGGAAGATTCACCGACATCCAAAGATTAGGAGCAATAGAGGTACCCCGATGCTGATAGATTGTGACATTGCTGGCCACAAACAATATTTCGGAAATGGCATTGATTGGCTGACGCTCGTAGGGATGTTTTAGAATGATGCGAATCACTTCTCTGCGGAGCAATTCACCAATTTCCAATTCATTAAATCCTGCGAGCCATTCCGGATTATACTCAATGCGCCGCTGTCCACTCCGGAAAGCACACTGCATTGAGCTGTTTGGAGCGAGTTTGTGAGCACAATATGCTGCAAAAAGCAGTGGCTCACTGAGAAACCAACGGTCAACAATGGTCTGTATTGTATCTCGAATTTCAGAATTGGTCATTATCGGATTTCCAGTTTGAGGTTGCCTCGTAGACAGTCATTTACTCCGGCTTCAGGGTCGGTATTTTTCAAATAATCGAAGTTCTCTATGACGTAGAACAGATCCTCAAGCCACGAAGAGCGATTACGACTCCATTTCACTCCTATTTTACTACTTTTCAAGAAGAAAACTTTTATCCAAACATAATAATCCTCCATGACAAAACAACCTGAGGGAAGACAGGTTTTGAGTATAGGTCTCAGATACGTTACGAAATGTTCAAACGACTCGTTCCAGTTCCAGACAGGTTCTTCATCATAACCATGGAGCGCCATAGAAGCGCGAGCCATATAGCCAATCAACGATATAAAGGTGTCTTTGGGAATATCCTGCTTATCACTTACCTGCTTAATATCCTTAGCTCGTGTGTCAGCAAACCATGTCTGAGTGCCATTCCTGTAAAGGCTCATATATCGGTTTATTCTGATATGAAATTCGTTCGACCGTATCACAAAAACAAAGCCGAGATCAGACAAAGCTTTCACAATCTCCGGGTCACACAACTCAGGATTGTAGTTGCCAATTTTTACCTGAGGAGCATAGGTATAGAACATCTTTATCTCTTCGCCGGGCTGCGACTTACGTGGAATCACGTCAATAGCTTTGCCGTGCTGCTCGTTGATATAGGTGATTGACCTAGGTATGTCATTCTGAGCAGTAGACGATAGTTGTTCGAGACTGCTCTTCAACTCCAGGCAACGTTCTTTATAATTGTCAAAGTCGAGAGTAGTCGTGAGATACTTCTTCGGTGCGATGCGTTTCTGCAATTTAAGCAGACCATTACCCATATCGCTTGGTTCAAGCTGAGTATCGGTAATGCGAAGTTGCCGTAGCTCCCGGCGTACTAACGACTGCAATAACTCGCCGCTCTTCTTGGCCTTTGTTTTTGCCTCATACTCGGCATATTTTTCCTTGAGGGATGATATGACGGAGTCAAGAACCGGGAGATATTTGGCGAATGTAGCAGGGTACATGTATTTTGAAGTGGTTTTATCCACATGGATATTACCGTAACTTACAGAGAGATTCATTGCCCATCTACCACTATCCCATATGCCTCCAACATACATACCGGGGGCTGCCGCTATTCTGAAGTTGCCATTATCATCGACAGAAAAACTATATCTTGATTTAGCTAAAACGGCCTCTATGATATGTTTAAATTCAATCTGAATTTTGATCTTTATGAATTCACTTTCGGCACTTTTAAGCAGTTTTTCTACGTCCGATTCTATATACTCCGTTGTAAGAACGATATCACCCATAATCATTTTATTTTAGAACCGTCAGGATTAGTATACTCATAATGCGTTCTGCCTTTATTGTAATGCCGCTTCACAAACTCCGCAAAATTTACATGTTTGAACCCTCTATAAGCCTCATCTTCCTCCTCAAAGTAAGCACATACTTGTTCAGCTCTGACTCTTATTTCATCTAAATCAAAGAACCAGTCCTCTTCCTGTGGAAATTTATATTTATGGCACACATCCTCAAAACCAAGTTGCTTGATAGTCTCAAGTTGCTTGTATAGTTGTACATAATACTTTAACACATAAAATTGGATCTCGTTTATATGTTTTTTAAGTCCTTCTTTCAGAACATGAAAATTAGCCCAAAGCATCAACGCAACCTCTTCATCATCCGAGATTTCCCGCGAGTTTGCCCAATTGAAAAAATCGCGGTTTTGCGTGCAACTGTCGGTATACCGTACTATCTTGTCTTTAGATGTTTGATAAAATCGAGCGGAATACCAGCTTTTATTATCCTCGATATCTCTATTCCAAGCCTCAAATTTCCAGCGATCACCTGTTTTTGAGGCTAATAGCAGCGAGCTATTAAACCAACTATAGTACCCACATTCGCTTATGAGAACTTTGATATCCTTCATTTCAGTAGCTTGGCTAGATATTTATTACAAACTGATTAAATTCGACGATAAGTTCTGGAGTGGATTTTGTAATTGCCGCCAAAGCTTTTTTATACTTTCCGCTCATGAAAGCATTGATAAAGTAAGCGTAGGCATCGCGTCGCTGATCCTTAACCCAATTTAGATATGAAAGAAGATTAGCGGCATATTGATCAGTAAACTTCTTTTTGTGGGCACTAAGAGAATCAATATAGCCAAGAATCTCATCATTTAGCATCGGGAAGCTTTCGATTGAGAAAGCTTCAACACTGCCTGCAACCTCGGGATACTTTTCCACAACATCTTTCCCCGTAACTGTTGACTCCTTAAATGAATCAAAGAGTGAAGAGGCAACCAAAGCACCTATGATACCGGCAACAAGTTTTGCATGGACCGGTTCCGGTGATTTTACACCTTTGAGCACATTCGAAACGCGTTCCCATGCACGTCGGTCGGGACTCTTATCGAGAGAATCTGCCGAAGGATCAAACCGACTGTCGAGTTTGTCAGGATGTGTTGAAATGAATTTGATAACGCGTTCGTCAAGTTCTGAGCGTTTTGCCCATGTTAGCCAATCCTGCACCGTGGGACGAAGAGTGTAGATATTGAAGCGCGACACCAAGGCCGGGTCGAGTTCACCGACCTGATACTGCTCGCCGGCATTGACCGCTGAAATTATGCGGCTTCCTTCCGGTAGTTTCCGTCCTGCGAGCTTGCGGTTGAGCACGAGGTCCATCACTGTCTGGAGCATCTCAGGTCGTGCTCGGTTCAGCTCATCAAGAAACAGCACGATGGGTACCCCGTCCGTCGGAAACCAATAAGGAGGCATAAAATCAGTTTTCCCTGTTTCTTCATTGAGTCGAGGCAGACCTATCAGGTCGCCGGGATCGCTCATTTGGCCCAAGAATAGTGCTGTAACTTTCATACCCCTTGAAGTGAAGTAATCCTCAACTATACGCGACTTACCTATACCGTGATTACCAACGAGAAGGATATTTTGAGATGCTGGTGTAGCTTCAAAAATACCGTATAATTCCTCTACACTGATTGCTACTGCCATAAATTTTCCTTATGTGTTTATTTATCAACTTCAATCTCGAAACCATTAATGCCCCTAATGCTGTCAGGAGATGGTACGTCCGGCAACTTCTGTTGATGCATTGTTCTTAGTGATGACAGTTCGCCACAATGGGTATGAATAAGGAGCCCTTGATCATGGATATCCAACACTTCAAGAGCTTTGCACTCATTAAAGCAGCCCTTCCCAAGACCTTTCACCCCGGACCACACTACAGCAGTATTGAACTCCATGCCCTTAAACTGGGACACAATTCGCTTTTTGTTTTGTACGGCACATGTCTCTTGAGCGGTTTCGGTGTAAAATTCTTCAACTCCAAGCAACCAATCATTTCCAAAAATATAGAGCATCCCATTATCTTTATGGATGTATGCCATCCACACATCCGTTCTGCCGTTCTTCTCTTCAGTGCGGCTGTCTCCACATTTAGGATACATCTCAGAGTTCAAGCTTATATTCATTTATGAATTAGTTGATTTGAGCTTCTGTTAAAGGAGATATTTTGAATGGGCGAATGATAAACCATAGCCCATTCAAAATAGTGTTAGGAAAGAAGACAGAGATTATTAATCGTCTTCCTCCCAGTCCTCATCTTCTTCGTCTTCGAACTCATAATCATAGAGAATTTCGCCGTCAGGATAGATGCGAAAGCTATCGCCACACCCGTTCCATGCCTCGATATATTCAGCATCGTCATCCTCTGGTTCGTTCATGTGGTCATACCATCCGTAGTCACCCCCCATTCCCGTGTCGTCAGTTCTTCCATTGTATTCTGATGGGTTATCCAATTTGAATATTGTCCAACCATCATAGGTCTGACCATCTTCATTCTTTTCTTCAAAATGAACTACACCAAGTTCATTCCAAACAAAAGCCTTGAGAAGTTTGGGTTCGATGACCCAGTTGCCTGCGTCATCAACGAAGCCGTACTTGCCGTCTTCATTCTGTTTTACTGTCAAATTACTCATTACAATTTGATTTTGTTAATATTTAAGTTATTTATCTCGGTTTATATTTTTGTTCTTTTGTTTTCGCCAGCTTTGGCGAAAGAATTGGAGAAATTTGAATGGGAGGGTGATGTAGACGCCGATGATGCGGAGGGCTGAGATGAGGTCGATGACGGTGTGGCCGATGGCCTCGGCAATTCTGCGGGGGAACAGAGCAAGGAGCAGCCGCACATACCAGGCAGGACGGTCGGCGGTTCGGAGTGAATCTATGTCGTGATATTCGTATGCCATATCAACCATTGTTTTTTAGATATTTTATAAAATCGTCGATAACGTCGTTGGAGATGCAACTTCTAGATGCGCTTATTCCTGCCTGAAAGTCCGAGCGGATAAGATTCTCTCCCAAATCGCGGATGCCGTAATTATTGCGATAATTTCTTGTGCGTTTGACACTCCCATTCAAGAAACTGCCCACTGCAAGCCATGCGGCGGGGGTGTCGCACCCTCCTTGGTCTGGGTCGTTGTAGCGGTTATACCATCGGTAAGTGATGCCGGACTGGTCGCCGTCGCCACGGATAAAGTCGGGGATGGTGGAATCCGCCCAATCCTGTGCCCATAGTTCAAAATCTGGATTGCAGACATATTGCTCGCCCGGCAGGTCGATGTGTTGGTATCTGAACGGAAGATACACTATCATGGGGACGCGCGATTGGTTATCCTCCAGCAGTCGACGTACAATGCGGAGGTATTCTTCCAAGGGAAGAGTGCGGGTGGTGACAACGTAGCCCACCTGCTCACCTTGGGCGTGCGGATGTTTCAACTTAGTGTTTTCATCACGCACGGTGATGTTGCGGAAGTGCTTCTTCTCGTCGTCCGATTTTCCTCTGTTGAGATCCCGACATGCCTCCATGACCAACCCTAGCTGAATCCCGTCCAACTCTTCAGCCCGCCAGATAAACAGCGGTTTATCAGCATACTGCCCGGGGCACTCTGCTCGCGCCTTCAACAGTGCGAGTACCCCTGTTTGGTCTATGGATTTCATCTGAGCGGTCATAGATACAGTTATTCTTTGTGCTTATTGTCCTGTAGCTCACTATGGTGCGCTTTCAACAGTTCAACCATTTTGTCTGCCTGTTTTATTATCATGGGCATTTTGGGGTCATTGGTTACACCTCTGACGCCGATGTCAGTTCTTGACAAGAGTGCGAGACAAATTTGGAAGTGACGTTCTTCCCAATCAATTTCTTTCATAATATTGCGCGTTATATTGTTTTATTCACAATGTCCCAGGCCCTTGTGGAGAGCGGAGGATACTTTGCCAAATCCATCAGTATATCCGTCACTGAGCGGTGTATAGGGTGGTCGAGGAATACGTCTTCTTCTTCGGGACGCTCGCCCTGCGGACGCTCCTTGAACCATCGACCATCTTTGTCAATCCACATGCGGTGACCGTTGACCATGCCTCGGGCATAATCACCATCGAACGGTTCGACGGAGTCATACAGAGGTGTAATCTGCCACACTCCGTCCTCGTCAACGAAGCCCCACTTACCGTCGATGTCTTGCTTAGACGTAAGGTTCATATTATTTAGAATCCGAGCACAAGGGTTACAAATATTTTGACAAGCAGATAAAATAGACCGAAGGCGATAGTGCCGGCTATTGCCACTGCGAATGGTATGGCGATAATAAACATCCAGCTCCAGTCTATAACACCAAAGCACTTCAACCCCACCAATACCAGATCAGCGAGAGAAGCCATGACAAAAAGCCATAATGAAATAATCTTGAACATATTAGTCTTCTTGTAAAATTGATTCAACTTTTATATCACTCACTTTTGATATATCAGCCTCTTTATAGCAGATAAAGAAGTTGATGGTACAAAAGATTTTTCCAATGATTTTTGTAGGATTGTCAACCCAATTATAGCGGTTGACTGTCCGTTTCCCATTGCTCCATGTGGTCATCCGACCATCAAAATCACGGATGTCATAAGTATCATTTGCGTAGCTCACACCTGTTGTGGCAATAGAAAATTCCTGCTCCACATGTCTTACATAATCTCTGAGAACTTTCCCTCCGTTTTGTCCTTCACTCAGCGAGCACAACGGTTCATAGTCAAGTTTCTGAATTCCCACACCATTGGCAATAAATACAATTTCACCATTATATGTGATGTAACTGTGTGGTGATAAGCCATATATGCTCTCATATGTGCCGGAGTTAGATATTTTATAACTCTTGACACCGTAGGATGGCCAAAACGCATTGTCAGGCATGTGAACACTTAACGAATTGAGTTGAGGAATAACAAAATTATCGAGATTATCTCGCAATAGAAATCCCATTGCCCATATCTGTGGGAGTGTCCGGATATATTCTTTATATTGCTCAATCTTCCTCATGTTTGGGTCGTTGGTATCACCCTGAACAGGCACACTTGCGATTGATGCCGCAATGCTGTTTGTAGTGCCGTCATACAAGTCGATGAATGTGCGATAATTTTCGTTCGGCACACAATTTACAGCAACAGGAATGTAGACATCAGATTTATACATTATAGGATTGCCGATATTAAGCTTGTAGTCATAAATCCGGGGGGCAAGCCAACCAAGCATATTATAAAGCTGCTCCATAGCCTTGGCTCCACTGCTGAGATGGAGTTTATGCAACATAAGGTTTGCAGCGAATGTACGGCCGGCAAGTTCGCATGATGCACCTTTGCTCTGAGCAAATTTGAGAAGTTTGTCGGTAGAAACGGTGGCATTAACCATCACCCTATATCCATCGGCCTCCTTTGTTTGGCCAATGACGTTATACATCTTTACGTTACCACGCTTTATCTCTACCACCTCGTCTCTTATGAGTTCATCATTAAGAATATGTGTGTCTCCGGATACGTAGACCCCATAAGTTTGCTCAACGGCTGATACCAGTGCATTTCGTATTGCAAGTTCTTTGGTAGAACCCTGCCCCTCGGTAATCAATGTTACCTCTTGAGCGTGACTCACAAATGACGCCATGCACATAATCAGTGTGATTATACCTCGGATAAAACGTTTCATATTACTGCTCCAGAATCATAAAGTAAGCGAATATAATATTGTTGCCATCGTTACCGATGCGACATAGAGGTTCGATATGGCCTACACGGGTCAATGAACTTTGCACTATTTTGTCAGAAAAGGTTTCTTCGGTTTCTGTGGTAGATAGGTCGTCGGTGCTCTGGGTTATCTCATCGCTGACAGTGGCCCCTGCCGAGCGACTGTCCTCCGAACTCTTATCGGACATGGAGTAGGAAGAGCCCTCGGATACTGCATAGACTGTCACTGACTTGTTGGCAGCTGATTGCAGGAACTCCCCTGCCGCACGTCCGGCCTTGACCTGACCGACACGTTGAGCATTGGGGCTTTTCTTAACCTCAGTGATTACCAACAGTATATCGCGTCCATTGAAGCGGTACACCGACGCTCCATCCATCATCGTGAGTGAATAATGTCGGTGGGCTATGTCGGCAAGTTTAATGCGGTCTTTATCTGACAATGGCTTGGAACCGGCATGCATTGTTATGGAGCACAATACACACATAATTACACTCACCGCTATTCGATCGAGATGTTTAATATGAAATCCGGCAAACATATTTAAGGTAGGTATCAGATTTAAGAATCTTACGGATTCTATTGCTGATATTGATAATTCTGGTAGTTATAGTTTTTTTGTTGATTGTATTGCTGATTCTGCTGGTTTTGTTGCAGGTTGTATTGATTTTGCTGTTGCTGATACTGGAGATTGTATTGCTGTTGTTGCTGAACCGATTGCTGATTGTTGTCAAATCGTTGCTGATTCATTTGCATATCGCGCTGATGCTGGGCATCAAGTGCATTCTGCTGCATCTGCTGCTGAACAGCCTGAGCTTTCTCTGCATCGGTATAGCGGCCCTGCATATGATCCATTTCGTCGAAATACTTTTGCATATCCTGCTCGAATTTCTCCCGGTTTTTCTTTATGCGGGCACTTTGTTCCTCCATGACGGTATAAAGTCCGGCACGGTCATAGACCACACACACCTCCCAGGTATACATCTTGGTATTGGGGTCATAGTATTCCTGNGCATCAATAATCTTAGCNCCCTCGATTACATTCTTGGCTGCNGTAATAGCCGACTCCTGATCTACNGCATCAATACCNGTCTGCCCTCCNGCCGATACNTCCTCATTGTATTGGTTGATTGCATAGCGTGAGTAAGCCTCAATCTGACGCGANAGTTCCATNCGAGCCTGNTTCTCAGCNTTGTTACGCGCAAAATTTGATTTGGCCGACTGGTCGCGACCGTATGCGCGGATATCCTGACCCGTAGAGGTCATCGCAGNTTCCTCNACTCGCGACCGCTGNATAGCGTTNCCAAAAGGAGTNGCCGGCTGNTGACTCCCCNGCTGAGGCATCTGCTGATATTGCTGCTGATANNGTTGCTGATATTGTTGCTGATAAGGTTGCTGATAATTCTGCTGGGGCACTTGTCCCTGCTGATAGTAGGGTTGCTGCACTTGCTGTTGCTGCTGTCCTTGCTGATTACTGATAATCTGCATAAGCATGGCATTCTGCTGCTTCAGTTGCTCTATCTCTTTTTTCAGGTCGTCCTTTGACTGAGCGAAAGANCTGAAAGCCATTGTGCTCATCATCACGACCACTATTTGTTTTAAATATCCCATTTATAAANATTAAGTGATAAACATNNGTTATGGNAGATTTCACGGACATATTAATAGTCATCGTCATCATCATCATCATCACGTTGTGATGCGATATTATCTTCATACCATTCATCAGCTTCGTCAAGAAACCTNCGTTTCCATCTTCTAATAACAGACTCTTCGTAGTCAGAGATNGATAGACCGTTCGTCATTGATCCAATTGCAGCTGTGTAGACCAGACTCATAGAATCCTTAAATTCTTTTTTTGTACGGGTATGTTTTGCGTCTTCAAANAGGTNAATTAAAGACTCAACGATATCCTCGCATGCTTCATCAATATCGAATGCCATAATATTATGTTATTTCTGTCCNCAACTGACACCAAGTATGGGACGGGGAAATAAAAAAAGCGTGGTGCCGAACTCTCCGCTCGCTCCACGTCTTGAGGCCTTCGCATTGCCTTGCATCATAGAACGAGCAAAGTAGAAGACCCACGCTATATGTATNCNCCACCTNTATACCACACATTGACTGCGCGATATGCAGATGTATGTTGATACATACAACCGTGTCACTACTGTTGCTCCGTTCCGACGATGCTTTAAGAAGTTGCGAAGTTCCAAGACATCAGAACAGAAGCGNGATAGTAACGCTTTATGTTTTAAGCCATCTTCCGATTTCGCTCTCGAAATGGGGGGATGNCATCGCAAATTTACAACAAATTCNGCGATNAGCCAAATATGTTGCATAATTTGGTTGCCCTGATTTTCAGCGNCNTCCATATAGCTTATAGCGTGGGTCTTTACCTTTGCCTTTACAAAATTACGTGGATTTCCGCTAATAGCCTTCATCCACTTCATCCATTTGCAATTATGAGTAACTCGGAGTGAGTTTCAAGAAAAAACGCTAACTTTGCAGAAAATATAGTGCGNTATGTCACAATTCCTNAAGCAAGAAAACGAATATTCAANCGAGCGTTNTCAGGGGATAGACTTTGACGANGCAGTCANACTNCCNGNNGGAGGCTCGACNTGTGACATATACAAGACCCGCTGGCAACGGCGCGATGTNTTNGTNAAGNGNCTGAAAGAGNNGNNNCGNNCNAANCCNCTNTATCTNGATGCACTTGACAAGGAGTTCGACGTTGGCGTGGGTCTGCGTCATCCCTCGCTGCCCGAATACCGTGAGTTCCACCGCGANTATATCATCATGGACTATATCGANGGGGAGACCCTCGCCGTGATGATAAAACGCAATGACCCGTGGCTNNCGAANGAGAAGAACATTGTAGCGATGTTGAGGGAATTGATTGATGNCGTTGACTATCTGCACCGCCACAATGTGGNNCACTGCGACATCAAGCCTGATAACATNATGATNCGGNCAAACACCAAACATCTGGTGTTGATTGATTTTGACAAATCATATACTGATGCTCTCAGGGATACGTCNGGTCACCCGAGCAAGTATGGTTTGGAGGTTGACGAAGTGGGGAGGACTGCTATTGATTTTCGNGGCATAGGATTGGTAGTCGAACANNTCAANAGTGAACTNCCGGACTTCAANTTNTCCGTGTGNGAGCATTTTGTCAAGGCCTGTTATAAGCCTGATGCAAGCTGTGAGNAACTGACTTCCATATTAGATAATATTCACTCCAATNTTGTAGATGAACATCGCCGGGAGTATCTGACAACTGTTGAAGAACGCNTGTACAAGGCTTTCAGGCGTAAGCAGGAGCCGAAGACAATGTATAAATGTGTGCCTCGCTATATATCGCCGGCCACAATTCAAGCCACNCAAAANATAGCAANGCAAGATGTTNTAGACGCTGTGACANNCAGTCAGCGGTTCCGTCTGCGTAATCTTGCCACTGCTGCATCACGAGGNTCTAATGCTCCCGACCAACTTGTAGTGGAGATGTNTCCNCNGAATACTGACATANGGNTGCTGCATNGACCGNNNTTCNNACATCACNATCGTNTGTCCNACNGCNNTGAGCGAAGCCGGCATTGGCAACTTTGCATACTATCTCGCATTGATTGGGGGTTTCAACTTTATAAGCAAGGAGGCAGAGGAAGATATTGACGACCCCACAAGTTTCTATATCATCCCGGATAAGCGGAAGAGCGGGTCATTTAAAAACTATCTCTCTGATTTGAAACGACTATCCGCAGGCAAGAACAAGTGGACTATATTCCTTATATCCAGTGAGACCAAAAAAGAAGCGGATATACATTTCCTTACCACTGCAAATATTCACACCAACCGCTCCACAACCATTTTAGACCAAGACGGATTTGATTATCTGTACAATATGGTGACCCGAGAAATGGAAGATACTTTGGGTATTAAAACAGACATCAATCGATATCGTCCGGCAGGCCCAAAGAATGTGTCGGTCATCATTGGTGGCGGCATTGAAACAAACACTTTCACAATCCGTATCTTTTCTGAACTGATGGTTTGGGACACAAGATATATGGCGGTTGCAAAAACTCTTGCGGAAGCTATCGCCCATACGCTCAGTGCCTCTAATGGAAAGCAGATGACGGATACTGCAATTCTAAAAGAATCAGGATTGGGCTATCAGCAATGACACATTAAGCTCTTATTAAGATATAATCTCTACTGACTTCAATCCCTTGAATTTCGCAGATTCGTAGGCTCCGAGGTCTTCGCCGTCGCGGTTTACATGGGCAACGACAAATCTATGACCTACCGCAAGTTGAGTAATAGTAAGAATATCACCCTTGAGAATATTGCGGCTACCTTCCACCTCATTTACTATAAACTTGAAGTCGCCTATATATGTGAGGAAGAATACTCTGTTGGGGTCGTATGCAACCCTCACCTGTGTACCTCGCTCCAGATCCTGAACCTCAATGCAGTCAATCGGAGTGAATATTGAAATGTCAGCATCCTCACCGAGTTCCTTAACCAGTGTCTCATAATTCTCACTGCCGAGAAACTGCGCAATAACGTCCATTGTGGAGTGACGAGGTACAACCTTATCAGACTTGAAACCGAAGAGGCGTTTGAGAGTGTTGACCCCCAAATTTTCCTTCGTCTTATCTTTGATTGCCTGAGAGAGGACATCAAAGTCGGCACTGCGGGTCATATCCAGTCCCACCGTCTCACGCACTCGTCTAAGTATCTCATTTTCATTAGCCATACTATAAAGTATCAAATTTTTGATGCAAAGATAACTGATTCTTCTCAATCATCTGCAATCAGACCTGCAAACGGATGAAATGGATGAGATAAATCTATTGTATTCCGGAAAAAACAGTTACCTTTGTATTGTAAATCACTCACCATGAATAAAAATATGCCTACCGCTGATGCTATAACACGATATTACCACGGCTCATCAGCCCTATTCACTAAATTTGACTTGACGCATGTATTAACCGGTGCTTCCAAGGTCAAATTTGGATATGGTGTATATCTCACAAGCAGTTTCAAGTCTGCGGCACATTACAGCGGCGCAAACAAAGACGCCGTCACGCACTATGTCTATACTGTTGAAATTCCTGAAATCACAGTCAACAACCATATAGCATTCAAGCAACCTGTCAACCCTGAAATCATCAAAAGAGCTGAGAACAAACTTGGCTATGCTATCCCGGAAAAAGTTACTTTTGACGGTAAAGAGTTCCGCAAGTTTCTTGCGAAGAAGTTAGGTGGAGGAACTGACATCCAATCAGAGAAATTTGCATCAGAGTTTCTAAGCAGCATAGGTATTGATTTTATCACATGGCCATATAGTTGGAAGAACCCTACTTTGGGGATAAATGTAGCTGTTCTTGATGAAAACAACATTAAGATTATCAAAGTAGATCAAGTTGAACTTGATGCCAAGCAACAGCTGATAGCAGGGTCAGAAAAGGAGGTAATATTATGAGAAAATACAGCATAATAGGTTCAGGACAATATAATTGGGACATGATTACCCTCAGAGAGTATCCCGACGGTTTTGGCAAAAAGAAGAATCATGTTGACAAAACTTTGACAGAGGAAGTTGGTGGTACATGTGCCAACGTCCTATGTATGCTGGCTCATTTTGGATGGACTGCACTACCGCAGGTAAAACTGACCGAACGGCAGGAAGGACGGAGGTTAGCCGACAGCCTGCAGTCATTGGGTTGTGATACCCGTTACGTTTCATTTGTCCCCAAAGGCACTTTTTGTGGCATAGAATGTAATCACAAGAAGGATCTATTGTCCGGGGAACACAAACTGACCATCAGAGCATTTGGTCTTGACGGCTCAAGATATTTCACCGTTAAGCATTTGCGAGCAAGAGATGAAGTCCCGGTATTTCTTGAAAATCTTTCAGAAGTGCCTGATGTCTATTTCTTTGACCATTACGAAGCCGGCCCCAGAGCCATAGCAAGAGAACTCAAAAATCGTGGCACTCTGATATATTTTGAGTGCGAAAATAATCGCGAGTGGAACAAGGTGGTAAAATCTGTTGAGGTGGCCGATATAGTGAAATTCTCAGATGAAAATGTTCCGGATATTTCCTTTGCGGATGAATACAAGGATAAACTCTTTATTCAGACCCAAGGGTCCAAAGGTCTGCAATTCAAACTACGGAATGGTGATTGGATACATGTCAACCCTCTGCAAGTTACGAATGTTGTGGATTGGGAAGGTTGCGGTGATACAATCACTGCAGTATTCCTATATGAACTCGGCAAACTTGGATTACCAAAAGTTGCGGATTTAACAGAATCACAAGTTAGGTCAGCACTGACCGCGTCGACAGAGAAAGCCGCCCATTGCACACAGTATTATGGTTCAAAAACATGGTTGCAATATGAGTAAACTAAGCATCGCACAATTCATAAAGGAATTTTATCCCGACTACTATCAGTGGCACGAGTACGCCGTGGATGAATGTGTCACAATCACAACAAATGAAGATAAATGGGGTATCTTAGGCAACCTCTACGCGACCCCACTAAATGTTGACGGAGTCCGGTTTGCAAGTAGCGAGCAGCTCTTTCAGGTGATGAAATTCACCGATAAAGAAATATTGCTCGACTTATATCGCTCTCGCGGCATGGCCCCTAAGATGAAAGCGAAGAAAAATGAAAAGCGTGGACTTCGCCGACCTGACTGGGGACAAATCATAGTTGACGTGATGAAATTCTGCTTACAGACTAAATATGATCAATCAGAACCATTCCGGAAAGCACTGAAAGAAACCGCCGGCAAAACCATAGTTGAAGACCAGTCAAGCAGAAAAACTACCAAGACTGTTGATACATGGGGAGCCGTAAAAGTTGATGACAAATTCATCGGTAGCAACCTCCTTGGACGACTATTGATGGAGTTACGTGACAATGGAAAACTCGAATATCATCTCCCCGAAAACATGTTTGATTTCCTACAATACCTGAGATAAAATCCATTGGTCACCTTTTGGTCACCATTTCTTGCCAGTATCAATATAACCTAAACAGATTATTTTGAACTATGACTAAATATCAGCAAGTTAGCTCAAATAACACCAACAAAGGTTACCACTGTTCTGGGCACCCACAAATCCCGTAAGTAATTGATAGTCAATTCTTACGGGATTTTTCGTTCAATTTTTGTCAGCAAATTGTCAGCGAATCCTGTAAATTTTGCGATTTCAATCCCGCTGAACGCCCCTGAATCCCATTGAATGAATCCAAATTGAATACTTTAACACTTTTTAATACAATTCCTAATTCAAGAGATGATAGCCACTATGTCACGAACATATATTAAGCGTGATTGTATCCTTTGGGGAATATTACTCGCAAGTTATCTCGTGTTTATTTATGGACTATCATTACACAAAACAGATAACAGACCGCAAGGATCAAATTTATTAACAGAAGAGGATAGACAAGAACTCTTCGCAAGCATAGCCTCAACCTCTGATGAGAGCGAGATAATTAAGCGTTGTAGTAAAATGGCTTGTAAAAAACTATCTTTTCGTAGAAAGAACAACTTGAACTTAGGAGAAGCAAATTGTGTCGGTTATGCCCAATACACGACTTCCCTCTTGAATGCAGCTTTCAAATATAAAGGTCTTTCTTCAAAAGCTCGCCCTGTGGTGGGACAAGTGCATTTATATGGTCTCAATCTTCACCCATTGGCTATGTCAATTAAGCCAAATAATCTCAAGTCCTTCTTCAAGGATCACGACTTTGTGGAAATTAGAAAAGAGAAAGGTGATACCATCTATATAGACACATCCCTGCAAGACCTAATAGGAAAAACATTCATATAATCACCTTATTCTTTTATAAATCAACCTTAACATAAGAAACAGATAGAATCATATGAAAAAGTATCCCGAAAGAAAAACTGATCCAATTGGTTGTATCATTACTCTTATAATCGGTTTTTCAATGTTATTTGGATTTATTAGTGGAGTAAGTAGATGTTCATGTACATCTTCCAATCAAACGTATATTCCCGAATCCAAGCCAGGAGATAAAATTACATGTCCTACTTGCAATGGCAGTGGGATTCAACATCATGAATTACTGAATCAGGATTTAAACTGCTCAAGATGTAAAGGGAAAGGACGAATTGAAAAACGATAAAAGCTATCGTTGTCATATTGTGGACTTATTCCCGATTCTTGATGCCGAAGTATCAGGAGTCGGGATTTTTCTTTTTCAATCGCTCTATGATTACAATCAGAAGCTATATGTGCACAATCAAATGCTATATCTTGGGGATAAACGTTTGTAGAATCAATAACGAATAATATACCTTTGCAATCGAAATTCAAGGCGATCGGTCGGACTTCGAGCAGACTCAATCGGACCCTTTACGGACAAACGCGGACATTGACCGTAAAAATTTGGATAGCTAAATCGTATTGTGCTACCTTTGCAGTGGATTCCAAAGAACAAACCTCGTTCCAATATTTCCGAAATGTTCACTGAGAAAAAATTTCTTGGGGAATGTT
>JAAVDH010000018.1 GCA_014801865.1 Bacteroides sp. | reverse complement strand
GGGTGCTTTTCCAAAGTTTTCATCGGTCACGATGCCCGCATCGCTCCCTCTTCAACTTTGGAAAATCCCGCCAAAATCTTCATTTGTGATAAAATCATTTAAAAGTAAACATACTCTAACATTAACTTCATTCATCGGCAGGCTGATGAATGAAGATGCCCACTATGAAAAACACACAATAAAAGGCCGTGCATCATATAATAGACGCACGGCCTTCAATATTTTTCGGGAAGATTATCAATATTTGCCTTCGAGCACCTTTACGGCGGCATCGTAGTCGGGCTCATCGGTAATTTGATGAACCAAGTCGCGATATATCACTTTGCCGTTTTTGTCAATAATGATGACCGCACGGGTAAGGAGTCCACTCAGCGGACCATCGACGAGCAGTACACCATACTTCTGGGCAAACAGAGGCGAACGGAAGGCGGAAGCAGGAACTACATCCTTAAGTCCTTCGATGGTGCAGAAGCGGCTCATGGCGAAAGGCAGATCCATAGACACGCACACTACTGCCACGTCATCAATCTTCGATGCTTCTTCATTGAACTTACGCACAGAACGTGCGCAAACCTCCGTGTCAAGGCTGGGGAAGATATTGAGCACAATCCTCTTGCCGGGGAAACTCTCGCGGGTCACCTGCGAAAGGTCAGCACCGGTAAGAATAAATTCGGGGGCCTTCTCGCCTACCGCAGGCAGCGATCCATAGGTGTGACACTCTATGTCCTTAAAATATACGGTTTCCATAATCTATCAGTATTTGACTTATATGTTACATAAAAAATGAGTTCACTTACTGAGCCATAAGACTCATCTCCTGTATAACATCTGAGAAGAGCGATTGGTTGACACCGATAAAAACATTGCGCACTATACCGTCCTTACCGACAAGCATCACTACAGGCAGATCTGCGGCACCGCAATCGCGCACCAGGCCTCGACCGGAAGTGAGCACGCTCTCCCCTACCCTCGCCTGACCTACCTGCGACTCTATTTCATCAGCATTATTGCCTGTAAATACCCATATTATCTGTGACTCCACAGGCATAGAGGCCACCGCACCGCGCAGACCCTCTATCAAGGTTGAATTCATACCGCCATCTGCATCAAGCATAGCTATAATGGCCGGCACCCTCAGACGGTCGCCACTCCTGTAAGAATACCTCTCGCCCGTAAGCGTGGGTAGAGAGAATGCAGGCAAAGCCACTCCCCTCATATTCTCAATGCGGAAATTACTCTGGCGGAACTGCTCGAACACACGGGGATAGCGCTCTATCAGCCACTCCTCGTTCCAGTCAGGATCAGAGGCCGGGACTACATTAGTATAGCTGACCATCACAGTCTGCTCACCTATGCCTCCGGGAGAATTCTCAAGCGTAACCCTCTCGGGCATTCCGGTCAATCTGTCAAACACATACTCACATTCACGGCTCACCTCCCCGCCCACGATGACTTTGATTTCGATCACGTCGCATCGCCGGCCCGAGATGAGAGTGTCGACATGAACCCACACTCTGCTCAGAGAGTCTGCTGCAAGCGCCGTAATATCCTCATACATCACCTGCGGGAGAAGGTCGACGAACTGTGCTCCACGCTGAACACCAACCCCCTTGGTAATACCGAACTTTCGCGGCATAAACGGCACAGAGTCCCACTCCATGTGATACTCCTGCAGGCGCTCTCCGGAATACCTGTAGTGATGACCGTCAAAGTAAGCCGAGAAGCCACCGACGTCGCCCGCCTCGCGCTGCATCTTCCAGTCGATAAGATATTCGCATGGCAGAAGCTCATCATCAGCGTCAGAGGTTGACGTAAGATGAAGATCATAGACCACATCATCGCTCAGCTGAGGCATAGTGACAGAGAACACGGCATCGGCCTCAAAGCATTTCACATCACGCAGAGGGCGTAGTACCTCCTCAACAGACACAGCGGCTGGGGATTCTGCCGCTTTCGATACAGCTGCGGCCTGAGTCACGAGTACACCCCCGAAATAAGTCAATATACTTGCAATACAGATTTTGAAATTCATAGAGTGTGGGATAGTTATGAGAGTGAGAAATCCACATTTGTGATAAAATCATTTAAAAGTAAACATACTCTTAAAGACAATCCATATAAAAAGACGAACCGCATCATAGCGTCATTGTCATTATCAATGTGCGCGATGATGCGGTACTGTAGTGCCTGGATTCCTCACCGTAGATGGTGCATAGCGGAATCACACCTGTGGAAAGTGTTTGAAACTGTTTACTTAATTCCGAGCTTGGTCTTAACAAGGGGAGTTACATCAACGGCATCCTTACCCACGTAAACGGGTATCTGATTCTCGAAGATGAAAGTAAAGCTACCCTCGTCACCGACAGACTGAATAGCAGTCATGACCTTCTGCTGTATGGGAGCGATAAGCTGCTCCTGCTGACGCTGGAGGTCCTGAGTGGCGGTAGCGCGGAACTGCTCGATTTTTTCGCTGAGGTCGCGTACTTCCTGCATACGACGATCCTTGATGGTCTGGGGAGTAGACTCCTCCATGCTCTGAAGTTCGGTATATTTCTTCTGGAATTCATCCTGAAGACCCTTGAACTCATCTTCATACTTCTTGGAAGCAGTTTCGAGCTGGGTCTGCACGTCCTTCATTTCAGGCATATTCTCCATGAGGGTCTGTGAATTGATCACACCGAATTTTGACTGGGCAAAACCCATCATGGGAAGTGCAAGCATGATGGCGAATAAAAGTTTCTTGATCATATCGTCTGATTGATGGTTTCTATGAGATTTAACAATGTTAATTAGCGAGTGCAAAGATACCTAAATTAGGTAAGTATGCAAAATTATTATTAAGTTACGGCTAACTTATTTTTTACACCTTGCTTATTTTGAGAAGCCCAACTTAGTCAGTACTTCATTGGACACATCTATACGCGGCGATGCGAAAATAATATCAGCCGAAGAAGCACGGTCGAAAATAGCCTGATAGCCACGCTCCTCGGCCACCTTTTTAACCGCGTTGTACACCTCTTCCTGTATGGGCTTCATGAGAGTCTGTCGCTTGGTGTAAAGCTCACCTTCGGGACCGAAATACTTATTTTTCAGGTCCATGGCTTCCTTTTCCTTAGCTACGATCTCGGCCTCACGTGATTTCTTAAGCTCGGTGGTCATGAATACCATCTCGCTCTGATAATTCTTATACATGGTTTCGGCCTCACGTGACACATTTTCTATCTCCTTTTGCCAGCGGAGCGAAAGCTGATTCAGCTGCTCGTTGGCCATCTCATAAGAGGGAAGATTGCCAAGCACATATTCCATGTCTACCATAGCAAACTTCTGTGCATGGGATGTAAGAGCAAATCCTATGACCGCAAGAAGCGTAAGAAATATTTTCTTCATAGTTCTGGTATCTTTTTTTCAATTATTCTTTCATATATAAGACATATTCCGGCCTAAAAAGTTTAAGCCGGAATATATCAAAATCAATTTTTAGAACTCCTGACCGAGGATAAAGTGGAAGTGAGAACCACCTCTTGTGCCATATACCTTATCGAAACCGTAGGCCCAGTCAATGCCCATCCATCCCACCATCGGGAGGTAGATACGCACACCGGCTCCAGCACTTCTCTTAAGGTCGAATGGTGAGAAATCTTTCACCGAAGTCCAGGCATTACCACCCTCCACGAAGGCCAGACCATAGATAGTGGTCGAGGGCTGGAGCATGAAGGGGAAGTGAAGTTCGGCACCGAAGCGAGTGTAGGCATAGCCTTCGCGACGCCAGGGAGTAAGCACGCCATTGTCATAACCGCGCAGGGCTATGGTTTCGGTTGCGTATGTATATGAACCCGACATTCCGTCACCACCTACATAGAATGTCTCGAATGGCGACTTAAGCCACTTGTTGTAGCTGCCGAGCAGACCGAAGTCTGCACGGGTCATCAACACGAGAGTCCACTGCGAATTGGGGTCGGTAAGCGGAGTGAATGTGCGCGACTTGAAACGGAGCTTCCAATACTCAAGCCACTTATACTGTTCCTTCTTAGCCTCCTCATCGCCGGCCTCACTCTTGTAGTACAGCTCCTTCCAGTTATGCTTGCCGAAGAGAGAAGCGGGAGGTGTGAGCTGAAGATTAAGCGAGAATGACGAACCGCTTCGTGTATAGATAGGATTGTCAATAGAGTTGCGGGCGAGCGTCAGACCGAGTACGATTGAATTGGAGGTACCGTTGTTCATGTAGTAGAGATACTCCCAGTTCTTAAGGTAGTACCAGTTGTATGACAGCTCGGCCTGGAACGTAAAGAAGTCATCGGGCCAGTTGAGGCGCTTACCGAAACCGAGGGTCACACCCACCATCTGAAGCACCTTGCTCGGGTCATAGGCGCTCTGGTAGCTATTCTGATAATAGTCGTTGTAGCTGCTGCCATAGCCATATCCGTAGCCGTAACCGTAACCATAGCCATAACCGTAGGGGTCTGACCATCGGCTGTTGTAGTACGATGAGTTTACACCGGTCTGACGGCTATAGTAGGCCGACAGCGACAGTGAGTTGGGGCGCTTGCCGCCAAACCATGGGTCAAGGAATGACACACTGTATGCCTGATAATAACGAGCGTTGGTCTGAGCCGATATGGTAAATGTCTGTCCTTCACCCTGAGGGATGAGCCCCTTGTAAGAACTCGGATGGAAGAGATTCTTTATAGAGAAGTTGGTAAACTTCAGTGCCAGCTTACCGATGACACCCGTCTGACCCCAACCGAGAGAGAATTCCACCTGGTCATTCGCCTTGGATTCAAGGTCAAACACAATGTCTACAGTACCATTCTCCTCATTAGGTTCAGGATTAACACCGATGGTCTCGGGGTTGAAGTGGCCGGTCTGGGCAATTTCGCGGTAGGAACGCATAAGTTTGTCCTTGCTGAACAGTTCACCGGGACGCACACGCAGCTCACGACGTATCACCTTTTCATACAGACGGTCATTACCATTAATCACTACGTTATTAATACGTGCCTGCGGGCCCTCCATCATGCGCAGCTCAAGGTCAATAGAGTCACCGTGGATATTCTTCTCGATAGGCACGAGCTGATAGAAGAGATAACCCTGATTCATATACATGTTGGCCACGGCATCCTCATCAAGCGAAGTACGCTTCTCCAGCAACTTCTGATTATATACATCGCCGGGGCGGATATCAAGCACCTTGTTAAGCATCTCGATGGGGTAGAGAGTGTTACCCACCCAAGATATATCGCTGATATAATATTTTTTACCCTCTTCAAGGTCGATATATACGTCTACAGTCTTATCGTCATAAGGCACTACGGAGTCAGCCAGAATCTTGGCGTCGCGATAGCCCTTTTCGTTATACTTCTCTATGATACGGTTAAGGTCGTCCTGATAGTCGCTCTCCACAAACTTCTTCTGACGGAACAGATTGATGAGCTTATTCTTCTCATTGGTCTTTTTCATGACACGCTGCAGGGCGTTGTCAGAGAGCACTTCGTTGCCGTCAATATAGATTTTGTGCACCTTTACCTTGTCGTGCTTGTCTACATTGATATCTACAATCATCTCATTGGGAGCAGAGAGGTCTTCACGAAGCACTATCTTGACATCAGCATTGCCGAAGCCCTTGTCAGCGAAGTACTTCTTCACAATGTTCTGGGCACGGTTCACAATGTTCTGAGTTATCTGATTGCCCTTGAAGAGCTGAAGCTTCTCCATGAGGTCTTCGCGCTCGCTCTTCTTCATGCCGTTATAGTTGATGGAAGAGATGCGGGGCTGCTGACGGAGATTGTATACCAACCACGCCTTGTCTCCAGCCGTCTTCTCCACCTCGATCTGCACCTTACTGAAGAGACCCTGACGCCAAAGACGCTTGGCCGCATCGGTGAGCTCCTCGCCGGGAATTTCCAGACGTTGGCCTTCCTTGAGACCTGCGTAGTTGATTATGATGAAATCATCGTAGTTATCGGCTCCTCTGACCTCTATCCCGGCTATTTCATAGGTGCGGGGCATACCGGTGAAAATAACCTTGGGGGCGTATACAGTATCATTTGGTGTCTGAGCTTCGGCCGTTACCGAGGGAAATGCTATAAGGCAAGCCCAAAGCAGAAGTGACAATGATGACAGCAGCTTATGTTGCATATTGTGATGAAATAATTGGGGGATATGGGATGTATGGATGAGGAGGAGATGGCTTATTATCTTGATTCTTTTTGGGGGTTCGGCGTATTCTGCGTGAGAAGTATTACTTAAGTTGCTCGGAAGTCAGACCGAAGCGTCTCTCACGTGCCTGATACTCTATCACCGCCCTACAGAAGTCTTCCTTGGAAAAGTCAGGCCAGAAGGTCGGTGTGATGAATATCTCGGAATATGCTATCTGCCACAGAAGGAAATTGCTTATTCGCTTGTCACCTCCGGTGCGTATCAGCAGGTCGGGGTCAGGCATAAAATTAGTGGTAAGATATGACGACACTGTATCATCGGTTATATCCTCGACCTTGAGCGTACCTGCCACTGCATCGGCAGCAATGCGTCGGCATGCCTCGGTAATCTCCCATCGCGAAGAATAGCTCATGGCCAGATTGAGAGTCAGGCCTGTGCCACCTGAAGTGTCACTGATACACTGGCGCAGTCGATTGAGTGCCTCAGCCGGCATTCTGCTGAAGTCACCTATCATTGCCAGGCGCACGTTATTCTTTATAAGGTCGGGAGTCTCACGCTCTATGGCCACTACCACCAGATGCATCAGGGCGTCAACCTCTTCCTGAGGGCGGTTCCAGTTCTCGGTGGAAAAGGTGTAGAGAGTAAGATATTTGATGCCTATCTCAGATGCGATTTCAGTGATGCGACGCACCGTATTCACACCCTCGACATGCCCTGCCGAACGGTCAAGATTGCGTGCCTTGGCCCAGCGTCCGTTGCCATCCATGATGATGGCCACATGCTGCGGAAGGCGGCTGCGATCTATCTCGTGTATTAGTTTGTCAAGTGACATATTGAGCTTATAAGATTGAGTCGAAGTTGGTAATATATATATCAGTCTACTCTGTGACAGGTGACGCATCGTTTGCCAAACTCATAGGTAATGGATAGCGTGAGCGACGAGTGCCAGTCACAGTTTTTCATAAATTCACTTTTAATCATGAAGAGGTCACTCAACTGCTCTCCGTCGATATGGTCGCCCAACGTGCGGGTCATACACCATTCGACCGCAAGATTAAGTCGCGGTTTGAGTTTATACTTCACGCCAACAGCCATAGGTATACTCATAGCCGTATACATCTTGCCCTCGCAGGAGGCCATGGTCAGCCCCACTCCGACAGCAAGGTAAGGAGTCCAACGACGCAGACGCTGATAAGTGCGCCCTATACCGTAGGGGAAGAAGTTAGCCTCACCTCTCACTCCGAGATCATAAATCTGACTCTTGAAGTCAATGGGAGCCTCGACGGGAACGACACCCGACAGGTCGGATGTAGAGCCGCTGAGCGAGGCCGTGGCAAGCACTGCACGCAGTGCCCAACGGGTATCGGCAAAAAGATAGCGTCCGGTAAGCGCTGCGGCAAATCCGGGGTGCTTGAATACGTTGCTTTGGTTGGCATCGCCAAGGTAGCCGCTCATACCGGCCGAAACACCTACGTCGAACTTATAGCTGTCTGTCTCGACTTCCCTGGCTACGGCTGACTCTGACACACACATGCACAGACAAAGACATATCATCGCTACAGCGCTCAGAAATGACTTTCTCAGATGGCAGGCAATAAAATTTCCAGACCGTAGTATGTGGAGCTTCTTTACCAAAACAGAATCTGTTATTAAATTATATGCTGATAATAAGTTGGGTGGATTACACAATTGGCTTAAATGACAGGCGATTGATCACACCACGCCAGATTGTGTTGCTCAACTCTCCATCGGCGGTACGGCCTCCGAAGATATAGATATAGGGACATTCCCAGGTCTCGACAGGGCGTGACACTCGCGATGATGATGGACCGGCGGTCTCAATCGTATACCACGCAGGCAGAGAGTTAACGGGCATCTCGCGCCAGGACGAAGCAGAGGCAGGAACTATCGAAGCGCTCATCTCGTTGGGCACCACCATAGCCTGGGCTCCGTTAAGCTCCGGCATATAGTCAGGCAGCTGGAGAGAAGCGTCGCCTAACGACCATGTGATACCACGGTTGCGGCTGATATAGGTCTTACCCTCGCTTACGGCAAAAAGGGTGGTATATGTGGTCACTCGCCATGCCCCGCTCTCCGAGAAGGAGAAGTAGGGGAAGAATACCGGAGACTCTACGCCGGGGACTCCTACTTTGCTGATACGTGCCCACTCACCGGCCTCATAGCCCCATACGTCACCTGTAAGAGTGCCCGAAGCCAGACGACCACCGATAATGAGCATCATCGGGGTGGCAGACCACTCGGTGGTGAATAGCAGGGGGAGCGAGGTGCCGCTTACGGGGCAATCCTCAGCGACCTCAGTTTCGGTTGACTGGGGGTATGAAGTGTGCCAATACTTTCCGTCGGCATCCTTTCTAACACCAAGTAGCATATCGCCACTGGCTCCATATATATGGTTCATGGTCACTGAGGTGGATGTCCATGAGGCAGCCTTGTCGGTCGACTGCCAGAGTGTAGTGCCATCAGTAGCATACAGTGTGGAGCCGAGGGCGGAAATTGAGTTGATATCTCCGGCCACGGGAAGAGTCACTGCGGTAAATTCCCAGGCTGAATCGTCGAAAGGATTGGCATTTACGGCCATACATACAGAGGTGCCGTCAGTGGTAAACACCGTCACTTTACCGTCAAGCATTACGGTGTGCTGGGCAGTCACGCTCTGCAAGGATGTAGGGAGAGAAGATACTGCACTGCGGTTCCAGTAGAGTGAGTCGGGCATCATCTCATGAACGTTGACCTTTATCTGATAGGAACGCTCGGCATTGCCGCTATATGACTTCAGCTTCAGCATCACGGGGCCGTTGGAGAAGTCTATGCTGTCATTGGGATTGGTCAGGTAATTGATTGTAGAGTCCTTACCCTCCGCAGTGCGGAACACGATATTGGCCTCCTGAAGCGTAGGTAGAGACATGGTAACCTGCAGACGGTCAATACGTGTACCCTTGGGCAGGGAGTCAGCATTGTATATCAAAGCATTATCAAGGTCAACAGAGAAAAACACAGAGTCAAGATTAGACACTATGCTATCATTCTTCTTAAGAGAGAAGGAGCTGACAATGAGATTGTTATACTCATATTCCTCCATGGTCACGGATTCTGATTCAGAGTTGCATGACGCGATTACGCTGCCTCCGAATAATGCCGCCAAAATATATATGGGTAATTTCATTTCCACAATGCATTATTTTTCAACTTGCAAAGTTAACAAGATTTTCAGGATTTAACCTTTATGAATGGTTAAAATAACTAACTCCGCCTCCCGCAGACGATTGACCGATGATTGCGTAGTATGATATTCCGCTGATTACGCGATATTTATCCCCCATATAGTGACTATAGCCCAAAATATTCCTATCTTTGTAATCTTCTCGGCTTCCGTAAAGTGGCGGTTGCGGAGTGGCGGTGATGAACTTTTACATCGCCCGATACATTATAATATATGATACTCAAAACTATATATCATACTCTAACCGAAAAAACATAACCGAATTCAATATGAAAAAAGCTTTTATTATGTGTGCCACATTTGCAATGATGGCCGCCGGACTGACCGGCTGCGGAGTCTTTCAGAAACAAGAAAAAGTGTCGGTCGACCAGGCCGGACATGTGGCTACAGCCACTATTCCAGAGACTCAGGGCGTTATTGACAAAGTGCTATATGGCGAGTGGGTGGCTATGGACATCAACGGCCAGGCGGTAGTAGGCGATGAGCGTCCCTACATCATATTCGAGAACAGCCTGGAAAATCCTTTTATCGTCAATGTATATGCCAATAATGGCTGCAATATCCTTAACGGCCAGATGTCTGTGACACCCGGTGGAAAGATGTCTCCCACGTCACAGTTGCTTTCGACAATGCGTATGTGTCCCGACGCGCCCTATGAAATGGGGTTCAACCTCGCCGTTAACAACGTCAAGACTTATTCGCTGGAAAAAGCCGGAAGTGACTACATACTCTATATGCGCAACGCCGAGGGTACTCCCCTGCTCACCCTGCGTAAGAGCGGCATAGAGTTTGTCAACGGTGCCTGGACTGTGGCCCGCATCAACGATAACACCGTGCCTGAGGAGGTAGAGATGCAGCTCGTGATTGATATCCCCGAACTGAAGATACATGGCAATGCCGGATGTAATACCCTTAATGGAGCTATATTCATCGATCCTGCCAAACAGAACGCTATTCAGTTCAAGAATCTTGCCACAACACGTATGACCTGCCCATTTATCGCCCTCGAACAGTCGCTTCTCGTTGCTCTTGAAGAGGTTGAAACGGCGTCACACGGCTCAGACAGCAAGACCGTACTGCTCAAGGACCAGTCGGGCAAAACCGTGATAGAACTTATAAGACTTAATCTGCGCAACGAAGAGTAATATCATACCCTCACTTGCGTAAACACTATATGCGATAGGTCACTGACGAACATCAGTGACCTATCTTGCGTTCTTATCTGTAAGTAAGTTCTAAAAATTCTAAAAATAAAGCGTTACTTAACAAATTTATAAGGCATGAAAGTTTTGATCATAAATGGTAGCCCCAAACTCAATGGCTGCACAGACCGCGCACTGCGCGAAGTAGAAGACACACTTAATAAACAAGGGGTAGAGACCGAACGTATAAATGTAGGCAACAAGGATATCAGAGGGTGCATATCATGCAACTTCTGTCGCGAGCACGGACGATGCGTATTCAATGACCTCGTAAACGAAACTGCAGCGAAGTTTGCCGAAGCCGACGGCATGGTGGTAGGCAGCCCCGTGTATTATGCCGGAGCTAACGGTCAGCTGCTGGCATTTCTTGACCGTCTCTTCTACAGCACATCCGGAGTGTTTGATAAGACTATGAAGGTTGGCGCCGCCGTAGTGTCATCGCGACGCGCCGGCTCGACATCTGCATTTGATGAGATAAACAAATACTTCACCATCACCTCCATGCCTATAGTATCATCCACTTACTGGAATGAGGTACACGGCTTTACGGCTGCAGATGTAGAGGATGACCTGGAGGGCTTGCAGACCATGCGAAATCTTGGCCGCAATATGGCTTTCTTGCTCAAAGCCGTGCAAATGGCCAAGCAGTCGGAAGGAATTCCGGAGCAGGAGCGTAACTACTTTACTTCGTTCCATACCGAGGGATAAGCGATACTTATAGTCCACTAAGGCAACTGCTTCTCGAAGTGCTGATAATCCTTGAGCGAACGCCAGTCGCCTCCCCATACGAAGCCACGAGCACGAAATAGCCTACATACGAGGTCATCGCGAGTGATACGATATGGAAAGTCCGAGCTGCGGTCAACGTATCGTCGGCCTGATTCCGGACTGACCTTCATACCACCCTGCTTATCTCGCTTGACGTATGGGTTATAGAGCGGATTGATGTCTACGGCTAATCCGCGGCTGTGAGATGACAGTTTCGAGCTTCCGGCCACTTTGCGGAAATTGAAGCAGGAGGTATTGTTTGCTTCCATTGACTTCACGTCATCGGCGCCATAATTATCTATCAGCTCCATACGCTCTATGAGATAGCCTCGGTCATAGAGCTGCCTGAATATAGCTATTAGGTCGGAGGCTATGGCACGATTGCACACCATCTCGCCACGACGCACCGCTCCGTGGCCGTCATGATGAATAACCATGAGGTAACGCAGTTCGGCCGTATCTACCGTACATTCGCTTCCGTAGCTGCGCCCTTGCATCCGCGCGAACACCTCTGCTGGCAGCGGTACGGCCTCAAACCATCGGGTAGTGTCAATGTCGGTCAACTCCCTTTCAGAAACTTCGCTCCCTGCTTGCCAGCCCGAAAAGTGGCCGGCAAGCAGGGAGACGAGTAATATGAAAAGATTAATCATTGTGAGGATTACTCTTTAATGAAGTGATTAGCGTGGAGCCAGGCAATCGTCAAGCATCTCCTTAAGGCGGGGCTTGTCGAGATCACGGCCTATGAATACGAGTTTTATCATGCGGTCGCCATACTCGGGATCCCAGTCGCGACGCAGACCGGCGTCCATCTCCATCATCTGCTTAAGTTCCTCTTCGGGAGCAGTGGCATACCAATATCCGGCCTGCTTCATTGACATCTGTTTGCCGGCCTGCTCGAAGAGTATTGACATGTCGCGGTCAGAGGCAAAATAACATACGCCCTTGGTTCGGATAATGTTCTTAGGCCATGACGTGCCTACAAAGCGGTCGAACTTGTGTATATCGAATGGACGGCGAGCGTAATATACGTATGTGCCTATGCCATATTCCTCGGCCTCACCCTCGCCGTGATGATGATGGTGGTGATGATGGTGATGGCAGTGTTCGTCATGACAGTGCTCTGCATCGTGGTCGGGCTCATCATGGTCATGGTCACTGTGCTCATGATGATGGTCGTGATGATGTTCATCGTGGTCATCGTCATCGTGATGGTCATCATCCTCATCATGATGGCCCTCGATTTCGCGTACCCACGCCGCAGAGGTTGCCACTTTTTCAAAGTCAAAGAGATGGGTATTGAGCAGACGGGTGATATCGACATCGGCGTAGTCGCACTCTATGATTTCGGCCTTGGGCTGGAGGGTGCGGATAATAGCGCGTATGCGGCCCAGGTCCTCAGGTGACACTTCAGACGCCTTGTTAAGAAGTATGATGTTGCANAACTCTATCTGCTGTATGACGAGGTTTTCAATATCTTCCTCACCTACGCTCTGTGANGTGAGTGAGAAACCACACTCAAACTCATCTTTGAGACGCAGAGCGTCAACCACGGTGACGATACAGTCGAGTCGGGCCACGCCATGCTCGCGATATTCCTCGCCCATCTGAGGTATGGCACAGATGGTCTGCGCAATCGGGGCAGNCTCACATACTCCGCTGGCTTCNATGACGATGTAGTCAAATCGGCCGAGACGCATTATATCGTCAATCTGTTTTACGAGATCCATTTTGAGTGTGCAGCATATACAGCCGTTCTGCAAAGCCATGAGGCTGTCATCCTGACTGCCCACGACACCGCCTTTCTGTATGAGGTCGGCATCAATATTAACCTCACCTATATCATTGACTATCACAGCGAAGCGTATACCGCGCTCATTGGTGAGTATATGGTTGACCAGTGTGGTCTTTCCGCTTCCGAGATAACCCGTGAGAAGCAGCACGGGCACCTGATGTTTAGAAATATTGTCGTTGTTCATAATCTGTCTGATTAAGTATGTAGCGCAAAATTACGGAATTATGACTAACTTTGCCAATCAAAATTCTATCAAGTTATACCAAGAATCCAATTACCAACTGACGATGACTGTAGTTGACCGATTTCTTCAATACGTGAAGTTCGACACTCAGAGCGACGAACTGACCAACCTCACTCCCTCGACTCCCGGACAGATGATATTCGCACGTCATCTTGAGAAAGAGCTTCAGGAGATGGGCCTCACCGACATCTCGCTTGACGACAATGGCTATCTCATGGCCACTCTGCCCTCAAACATTGACCGCAAGGTGCCCACGGTAGGTTTCATTGCCCATCTCGACACATCGCCCGACATGAGCGGACGCCATGTATCGCCCCGCATAGTCGAGAACTATGACGGAGGGGATATCGTNCTTAATCCCACCAATAATATTGTGCTGTCTCCCTCGGAGTTCCCCGAACTGAAGCATTACGTGGGACAGTCACTTATCGTTACCGACGGCAACACACTGCTCGGAGCCGATGACAAGGCAGGTATAGCCGAAATCATTACCGCCATCAGTTACCTCCAGAAGCATCCTGAAATCAAACATGGCGACATCCGCATAGCATTCAATCCCGATGAGGAGATCGGACAGGGTGCTCANAAGTTTGACGTTGAGAGATTCGGTGCCGACTGGGCCTACACTATGGACGGCGGCGAACTCGGCGAGCTTGAGTATGAAAACTTCAATGCCGCGGTTGCTAAGGTGACCTTCACCGGACGCAATGTGCACCCCGGATATGCCAAGCACAAGATGATTAACTCCATCCGTATAGCTAATCAGTTTGTCATCATGCTTCCCCGCTGGGAAACTCCCGAACACACCGAAGGATATGAGGGATTCTATCATCTCGTAGGTATCGAAGGCTCTGTGGAGAAGACCGTGCTCACATACATCATACGCGACCATGATCGCGACCGCTTCGAGCGCCGTAAGAANGAGCTCGAACATCTTACCCGCAAGATAAACAACGAATTCCCAGGTGTAGCCTCGCTGGAACTTCACGACCAGTACTACAACATGCGNGAGAAAATCGAGCCTGTAATGCACATCATCGAAGTGGCCGAGGAGGCTATGCGTCGTTCCGACGTGACGCCCGTTGTGGTACCCATCCGTGGCGGTACAGACGGAGCACAGCTATCATTCAAGGGTCTCCCCTGCCCCAACATCTTTGCCGGCGGCCTAAACTTCCACGGTCGTTATGANTTCGTGCCTATCCCCTCGATGGAGAAAGCCACACAAGTCATAGTGGAGATCGCCCGNATAGTAGCTGAAAACAACTGATTAGTCAACCGAGTTTGAATAACACTGCTCCGACACTGATAGTAGTCACAGGNCCCACCGCCTCGGGCAAGACCGNAATGGCCATTGAACTGGCTAAGGCACTGAAATGTGCCGTTATTTCGGCCGACTCACGACAGATATATCGCGNCATACCCATAGGTACNGCAGCTCCCACAGTNGAGGAGATGCAGGGTGTGCCCCACTATTTCGTAGGCACTCTCGCTCTTGACGAATACTACAGTGCGGCGCGGTTTGAAGAAGAAGTCATAGCCCTCCTGCCCCATATTTGGTCGCAGGAGGGCTATGCCATTATGTGCGGAGGATCGATGATGTATATCGACGCCGTGTGCAACGGCATTGACCGTCTGCCCGACGTTGACCCNCAGCTACGCGATAAGGCGTGGGCGCTGTACCACGAAGGAGGACTCTCGGCCATTCAGGAAGAATGCCGTAGGNTAGACCCCGACTATTACGCACGTGCTGATATCAACAACTATAAGCGGCTTGTTCACGCCGTGGAACTGTCGTGGCAGTCAGGTCAACCATACTCCTCCATGCTTACAGGACAGAAGCAGACACGCCCGTTCCGCATCGTCAAGATAGCCCCNGAATGGAGTCGCGAGCTACTGTTTGAGCGTATCAACGCCAGAGTCGACCGCATGATAAGNGACGGATTTGAGGAGGAGGCTCGCAGAGTATACCCTCTGCGCCACCTCAATTCGCTCAACACCGTGGGATATAAAGAAATGTTCGCCATGATAGACGGCACGATGGANCGCCCCACCGCCATAGCCCGCATGGCAAAAAATACCCGCGTCTATGCCAAAAAGCAGCTAACATGGATGCAGCGCGACCCGTCAATAATCCGGGTTGCTCCNACTGCCACNCCCTCAGATATCCTTTCTTTNCTCTAATAGCACACAGTCAGTCAACAAACACGCGNCTCCTGAACATCCCTGCNCTATTCCTGCAACAAAAGTCTGCTCTCCTGAGCCACAGTAATGGGTGACGAATGTCCCGACAGCAACACTGTGTCCGGCGGCAGCGTCAGTATCCTGTTNATAATCGACTGCTCCAGTTCGNGNCGGTTGCCTCCNGGGAAATTTGTCAATCCCGGACCATGCTCATATAGCGTGTCACCGACAAAGGCGGCCTTCTCTTCGGGAGCATAGTATGTCACCGATCCTGGAGTATGCCCCGGCGTAGCTATCACCTTGAGGTAGAACTCCGAATTATGCTTGAGCCTTATGATCTCGCCGTCGTACACCTCCTCATAGTGTGGCACGGTCAGACTCTCNCCCGTATTGGCGCTGAGATTAAGATACGGGTCAGTGAGATAACGTGCGTCAGGAGTATAAATATAGATCGGTGCCACAAGTCTCTCACGTAAAATNCCGGCAGCNCCGAAGTGATCAAAATGGCCNTGAGTGAGCAAAATCTTCTCGATCGTCCAGCCGTTCCTTACTATNGTATCATATATCACTCCGGCCTGAGCACCNGGGTCAATAAGAAACCCCGCCTTAGANTGCTCATCAATGAAGAAGTAGGTATTTTCAGCGAAAACACCCTGTACCTGAAGTTCTCTTATCATACTCGCCTCCTATTACAGATTACAAGAGCTTACAACCGTCCGGGCCGCAGACATGAGGACGTTCACCTCTCTGAGCCTCCTTATTCTCCTCCTGGCGACGAAGAGATCTGGCCAATGCCGATCTGAAACCTTCGACACTCATGGCNCCNGGCACGGCAAACTCACCGTTGAACATAATATAAGGCACTCCGCGNACACCGCGCATAGCTGCCTCGCGCTCGTCAAAACGCACCTCGTCATCATACTTGTCCGACTCNAGCACATCGCGNACTTCNGCCTCAACCATACCCTCGGNAAGAGCCACGTCAAGCAACACANTGTGGTCGGCCAACACGAGATTCTTTGTGAAATAGGCATCAAACAGTGCCTTGTTAAGACGTTCCACTGTCTCGCGGTCATATTTAGCCTCAGCGAGTTTCATCAGGCGATGNGCGTCACGGGTATTGGAATACCTGGTAGTTGCGTAACGGAAATCGATACCACATTCCTTACCCTGGTCGGAAATCTGCTGTATCTGAGCCTTGGCATCATCAAGCGACAGGCGATACTTCATGGCAAAACGNTCCGGAGTAGTTGTAGTCACCTCCTTAGGCGCCGTTGGNTCCAGCTCAAANGCCTTATANTCAACNGTTACNTCATCCTTNAGACCCATNTCCTCAATAGCCTGNTGAAGACGAGTTTCACCAATGTAGCAGTAGGGGCACGCAAAGTCGCTCCAAATCGTAAGTGTAATCATAGTGTATTNCTATTTTGCGTATTTCTATCAATCTTTAAGTAACTCTACAACACCCCTCCCCTAAAAAAGGTTGACNGCCCCCTCCCCCAAATAGTCACTCCCCCGCACACTCTCCTCATCAGTCATAGATTATCAAATTTGCGAATTAAAAAAACTCCNACTATCTTTGCATTGTTTTAATCACGACAGATATAAATCATTACAAGTAAAAGATTTATGGAAGTTAAAGTTGAAGGTATATCTCCCGAGATGATTGCCAATAACCTCAATCCAAGCAATGTTATTCATCCCGGAGAGATGATAAAAGATGAGATTGAGTATCGTGGTATTTCCCAGAAAGCACTTGCCGCCGAAATAGGACTGCCGGCTTCCGTTCTAAACGAAGTTCTCAATGGTAAACGTGCGGTTACCACCGAATANGCCCTTCTTCTGGAAGCNGCTCTCGGTATTGAGGCTGACCTATGGTTGAAATTACAGTCTGACTACAACAAGCAGATTGCCAAGTCTGACAAATCCTTTATGGCTCGTCTTGAAAAGATTCGTCAAGTAGCGGCATTCCTCTGAAAACAATGTTGGACAGNAAAAGAGCCCCCTACACCTTGGTATAGGCTCATNATATAATCTTAGTAAAGCGACGTACGCAGGTCTCACTCCCTNATNGTAGCNACGTCGGGATGTGCATCGCGAAATTTCTTCGGCATCTTCTTCACCACCTCNGAGTAGGAGTGGCGGATAAGACCACAGATTATTGAGGAGCCAAGATTACCGCGTAGCCGCAACTGATTCCAGTACTTTTTATTCCAGTGAAACGCGCCCTCAATATCNTCATACCTGTCGCGCAGGTCAAGAGCGTAATCCGGGTCACACTTCACGGCNAGNTAATCCTCTTCNCCATCAANAGCCANACAAGCGAATATCTTGCCATTNATTCTAAACAGCAGATGCTCCTCGCCAAANGCCATATCCTCCGTCACCATCGGCAACGACAGNCAATACTCCCTNACCTCCTCNANATTCATCGCCATATAAAAAAGAAGTAACTATCTCCTGGTTAAAGTTTTTATTCCACGCAAATCTTATTTATNCAGTTTCGCTTGGATGGCAGCCCCCATTTCGGAAGCATCCTTACACCCCAGCATATACAGTTTGCCATTCTTAAGTACTACAAGAAAACANTCTGACGATTTACCNTAGTAGGCGAAATACTTGCCGAGGTCTCNCTCTGAGAACCATCCCCAATATCCGAAGCAACCGCCNCTACCACATATTCTTCTTGCNGCCATCGTAGGAGGGCAAGCCCGTACCGAGGCTACCTCTGAAAGAGGTATCTTCTTTGTCCGTACAGGTCTATGGATTGANAGATACCCNTCATTCAACTCTATCGAACATGGGGCATAAAACAGACAGGCTAAGCCCCACACCACTATGCACACAATGAGAACCCAACATTCNGCTCCCATGCCACTCTTATTATACTGCCACAGACATATACCTGCAAGCATNACNAACGTCAATATCGTCATAANCACTGCGAACGCACTAAACTCAACACGCTTCTTCATATCCTNATCTCAAATTTATGACACATTGTCACCCACAAAGATACCCATTATCACCAAACAATCAAAAGAATTCAATACTAACTACAAATTAAATTCGTAATTTTGCAAATGATGGAATATGACAAGATATTGCAAGGATTTGGCCTGTTGTTCGAATATCAGGCTNCAAGAATTACCAACATAAAAAGACTTTTGAAGTTGGCAGATGAATTGCAAGATTTTATACGTAACTCTCCCTATCGTCCGGCCTACAATGGNTGCTTGTTAGATATCATAGGTGGCATACGCGAACCTCTTACAAGTCAAGTGATAGCCAATATCTTCAGATATAAGGACGAAAACAACAGATATGTATTACTTGAATCCTTTATAAGNAACTTCATAAGTACCGATATTATAGTTAAACACCCCAGAATAGAAGCTGAAAAGGAGCACTTAGATATATCAATAAAAGATAAAGATTATGCAATTGTTATTGAAAACAAATTAAAGAATGCTCCTTTTCAGCGGAATCAGTTAGCCCGATATATCGGTATACTAAAAGAAGATTATACTTATAATGAAAACAACATCTATGTTGTCATCATGCCTCAGTTTTATGATACTGAGATACGCATATCCGTTGGAAGATTACCATTAGATTGGAGGGACGAACATAATGAATTCAGGAAGTGTGCACAAAACAAACATGAATGTTGGTGTGATTTTCCCAACATTGAGTTGAATGAGGAACAACTTAAATGGTGTTCGAAATGTGACACTCAACTGCTCAATCGATTAAAGGACAATACAGTCAAACTACATAATGATTACGCCGATTGGTTAATTGAAGAATCAGAAAAACTTCATTCCAATCAGTGGCCGTTAAAAACATGCATGCAACAGTTTGCATACTACTTAAAAGGACTATATTATACACGCTATAGCAATAAACTGAATATGGCAATCGCAGAATTCTTGAGAGACAAGATAATCACAAAGGGCTCCTCTGAGGAGAATTGGCAAGCTATTAATGAAACTGTCTCGGAACTTGATGAACTGAAAAATGCAATCCTTGGATTAAGAAGTCAGGTTGCGACCTCTTTTGTGAAAGAGTGGGAAACTGCTTTAAAGAAAGATTATCCCCGGATAAATTCAGACTCTAAATCATTTGGATTACTAATCAACGGTATATGGATTGGCTGTTGGTCTGGTATTGATGACAATAATAATCAGCCTTATTGGGGATTCTACTCTAATGAAAAACCGGGAGATGAGCAGATAGAGATGGTTAAAGTCATTCTATCTGACATCGGCATTTCAAAAGAAGTTAAAGAAATCTCCGGATTTATGGTCCGGGATAACACTTTAGATGGAGCTGATATGTGTCGTAGATTCTACGAATCGGCTACACACCGGAGATATTTTACAACCGATCTTTGATTGCTCATATAAGTTTTTTTCATGTAGGCATTCTTCTAATGTCCTGCCCTGAATACATGTATAGTATCAGTAATATAAAAGTCCATTTTAGGGATTTTTATACCACCTTCACCATAAATCTCAATAGATGGTGTATGATTCCGGAAATTGCCATAAACCAATTCAACGGTATTCTCATCCACGCCGCTCTGTAACCTTGGGAATCGCAGGCATACTTCGTTTCCATCATAGTGCTTTTCACCATGATGTTTACGTACCATCTTTTCATACCATTTTCGTCCTATACCTTTATCATAAATCTTAAAGCTATTATCATCATTATCCAGACTACCCATCCAGCCCACATCGCCTCGGCATACTGAATTAAAGGGGATGTGCATAATCATTTCATCTGATTGCTTTTTACTCATCCACGTTATAATAGGGATAAGAACATCTTTTATGACTTCCTCCGTAAGCCTGTGTCCACCCTGAAATTCTGTCCAATAATAATAACGTTCCTGATACTCGTCAATACAATTACAGACGTAATCTTCACTACCGAATAGCCCTATAACGTTATTTGGTGCGACCTCATTGGCTATCATAAGCCCCCTCTCCATATCTTCAAACTCATCACACAAAAGTTCTGACACAAAGAAGTTTTCTTCTCCATCTTCTCTTGGTGAAAGGAACACCATATCTTCATTCAAATGTTCCTTAAGCAGCTCCGATACATGGAATGCAGGATTTATAAGTATACGGGGAAATTTTTTCATCTGAGACGCATACATCGCCCCCATCGAAGTGCCGATAATAATTGTATCATCAGCAGAGTATTTTCCGGCAAGGCTTAGTAATAGTTGCAATGCCTCTATTGGATTTACCGGAATATCAGGACTAATGACATTATCATCCTGAAGTAGTTCCCGTAACAGTTTTGCAGTATTTGACTTTCCGGAAGAGGCAAATCCATGTAGATAAATAATATTCATATTGCACGTTTTGTATATGTTGTCTTTTGTCTTTCTTTATACTGAAGAAGCTTTAATCGTCTTTTGAATTTCAGATAAGTAGAGTCATCTTTGCCCTTTATCATTTCAAGATAGTTTATCTTCCCATCTATTACGTTTTCAAGATTCTTCTCTTTGCCGTGGCAGAAATCTCTTATAAATATAAGTTGAGCTTGTATGTACCCATACTTCTCCCATAAATGCAATAAGATTCGTAAATTCTTGACATATGTTCTTGCTACATTAATCTTGCTACTGACCACAACACCCGTAACCTCTTGACGCCTACCGGGCACATATGTTTTCGTCTTTATCTCATTTACCTTGAGCCCATATTTTAATATAATTCTATGAATCTTAGACTGCAAATATGAACTCATCTTGCGCACCGGTTTACTATGACTCAAAGTTATATCATCTGCATAGCGCGAATACTTACACTCCATTCTGTCGGCAAGTTTTGCCATATCTCGGTCAAGACCTGCTAAGACTATATTGGATAGTATCGGCGATGTCGGTGCTCCTTGAGGTAAAACTTCTATACCGTCACTATTAGGTACTGTACAAAGACGACATATAGTATTTATTACATCATTACTATTCAAAATGTGACCAAGTTCGGTATGTAATGCTCTACGTACCATCTTTTTAGTAATACTTGGAAAGAAGTTTTCAAGGTCAGTATTAAATATACATGTCTGTCCTACATGAATTAGTGCATTATCTTTTACACTTTTCCCTAAAACAAACCCGGTTGCATGTTCATCAGGTATAAAGATTAACTGCAACAGAGTATTTATTGCTGACTGAACTTCTTTTAGAGGTTTTACAGGAGCACTTATTTTACGTACGCCACCAGTCTTCTTTGGTATAGTGAAATCTACATATCCGGTGGTTCTTGATTTTGCAGAAGAAAAACGCAAAAATTGTTGGCCAGACTTCGGTGCTGCCAAACTCCACACATCTATAAGAGGTGCTATAAAATTCAGAGCATCAAATAGCTGCTTACGGCTACTGATAGTCACGTTTTTTAAATATTCTGCAACCTGTTCTCGCATAACAAATAGAATTGCGAGGGCAAAGAAAACATCGATTGTACTTTCGTATGTGCCGGATGGTCGAGGCTTAGGCAATGTGCGCTGTGAACGAAGGAGTGCGCATACCATCACTCTGAGCGAAGCGAAAGTGATGTCCAGTGCAGGACTGGAGTGAACAGCGTGCAGGGCCGATGCCGAGTAATAAACGTTGGGATACATTCCGAAATATTCGGAACGAAGTCTGCCGGATACAGCAGACAAAAGGCAAAGGGGTAACCGATGTTTTCAATGTCCTCTTGTTTCTTAACAGCAGCAAAGTTATGGAGGACATGTGAAAAATCGTTTCATATATGAAAACGATTTACAGAAAAATCAGTTTCATTTATATAAAGTCGCCAAAGAGTGTATTTTCACCTTAATCAAATCACGGAGCCATATCGGTGTAAGAACTTCTATATCATCACCATGACTCATAATTTCTTGAATAAAATCGTATGCCGGAGACATATAGTAACCAAAGGTCGTAAAATCATCTCCATGATCCAACTCCTCCTGTGACTGATGAAGAGGTAGTGATTTAATATACTTAGGAAACTCACGATAGCATTTTAAAACCACACGAGTTGGTTGAGAATACCCGTCAGAACATATCCCGTAGAAATCCGCAAAAAAGCTTTTTGCGGAAAAATCCTCCGGATACAAAAAGCACTCCGATGTAAGTTCCAGTTTAGCAATACGATCAAGAGCAAATATAAGACGTTTCCCCTCCACCGTCTGCCCAAGTATATACCATCTTTGCTTGAATAGCTTTAGACAAAGGGGCTCCAGAACTCGCTCTGTCTGATTGTTTTCGAATGTATGAAAGGACTTGTATTGAAAGACAATTCGTAGATTATCTCTTAAGGCTTTAGAGATAATAGGTAGCCATTCTCGCCCTCCGGGAATGGACTCTAACACAATTTTATCAGAAATAGACTTATTATCAATTAGCAAAGATTCTGTAGCCATACTGTCTGATAGCCACTTCAATACATCGTTATCCTCAATTTCTTCTCTATTAGCTATATAATATTGACTATTCTCCCTCATGGAAGTGCACTGTATATCAACGCCTAATTCAGTCAGTATTGCCTGTCTATGATTATGGAAAGTTCGCTTTGACAATTCTGTACCCTTATAGTTAAGCGTGGAATTATCCCATTTGTCACTTATCTCATTAAAAGTGAGTTTCCCACCATCAAGTATGGTATTGATAAGCCATATGTATTTTCGTAGTGTTGAATCTGCCATAATACGTTTCTTAATCCAAGTGCAAAGATAAATAGGAAGTATGAAATTACTCTGCATAAGTAAGTCATAAAAATTATCCTGATGTATCATCTTTATAACCAAAAACCGGAGAGGTCCACATTAGATGTAGTCGTCGCCCAATACAGCAGATTGGTTCCTACAGCTGTGCTAAGGTATATAATTCGTGAATGGAACACGGAGGGGGGTATCAAAAAAATCCGTATGGTGGAGTGCCTGGGGCACTCTCCCATACGGAAAATCTATTTTGAAATACTCCGCTGAAAAAATCCGGTATTCGTGTGGATTATTCGGCGGGNGTAGCGGGGGTTGACTGGTCGGGCTTGAGCCACTGGTCGAGCCAGCGGAAGAAGACGCGCTGCCACATGATGGCGTTCTGGGGCTTGAGAATCCAGTGGTTTTCATCGGGGAAGATGAGCATCTCGGCAGGAACTCCACGCAGGCGGGCTGCATTGAAGGCCATCATGCCCTGTGAGGCAAGGATGCGGAAGTCATACTCACCGTGGGTGATGAGGATGGGGGTATTCCACTTGTCAATGAAGCGGTGGGGGGAGTTGGCAAACGAGCGCTGTGCCACGGCGTTGGTCTTATCCCAGAAGGGGCCGCCGAGGTCCCAGTTGGCAAACCACATTTCTTCGGTTTCGAGATACTGTGTCTCGGTATTGAAGATACCGGCGTGGGCAATGAAGCATGCGAAACGATTGTCATGGTTACCGGCGAGCCAGTATACTGAGAATCCACCGTAACTTGCACCTACGGCGCCGATATGGTCGGCGTCAATGTAGGCCTCCTTCTTCACATCGTCAATGGCGCTGAGATAGTCCTTCATGTTCTGACCGCCGTAGTCACCGGAGATCTGAGCATTCCATTCAGTGCCGAAGCCGGGGAGACCGCGACGGTTGGGAGCTACTACTACGTAGCCCTGAGAGGCCATAAGAGCGAAGTTCCAACGTGTGCTCCAGAACTGGCTGACTGCCTGCTGAGGTCCGCCCTGACAGTAAAGGATGGCAGGATATTTCTTAGAGGCGTCAAACTTGGGGGGATAGATTACCCATACGCACATCTGCTTATTATCGGTGGTGGTCACCATACGCTTCTCAACGGTAGGCATATCGAGCGAAGCAAGCAGCTCGGTGTTGACCTCGGTCAGCTGCTTTACCTCTCCTCCGGCCACACCGAATATCTCGTTGGGGTAGAGCATCGAGTGACGCATAGTGATGAGGCCGCCTTCGTAGGGAGCGAGACCGGCATAGTCGCATACGCCGTCGGCTACCACACTCACNTGCTTGTCGGCGAGAGCCACGCTGAACACGGGCGCCACACCATCCTTGGGAGCTATGAAGTAGATGGACTTTCCGTCGGGATTCCAGGCGATAGCATCAGCGGTGTAGTCCCAATCAGAGGTGAGGTCGGTCTTTTCNCCGGTAGCCATATCCATGATGAATATGCGGTTCTTGTCGCTCTCATATCCGTCGTGCTCCATGCTGAGCCANGCCACATACTTGCCGTCNGGTGAGTAGACGGGCGCNGTATCNTAGCCCATCATACCCTCGGTNATATTACGTGTAGTGCCCTCGGCTACATCATANAGATAGAGGTCTGAGTTGGTTGACACGGCATATTCCATACCGGTCTTCTTGCGCGACACGTATATGAGCTGTTTGCTGTCGGGGCTCCATGCGAATGACTCCACGCCACCGAAAGGCTTCATGGGCGATTCATAGGGTTCGTCCTGCATGATATCCTTGACGTTTGTCAGCGACTCACCGTCGAAGTCGGCAAGGAANGGATGAGGTATCTCGGTAACCCACTCGTCCCAGTGCTTATACATGAGGTCGTCGATGAGGCGGCCTGTAGCCTTGGGCAGGTCGGGATAGATNTCCTGAGCNGTACGTGAATACTTGACGTTGGATATCAGTATCACCTTGGTACCATCGGGTGANAAGAGGAATCCGCTCACACCGTTTTCAAGTTCGCTTACCTGCTTGCGTCCGCTGCCGTCGGCGTTCATNACCCACAGCTGCTGACCCTCGCCTTTGGCGGCCTTGGTGGTAAAGGCTATGCGCTTGCCACCGTCAATCCACACGCCTCCGTTTTCAGAGTCGGCGGTGCGGGTAAGGCGCTCCTTGCCGGTGCCGTCAATGTTCATCACATAGAGGTCAAGATTACTCTTGTTTTCCTCCACACTTTCNTATGATACGCCGTAAAGCACCTTGGTGCCGTCGGGTGACACACAGGGGCCGCTTACACGTCCCAACGCCTCAAGAGCATCAATCGAGAACACTCCGTCGGTAGATTCAAACGCAGGCTTGTCGATGATATTGCCGTCAGCCTCGCTCTTGCTGTTGCAGGAAGAGAGTGCCGTAGCGGCTATCAGAGCCGTTGTCAACATAATTGATTTCATTACCTGATTGGATTATTATTGTAAATGATTATATGTTCAGTCCTTTAGTTCAAAGTCATCGGCATCGCGCCACGGGGCAAACCGCTGACGGTCGTTCCCCAGTCTGTCGGCTTCGAGCGTCACGTAGACAGTGCCGTCAGGGCGGCGTTCACCCGTNTCACGTCCCCAGTGGTCAAAGGCCACAGACATTTCGAGCGGATACTCGCCATACTCATCGGCGCCTCCACNATTAGCNCCCAGTACATAACACTGATTCTCGATAGCCCGGGCCGTCAGCAACTGCTTCCACGGAAAAGCTCGCTTATCAGGCCAATTGGCCGGCACTATCAGAGCATCATATTCAAGCCCCTTATTGCGAAGCCACACCGGGAAACGAAGGTCATAACAGATAGCCATACGTAGATTCCAGCCTCTGTAGCGTACNACAGGTGACTTGTCCGCTCCCCGTCGGAGCAGCTTATCTTCTCCACCCATAGAGAAGAGGTGAGCTTTATCATAGAACACCTCTTCGCCCGAAGGCTCTATCATGAACCCGCGGTTGTAGAGCGACGAACCGGTGCGGGCAAGAAAACTCCCCCACACGGCAAACCCACCTCTGCNGGCCCAGTCGGTGACATTCTGTATTGTCTGTCCGGTATTGGTCTCAGCCGCGGCCATAAGCGCATCGCTGTCCTGACTGAATCCGGTAGTAAACAGTTCGGGGAGNACCACGAGATCCGTTCCCGGCTCGATNGCACTCAGCCGTTCGTCGGCCTGCTGCAGATTCAGGAGTTTGTCATCCTTATGTATATCGAGCGGCACTATAGCCACCTTAAGATTCTTTACTGCCATAAGAGATTACTCGTAATAAAAAGGATAGGTAATATCATTATCAACAGCCTCGCATGGAGCGAGGATAAAAGCCGGGGTATGCCCCGAGGCTTTGGTGAGTTTTATGAGCCAGTAAGCGCCATTACGTTCGATACGCTCCACTGCGTTCCAGTCTATCGATTCGTTAACCATCTCNCAACCNTCTTCTGCGGCATCTGTCTCAGTGTCTGTTTCCTTCTGTGGCGCCTCATACTCTATCGTGATGGAGGTACCGTAGGAAATGACAAAACGCTGACGGTATAGTCGACAGCGAAGTTCGGGAGAAAGCAATTGATAGAAGTGGACATTAAAGACCACAAACGGAACCACCAGAAACACCAGTATCAGCGCCACGAAAACGAACCGTATATCGATGAAAGCCATAACGCAACTTGCCGCAACAGGTAGTGCCACCAACCACCACCAGCGCCCCACCCACTGCATGAGGGCAAGACGCTGATAGGCTGATGCAGCCGGCTGAAACCAGCCCGTCACTATGTCGCGCGAAGTTTCTATGGCTACGTTTACGTGTGGGGGGATTATCTTATTACGGATTAATCGTCAAGTTTGTGAATCACGAGGCCGGAGCGTAATTTGGGCTCAAACCATGTGGTCTTCGGAGGCATGATATTGCCGGTGTCAGCAATATCTATAAGCTGCTTCATCGACACGGGATAGAGAGCAAGGGCCATGGACATCTCCCCGCTATCTACGCGGCGCTTGAGCTCTTCGAGGCCACGGATGCCGCCAACGAAGTCAATACGCTTGTCGCTGCGCAGGTCGGTGATGCCAAGAATATCGCGCAGTATGAGGTCGGAAGAGATAGTCACGTCAAGTACTCCGATGGGGTCGCCGTCATTGTAGCGCCCCTCACGTGGAGTGAGCGAATACCACTCACCGTCGAGATACAGCGCGAAATTATGTAGCGCGGCAGGATGATATATCTCCTTACCCTTGGCTACTACCTCGAAATCCTTGTCAAGAGCTGCGAGGAACTCCGCAGGAGTAAGACCGTTGAGGTCCTTCACCAGNCGGTTGTAGTCAATGATTTTGAGGTGTGACGCAGGGAAGGCCACCGCGAGGAAGTAGTTGTACTCCTCATCACCGCGATGGGCGGGATTTGCCTTGGCCTTCTCATCGCCCACAAGCGCGGCAGCGGCCGTACGGTGGTGACCGTCGGCGATATATAGCGCCGGCAGAGAAGCAAACTCCTTGGTCACGGTATTTATGATTTCCTCATCGTCTATCACCCAGAAGTGATGGCCAAATCCGTCAGGAGCAGTGAAGTCATACTCAGGCTGCTGTTCGGTGGTGACTTTACGTATCACGTTCTCAAGCACCTCATTGTCCGGGAAGGCAAAGAACACCGGTTCGATATTGGCATTGTTGACACGCACATGCTTCATNCGATCTTCTTCCTTNTCGCGACGGGTAAGCTCATGCTTCTTGATATGACCATTCATGTAGTCATCGACATTGGCGGCTACGACTATGCCATACTGAGTGCGCCCATCCATAGTCTGCGCATAAATGTAGTAATGCTCCTTATCATCCTGCACAAGCCATCCGTTGCGCTGAAAGGCTTCGAAGTTTTCTACAGCCTTGCCATACACGCATGAGTCATGCTCATCAACCTCCGGACCGAAATCAATCTCGGGCTTGATGATGTGATAGAGCGACTTGGGATTGCCTTCGGCCTCCCGACGGGCTTCGTCAGAATTGAGCACATCGTAGGGACGTGATGCTACTTCGGTAACCATCTCTCTGGGAGGACGGATACCTCTGAATGGTTTGATTTTGGCCATGGTATAAAATTAGATAAGTGGTGTATTAGGTCAGAGGCTTCTTACGATTGTCTGCTCACGGTCGGGACCGATCGACACGATGGCTATCGGGGTGTTAAGCTCCTTCTCCAGGAAAGCGACATAATCGCGGAAGGCCTGCGGAAATTCGTCTTCGCTCTTCATAGCCGACATGGGAGTCTTCCATCCGGGAATAGTCACATATACGGGCTCTATTCTTTCTTCNTCNATGCAGAAGGGGAAGCGGGTGGTCTCCTTGCCGTCAACACGATAGGCCACACAAGCCTTTATCTCGTCGAAGCCGTCAAGCACATCGCTCTTCATCATTATCAGCTTGGTCACGCCGTCAATCATAACCGAGTAACGCAGAGCCACGAGGTCAATCCAGCCGCAGCGACGTTCGCGTCCTGTTACGGCACCATACTCATGACCGAGATCACGTATCTCCTTGCCGGTAGCGTCAAAGAGCTCGGTGGGGAACGGACCGCTGCCTACACGTGTGCAGTATGCCTTGAATATACCGTAGACATCGCCGATACGGTTGGGAGCAACACCAAGTCCGGTACAAGCACCGGCCGTNATGGTGTTNGATGANGTNACAAANGGATAAGANCCGTAATCTACATCNAGAAGTGTACCCTGAGCGCCTTCACACAGCACCTTTTTACCCTCTGNGAGCAGGTTGTTTATATAATATTCACAGTCAATCAACTCAAAACCGCGAAGATACTCAATCGCTTCCATCCATTCCTGTTCAAGTTTTTCAAGAAGCGCTGTCTCTGGAGTTGCATCCATCGATCCAAGCATGGCCAGATGACGCTCACGGGCAGCGGCGTAACGCTCGGCGAAGTCGGGCATTTCGATGTCGCCCACACGCAGACCGTTACGGCTTATCTTGTCTGTATATGTGGGTCCGATACCCTTGCCGGTGGTGCCGATTTTGCCTTTACCCTTGGCCTTCTCGCCTGCGGCATCAAGCATACGGTGAGTCGGAAGTATGAGGTGAGTCTTGCGGCTTATACGGAGCACCTTGTGGAGCTCTATGCCGGCAGTCTCAAGATCGCGGGCCTCGCCCATGAAGAGCACGGGATCAAGCACCACGCCGTTACCTATGATATTTACCTGCCCCTGCTGGAACACACCTGAGGGGATAGAGCGAAGCACATATTTATGGCCGTCAAACTCCAGCGTATGTCCTGCGTTGGGACCACCCTGAAAACGCGCTACCGCGTCGTAACGGGGAGTAAGCACATCTACAACCTTGCCCTTACCTTCATCGCCCCACTGGAGGCCGAGTAAAACGTCAACTTTCATCTTGATTTTTCTCTGTATATGATTGTTAATCTTTTTTATTCTTATTCTTTGACAGCCGCTGACAACGCCCGCATGTGCCGTAGAGATACAAGTCAATGTAGCCAGGCTTGAAATCGCTGAAACTGCGGGAGGCGAGCAGACTGTCAAGCTCACCATCGCTGAACTCACTGACGCTACCGCACACCGTACATACCAGATGATGGTGATGGACACTTCCGGCGATATTTTCGTATCGGGTCTGGGTATTACCGAACGAGTGACGGCGCACCAGTCCGGCATCGACCAGAAGGTCTATGGTGTGATATACCGTAGCGCGGCTTACNCGCAAATCAGACTCTGCCAAGAGACCACACAGAGTGTCGATCGTAAAATGATCGTCCATCTCCAGCACTTTCTCCAGCACACAAAAGCGTTCATGAGTCTGACGCAGCCTGTGACGCTTCATATATTGCGTCAAGGTGGTCATAGCTCCGCTTCTTATCTGTTCACGGCTTATCATGGCAACAAATTTAAGGAAAATCCCCGACATAACATGTAGCCATACATAAAGTTTATTCCTTACNCTCAATGCACCCGCCATTGTATCGTGATTTTTCGCTACATTTGCAATGGAATAATATCTACTCTCTTAGTGATACATTAAAATAATTTTGAAGACTTACTTATATTGATGACTGATATGACAACAGGGAACAATGTTCCCGNTACAGGNGGCCGACTGGAGTGTGTGGATGCGTTGAGGGGATTTGCCCTTATAGCCATCGTCATACTTCANTCGATAGAACACTACAATCTTTTTGCCGACATCACATGGGAACCCGACTGGCTGAAATGGCTTGACGGAAAGGTGGTGGACGTGATATGGTTCCTCATGGCGGGTAAGGCTTACGCTACATTCTCACTCCTGTTCGGATTCAGTTTCTATATCCAGATGCGTAATGCCCGAAAGCGGGGCAATGACTTTCGTCTTAGATTTGCATGGCGCATGTTGCTGCTGGCATGTTTCGCACAGCTCCATGCGCTGTTTTACAACGGCGACATATTGCTGTTCTATGCCGTATGCGGCCTGATACTTATTCCTGCATCGTCATGGAGCAACCGCACGGTGCTTATCGTCGCGGCCATACTGCTTCTTCAGCCTATCGACTGGATACACATGCTGTCAGCGCTTATATGGCCCGATTATATTGACCTCAACTCACGGTTTGCCGTCCATGCTGCGCAAGCCGAGCAGGTAGGTATGCATGGCAATTTTCTTCAGACCATTGCCGACAATATTGGCAACGGTCAGCTCTATAGTAACCTGTGGCAAATAGAGGCAGGACGAATCTGTCAGACGCCCGGACTGTTTCTATTAGGCATGTGGCTCGGCCGCACCGAGAAGTTTGTCAAGAGCGCCGCTTCGCTTGCATTCTGGCGTCGTGCTGCCGTAGTGTCACTGATACTATTCTTTTTCATAACGGCTATTCAGAATACCGTTGCCGGCCATCTGACCCATACGACATGGATAAGCCACTGGGGCATCGCCATGGGGCTTCCTTCCAACTTCATGATGATGGTGTGTCTGGTATCGATATTTATGCTCTTCTGGTGGCAGAGGGGCGACAAGGGCTTTGCGTTTCAGCGTCTGCCCATAGCGTTCGGCAGAATGTCGCTGACCAACTATATCACACAGTCCATCATAGGTGTATGTCTGTTCTACAATTTCGGTCTGGGATTGTACCGTCTGTGCGGAGCCACGCTGTCGATGCTTATAGGCCTCGCCATAGTGGCAACACTCACCGTGGCCAGCCGCCAATGGCTGCGCAGTCATCGTCAGGGACCGCTCGAATGGCTTTGGAAACGTCTTACGTGGATATAATCATAGATTGCAATAATGGATGTTAAGATAGAACCCACATGGCGCTCGCGACTCAGCGAGCAATGGGATAGCGAATATTTCAAGGAACTTACCGACTTTGTGCGCCGTGAATACCGCACGACCACGGTGTTTCCTCCGGCCGGAAAGATATTTGCGGCTTTTGATGCAGCTCCCTTCGATGAGGTCAAGGTGGTAATACTCGGTCAGGATCCTTATCACGGCCCGGGTCAGGCCAACGGATTGAGTTTCTCGGTCAATCCGGGTGTAGCACTGCCCCGTTCGCTTGTAAATATCTTCAAAGAGATTGCCGATGATACGGGACAACCCATGTCGACCGACGGCGATCTCAGTCGATGGGCCCGTCAGGGAGTATTGATGCTCAACGCCACCCTCACCGTGCGTGCTCATCAGGCGGGTTCACATCAGGGCCACGGCTGGGAACAGCTCACCGATGCCGCTATCAAAGCTCTTTCGGACGGACGCGACCACGTGGTGTTCATCCTATGGGGGGCATACGCCAAGAGCAAGATGCCACTCATCGACAGTTCACGCCACCTTGTGCTCACATCGCCCCATCCTTCACCTCTCAGCGCTTCAAGAGGATTCTTCGGCAACCACCACTTCACTCGCGCCAACAGTTTTTTGATATCTCACGGTATGACACCTATCAATTGGTAAGTAAGTCAATTGGTAAGTAAGGCCAATAATTCACAGAATATATTATGACCCTGCAAGAAAGAATAGATAAAGCCCGCGAACTGCATAGCGTGGGATATACCTGCGCCCAATGTGTGGCCATGGTGTTTGATGACATCACCTCTTCACAGGCATCCCAACCTCTACTGGCGGCCATCACCTCGGGATTTGGAGGTGGATTCGGTGGCAGTCGCGAGACCTGTGGAGCCATATCGGGCATGACTGCCGTCAATGGCCTCGCACACTTCACCTCACCGGCCGACAAACGTGAGGTATATGGCTCTACGGCATCGCTGGTCGAACAATTCAAGTCGCTAAACGGCTCTGTCATTTGCCGCGAACTGCGTGTGCCGGGCGCCAAGCCCTGCATGACACTTATTGAAGATGCCATAACCATACTCCACAATTCTCTTACACCTCAAGAGTAAGAATAACCACATTCTCACTCCTCCCCCACCCTATCGAATGACTCTCAAACCCACATATCACATCCTCGCAGGCAGCATACGTAACGCAATTGCTCTCTCCGCCATGATACTTATCGGCATATCAGCCGATAGCGGGATCGGTGTAGCAATGGCCGCGGATCGCACCGCTGTATATGCCCCGCACTTCCGCAGTCTGCAAGTGTACCCTGAGGGAAACTACTATGCGCCGCCAATCGTAAGCCTCGGTGCGCCATCCGACCGCATTACCGTGAGCTTCGATGAGATAGCCGATAGCCGCAGTTACCTCCGTTACCGACTGGTGCACTGCGACGCTATGTGGCGTCCTGACGGACTGCTCGAAAACGAATATCTCAGAGGATTCAATGAGGCTAACATCGACACCTACGACTTCTCTCAGGGCACGAATATAAACTATGTACACTATTCCCTTACGGTGCCAAACGAGAATATGGAATATACCCTCTCGGGCAATTATCTTATACAGGTGTACAACGAGGATGACCCTGACACAACTCTCCTCCAAGCGGCCTTTTCCGTAACTGAAAACACCATAGAGTTAGGGGCCGGAGTAACCTCACGCACCGACTTTGACTATAACGGACACCATCAGCAGCTTGACATAGAGGCAGACTTCAAGAAAGCCTCTACGCTCAATAATCCGTACACCGACCTGGCCGTAACCATCAGTCAGAACGGCCGTATTGACAATGAGGTCATGCTACGTGCCCCATCGAGAGCCGGCGGTGGCAAGGCATCATATCAACATCTGCCCGAACTGGTGTTTCCTGCCGGAAATGAATACCGTCGCATGGAGTGTGTGTCTACCCTTTATCCTGGCATGAAGGTGGAATCCATAGAATATGCCGAACCGTTTTACCACATTGTCGTGGGAGGCGACGAGTCGCGCGACGGACAGACCTATCTCTATGACCAGACACAATTCGGACGCTTTACTGTAAGAAACTCCAACACGAACGACTCGGACACCGAGGCCGACTACGTGATGGTGCACTTCACCCTCTACTCCCCTCGCCTGAAGGATGTAGATGTGTTTCTCGACGGCGACTTCACCCAGCGGCGATTTGACCCGGAATCACTCATGGTGTACAACGCCGCTTATCAGGCCTACGAGAAGACCCTCATGCTTAAGCAGGGTGCCTACAACTATCAGTACCTCACCGTCCCCCACGGAAGTATGAAGGGTAACACGTCACCTATGGAAGGTGACTATTACCAGACCGTAAACGAATATCTCATCAAGGCATATTATCGTGTGCCGGGTGAGCGCTACGACCGCCTCGGAGGGGCCACCGTGGTCTATTCAGGCAAATAACAACCCCATATAGGTTATGACCAATTTTGAAGAAGAAGAAACTGTTATGCTCCAGATACAAGACACGCTGGTCTCACTTGACCTTGCCGAACGATACTTTTGCTGCGACCTCGACGCCTGCCTCGGCGAATGTTGTATACAAGGCGATGCGGGCGCACCCATAACAAAGAGCGAGTACCTCACCCTGAAAGAAAAACTCCCCATAGTGTGGGACGAGCTTCTTCCGGCCGCACAACGCGAGATTGAGGCCAACGGAGTAGGCTACATTGATGAGGAGGGTGACCTCGTGACCTCCATCATTGACGGACGCAACTGTGTGTTCACCTGCTATGCCCCGGGGGGAAAGTGTCTCTGTACCTTTGACCGCGCCTACCGCGAGGGACGATGCGACTTCCGCAAACCGATGTCGTGCTATCTCTACCCCCTGCGTCTCACCGAGTACCCCACATTCACGGCTGTAAACTACCATCGCTGGAGCATCTGCCGGAGCGCCGAAGCCAACGGCAAACGTCTCGGCATACGACTCTACCAGTTCATGCGCGACCCTCTCATAGCCCGCTTCGGCCAAGAGTGGTACGACGAACTCTGTGAGGCATGCGAAGCCTACCTTGAGGAATATCCTCAGTGAATTCAGGCCCACAAGGTATCGCCGTTTCACGATTTATGAGTAATTTTGTACCTCTCTTCGCCANAAGAAAATCATACTACAATTATCAATTATGCCTACCGTATCACAACGTGGAGAAATAATGCCGGCTTCGCCCATACGACGCCTGGTGCCTNTGGCCGTCAAGGCCCGCGAGAAAGGCATCAAAGTCTATGGTCTCAATATCGGACAGCCCGACGTCCCCACNCCTCCCGAAGGTCTTGAAGCACTGAAACATATCGACCGCACAGTACTNGAATACAGCCCTTCGGAAGGACTTCTGTCACTGCGCAAGAAACTCCGCGAATATTATAAGAGATTCAACATTGATGTTGATGTAGAAGACATCATCGTAACCACCGGTGGCTCCGAAGCAGTGCTCTTCGCCTTCATGGCCTGCCTTGATCCCGGCGACGAGATAATCGTGCCCGAACCCGCGTATGCCAACTATATGGCCTTTGCCATCTCTGCCGGAGCAAAAATCGTAACCATTCCCTCGAGTATTGACAACGGTTTCGAGTTACCCCCGGTAGAGGAATTTGAGGCACTCATCACTCCCCGCACCAAGGGTATCCTTATCTGTAACCCCAACAACCCCACGGGCTACCTCTACACCATGAAGGAGATGCTTCAGATACGCGACCTCGTCAAGAAGCACAATCTCTTTCTCTTCTCCGACGAAGTGTACCGCGAATTCTGCTACACTGGAGCGCCCTATATCTCAGCATTCCATCTGCCCGACATAGAGGAACAGGTAGTACTGATCGACTCCGTCTCGAAGCGTTACAACGAATGTGGCATACGTATCGGTGCCCTCATCACCAAGCACAAAGAGCTTAAGAAAAATGTGATGAAATTCTGTCAGGCGCGCCTTAGTCCTCCCCTTCTCGGTCAGTTGGTTGCCGAAGCATCCATTGACACTTCCAAAGACTATATGCTGGCCACCTACAACGAATATGTCGAGCGCCGCAAATACCTCATCGACCAGCTCAACAAGATACCCGGTTGCTACACCCCCATACCCATGGGTGCGTTCTATACCGTAGTGCGACTCCCGGTAGATGATGCCGACAAATTCTGTGAATGGTGTCTGCGCGACTTCGAGTATGAGGGTCAGACAGTATTCATGGCTCCTGCCTCGGGCTTCTACACCACTCCCGGTATGGGCAAAGATGAGGTGCGTATGGCATACGTGCTCAACAAGGACGACCTCGGCAGAGCCATGACCGTACTCCGCAAGGCACTCGAAGCCTACCCCGGCCGTAAAATATAACACCCGAAAGTATACACCGATAGAAGTCTTAACGACTTATAATCACCATACAGAAATGCCGCACATCAGCTGAGATGTGCGGCATTTCTGTATGGGTTTGGTACGAATCAGAATGTCAAGACGGGGCGAACGTAAGTCCATGAGGTTTTGGGATTGGCGAAGCATGAGAATGCGTTCAGACCCTGAATACCATCAGTTACCTGCACATAGTAGGCATACTCGGCGCATGTAGAAGAAGCGGTCCAATACCAACGTGAGGTATTGATGGGATCGAATTTTCCCGCTGAAAGCTTTTCAAAGCATGCGTTAAGCCTGGAGAGCGCTCCTGCATTATCGCCCTGAGGCTTCCAATATATAAGATCAGAGGGACCAAACGCCTGATCAGCCGAGCATGGAGCGTTGGCGAGATTGCGTACGATATAAAGCCACTGGCCTACGGCGGGCACATACCAGCCGGTCGTGTAGGCTTTGAGCAGATCGATATTCTCGTTGTCTGAGAGGAATAGCTCTGTAAGAAGGAATACTTCATAGATGCCCCGAATGTACTTTTCGGGACGCTTGTCCTTTAGAATGCAAAGTGTCTCGTAACCATCAACACACTCCTCAAACATCCGGGCGGTGGCGGTATTGTTCTCTCCCTCTACCTTGGGAAGTCCTATCTCGGACTCATCATTCTGTTCTGAGCTCCAGGCACAGAGACCGTAAGGATTGTAAACATCTCTCAGGGCCATCACAGAGCCGTGTGCTACTCCCCCGAGAGCTTCCTTATCGGCAGCTCCTATATGGTCGGGATCAATATTATATACGATACCTACAATGTCAAGAGTTTCAAGGTCGCTTATCGAGGCATCCTTTGAAACGAGATTACCGTCGGAGAGGAAGAAGTCACCAACCTGGAGATTATGTTCTATGACCTGATTACGGTCAGGGTCTACGTTGATAGTCCTGACTTCTCCGGCAGAAACGGTGGGAGTAACTTCCCAGGAGTATCTCTGACCGCTCCATGTGTATATGCCTGCCACGGTTGTTTCTGAGGCAGGGTTAACGATGAAACGATATTCCTTACCCTCATTTTCATAAGGCATTATCACCTTGAAGTCAATGTCACGAGCCTCGCCCATAATATAGTCGGGGATGGCGGGAGTATTGGTAAACACATACTTATATGCGGGGAAACTGAAGCGGAGAAGTGACATGCGGTGTTCCATCACGAACGACAGTCCGCCGTCAGAAATCACNCCCTTGGCTGTCATGAGGTCGGAAGCCGTGTAATCGGCATAGTCGTACTGGTCTTCCAGCACGGTCCAGTTGCTCACTACGTCGGCAAAGAATGCGTCTTCATCCGTGGCCGAGAGGTCAACCGAACCTTCGAGGTTTTCAGTATAAGGATAATAGGCATAGTAAGTGATACCTTCTACATCGTAGAGTGTCTCATCGCCTGTAGATACCCATGCTATACCATCGGGAGCTTCTACGGCCTGATAACATACATTATCGATACCCGGCACTATGGCACCGTCCTTTACGGCATATAGACCTATTTTGTCACCTTCGGTAAATACCGTGGTGAGATCTTCTTCCGCAGCACGTGAGCCTGAGAATCCACGGTCCTGTACGGATACTCTCAGTGTGTTACCGTCTACTGCGATGCCTTCGGGCAACTCAGATGTACACGACACGAACAAGGCCGAGGCAGCAAATATTGTGAGAATCTTATTCATAATATACAAAGTAAGTATGTTTGAAAGAATGAAATTAGAATGCCAGCACCGGACGGGCCTTAATCCAGTAGGCTTTTGAAACACGGCGATATGTGACATACTTCGGGTATAATACGGTATAGTACATATTGCCGGCGTCGGCAAGCGTCGAAGTGATAAAATTGTCATTTTGTGAGAAGAGGGTGCAGTCGCTCGAGGGTACACGGCTGAATACAGCGTTCATTCTCTCAACAAAATCCTCATTATATTCGGCGATGAAGTCGAGGTTATAGTCAATCTGCCAGTCAAAGTGAGAGTAGTCCTTATCTTCCATCTCATTTGACTCAAAATAGAACGGTGATTTGTCAGAGAAGTCCATGCCTATAAAGTTGCGGAGCATGTCAAACCACTGACCTCCTGAGGGAATGAACCATCCGGTAGAAGTGGACGGAGCGGCAAGTGCGCGGGCATCCGTAATAGCCTTGTAGTTACCTCTGTTAAAGATGTCGTCGGTGCGGCGCTCAAGAATGGTCTTGCACACCTTATAACCACTTATATCGGCATTTGCCTTTGAATAGAGCGAGCTAAGTCGGTCGCCAATGATACCTGGAATACCGATTGATGACTCATCATTGGAGAAGGCGTCCCACTGTGTCGAGGGTATATCCTGTGCGCAAATCACCAGTCCGTGGGGTTTGATGCGCTTTTCATTAAGAGCTTGCTTCTCTGCCTCGCCGATACGCTCATTGTCTACACTGAATACAATACCTATCACCTTACGGCTTTTGCCGGTGACTGGGTTGGTATTGACAGGGGCGGGCTTGGGTGAGGCCCACTTTACAGAGCCGTGGCCTGACTTATCAAAACCGAGGAAACCACCGTCACTCCATGAGCCGTCGGAATAGTAGTAGTCACCGATTTTCACTTTGCCGTAGTCGGGAAGATCAAGCCATGAAGAGGCATCTTCCGTGCTGCCGAATCCCCATGAATTGCCTACGGTCTTGGTCACCTTAAGAGTATTGAGATCAGAGCTTACGGTGACGTCATAGCGGGTAACGGTGCCTGGCTTAAGTGTCTCGCCGGCCTTTGGAGTCCATGAAAGGGTCTTGCCGTTAGATATCTCGATATTGACCAATTTCTTACCGCCGACAGCCTGAGGTACCATGATGGCCTGTACGGTAGCGGCATTAGCGTCTACCTTAATTACCTCCTGAGGACGTATTGTGGCGCCTGTACCCTTAGCTGTCCAACGACCATAATCGTCGCCTGCAGCAGGAGCGACAAACGAACCGGTAGTAGCTATGTCGTTGCTACCGAGCGTCACAGCGGTCACATTGTAATACATTGTGGCGGTACCCTCGAATTTTACATTCACTTTCACCATAGCCATCTGATGATAGAGCTGGAGGGTATGAGTGGTACCGTAGTTGGCCTTACCATAACCGTAGAGCATCACTCCGTCACGGAAACCGCCGGTCTGATCGACGGGCACCGACCATTCGGTGGGAAGATTAGATGAAGTGGATCCCGCAGCATACCAGCCGCGTACATTGCGNTCCTCATCCTTGCGTGACCAGTAGGCNGGGGTATTGGTCGCGNTAAGTGTACCGCCGGCACTTACCTGATAAGTGTCAGTATGAGCATCGGCCCAGTTTGTAGTGCCGTTTTCATCAATCTTGGCTGACTGAACGGTAAGATAGTCGCTAAATGAGAGTTCAAATCTCGAGGTCTCATCGGTTGAGAACTGATTGATTAATGATGAGAATTCTACGGGATAAGTATTTTCGGGCAGGAGATTGGGGTCCTCCTCCTCTTCTCCGTTATCGTCGGAGTCATCAGGATCTTCTGTATCGTCACCGTTATCATCCGAATCGTCAGGATCTTCTTTGTCATCGGGATTCTCAGGATCATCGTCTCCATCATCTTCATCACCATCGTCGGGGTTAGCCGGTTCAACCGGAACTTCAGGTTCCGGCAGTACGGGATCATCACTGCCACAAGCGACAGTCAGCGGGAGCAGCAATAAAAATAGTGCCCAGACAATCCATTTTAAATTCTTCTTCATTGTNTAAATAAATGATTGGTAATAGAATAACAATAATTAAGTAGCAGGATTTATCACTGACGTATTCCGCTCATTCATGGCATATAAGATAAGTAGATTGTGACGGTCAATGAGTCTATAACAAAACCATTACATTCTGTCAGTAGCACTTTGACCAGACAATATAAATAAACCCATCTGCAAAATGTGACGAANTACTATTAATCCTTCTAATTGCAAAGATAGATATTCCCTTTGAGCCCCACAAACGTTTTTTAACATTTCTCCAAGAAATATTTTCANCGCAAGTCCTATTCGNGTTATCTATGAGTAAGATAGAAGGTTTNGTAAATCGGTNGCCTACAGGCGACGCTCCCTATACAGCACACCCCATAGGAATTGTGTCGAAAAAAGCCGTGGGTTACACCTACGGATCACCCACGGCTATTCTTTGCGGAGCAAAGCGGCAAGCTGATAATTCGGGGCATTTCCTCCGGAATGCCTCCTTTGACTGCGATATACCTAATTATGACATACACTCATATATATCTCCGCTACCTTCGGGCGCAGANATTCTTTTCGGTCAAATATGGAAAANCTATCTGTTGATTGCGCCGATGAGGTCACGGATGTCGCTGACACCGTGGCGGGCGCAATAGTCAGTCATGTAGTCGATAATCTCCATTGTAACACGGGGATTGACGAAGTTGGCGGTGCCAACCTCAATGGCTGTAGCTCCGGCNANTATGAANTCNAGGGCATCGCGNCCNTTCATNATGCCNCCNAGACCNACTACGGGGATATTCACNGCCTTTGCGGTCTGCCACACCATACGCACNGCCACGGGGCGCACGGCAGGGCCNGAGAGTCCTCCGGTGATNGTGGAGAGACATGGACGCTGCTTCTCTACGTCAATNGCCATGCCCATNAGCGTATTGATGAGCGATACGGCATCGGCACCCTCGGCCTCAACGGCACGTGCTATTTCGGTGATGTCTGTAACGTTAGGCGACAATTTCACGATAACAGTGCGNGGAAAGGCCTTACGCACGGCCTTGGTGATAGCGGCAGCTCCGGCACAGGTGGTACCGAAAGCCATACCGCCCTGCTTTACGTTAGGGCATGAGATATTGACCTCTACGGCACTGACATCTTCAAGGGGAGCAAGGCGCTCGCATACCGCGGCATAATCTGCCTCGGAGGCACCGGATACATTCACCATCATACGGCTCTTATAGCTGCGGATTCGGGGGTATATGTTGCTGACGAAGTANTCGACGCCCTTGTTTTGCAGACCTACGGCATTGAGCATACCCGAGGGGGTCTCNGCCATACGGGGATAGGGATTGCCTTCGCGGGGATTGAGGGTNGTGCCTTTGACTATGTAACCTCCCAGGCGATCAAGGTCGATGAAATCGGCAAACTCCTCGCCGTAACCGAANGTTCCCGAAGCGGTGAGNACGGGATTAGCAAGGGTAAGATCGCCTATGTTTACTTCTAAATTTACCATGTCAGTTGATTTATATTGAATACCGGACCCTCGGTACATACACATACGTTGCCTTTCACGGTTCCTTCCACGCAACAGAGACATGCACCGAGTCCGCATGCCATCATGTTTTCGAGTGACACCTCACACTCTGTCGAGGAAGCCTTGCAGATAGCGGCCACGGCCTTCATCATCGGGGCGGGACCGCAGCAATATACCAGGTCAAATTTCTCCTGCCATACACTGTTNACGGTAACGAGGCCTTTCTCGCCCATGCTGCCATCTTCGGTTGACACGTGTACGNTGCCGAGTGCTGAAAATTCGTCAAACTCAAGTACGTCGGCGGCACTGCGTGCTCCGAGCAGGAATTCGGGATGAATACCGCGCTGTCCNAGCACTTTGCCAAGGTAAAGAAGTGGGGCTACACCGACACCACCACCCACGAGGAGCACACGCTTACCGGCAGGATTGAGCGTAAAACCGTTGCCAAGGGGNAGCAGCATATTGACCTCAGCTCCCTGAGGCAACTCTATGAGGTGGGCTGTGCCCTCTCCGGCTTTGCGTATGAGCAGCCAGAGTTCATTGGCCTCCTCGTCAACAAAGTTGACTGAGATGGGGCGNCGGAGGAAAGTGGTGGCACTGTCGCGCACCTGTATCTCCACGAATTGTCCGGGCTTCATGGCGGGCAGTTTCTCACCTGAAGCGGGAGTTACGACCATCAGGGAGTAGAGCGAGTGGACACGCACATTGCGCACTACNCTNAGGTCCATCATATATTTCTTTTCCATGCTTATATTTTCACAAGAGTGCAATAACGAGGATGGAGAGAGAGGGTGTGTNAGGCTTACNTATCAAAAGCCTCGTAAAGAAAAACAAGGAGCAGTCTCGGCAGTCTGATATGAGACCGACAAGTCCACTCCTCGTTAGGTATCAACAGTCTGAGACTGTCNGAGAGTAAATAAGTCTGAGAGTATGTGCTCTCTCACTCAACATTAGATCCAACGCACGTAGGCGAAGTCCTGACGGTGGGCGAGATTAGCGTTTACAGGATAGATACGGAAACCATAGCGGTAAACACCGGCTTCCTTCATCTTGTCCTTAAGGGTATAGGTAAGGACACTGCCATTTTCGTTCTCTACCTTGAAGGGGATAACGCTGTAGAGGTGTTCCTGACCATTTTCAACACGGTAGCATACGCACTCTACACCAAGATTGCGACCGAGNCCGTTGGTATCGAGAGTTACCTCACCGTTGATGCTGTCGCCGGCCTTGAAGGGCTGAGCCTGNGCTGAGAGGTCAACCTTAACGTCAAGAACCTTCACGCCGTCCCANGCGTCAACCACNCGCTCCTTCCAAGCCACGATATCCTTGGCAAGTGAATAGTCGTTGGCNGCGAGAGCCTGATAGCGCTTGTACTCGGGTGAATAGAAGCGNCTGATATAGTCNTCGATCATGCGCTTCATGGTGAAGTGGGGCGCAATCTTACCGATCGAACGCTTGATATACTGTACCCACTCGGGTGAGTATCCGGCTGAGTTCTTCTTGAAGTAGAGAGGTATGATCTCGTTTTCAAGCATTGAGTANATAGTAGCGGCGTCGAGCTTGTCCTGCTGNCCCTGGTCGGTATAGGTACGCTTGTCGGTAAGAGCCCATCCGGCATCTTCGGCAAAGCGATAGCCTTCGTACCACCATCCGTCGAGCACTGAGAAGTTGAGCACACCGTTCATCTCGGCCTTTTCGCCTGATGTACCGGANGCCTCGAGAGGACGGGTAGGAGTATTGAGCCAGATGTCAACACCGGTCACGAGGCGCTTGGCCACGATCATGTTGTAGTCTTCNAGGAAGATAATCTTGCCGAGGAACTGGGGCATACGTGATATTTCCATGATGCGCTTGATCAGACCCTGACCTGCACCATCGGCGGGGTGAGCTTTGCCGGAGAACACGAACTGCACGGGGAACTGCTCATTGTTAACAATCTTNGCCAGACGGTCGAGATCGGTGAAGAGCAGNTGNGCACGTTTGTAAGTGGCGAAACGACGGGCAAAACCGATGATGAGCGCATTGGGGTTAATCTTCTCAACGATCTTAAGCACCGCGGTGGGGTCGCCCTGGTTGGCAAGCCACTTTTCCTTGAAGTCACGCTTAACGAAGTTGATGAACTTGTTCTTAAGAGTCATGCGCATGTTCCAGATAGCCTCATCGCTGCAGTCGAAGATACCTTCCCAGTTCTTGGGATCGGCAGCGTTCTCAAACACCTTGGTGCCGAGGTTCTCAAGATAGAATGCCTTCCATTCAGATGCGGCCCAGGTAGGCATGTGCACACCGTTGGTAACGTAGCCTACGTGGCTCTCTTCCCATCCGTAGCCCTTCCAGATACCTGCGAACATCTTCTTTGACACTTCGCCGTGGAGCCAGCTTACACCATTAGCTTCCTGGCAGGTGTTGAGAGCAAATACGCTCATTGAGAAGCGTTCGTTGGTGTCGGGGTTCTCACGACCCATGTTCATGAGGTCGCTCCATGAGATACCGAGACGAGCGGGGAATTCACCCATGTACTTGCCGAAGAGACTTTCGTCGAAATAGTCGTGACCGGCGGGCACGGGAGTATGAACGGTGTAGAGCGATGAAGCGCGCACCATNTCAAGAGCGGTGTTGAAGTCGAGATGCTTCTCCTGTACGAAGTCAACAAGACGCTGGAGATTGAGCAGAGCGGCGTGACCCTCGTTGCAGTGGTAGAGGTCGCTCTCTATGCCGAGCTTTTTGAGCATNAGCACACCGCCGATACCGAGCAGATATTCCTGCTTGATACGGTTTTCCCAGTCACCGCCATAGAGCTGATGAGTGATGGGGCGGTCATATTCGCTGTTCATGTCAAAGTCGGTATCCATGAGGTAGAGCTTCATGCGGCCTACATTCACGCGCCAGATATGGCTGTAGATTATGCGGCCGGGGAAAGGCACCTCGAGAATCATGGGCTGACCGTCTTCGTCAAGCACGGGTTCGATGGGGAGCTGATTGAAGTTCTGAGGTTCGTAGTTGGCTATCTGCTGACCGTCGACTGACAGGGTCTGGGTAAAGTAGCCGTAACGATAGAGGAAACCGACGGCGGTCATGTCGACACAGCTGTCAGAAGCTTCCTTGATATAGTCACCGGCGAGTACGCCGAGACCGCCTGAATAAATCTTNAGGCAGTTACACAGACCATATTCCATCGAGAAGTATGATACCGAGGGAATATCCTTGCGCATGGGCTGGGCAAGGTAGGCCTGAAAATCATTATATACGTCNTTGATGCGACGCAGCAATATGGGATCGTTGCCAATCTCTTCGATACGTTCCGAGCTCAGACGCTGGAGGAGCATCACGGGATTTTCACCGGTAGAGCGCCACAGGTCGGGGTTGAGTTCACGGAAGAGGTTCTTGGCCTCGCTGTTCCACACCCACCAAAGGTTCTTGGCAAGCTCTTCAAGGGGCTTGAGGTGAGCGGGAAGTTCGCTATTGACGGTTACGTCATGCCATACGGGAGAATTGGCATTGCTAACTTTAATCTTCATAAAATAAGTATGATTGTTTTTTCCTTGTTTTCTGAAATTATTATAGTTCGGTTAAGTCGTAACGGTACGTTTTTATCACTTACGGCTACGGGCGTGGCGCAGAGCCAACTCGAATGCATCGAGATAATAGACAATGAAGTAGCTCCAGGCCGCACGTGAGGCGGTGGCNATGGCGGCAGCGTGGATAGTCTCGGTCTGTGACTTATCGGCAGAGATAAGATACTTNAGCGAGCGGGCTATATTTTCCACTACTTCATGATAGTTGCCGTCGGTACGACCGATAACATTGACACCTGACTCCTCAAATTGATTTTCGGAAGAGTCAAGCACCCACTGTCCGAAGCCGGAGAGCGAGGTGGTTACGGTAGGCACACCGAATGCCACACTTTCAAGCGGAGTGTAGCCCCACGGTTCATAATATGAGGGNAACACCGTGGCATCCATGCCTATCAGAAGGTCGTAGTAGGGATTGTTGAATATGCCGTCAGAGCCGTTGAGGTAGCATGGCACGTATATCACGCTTACTTCGGAGTCGGCATCGTTGGCAAAACCGATCTGATGTATGCGGTTGATGACCGGATCGCTCTCGGGATTGTTGAGCCAATGGGTTATAACAGGGTCGGTCATGCGGGTATGGCTATCCGAGGTCAGAGCAGTGCGGAGGTCGGTGCGTGGTTCGCGGGCCCAGGCGGGCACCATGACAAACGCGAGCACCTTGCGTCCGGGAGCCATCTGCGTCAGGTGGTCGAGTGAATCAAGGTATACATCGAGCCCTTTATTGCGGTATTCACATCGCCCTGATGTAGCTACGATAAACGTTGAGTCATCGAATATATTGCCACACAGTCCGTTTGCCACTGAAAGTAACGATTCGCGGGCTTCCTGACGTGCTTTCTTGAATTTTGTTTTTGCCGGAACGAAATTCTTTTCAAATCCATTGGGAGTCACCACCAGAGGACGGATGTCAAGAAGCTGTTCACACTCTATGGCGGTCACCTCGCTGACAGTGGTGAAGCAATCGGCATTGTGTGCCGCAGCCTTTTCGAGTGAGTGCTTGGCCTCCATATTAAGTTCACGGGCCATCTGGTCGCCGTTATATCCCTTGAGGTAATCATAGAGAGGCTTGCCATTGCCGCAGATAGAGCGGCCTATACTGGTGGCGTGAGTGGTAAATATCGTGGCTACGCTCGGCAGCTGATCCTTAACGTAGAGGAGTCCCATGCCGGTAGTCCATTCATCAAAATGAGCTATGACATTCTTATTCTCTATATCCTGATAGTCACAGATGCTCTTGATGACCAGTCCGGCGGCATGTGAAAACGCGCAAGCCTCGTCATAATCGCCGTAGGCATGAAGGGAGTCAACGCCGAATTTGTCCCACATGCGGCCGTAGAACTCATCCTTAACGGCATACATGGCGTCAAATTTCACAAGCACCACAATGGGCTTGCCGGGAATATCCCATCGACCTACACGTACTGTCACACCGTCAGGAAGGGCTGCGTTTGCTTTCCAGTCCTTTAAGAGTGTGCGCGATTCTATGAAGAAAGGTGACGGAGAATCCTCTGACCAAACATCGGGACCGATAAAGATAACACGGTCGCCATATAGTTTCTGAAGAGTCTTAGCTTTTGTGGAGAGTACTGTGTAGATACCTCCTATTTTGTTGCAGACCTCCCAACTGGTTTCAAACAGGAGGTCGACATCTACTTTTCGATCTGTCATATCTGGTCTTTGTGTAGATATTTTTCAGGGCGCAAAGTTACGACTTTTTTTCGTAAAACTCCACATTTTAAGGTTTTTGTATGGCCAATGTAACTTAAAAAGCAAGAAAAACATTGAAAAAATCGGTCAGAAAACCATAGAAACGGGTCGTTGAAATCTCAACCGGAACCCTCTCAGAGGCTGTTAATCCTTTACTTTTACGGGGCGGAGTGACAGGTATGGCGTCATGATGTAGGCTCCGCGTCCGAAGAGACGCACCATTTGATATGCACTGCGCATTATCATTGCATCCTTAAGCGTGGGAGCACCGGGAAGTATCTCATTCATTATATCCAAGGCGACATCCTTCTTACCTTCGCGGACGAGATGACCGGCGAGGTCGACCCTGCGCATATCTATCCACAAGTGCAGCATATTTTTCTCTCCATCATCACGCTGCGAAGCGTCAACGGCTGAGTCCATGGCATCGAGTGTTCTCATCATATTGTCAGCTACCGAACTATAATCGGTGCCGGTGATGGACTCATTCTGGAAGTAAATCAGTACAGTGGGNTCACCCGTTATATATATNGCAGANTTCTCTACCCCGGGATAAAGAAGAAGACGCATACCGAGTTCGAGATCGTCCCATTGGGCGAGGAGATCGTTCCATCCTCCGGCATCACGGATTACGGAGGTAGCCACCGTCATACGCTGTGTTGATAGCGTGCCGTGGAATATATGTGAGCGCAGCAGATTGCGGTCGCGCCAACCAAGCACCTTGAGCCAGCCTTCGTCCTCTACCATGGCGACATCCCAGAAGAATAGCGGTGCATCAGGATGCGTAGCTATAGCCTTCGCCACCCTCTCCACGTGGTTATCCCGCATCACATCGTCGGAGTCGAAAAACATCACATAAGGGGTAGTTACCTCACTCAGCCCTCTATTACGGGCACGTGAAGCCCCGGGCCGAGGTTCTGATACTACCGTAACCGTAAAGTCGTCGGCCGNAACCTTTGAGGCCCAGTTATCAAGCACCTCGCGCGTATTGTCGGTCGAGGCGTTATCTACGAGCACCACTTTCATAGGTCGGAACGTCTGTCGGTGTATGGAGTCAAGAGTACGTCCCACAATTGTAGCGCGATTTCTTACAGGCACTACTACTGTCAGCGGATTAACGATCTGGTTATGTGACATGTACGGATATTCAGTATGAGGGATTAAGTGACCGGCTATNTTGTCGTGTCANACTATTTTAAACGCCCTCTTCCCCCCTTTATTATCATAAGTAAGTCCAATAGGGCTTTATTTCATCGGTTTTACGTATATTTGCCCCATAATGAAACCGTCAACACTCATACTCATCACCTCGCGATTTCCCTACGAGTCTGTCACAGGCCCGGTGTTCATAAGCCCCGAACTGCCTCACCTCAGCCGCATGTTTGAGCGGGTGATAATTATGCCTATGGTTGACGACGGCCCGCTGAGGCCGATTAATCTTCCCAACGTAGAGGTTGACAACANCCTGATACGTCATCAGCTGCTGCGGAGAAAATGGACACGCGGCTCACTGATACTCAACCGTCATTCACTCGGAGCCATCCTCAGGGGAAGTTTTGATGATCTGACCTACACGCTGAGTGCNNGNGCNGTNTGTGTGGCTCTGCGTCAACGTCTCAAANANCTGGGNNTNTCGCCCGANGATACNCTGCTCTACTCCTATTGGTTTGAATCGCAGGCCGACGGAGCTGTTATGACGGGATTCCCGACTATCATACGCGGTCACGGCCACGATGTATGGACATCGCGCGGTACTCCCCTACGGCGCCACACCGTCGCCAAAGCCGCCGCACTTTATGCGGCGAGCGATGCTGCCGCCGAGCACTTCAAATCGCAGTTTNCCCTCAGCACCGACCATATTTTTACAGCCCCATTAGGAAGCCTCAAGCGACATCCCGATGCGATAGCGAAAGGACATAATTCGAGAGACGGCAGGCTGACATTCATCACCGTAGCACGTGCCGTAGAGGGCAAACGCCCTACCCTGACNTATGAGTTCATGAAGAAGCTGGCCATAGCTCGTCCGGGTACACAAGTGAAGTGGATATTCGTGGGCGACGGAGAGGCCATCTCCCCGCTCCGAGAGGCTATATGCAACGACACCGATAGCGGACGTACACCCGCTAATCTCACCCTTGACCTCCGCGGTGCGCTTGACAACAGTATGGTNCACGACATCTACGCCAACGAAACGATAGACTGGCATATCCTGCTTACCGTATCAGAAGGAGGCCGCCCCATATCACTCTGCGAGTCGCTCTCTTATGGAGTGCCCGTAGCGGCNACCGAAGTAGGCGGCGTCCCCGAGCTTATAGACGATGATTGCGGCATGCTTCTGCCCCCCGACCCTCAGAGCGAAGAATTCGTCAGGGGCATAGCGCCATATCTCGACAGTGACTTCCGCACCGACATGCTGCGCCGCGGTGCCATGGAGCGATGGCGCGAAGTGGCCGATGCCGAAAAGTATGCCCGAGAGTTTGCCAACCGTATATCATCAACAGACTACCGACCATGAACCTCATGGATAAGCGTGATAACGGAATATTCCCTGCAACACCGAAAATATCGGTGATAGTGCTCACCTACAATCAGGAGCGCACCATCGCGGCCACTCTCGACAGCATACTCTCGCAGCACACCTCCTACCCGTTTGAAATAATAATAGGAGAGGACGGTTCGCAAGACGCCACACGCGACGTATGCGAGCGGTATGCCCGACGCTATCCCGATACGATACGCCTCATGCCGAAAGCCGACAACAAAGGTATCGTCGACAACTATTTCGACTGCTTCGAGGCGTCCCGCGGAGAATACATCGCCGACTGCGCCGGCGATGACACCTGGGCCGACCCGCTTAAACTGCAGCGCCAGTGTTCGCTGCTGGAGACGANCGANGATGTGACCATTGTCTACTCCGCATGGCGCAAAATTTTCCCCGACAGGCACAGCGAGGTAGAAGACTATGGCATGACGCAATCGGCCCTGATTCCCGGCCGACAATTGATCGCAGACTACCTGGCGCAGAAGACACTGATAGTACTCTCCACGGCCATGTATCGTGCTGCCACGCTCCGCNACTGCATGCGTCGTGACTCCGCTACGGTGCGCAACCCTAAGTTTGCCTGCGAGGATATGCCGCTCATCTGTGCCCTCCTTAACTGTGGCAACGGCATGTACGACCATCACGTAACGCTCGACTACCGCCTTGGTGATGACACTCTCTCCAACCCGTCCTCCGGCCANAGAGCCGTGAGATTCTACTACCGCACACTCCGGGCCACATGCACCCTTGCCGATCACTACCACATATCAACTCCCGAGGTCAAATCCTACTGCTCACGTCAGGCCAACTACACGATAGCCCTCGCCGCTGCCGCCTCTGACCGCACCTACCTGCGCGACACACTACGGCTCAGCCGCAAACACTCCCTCCATCTCACCTGGAAGTCGCGCCTGCGGCTGTGTGTTCACCTCGTATTCTGACAGCCTGTCCGGCTCTGACAGAATCAGAAGTCGAAGCGCTCGAGCTTCATACCGTTTCGGGTNAACTCCTTAATTTTGGGCACAAGCTGAATGTAATGTGCCGAGGCCGCATGAGAGGTAAGTGACTCCTCATCGTTCCACGTCTCGCAGAACATCATCACCGTGCGATTGGTAGTGCTCTCAAACAGATCGTAAGCCACACAACCTCTGTCCTTACGTGAGGCCTCTACGAGCTGCATACCGAGTTCTCTTACTGTATCNAGGTCTTTCTCATCCTTTACTTCAAAAAATGCATTAAGTCTAATCATTGTACTATACTTTATTTGGTTATCATTTAAATCATTCTGAAGACTCAATTATACAATCTTCATTATCGCGCCCATCTAATTTAGAGAGTGTTTGAATTTAAACCAAATTAATTATTATGAGAGAGTTCGGAAATTTTTGCTTTCATCACAAAGGATTTTTCGGGTGCTTTTCAAGAGTTATTATCGGTCACGATGCCCGCATCGCTCCCTCTTCAACTCTTGAAAATCCCTCCGAAAACTCCTTTGTGCTAAAAGCATTTAAATTCAAACACTCTCTAAGAGGATAGACCCGCATTAATTAAACGTTGATAAATCCATTTCCGCGGAACGGGCTATACGAATTAACCTTCGTTAACACCCGCGTGCAAAATTGTTGCTTGCGATGACCGATAATTTTGCCACCGATAAAAACCAATACCACATGTAAAAAAAAAAACCTATACCTCATGACACACCTTTCTGACTCCTCCATCATCATCTCTCCCCGCGTCATCCGCACTCTTCAGGGACTTCCCGCCAGTGAACGCAGCATAGTATCCACCGCCGTGGCCCAATACCTCTTCTTAGGCATAGACCCCAAGGACACCCTCTCGCCCTACCACAATATGATAGTGGCCTTTATTCTCGACTCCGTGCGTCGCGACACACACCGCCACACCGTAGCCTGATCAGTGCCGCCTTATCAATCCCCTCCCTCACACCATTGTCAGACTGCGCTTTTTGAAGTAACTTTGCCGTATGATTACCCTCACCAACAATATCCGCAAGACGGTGACACAGCTCGACAAGGCCAAGTATCGCAAGGAGAGCGGACTGTTCATGGCCGAAGGCACCAAGTGTGTGCTCGACACCATAGAGAGCTTCCGTCTGCGCTGGCTCTTCGCCACCGATCGCTGGGCCGCCGAACATGCCGCGACGGCAAAGCGCCATTCTGAGGCCCTGTGTATAGTGCCACACAAAGACCTTGAGCGCATGAGCCACCTCACCACGCCGCCCGAAGTGATGGCCGTCTACGAAATCCCCGAGCGCCACGCCGATATTGACAGCCTCGTCCCCAACCTCTACCTCGCCCTCGACGGAGTGCAGGACCCCGGCAACCTCGGCACCATAATGCGCACCGCCGACTGGATGGGTATCACCACCATCTTCTGCAGCCCCGGCAGCGCCGACCTCTATGCCCCCAAGGTAGTGCAGTCCACCATGGGAGCCATCAGCCGCGTCGAAGTCATATACCACCCCCTTGAAGATATCGTGACGCGATTTCCATATCCCGTCTACGGCACTTTTCTTGACGGCGAAGACATATACCGCTCACAGCTCCGTGAAGCGGCACTCATAGTCATGGGCAACGAAGGCCGCGGCATATCCCCCGAGCTTGACCGGCTCATCACCCACCGCCTGCGTATACCCTCCTATCCCCCCGAGGCCACGACTTCCGAATCGCTCAACGTAGCGGTGGCCACAGCCATCTGCGTGGCCGAATTCCGCCGTCTCCAGAATTACAAATAAGCCCACCTCCCCCTACCGATATGGCTACCAAGACGAAGACCCTATGGTTCTGCACCGAATGTGGAGCCGACGCACCCAAATGGTCAGGACGCTGCCCCGCATGCGGAGCCTGGAACACCATGGTCGAAGAGCGTGTCACGGCCAAAACATCGCAGAAAAAAGGCACCACCGCCTCACTGCGCACCCCCCGCTCCACCCCTATGGCCGTATCCGACCTCAAGACCGGCACAGAGCAGCGCATACCCATGCCCAGCCACGAACTCAACCGAGTGCTCGGCGGCGGCCTCGTCACCGGCTCACTCGTGCTTATAGGCGGCGAACCCGGCATCGGCAAATCCACCCTCGTGCTGCAAAACACCCTGGCCATAAAAAGCAAACGCATATTATATGTATCGGCCGAAGAAAGCGCCTCACAGATTAAAATGCGCGCCGACCGCATAGGACGCGACAGCGAAAACGTGTATATCGTATGCGACACCTCGCTCGACACCATCTTCGACCACATCGAAAACATCGAGCCCGAGATAATCATCATCGACTCCATACAGACCATCGCCAGCGACGACATCGAATCCTCAGCCGGCAGCGTGAGCCAGGTCCGCGAGTGTGCAGCCCGACTCCTCCGCTACGCCAAGGAGAGCAACGTCCCCGTCATACTCATAGGCCACATCACCAAAGAGGGTAGTATCGCAGGACCCAAAGTGCTCGAACATATCGTCGACGCCGTACTACAGTTTGAGGGCGACCGCCACTATATGTATCGCATACTCCGCTCCATCAAAAACCGCTTCGGAAGCACCTCCGAATTAGGCATATATGAAATGGGCCAGCGCGGACTCCGCGAAGTCACCAACCCCTCCGAAATGCTCCTCACCCACAGCGACGAAGAACTCTCGGGCACAGCCGTGGGTATCACCATGGAGGGCATGCGCCCGTTTCTCATCGAAGTGCAGGCTCTGGTGAGCACCGCCGCCTACGGTACTCCCCAGCGCTCCGTCACAGGCTTTGATTCCAAACGCATGAACATGCTCCTCGCCGTCCTCGAAAAGCGCGTCGGATTCAAACTCGCCCAGAAAGACGTGTTTCTCAACATCGCCGGAGGCATGAAAGTCAACGACCCCGCCCTTGACCTCGCAGTAGTAGGCGCCATACTCTCGTCAAATGTCGACATGGTCATACCCCGCACCGTATGCATGGCCGGCGAGATAGGACTCTCGGGCGAAATACGCCCCGTCGTACGCCTTGAGCAGCGACTACTCGAAGCCGAAAAACTCGGCATGACCGAAATCATCATTCCCCGCCACAATCTCAAAGGACTCGACACCTCGCGCCTCTCGCTCAAGATCACCGAAGTGAGCAAAATCGAAGAAGCCTTCCGCGCCCTCTTCGCCTGAAGCCTCTCTAAGAGTATGTTTACTTTTAAATGATTTTATCACAAATGAAGATTTTGGCGGGATTTTCCAATGTTGAAGAGGGAGCGATGCGGGCATCGTGACCGACGAAAACTTTGGAAAAGCACCCAAAAGATTCTTTGTGATGAAATCAAAAATTATCCATACTCTTAAGTAATGTGAATTTGATTTAAAAGTAAACATACTCTTAGACCGGTCTACTGACTCTATCCCGGGCAGACGAGGGCATCTGCATATTTTTGAAATATTATTTGTCAGATACAAATTTTAACCATAACTTTACGGCGTCTCTTCTCGCCCTCTCTTCATCTTCAACGATCAGTGATGCGGTATACCAATATCCCGGTCACATTAACGTCATAAATAATCTATTACCCCTCAGACGCTAATCAACAATAACCAAATCGATTCATATCAACACTTTAATCATTATACCATTTCTAAAAACGTTTTTATGAAGATGAACAAAAAGCAACCCAACCGTTGGTCGCTTCTGCTGTCCGCCGCACTGTGTGCCACACCGGCGTTTGCAGTAGCCGCCAATTCGGAGATTGCCCAGGTGGAAAGCCGCCAGCAGGCCTCCAAGACTTGCATGGGTACAGTAGTCGATGAAAACGGTGAACCCCTCATGGGAGCCACAGTACGTGTGAAAGGTACTACATTGGCCTCAAGCACCGACCTTGACGGTAAATTCTCGTTAAACAACGTCAAGCCCGGTTCTACCATTGAAGTGAGCTATATTGGTTATCAGCCTTCAAGCACCGTATGGAACGGACAGGCTCTTAACATCCAGCTCCACGAAAGCGCCACTGCCCTTGACGAAGTAGTGGTAATGGGTTACGGCGTGAAGCAGAAACGCGCCAAAGTTACCAACTCAATTGCTAAAGTTGACCAGGAAGTTCTCACGGTTGGCGCTAACGCCAACCCCGCACAGGCCCTGGCCGGTGCGGTGTCAGGTGTGAAGGTTAACCTCACCACAGGTGATCCCGGCGCTACACCCAGCATCGTTATCCGTGGTGGTACAAACTGGGGTAACTACACTGAAAAGAACGAACCTCTGATCGTTGTCGACGGACAGATCCGCAGCGAACTCAGCGATATCAACCCCAACGACATCGAGTCGATGGATATCCTCAAGGATGCCGGTGCAACAGCCCTTTACGGTGCCCGCGCTGCCAACGGTGTTGTACTCATCACCACCAAGCAGGGTAAAGCCGGTAAAGCCAGCGTGACCCTCAACGCCAAATTCGGTCTCAACTACTACGACACCGGCTACGACTGGGTAAACGCACACGACTATATCTACTACAGCCGTCTCGGCACAGCCAACACCGAATGGTTTAACGGTAACGGTCTCACCGCCTCTAATCAGCCTAACGGTATCGGACGTACCCAGATCACCAACGACATGGTATGGAATATCATGACCATGACCGAGGACAACAAGTACCTCCTTAACAAGGGATGGTCATCTATGCCCGACCCTCTGGATCCTGCCACCACCATCCTTTACCGCGACGCCAACATAGCCGACATTCAGCTCAACACCCCCGCCTATACCCAGGACTACAACCTGAGCTTCTCAGGCGGTAACGACCGTGGCAAATATTATGCCTCACTCGGCTATTACAATGCCGACGGTGCATTCAAGAAGACATTCTACGAACGCTACAACTTCTCACTCACCGGCAGCTATAAGATAACCAATTGGCTCGAATCGAACTCCATGTTCACCTTCACCCGCGCCAACTGGAACAAGCTTCCCAACGGTTTCGGAGGTCGCTGGAACGGTTTTGACACATCCGAGGACAACATGGCCGACTATATCTTCGGTCGTGTTATGTCACTGCCTCCCACAATCCGCTTCACTGATGAGGATGGCAACATGGCCTTCGGTCAGAACAAGGAAAACAGTAACTGGAACTGGCAGCCCGACCAGTTTGTACGTGAAAATCAGCGTGACAAATTCCAGATGACACAATCGTTCACCGCCACTCCTATCGATGGCCTGACAGTCAAAGGTACAATGTCATGGTACTACGACGAGACCCTCAAGGAGTCGATGGACAAGGAATATCAGAATGCTCCCGGTGCAATCCCCGGCTCTAACAACGGATGGATACGCACCTATAATCAGTCTGCATCATTCGCCCGCTACTTTGACCAGACCTACAACCTCGTAGCCAACTACAACCGCACTTTCGCCGAGAAGCATACCATCAACGCCATGGTCGGTGTAGAATTCTACGAACGTCAGTACAAAGATCTCAGCGCCAGCGGTTACGGTTCGCCCACAGGTTACTGGATGGACCTCGGCCTTACCTTCCCCGGCTCTCAGAACCCCTATCAGGCAAGCTCACGCAGTGTTGACTCATCACACCAGAAGGAGCGCATCCTCTCATACTTCGGCCGCGTAGAGTATGACTATATGGACAAGTATCTGATTGCCGCTACCTTCCGTGAAGACGGCTACTCACGTCTGATCAACAACCGTTGGGGCTTCTTCCCCGGTGTATCAGCCGGTTGGGTCGCCTCACAGGAAGACTTCTTCAAGAACTCCCATATCGCTGATATCATCAACTACGCCAAGATCCGCGGATCATTCGGTATGAACGGTATCGTTAACCCCAATGTAATCGGCTACTACACTCTTCAGGGTGCCTACTCAGCCTACAACTACAACGGCAACTACGGCTACCGTATCAGCGCGCTCCCCAACCCCAATCTTAAGTGGGAAAAGACACGTACCGGTGAAGTAGGTATCGACCTCGGATTCCTCCAGAACCGATTCAACCTCAGCATGACATACTACAACCGTCTGACCACAGACAAGTATGCCAACTATCAGCTTCCCCCCACCACCGGATTCAGCTCAGTGGTTAACAACAACGGTGAATTCCGCAACCAGGGTGTGGAAATTGACTTCAACGCTACCCTGCTCCGCACCAAGGACTTCTACTGGACTCTCGGAGCCAATATCACCTACAATAAGAACGTCGTAGTCAAGCTCCCCGAAAACGAGTATAAGGACTTCAACTATCAGCAGAACGCTACCCTCGTTTATAGCGGCAACGGCACTGAAAAGACCTATATCGGCGGTCTTCAGCAGGGTCAGGAGCCCAACCACCTGATCGGTTACAAGCAGGCTTACATCATTCGCTCCGAAGCACAGCTTCCCACCGGCTATATCGATATTTCAGGTGCCCGCGCTCTCTACACCGACGATGAAGGTTATGCACGCCTCGTAGAGATGGGTCGCGCCGGCAATGCTCTCAAGCTTCAGCCCGGTGATGTTGTATGGAAGGACCGCAACGGCGATAACATGATCGACACCTACGACCAGTGGGATCTCGGCAACCGTACTCCTCACTGGACCGGCGGCTTCAACACCTCACTCAACTGGAAGGGCCTGCAGCTCTACGCCCGCTTCGACATGGGCTTCGACTTCACCGTATATGACCCCATGCTCGCATGGTCACTCGGTTGCGGACAGGGTTCATACTCATTCCCCTCACAGATCAAGGACACATGGACTCCCGACAATCCCGACGCGAAGTATCCCCGCTATGTATGGGCATCACAGAACGGTACCACCACATGGATCCGTACCAGCGATATCCTCGCACAATCAGGTTCATATCTCGCCTGCCGCGAACTCTCGCTCAGCTATGCTCTGCCCCAGAACATCTGCCGCAAGTTTGCCTGCCAGGGTCTGACAGTGTCAGTTACCGGACAGAACCTCGGCTACATCAAGAAGTGTACCATACCCCTGCCTGACAACGTGAAGCTTATCGACGGTAACACAGCCGGTGGTGGCGGTACATACAATCTGCCCCGTACTCTCCTGTTCGGTCTTAACCTTACATTCTAAATCCAATCAATCACTACGATGAAAAAATATATCAATATACTTGCTTCATTAGCAATCGCCTCCTCGGGCATGTTTGCGTCATGTAGCCTTGACCTCGATAATCCCGACGGACCTACAGCTACAGGCTACTTCAACGAGCAGGATAAATTTGTGCTCAATATGGTAGGTATCACTCAGGAGTGGCGTTCTGACTTTGACATCAACATGATGCGCAATGCCGGTGAGCTCCGCTCAGGTATCTACAGCCCGGTTACATCCGGTATCGACGGTTCGATGCTCGACGGTATTGAGGCCGTGAACAACGTGCTTGATGCCGCCCATCCTCAGTTTACCAACTTCGCCAACTTCTACGGCACTATCGGTAACCTCAACGCACTCCTTTACTATGCCGACCGAAATGCCGGCGTATTCAATTCAGAGTCTGCCCGCAGCTACCTCAAGGGTATGGCCTACGGTATGCGTGCTTACCTCTACTTCCAGCTCCACAAGATGTATGGTACATGCCCCCTGCGTACCGAGCCCGACGTATTGCTCGGCAACTTCAACGCTGTGGCTCTCGCCATGCCCCGTGCCGAGGCTGAGGCAGTGCTGAACCAGATCAAGGAAGACGTAAAGAACTCCATCAAGGAGTTTGAAGCAGGTGCCGGCTTCAATGACCAGCGTGTCATGGGTAAGAACTACTGGAACCCCACCGCAACACAGATGCTCGCCGGCGAAGTATATCTCTGGAGCGGCAAGGTATCTACCGGCAACCATAAGGCAACCCCCGCAGACGTAACCACAGCCAAGGGCTACTTTGAAGAAGTAACCAAGGCCGGCTACTCTATGATGCCCAATTATGCCGATGTATTCGACGCTGCTAAAAAGGCTGCAAATACAGAGGTCATCTTCTCTACCTACTACGGCTACGGCGTAAATACCGCCAACTGGTACTTCCAGTCATTCTGGAATCCTACCACCGGTCAGGCTCAGGGTATCTTCTGGGCATGCTACGGTGAGGACGGTATTACTCCCACGGCATACGCCAACCGTCTCGGACGTTATATCAACACCGAAGGCAAGCAGGTGAACAACAACCTCTGGTATCACGGTCCCGGCAACGTTGTAAACCGTTATCAGTATCGCAATGCCGTATGGTATCAGTACAACGAACTTGACACCCGCCGTGACGCCAACTTCATGGACAACTACCTTGCCACCAACGAAGAAAATGGCGTACAGGCCGATGGTGAAACTCCCATCGAAGGTGCTTCACCCGTCAACTTCATCGCAGACTTCAATAAGAACGAACGCAACCTCGCCGGACTCTTCTTCTTCAAGTACAAAGGCGAACTTCAGAACAGTAACCTTCAGGGCACCAACGATATGATATACTATCGTCTGCCTCTGGCCTACATGTATCTCGCTGAAATCGCCAACTACGAAGGCAACAACTCCGATGTAGAGAAGTATATCAACATGGTTCGTCAGAGAGCCTACGCCGACAACTGGGACGAAGCTACTCTTGGCTACAAGGCCGGTTCATTCCGCGAAAACGAAGTTGCTATCCTTCAGGAGAAGACAAGAGAGTTCGTAGGTGAAGGTCAGCGCTGGTGGGATATCCGCCGTCTCACCACCGTTAAGGATGGTGAAGACAAGGATCACCTTCTCTTCCAGCCCGAAAGCTGCGCCGGATTTGGACTTGACGCTACCAACCCCTACTACAACGAGGTTTGCCTCAGGATCAACGACCTGCCCAACTGCCCTCTGGTGACCAACGTTCCCGTACTTGACTACGCCACCCAGAAGCAGATGGCACTCTGGCCCATCAACACTGCCCTCGTGAGCGACGTTGTACTCCAGACTCCCGGCTATTAATCCCCCGCCCATCTACTGGATCTCTAACCCATTAGATACCCCAAGCGCTATGTCCCCGACATAGCGCTTTTTTCATCCCCCCATCCATCCATCCATCCATCCATCCCCTTGTGGGCATCCCGGAAGCGTAGTGACAGAGTGCCGGAGGCACGACATCGTGTATAACCGTGGATGACCGAAGGGAGTCCACGGATTCTATCTGCCTCTAGACAATGAGTCGCGGAGCGACGGTGTTGTCGGCACATCCCTTACAAGCGCCTCACGATTTCCTGCACCCATCTTACATCGGCCGTGAGGCCGCCGATGTAAGATATTACCTTCACTCCATTATGGCACTATTATGACGAAAATGGCGCCATGTCAATTATGACACAGCGCCAATTTAAGGTGAATACTATTATTGAAAAAATTCTAATTGAAAATAACCCGATTAAAATTCGGTATCACCATAAAGGATAGTCATGATGTAGTCCTCCTATGAATTAGCATTGATTACTTTAAGTACAAAGATATAACCTTGTCTTGGAAAGATAACGCCCTTAAATACTTTTTTGATACAATGTTTAGAATTTTTAACATTTATAAAATTCTTTGTAGTACCACGTTCAACGAAAAGAGCTTCAATATCCTGAGGCAGTTCAAGTGATACTGTTAAGTTCTTAGTAAGATATCTTGCTCTAAAAGCAATATAATAATCATCATTAATATTATACTGTTTTTCACGAGTATATTGTATGAAATATCTCTTTTTACCCTTTAAAGAAATTGTCGTTTCATTACATATCTCATCTCCATCACGTTTCGTCTCTGTATGTAAATTAGATAATAAGGTTCCATCAACATATACCTTAATATCATGGCCGGTCTGTTGTACATCAGACGGTTCATCATCAGTAATTGTCCACGATTTTATCGGATATGAGAATTCCTTTTCAGATTCAGTTACAATATACATTGCAAATGTATCTATGGTCTTGATTATCCCTCTCTCTTTATCAATCCATTCAACTTTCGTATCGGCATCGTAATCCTCATAATAACTTATATCATCCTCTCCAGGAAGTGTATATCGTAGAGCGCCTAACAGATCTTTATGAATTTCTGCAAATTTAAACTTAAACATCTGTTTAGTTACATTATACCATATAGCCTCAATATCGTTTCGTTTATTGAGAAACTCTTTACCGTATACAATATCTTGAATCTCTCGCTTGAAGATACCTGCCCATTGTGCTACTCCTGTAAGATATCCAACGACCACACCTATAATAAGAATATCTGCTATCTTAATTGGGATATCAGCCCAGAAACTGTCTGGATACTCATATTTTATCCAATACCCGGCTATATAGCACACTACACCAACCAAGCCCAATAACCAACCAATAGATTGCTTGAAAGTATACCTTGAGAACATTTGAATTAATTCTAAGCAAAAGTATTATATAATAGGCTTACTCCTCTCCCTGCGCCTCGTCCTGGAACGTGCGGGCTTGCTGCGAGCGGGAGAGGGCGAGCTGACGCTCGAGGCGCGTCTTGTCAAGCTGCGCTTTCTTGCCGCGGTTGACGGCGGTGGCTGCTTCGTAGACCGACGCTAATTCCTCGACACGGGCGGCGGGGAAGTCTATGGTATAGGGAGTGGCACCATCAAAGGTAAGCTTCATGGGCTCATCGCGATGTGTGAGGGCAAAACGTCCGAGCGTGTCGCACTCCGAGGCCATGAAGGTAATCACCTCCACTCCGTTGCGGCGGTAGTTGCGTTCGTCGTCATAAGCCACAGTAGCCGTAGTGGCACTTTCGCCTCCACTTGTGAGGGTCACCGCAGTGCTCTTTACGGGACGGACGACCGATGAAACGATATAGAAGATTCCCTCGGGAGTAATGCGGGGCTGAATACCGTTAGTGCCTATAAAGTCACCCTTAACGGCAGAGGTCGACACATAATAACCCTCTACGGGATTCTCCACGAAACGTATGGCAGAGCTCAGACGCTCGTTCTCTATCTGTAGCGCGGCGATAAGGCTGTCGGTGGTTTCGAGCTGACGCAAAGTCACGCCCTCTATGGCTTTGGGACGCAGGTGAAGCCCCTCGCGACGCTGCGCTATCTCGGCAGGATAGGCCGACTCGATAGAATCGAGCAACTCAAGCGAGCGAGTGAAATTACCTTCGTCAAGACATGTTTTTGCCTGTTCGAGTAGAGCGCGTGCGGCCTTGGTATCGGCGCTCTCGCCACATGAGGTGACCACAACAGCCGAAGCTGAGAGAATGAGGAGATTTCTAATTGCTACGTTCAACATTTTTTACGCCTTTTACTGTTTTAATCTTTCTTATCAAGCTCGCAAGCGACTCGGTGTTGACCACACCCACCACGAGAGTGCCGTGGAAGATACCGTCATGCGAATCAATAGCGATGCTGCGCAGCGAGCAGTCCTTTTCCTTGTTGATAATGGATGATACGTTGGTGACGATACCTATATCGTCGACACCCACTATCTTTAGTGTAGCGGCAAATTGCGTGCCGAGCTTACCCGACCATCTCACGGGGATGAAGCGATAGGGATAGCGGCGGCGCATATTCGCAGCGTTGGGGCAGTCGGCGCGATGTATCTTGATAGCTCCGTCAGAGGCTATGAATCCGAACACCTGATCGCCGTAAATGGGATTGCAGCAGCGCGACATGCGGTAATTCAGTCCCTTCACTCCCTCGCCTATCACGAGAGTGTCAGAGCCACTGTCATCATCTTGTTCGGGAGATGTCTGGAGCGAGAATTCCTCTGCCGAACGGCTTTCGGTAGATTCCACCGGACGGTCTATCAGGTCATATTCCACTGCCACGCGGTTGACCTCCAGCGACTCGTCGGCTATAGCGTTGAAGAAGTCGGTAGAGGTCTTATATCCGAGCTTCTTTATGAGTTTGCTGAGTATACCCTCGTCTATCTCTATCTTGCGGTTCTTGAAGCGGCGCTGCAGCATCTCGCGGCCAAGTTCGGCCGAGCGGTTGGCCTGCTCGTTGAGCGTCTGGCGTATCTTGGTACGGGCCTTTGAAGTGACCACGAATCCCAGCCAGTCTTGCTTGGGAACCTGATTGGCCGAAGTCATTATCTCCACGGTGTCGCCGTTGGAGAGGCGATGATTGATTTTGCGGGTGCGTCCGTTGACCTTACCACCCGTACACGTACAGCCCAGGCGGGAGTGTACCATGAAGGCAAAGTCAAGCACCGTGGCACCCGAGGGAAGACGATAGAGGTCGCCCTTGGGGGTGAAGACAAACACCTCTTTATCGTAGATGTCCATCTTCAGATTCTTCATAAGATTGAGCGGGTCGTTGTCGGCAGCCTCGAGAATCTCGCGCACGCGGTTCATCCAGGTGTCAAGATTCTGTTCACTCTTGATGCCCTTGTAGCGCCAGTGTGCCGCCACACCGCGCTCGGCTATCTCATCCATGCGGCGCGAACGTATCTGTACCTCCACCCACTTGCCCTGAGGACCCATGACGGTAATGTGCAGCGACTCATAGCCGTTGCTCTTGGGTATGGAGAGCCAGTCTTTAAGACGTGCCGGATTGGGCTGATACATATTGGTGACCACGGAATAGGCCAGCCAGCACTCGCTGCGTTCGCGCTCGGGGGGAGCGTCTATGATGATACGTATGGCGAATAGGTCGTAGATACCCTCTACGTCTACGCGCTGCTTCTTCATCTTGTTCCAGATGGAGTATATGGACTTCGTGCGACCCTTGATTTCAAAGTTTAGCCCCTCCTTTTCGAGAGCTGCTTTGACGGGTGCTATGAAGTCGGCGATATATGCGTCGCGGCTGCGCTTGGTCTCGTTGAGCTTATGGGCTATGCGCGAGTACATGTCGCGGTTGGTATACTTGAGCGACATATCCTCAAGTTCGCCCTTGATGGCATAGAGGCCGAGGCGGTGGGCAAGAGGAGCATATAGCAGTCCGGCCTCCTTGGCCGTGCTTGCCACAAGCGCCTCATCCGGATGATGATTGATAGCCTTCATCAGCGTGAGGCGATCAACAATCATGATTATGATGACACGTATATCTTCGGCAAAGGTGAGCAGCAGCTTGCGGAAGTTATCGTCCTCTACCGTCGCGGCGCGGTTGTAGAGCGTCGACACCTTCTGCAGTCCCCTCACTATCTTGGCTATATCCTCGTCCCAGTCGCGAGCCACATCCTCGGGCGAAAGGTAATCGGAACGACAAAGACTCGACAGCATCAGGGCCACTATCATATTGCGGTCGGCACTGATGCGTCTGCACAGCTCCAGAGCCGTGCGCATGTAATGAATCAAGGCATTGCCTCCGAAGCGGTCGCGCCCATAGTGACCTCCGGCAATAGACTCGGCGATAGTGGCACGCAGCGCACGTATATCGCCCGGAAGGGCTACGGCAGCCGTCTCCCTCAGCAAGTCGCGGTAGAGCGAACGCAATTCCGCAGCCTCGTTTCCTTGAAAAAATTCGTTATTCTCGTTGTTCATAGGCGGATATAGCCTTAGAGTATGTTTACTTTTGAATAGAGGGTTATCAGCCGATTACCTCAAGCAGCTGTTCACCGGCATCCTTGGTACGTACCTTGGTGATAATGTCGGTGACGTGGTGCGATGCATCGGTGATGAAAGTGGTGCGGACGGTACCCATGTACTCGCGTCCGGCCATCTTCTTGAGTTTCCATACACCGAAGGCCTGATTGACTGTGGTATCAACATCGCTCAGAAGCAAAAACGGTAATGAGTACTTCTCGCCAAACTTCACATGGCTTGCGGGAGAGTCCTTGCTGATACCTATCACCTTGTAGCCCTTATCGGTGAGGGCGGTGATATTGTCGCGTATCGAACATGCCTCGGCGGTACAGCCCGAGGTGTTATCCTTGGGGTAGAAATATATTACAAGAGGCTGACCGGGGAAATCGGTTGACTTTACAACACGGCCCTGTTCGTCAGTGCCTAACACTTCGGGAATGAGATCTCCTACATTCATATTGCTGATAATTTAGAAAAAAAGATGAGTTAGATATGTGCTCTTACCTTGGATGCCAGCTGTGACTCATCGTCAATGCGCTCCACCAGGTCGCCATTGCGGTCAATGACGAATGACGTGGGAATAGCCGTGACGTTGAAATTGAGCAGATTCTGTCGGCCGTCGACCGGAGAATTGTACACAGTAATCCAGGGCAGATTGCGGGCCGACTGTTTCCAACGAAACTCATCGCTGTCGATTGACACCTGATATATCTCCAGACCCGCATCATGATAACGCTGATAGAGTTCGTTTAGTTGACGATTGAAAGCGGGAGAATTCTCGGCATTGTAAACTGTAAAGTTAAGCAACACCACCTTACCCTTCTCGGTCAACTCTTTGAGCGAGCGCATATTACCATTCTCATCATAGAGTTTGATATCAAAGTATGACACCTCTTCGGCATGAATCGTGTCGGTGGGAGCGACGTTACGGACCCGATTGGAGAGGAAGAGCGATTTTAGATATGAAGTACGAGGATCACGTGTACGGTAATCGTTAAAGGCATTAGCCACAGCCCCGATTAGCTTCACATCGTCGCGGTCTGTAGGATCATAGAGCGGACTCCCCTGGACGTTGCGGCTAATGATGTAATAAGACACTATATCAGAGGGATTTGAGAGGATAATGTCGTTGAGTTTTTTCTTCAGTTCAGTATCTTTGAGCGCCTTCTCCACTCCTTGGGCGCGAATGACGGCATTAAGTTCAGCATTGGCTTTCATGAGATTTTCGGCCGAGGGAGTGCCTGAAAGGGTATATCCGGTGTCAAAACCATCAACGTCGGCGGTAATCACTACAGTCTCGATACTGTCGACCGGAAAGTATAGATTCTTTCCGTCAAGCGACAGGCGGTAGATATCGGGATAACCGGCTGGCGACTGAGTGACAGAGAACTTGCCGTTCTTATCAATCTCAACAGTATCAATCGTATACCATCGGCCGTTGGTCGAAGCCTGCAGGAGCATCTCGCGTCCTTCACCGCCGGCGACAGTACCCTTGGCCTCCCATTGGGCGGAGTGGCTGCAAGAGCCGAGAGAAGTCATGGCAAGTATGCCGCTTATGCCTGAAATCCATATCTTTGAGCGAATGAGTGTCATATATGTCAATGTTAGATTATCAAAAATTATAATATGGTGCAAATTTAAGAAAAATCAAGTACCCGTTCATTCATACCGTTGTTAAACTTTTTTTGTATCTTTGCACAATTCTATGCGGCACTGCCCCATTACCCGTGAGCAGTGGCGGAGAATACATTGCATCAATCATTATAACCACCTCCAATCGACAATGGAATTTTCAGTAGGACAGATTGCCTCGCTTGTCAACGGACAGGTCGAAGGAGATGCCGAAGCAAAAATATCCTCGTTTGCCAAAATTGAGGAGGGACACCCCGGTGCCATCTCTTTCCTGGCCAACGAAAAATATACCCACTATATCTATACCACCGGCTCTACAGCCGTGCTCGTAAGGCGTGACTTCACCCCTGAGCAGCCCATTACCACCACTCTCATACGTGTTGACGATCCCTATGCCACAGTGGCTATGCTGCTGCGTATGGTATCGGCCATGCTCAATCCTCCCAAGCGGGGCATCGAGCAGCCCTGCTTCATAGCCGAAGGTGTGGAAGTGCCCGAGGACGCTTACATAGGAGCATTCGCCTACATAGGCACAGGAGCCGTCATAGGCGCAGGAGCACAGATCTATCCTCAGACCTACGTAGGCGACGGAGTGAAGGTAGGCGACGGAACAACGCTCTATGCCGGAGTAAGGGTATACAAGGGATGTCGTATCGGTAAAAACTGCATAATCCATTCAGGAGCCGTCATAGGCGCCGACGGATTCGGTTTCGCCCCCGTGGACGGCCACTACGACAAGATACCGCAGCTCGGTATCGTAGAGATAGCCGATAATGTAGAGATAGGGGCCAATACCACCATAGACCGTGCTACTATGGGAGCTACACGCATCCATGAGGGCGTTAAGCTCGACAACCTTATACAGGTAGGTCACAACGCCGAGATAGGACAGGCCACTGTAATGGCCGCACAGACCGGTGTGGCCGGAAGCACCAAGGTAGGGGCACACTGCATGTTCGGCGGTCAGGTAGGAATGGCCGGACATATCACCATCGGCGATAATGTGATGGTAGCCGCAAAGTCGGGTATCAAAGACGAAGTGAAGTCAGGCTCGCGCCTGTTCGGTTCGCCCGCCGTAGACTTCCGCGAGTACGCCCGCAACCAGGTAAACATCTCCCGTATACCCGATCTTGTGGCTAAACTCAAGAAAATCGAACGCCTCCTCGACCCCAAAAACTAACAAAATAAAACCAATCAACCATATAAGCATGAAGCAGATTACCCTCAAAGCCCCTTTTACTGTAAAAGGTAAAGGTTTGCATACCGGCCGCGAAATCGAAGCTGAGTTCTTGCCTGCTCCCGAAAATACCGGATATAAGTTTCAGCGCACTGACCTTGAGAATGAACCCATCATAGATGCACTTGCCGAAAATGTGGTGAGCACTACCCGTGGCACTGTAATAGCCAAAGGTGATGTGCAGATAAGCACTATCGAACATTCAATGGCCGCCCTCTATGCGTCAGGTATCGACAACTGCCTGATTAAGATCAATGGCCCCGAGATGCCTATACTTGACGGCAGCGCGCGTGAATTCGTAGCCAAGATAGCCGAAGTAGGCACCGAAGAGCAGAATCAGGACAAGGATTTCTACATCGTGAAGCAGAAGATGGAGGTGCGCGACACCGAGACCGGAGCTTCTATCGTAGTGCTCCCCGACACGGAGTTCAGCCTTGATGTGATGGTACAGTATCCCTCCCCCGTGCTTACCAATCAGTTTGCCACACTGGAGCATCTTGACGAATTCGCCGAAAAGATTGCCGACAGCCGCACATTCGTGTTTGTACGCGAGATAGAGCCTCTGGTAAATGCCAACCTCATCAAGGGTGGCGACCTGCAGAATGCCGTGGTGATATATGACTCACCGATGGGTCAGGAACAGCTTGACCGTCTGGCCGACATCATGGGCGTAGACCACAAGGAGGTGAGCGAATTCGGATACATCCAGGAGCGTCCTCTGACCAGTGAGAACGAACCCGCCCGCCATAAACTCATGGATGTGCTCGGCGACATAGCCCTCATAGGCCGTCCGCTCAAGGGCAAGGTGATAGCCGTTCGTCCCGGCCACTCCATCAACACCACATTTGCAAAGAAGATACGCCGCGAAATCAAGCGTCAGGATGTGCAGGCTCCCGTATACGACCCCAACGTAGAGCCGCTGATGGACAACAACCGCATCCGCGAACTCCTTCCCCACCGTTATCCCTTCCTGCTTGTTGACAAGGTGATCGAAAAGGGCACCAATCATATCGTGGGAGTAAAGAATATCACCGCCAACGAACCTTACTTCCTCGGCCACTTCCCCCAGGAACCCGTTATGCCCGGTGTACTCCAAATCGAGGCCATGGCTCAGACCGGCGGTCTCCTTGTGCTAAGCACCGTAGACGATCCCGACAAGTACTCCACATACTTCATGAAGATTGATAACGTGAAGTTCCGCCAGAAAGTAGTGCCCGGCGACACTCTCCTCTTCCACGTATCGTTCATGACCGAACTTCGTCGCGGTTGCGCCATGATGAAAGGTTATGCTTTCGTAGGCGAGAAAATCGTATCTGAATGTGAGTTCATGGCTCAGATTATCAAAAACAAGTAATCACACACATTACATCCCACAGTAAACTCAGTCTTATAATGAAGCAACCTCTTGCATATATCCATCCGGCAGCAAAGATAGCTCCCAGTGTGGTAATAGACCCGTTTGTCACCATCGAGGCTAATGTCGAGATCGGAGAGGGAACACGTATAGCGAGCAACGTCACCATCATGGAAGGCGCACGCATCGGTAAGAACTGCACAATATTTCCCGGTGCCGTTATCTCCGGTATACCTCAGGACCTCAAGTTCAAGGGTGAGGATACCCTGGCTATCATCGGCGACAACACCACAATACGCGAGTGTGTGACTATCAACCGCGGTACTGCCGCCAAGGGCAAGACCGTGGTAGGCAACAACTGTCTTATTATGGCCTACTGCCACGTGGCTCACGACTGTATAGTAGGTGATAATGTTATCATGTCAAATGCCACACAGCTGGCCGGTGAGGTACAGGTGGACAACTTCGCAGTAATCGGAGGAGGTTCACTCGTACATCAGTTCTGCCACATTGGCCCCCACGTGATGCTTCAGGGCGGAGCTCTTGTAAACAAAGATATCCCTCCATACGTCAAGGCCGCCCGCGAACCCATCGCTTACGCCGGAGTAAACTCCATTGGTCTGCGTCGTCGAGGCTTCAGCGGCGAAGTCATCAGAGATATTCAGGAAATTTACCGCTACCTCTACCTGTCAGGGCTCAACAACTCTGACGCTATAGAACGTATAGAGGCCGAACTCCCCGCAACCCCCGAACGTGACGAGATAATACTGTTCGTGCGCAATGCCAAGCGCGGCATCATCCGAGGCTACGTGTAATCGATACACGCACCTCGATGACGCTGATATCACCCAATATATCAACAAGGCATGCCGGGGGCTATACGTTCCGCGACATGCCTTGTATGTTTTTAAGTTAGTCTTCAAAATTTTTTCGCAAGGAGAGTGATTAAGGGCTTATAACTATTTATATGTCAATCAACAAAGTCATACTTGTAGGCAATGTGGGCAAAGACCCCGTCATACGCTACGTCGACGGACGTGCCGTGGCTGAGTTTACGATAGCTACTACCGAACGTCCACGCACTACGGCAGCCGGAGTGACCATTCCTGAACGCACGGAGTGGCATAACATAGTCATGTGGGACCAGGCTGCCGAAACAGCCGAGAAGTACATTCGCAAAGGGTCAAAACTCTTTGTGGAGGGAAAGTTGCGCAGCCGCACATGGGAAGATCGCAACGCTATAAAGCGCACCATCACCGCTGTCTATGTCGATAACTTCGAGATACTCTCCCGCGCCAACCAAAGTTGAACTCAAGGCTAAACTTAGAGAGTGTTTGAATTTAATACCAATCATTCCTTCAAAATCCATTCTTACAAAATGAAAGAAGATCCCATCTATCAGGATGCCGATCCGGTGGAACTGCCAGAAAATGCGTTCCGCGAACTTGGAGCTGACGAACATTACCGTCCGCTGATGCATCCAGCCCGTGACTATGCGGAAATCACCCCCTATTCCGTAGGATTAGGACTGGTGCTTGCCGTAGTGTTCAGTGCCGCAGCTGCATATCTGGGCCTGAAAGTAGGTCAAGTATTCGAGGCCGCTATTCCCATCGCCATCATAGCTATGGGTCTGTCGGGCGCTCTGAAAATCAAGAATCCTCTGGGACAGAACGTCATCATACAGTCAATCGGAGCATGCTCGGGTGTGATTGTAGCCGGTGCGATCTTTACCCTTCCCGCACTTTACATTCTTCAGGCCAAATATCCTGAAATTACCGTAAGCTTCCTTGAAATATTCCTCAGCTCGCTGCTGGGCGGTGTGCTTGGCATACTGTTCTTCATACCCTTCCGCAAGTATTTCGTGAAGGATATGCACGGCAAATACCCCTTCCCTGAAGCTACAGCCACCACTCAGGTACTCGCCAGCGGACAGAACACCTCATCGGACAGCAGTCAGGCCAAAACCCTCGTGGTAGCGTCTCTCATAGGCGGTATCTACGACTATGTGGTAGCCACCTTCGGTGTGTGGGCCGACACTATCACTACTGCGGCCACATCATGGGGTCAGGCTGTAATAGACAAGACCAAACTACTCGTGAGCTGCAATACCGGTGCCGCACTCTTAGGCCTCGGATATATCATCGGTCTCAAATATGCCTTCATTATCTGCGCCGGTTCGGCCTTCGTATGGTGGATACTCATACCCCTGCTCGGCACATACGGTGCGCCTGAGCTTACCGCGATGGCACCCTCAGCCATATTCAGTGACTACGCCCGCCTCATCGGTATCGGTGGTATAGCAATGGCCGGTATTATCGGCATCATCAAATCATGGGGTATCATCGTGCAGGCTGCCGGACTTGCCGCACACGAATTCAAGGGCGGCGCTCAAACCGCCAAAGCAGTGCGCTGGCAGCAGGATATCTCCATGAAGCATATCATCTTCTTCATCAGTGTAGCCCTCGTGGCCGTCCTCATCTTCTTCTGGTGCGGTGTGCTTCATAACTTCTGGCAGGCACTCGTAGCCTGGATTGTAGTAGCCGTGATATCATTCCTGTTCACCACCGTGGCAGCAAACGCCATTGCCATCGTAGGCTCCAATCCCGTGTCCGGCATGACACTCATGACACTCATTATTGCCTCAGCCATCTTTGTAGGTATTGGAATCTCCGGCACTTCAGGCATAGTAGCTTCTATGGTTATCGGTGGTGTTGTCTGCACAGCACTCTCGATGGCCGGCGGATTCGTCACCGACCTCAAGATAGGCTATTGGCTCGGCTCCACTCCCCGCAAGCAGGAGAGCTGGAAATTCCTCGGCACACTCGTATCAGCCGCTACCGTAGGCCTTGTAATCATGCTTCTCAACGATGTATACGGTTTTGCCGGTCCTGACGCCCTGGTGGCACCTCAGGCCAACGCCATGGCCAAGGTAATCGAACCCATCATGATGGGTGGCGAGACTCCCTGGATACTTTACATGACAGGTGCTATCCTCGCTCTGCTGCTCAACTGGCTCGGAGTACCCGCGCTGGCATTCTGCCTCGGTATGTTCATACCTCTTCACCTCAACACTCCCCTTCTCGTAGGTGGTGCTATCGCATGGTTTGTAAGTACCCGCTCGAAGGATAAGGCCGTCAACGACGCACGTCGCGACCGCGGTACCCTCATCTCATCAGGTCTTATAGCCGGTGGCGCACTGTTCGGTGTGTTCGCCGCACTTACCCGTTTTCTTGGCTTCGAGTATACCGCACCTATGTCAGAGACCCTCAATCAGACTCTCGGCGTAGTGGTATATGCCGCCCTGATTATCTATCTCACCTGGGACAGCATGCGTGCCCGCAAATAAAAATGACTTATCATTCTTATGTCTAATTCCAGATTAATAATAATTTCAGCTGCAATAGCCGTATGTCAGTGGATTAACGCCACTGACAACGACTATACGAAGTGGGTAGATCCGTTTATCGGTACTACCAACTTCGGCACCACCAATCCCGGTGCGAGAGTGCCCAACGGCATGATGACTGTAACCCCCTTCAATGTGATGGGTTCATCAGACAACGTCTTTGATAAGGATGCCCGTTGGTGGTCAACCCCCTATGAGTTTCACAACAAGTTCTTTACGGGCTATGCCCATGTGGCCCTGAGTGGAGTAGGCTGTCCCGACGTCGGCTCACTCCTCACCATCGCCACTACAGGTGATCTTGACCCTGACTACTTCAACTACGGTTCGCACTACGATAATGAAACAGCCTCACCCGGCTACTATACCAACCGCCTGACGAAGTACGACATACTTACCGAGGCGACTTCAACATCACGCACTTCGGCCGAACGATATACCTTCCCCGGCGGTAAGGGTAATATCCTCATCAATCTTGGACAGGGCCTCACCAATGAAAGCGGAGCCACAGTGCGCCGCGTGAGCGACACAGAGATTGAAGGCTCAAAACTGCTGGGTACCTTCTGCTACAATCCTCAGAAGGTATTCCCAATCTACTTCGTAATGCGCGTCACCAAGAAGCCCTCATCATCAGGCTACTGGAAGATGCAACCTGTAATGACAGGCGTAGAAGCCGAGTGGACCCCCGATAACGGTACATATAAAATATACCGCGAATATGGCCGTGAACTGTCGGGCGACGATATAGGATACTGGTTTACCTACGACTCACTGGCTCCCGGCGAACAGGTGGAGGTGAGAATGGGCGTATCGTTCGTCTCGACAGCCAACGCACGTGAGAATCTTGATAAGGAACAGATGTCACTTACCTTTGACGACATGCGCTCGGCAGCCCGTGACCAGTGGAATGCCGACCTCGGCCGTATAAGAGTGACCGGTGGCACAGACGATCAGAAGAAGGTGTTCTACACCGCGCTCTACCACTCGCTGATACACCCCAACGTACTCAACGACGTCAACGGTCAGTACCCACTTATGGAATCGTTCGGCGAAGGACAGGTAGAAGAGGGCCACGACCGCTACACCGTATTCTCGCTCTGGGATACCTATCGCAATCTTCACCAGTTGATGACCCTCGTCTATCCCGAGCGTCAGACCGACATGGTACGCTCCATGATATCCATGTACGATGAGTGGGGATGGCTCCCGAAATGGGAATTGTTCGGCCGCGAGACCTTCACTATGGAAGGTGATCCCGCACTCCCCGTCATTGTCGACACATGGCGTAAGGGTCTACGCAATTTCGACATGGACCGCGCCTATGAAGCTATGGTGAAATCAGCCACCACACCCGGCGCCAAGAATCCGATGCGTCCCGACATCGACCCCTATCTCCAGTATGAATACATACCCTTAGGAGCATACTCAGGCGACAATTCGGGTGATAATTCCGTATCACACGCACTTGAATATTACGTCGCTGACAATGCACTGGCATGGCTGGCACGTGAGCGTGGCGATGTAGCTCTGGCCGATGAACTCACCAAGCGTTCATTAGGCTACCGCCACTACTACTCCAAGGAGAGCGGTACATTACGCCCTATCGAAATGGACGGCAAATTCCTCGAACCCTTTAATCCCCGTCAGGGTGAAAACTTCGAGCCTGTGCCCGGTTTCCACGAAGGCAGCGCATGGAATTACACCTTCTTCGCTCCTCACGACGTAGACGGCATGATAAAACTAAACGGTGGCCGCAAAGCTTTCACCAACAAACTCCAGAAAGTGTTTGACGAAGGTCTGTATGACCCCGCCAACGAACCTGACATTGCCTATCCCTATCTCTTCAGCCGTGTTCCCGGCGAGGAATGGCGCACACAAAAGACCGTCCGCGAGCTTCTTGACAAGCACTTCACCACCGCCCCCGACGGTATTCCAGGCAATGACGACACCGGCACAATGTCAGCCTGGGCAGTATTCTCCATGATGGGCCTCTATCCCGACTGTCCCGGGGAACCCTACTACACACTCACCTCACCGGTGTTTGACCGCGTGGAGATAGACACAGACCATGGCACCATCACCATTGAGGCCGACCGCAAGAGCCCCGACCAGCTCTTCATCAAGTCAATGTCCCTCGGTGACCGCCCATTGAAAAAATATCGCATAAGCCACGATGACCTCATCAAGGGCAAGAATCTGAAGTTTACCCTTTCGGACAAGAAGTAAGAGAGTGTTTGAATTTAAACCAAATTAATTTTTATGAGAGAGTTCGGAAATTTTTGCTTTCATCACAAAGAATTTTTCGGGTGCTTTTCAAGAGTTATCATCGGTCACGATGCCCGCATCGCTCCCTCTTCAACTCTTGAAAATCCCTCCGAAAACTTCTTTGTGCTAAAAGCATTTAAATTCAAACACTCTCTAAAACCCGACTTAATTACCATCACTTATCACAAGCAGATGAAATCATACGCTATTCTTCTGGTTGCTCCTCTCGTATTCACGGCATGCTCAAATGACAGCCATGACGAAGCAACCCCCAACCTGACACAATACGTCAATACCCACATCGGAAGCGGCGGCCATGGCCATGTATTCGTAGGAGCCAACGTGCCCTACGGTATGGTACAGCTCGGCCTCACGAGCATACCTCAGACATGGGACTGGTGCTCGGGCTATCACGAATCAGACTCTACGGTAATCGGCTTTTCACACACCCACCTGTCAGGCACAGGTATCGGTGACCTCTTTGACGTGACCGTAATGCCTGTCATCGGTGACGTGACCTATGCCCGCGGCACAGAAGAAGAGGGCCCCGCATCAGGTCTCTGGTCATACGCCGCCCGCTCACAGGAAGTAAGCGTGCCAGGCTACTACAGTGTGCCTCTCACACGCTATGACATCCTTGCCGAAATGACAGCCACAAACCGTGTGGGTCTCCACCGCTATACCTTCCCCGCCTCCGACTCGGCCGCCATCGTATTTGACCTCGCCAACGGCGGAGCATGGGACAAGCCCACCGAGGTAATGATTACCGCCGAGAATGACAGCACTCTTACGGGCTATCGTTATTCTACAGGATGGGCCAAAGACCAGAAGGTATACTTCGTAGCCCAGTTCTCGAAGCCCTTCGACTCATTCGAGCTTAAGGGTAATGACCAATTCGGCCGTGCATCATTCACCACTGACTCAGCCGAACAGGTCCTTCTCAAAGTTGCACTCAGCCCCGTATCAATCGATGGTGCAAAAGCCAACCTCGCTGCCGAATTACCAGGCTGGGACTTCGAGGGCACACGTCAAGCTGCCGACAAGACCTGGAACGATCAATTGTCACGCGTCATCATCAGCACTCCCAACGAGAATGACCGCGAGAAATTCTATACCGCGCTCTATCATACGATGATCGCTCCCATGACCCTGAGCGATGTCAACGGCGACTATCGCGGGGCCGACGGAGAGATTCATAACAATCCATCACACTCCGCCTATACGGTACTATCGCTCTGGGACACCTATCGTGCCGCCATGCCTCTGATGAGTATCATTAATCCCGAAAAGAATTCAGAGGTAATCAACGCCATGCTCGACATCTTTGACCAGCAGGGCCGTCTGCCCGTATGGCATCTCTGGGCCAACGAGACCGACTGTATGGTGGGCAACCCCGGCATTATTCCCGTGGCCGACGCTATCGTCAAGAAGGTGCCCGGTGTCGACGCCGAACGTGCTTTCAAGGCTCTCATCGTGACCTCAAACGATACCGCACGCGGAGGTGCACTGCGTAAGCAGTACGGCTTTATCCCTGCCGACAAATTCAACGAAGCCATAGCCTACGATATGGAATATGCCGTAGCTGACGGCGCCATAGCACAAGCCGCCAAAGCACTCGGCAAGAACTCCGAGGCCGAAGAATATACCCGCCGCAGCCAGTCGTACCGCAACTATTTCGACCCCTCCGTGCGCTTCATGCGCGGCAAATTTGCCGACGGCTCATGGCGTACACCCTTCGATCCCTTCTCTACCGCCCACCGCGAGGACGACTACTGCGAAGGCAATGCATGGCAGTATCTGTGGCTTGCACCGCAGGATGTAGAGGGACTGAGCGAACTCCTCGGTGGCAACGAAGCCTTCGTCACCAAGCTTGACTCACTCTTCACCGTAAGCTCACAGCTCACCGGCGACAACGCCTCACCCGACATTACCGGCCTTATCGGCCAGTATGCCCACGGCAACGAACCCGGTCATCACATCCTCTATCTCTACACAATGATGGATCAACCCGAAAAGGGAGCCGACAAAATCAGACAGGTGCTTGAAGAGATGTATACCACCAACCCCGACGGCCTCGCCGGTAACGAAGATGCCGGACAGATGTCAGCATGGTATATTCTCTCGTCGCTCGGCTTCTACGAAGTAGAACCCGCAAGCGGACGCTACTGGTTCGGCTCTCCCATCTTTGACAAGGCTGAGATAGCAGTGCCCGGCGGCAAGTTCATAGTTTCTACAGTCAACAACTCAGACACCAACCGCTATATCCGCAAAGTGACTCTCAACGGAGCGGAATACGACAAGCGCTATATCACCCATGACGATATCATGAAGGGTGGAGAATTAGTGTTTGAGATGGGCCCTGCAAAATAAACCAGTCAACAGATTAATCACTGATATTCAATAAAATACTCCGTTACCATCTGTAGCGGAGTATTTTTAAGGCTTTAACATTTGCCAAATAAGCAAATAATAACTATCTTTGCACCTCGAATTGTGCAAATATATCAAAAAACAATCATAAGGCAATGAAAAGAACATTTCAACCCTCTAACCGCAAGCGCGTTAACAAGCACGGCTTCCGTGAAAGAATGTCAACTCCCGATGGCCGCAAGGTTCTTGCCCGTCGTCGCGCAAAAGGCCGTCGTTATCTTACCGTAAGCGATCGCATCGCCTCTAAGTAAAGATTTACTTTCCACGCTGCTCCTCTGATGGACAGCACGAACAAAAGCCTGATGGTCACATTGCCGTCAGGCTTTGTTATTATGCACCACCCCCGCACGCACGCTTTCTTGTAGTCAACTGCACGTACAATCGTATATATCTATACGTTCATAGCCTAACTTACAGCGTATTACGGTTGAGACAATAAGAAAAAACATTTTTATGCGATATTTTTATCGTAAAATATTTGGCAGAGTCATAAAGAGTGCCTACCTTTGCAGTGTCAAAACAACGATGGAGCGTCATCGAAGCTGACAAGAAAATGAGGCGATTTAGTGTAGTGGCCTAGCACGCCACCCTCTCACGGTGGAGACCCGGGTTCGATTCCCGGATTCGCTACAACCTCAAGAAATCAGGCAGCTTAACGGCTGCCTTAATTTAGACCCTCAACGAGGATTACCGATGGCCGACTTGACAGTAAAACTCGGGAGGGACTAATAAATGGCGGGATAGCTCAGTTGGTTAGAGCGTCGGATTCATAACCCGGAGGTCTCGAGTTCAATTCTCGATCCCGCTACAAAGAAAAATGATGGTCGTGTATCACCAATGATGCACGACCTATTTTATTTATCCCCCCTACACTACATCTCAACATACATTCTCTATGACCACCATACTCTTTGCCGTAGCCATTGCAGCAGTGGCTGCAATAGCTCTGATATATTCCAACAGCCTTCGCTCACAGAACACGATGCTAACGCGTGAACTCGACGAGATACGCCGGCAACAGTCGCAGGAAGAGAAGCAACTGCGACAATTGTCTGAAGAAAATGCACGACTGACCGAGCGCGTAGCCATGCGCGACAGTCAGATAGCCGAACTTCATCGCGCGGCAGAGCATGCGGCAGAATCACGCGCCGAGGAGGAAAAGAAGCAGGCCGAAAGATTTCGCCTCCTTGCAATGGAGATATTCACCGACCACACCGACCGATTCAAGACTCAGAGCGAGAACCGGCTGGCCGAACTTCTCACCCCGCTACGCAACGATATCGAGAAATTCAAGAAGTCAGTTGACGAAGCTTATTCCACCGAGGCTCGTGAGCGATTCTCGCTTCAGGAGCGAATACGCGAACTGATAGAGACCAATAAATCCATAGGCCGCGAAGCCAAGGAACTTACCACAGCGCTAAGAGGCAACTCCAAGACCCAGGGTGACTGGGGTGAAATGATACTCGAAAGCATACTTGAGAAGTCAGGACTGCGTAAAGGCGAGGAATTTACCGTACAGCAGACCTCTCAGGAAGGAAAGACCCTGCGCAACGAAGAGGGACGCCTGCTGCGACCCGACGTTGTAGTCAACTACCCCGATGGCAGAGTAGTCATAATCGACTCCAAGGTGTCACTGACAGCGTTTGTCGACTACATCAATGCCGACTCTCCTGACGAACAAACGAATGCCGGACGACGCCACGTAGAGTCGGTACGCAAGCATGTGGCCGAGCTTGCATCTAAGAGCTATCAGGATTATGTTGGCCATGAGCGCACTGACTTCGTGATGATGTTCATCCCCAACGAATCGGCCTATATAGCGGCCATGACTCTTGACAATACCCTCTGGCAAGAGGCCTATGACAAGCGCGTACTGATAGTATCGCCCACCCATCTTGTCTCCGCTCTGCGGCTCATAGCCATGCTGTGGAGCCATGACCGTCAGACCCGCAACGCTATAGATATTGCCGAACAGAGTGGTAGAATGTATGATAAATTCGTAGCCTTCACCGAGGATATGCGTAAGATAGAGAAAGGCATAGATTCATTGCGCGGCACATACGACAGCGCAATGACCAAGCTCTCGCAGGGTACGGGCAATCTCCTTACCCGCGCCGAACGTCTGCGCGAACTCGGTGCGAAAGCCAAAAAGAGCCTCCAACAATAAGGGCGAGAGGGATAAAGAAGTCGGTGCCTAACCATTAACGGCGCCCATCTGACATCGGCGCCCTCGCGGGCGCCGTTCTCTCCTGCTCACGATTAACCCCGAGCACCTCCCTACAGTCGGTGGTCGGGGTTACGTATATATCCGCGGCCTACGGACGCGGTTGTCCATTAGAGATTGAGATGGGCTTCGTAGCGCGGATGTCAGAGTTTAAGACGGTCTTTATCTTTGTGGTGTTTGTGACGGGGGGAGATGCGACGGCGCACAGCCGCGATGCCTCTGTAGAGCTTCATCATGCTTATCCACAGTCGCGAGGGCTCAGAAATAAGATCCGAGGTCATGGTCTCGGCCATGGTAGGTACTGCTACATCCTCGCCAAATTGTTCGGGATAGATTACCAGCAGATTATTTGACTGGAAATAGCGGTGGAGGAACTCAGGCATGGTATCCAACTCGGCTGTAAACGACACTGCCGCGCGTCGTGAGCTGACGAACACGAACAGGTCATCATCAAGCACCTTATTGGCCAGCAGTATGAAGTCATCAAATTCCTCCACTACCCTATACTCGCTTCTGATACCATAACCTCCGCGATGAATCACAGCGCGGATAGCATCGCAGGTGTCGGAAAAGCCACAGAATATCAGGCGGCATCCTACCTGGCGAGCCAGATTGGCCAGACTCTCTACCCAAAGGCAGAAACCCGTCTCAAACTGCGCCTTATCGGGAGCTATCACCACGATACGTGTCACCGTATTGACAGGGATAAAGCAGCGCGTTATGACTACCATACGGTGAGTGGCCTTTATGAGTTCGGTCAGCTTGTCACCGAAGAAAGTGTCAATAATCGAGTTTCGACGATGGAGCCCGATGATAACTTCGCTGATATCGCGCTCTTCGATGGTATTTATCACTCCTGTCACTACGTTGAGGTCGTAGCGCTCAAGCCTGCGGATTGGCACGTCAACACTTGCAGCCACCTGTTCGGCAATATCGAGTGCATTTCGGCCTATGGCACGCGAGGATGCGCTATTGTCGTTGCGCACATGGAGGGCATAGACATTACCCTTTGATTGAGGCGAACGCATCAGCAGGGCCAAGTCTACCAGCTCGGGAGCCGCTGCAGGGGATGCCACGGGTATAAGCACATTGGTCATACGTTTGTTGCCTCGGTTGACCTGAGCCGGCGTATCTTCGGCCAACTGCTCTACCTTGAGTTTCGTGGCCGCGCGTGAAGTACCTACCGACGACACTGTGCAGGTGATGAGAATCATGATCACAGTGCCGTTAAGTATTTCCTCACCGAAGATACCCATGCCATAGCCGATCATCACCACGGCAAGGGCCACGGCCGTATGGGCGTTGGATAGCTGATACATTATAGATCTTGCCGTAGTACTGAGGCGGAATGTACGCTGAGTGCAGTAGGCCGCTATCCACTTGCTGCTCATGGCTATGGCTGACATCACTCCGGCCACATAGATGGTAGACCACCCTTTGGCCAACACACTTACGTCAATCAGCATACCTACGCCTATAAGGAAGTAGGGTATGAAGATGGCGTTGCCTACAAACTCAAGCCTCGTCATCAGAGGTGACCTCAGAGGTATATAACGATTGAGCACAATACCGGCAAAGAATGCACCGAACACACCCTCCACACCTATCGCTCCGGCACCTACGGCAGCAAGAAATGTCATGGCAAGCACGTAGATAAACTGTGTGATGTTGTCGCCATGGCTCTTGAAGAACCATCGGGTAAGGCGCGGGTATATGTACACCACCAACAGGCAATAGACCGCCAGACCACCTAAGAGGGTGAGGATGTTGCCCGGACGGAATTCACCCTCACGCTCAATGCCTACGGCTACGGCAAGTACCATGAGCGAACCGAGCACGGTAAAGATAGTACCGGCAATGGCGATAATGACCGGGGACGACTTCGTGAGCCCCAGGCGCGATACTATAGGATAGGCGATAAGCGTATGAGCCGAGAACATAGAGGCCACAAGAAGCGAGGCTATTACATTGAGCCCCAGTACGTAATAAGCTCCTACCGACCCTATGACAAGCGGAATGAAAAAGGTGTAAAGCCCGAATATCACACCGCGCCTCAGATTCTTGCGCAAGTGATACATATCTATCTCTATACCCGCGAGAAACATCAGGTAGAGAATACCAACCTGTCCGAACACCTCGAAACTCATATCGCGGGCAAGGAGATTGAATCCATGCGGCCCCACGATGACTCCCGCCAGAATAAGTCCTATAACGGGAGGCACCTTAAGCACATTGAGTATCAGCGGAACGAAGAGGATGAGCAGCAGTACACAGAGAAATATGTCGACCGGGGAGGTCAACAACGGCTCACTGACGGCAAGCGCGAGCAGGGATATCATGCTTGTCATCACAGCGAGTTTCAGGAAAATTGTTTGCCGTGGGCGATGAGATATTCTGCTATCTGCACAGCATTGAGGGCGGCACCCTTCTTTATCTGGTCACCTACGATCCAGAACGAGAGCCCACAGTCGTCAGTGAGGTCAGCACGCAGACGACCCACATATACGGGTTCCTTGTCGGCTATGTCAAGGGGCATGGGGTATACCTTTTCTGAGGGGTTGTCAAGCACTACTATACCCTCCGCCTTAGCGAAGGCTTCGCGCACGGTGTCAAGCGCAAGAGGACGTTCGGTCTCGACCCATACGGCCTCGGAGTGAGCGCGCATCACGGGCACACGTACACATGTGGCACTCACCTTCAATTCGGGAGCATGCATGATTTTCTTGGTCTCGAAGTACATCTTCATCTCCTCCTTGGTGTAGCCATTATCCTGGAATACATCGATATGAGGTATGACGTTAAAGGCAAGCTGATAGGCAAACTTCTCTACCGTGGGCTCCTGGCCGCTGATTATCTCACCGGTCTGTTTTACCAGTTCATCCATGGCGGATGCACCCGCACCGCTGGCAGCCTGATAGGTGGCCACGTGCACTCGGCGTATGCGGCTGAGGTCATTGATTGGCTTCAGAGCCACGACCATCTGTATGGTGGTACAGTTAGGATTGGCGATGATATTGCGGGGTATGTTGAAGGCGTCCATACCATTGACTTCGGGCACCACCAGGGGCACATCCTCATCCATGCGGAAAGCGCTCGAATTGTCAATCATCAGAGCACCGTGGCGGGTGATATCCTCGGCATACTCGCGCGACACACCTGCTCCGGCAGATACGAAAGCTATGTCTATACCTTTGAAGAGGTCTGGTTCGTGGGTCAGTTCCTCTACCTTATATGTGGCTCCGCGAAACTGATACTCGCGGCCTGCACTACGGCTTGAACCGAACAGGCGGAGATTGTCTACCGGAAAGGGATGTTCACTCAATACTCTCAGGAACTCCTGACCTACGGCACCGCTGGCGCCAACTATTGCAACATTCATTTTTCTGCTATGATTTTTTAAGTGTATCTACTAATAGGTTGGAGAGATTCACGATGCAAAATTACAAAAAAAGGGAGGCCTCAGCAAATCGCCGGAGCCTCCTGATAGTTAAGTAAGCCGTAATAGCAGTTGGAGTTATTCAATCATACTGTAATCGCACGTATCATAAGGTAATTTGTGTCATACGGCCGTATTAGGTCAGTCGGTGAGATCTACCGCATAGTATACCTTCTTGCCGGTGGGGTATACTCCGGTAAGGAACAGCACCTTTTCTTCACCGCTCTCCATGGTCTGACGGTAGATTCGCTCGACGTCATCGGCGCTGCTTACGCGCTCGCCATTGATGGACATGATGATGAAGCCTTCCTTAACCCCGGCATCCTTAAACTTGCCCGATGACAACTGAGCCACTTGAATGCCATCGCGCAGACCGAGCTGGCCGAGGGTCTCTGACGATACTTTCTTGAACACACATCCAAGGTCATTGACCGTAAGAGCCTTGGTCACCGAGGTGCTACCCTGACTGTTGAGCAGGGTCACGGTGGCGGTGTGCTGCTTATTGTCGCGTATGTAAGTCACAGTGATCTTGTCACCGGGACGATACTTATTGATTTGTTCGCCCATCTGAGCGGAGTTGCGTGTGGGCGAGCCGTTGACGGCCACTATTACGTCGCCCTCCTTCAGTCCGGCTTCCATGGCCGAACCGCGCTCGAGCACTTCGCCTACATATAGGCCTTCGGTCACGGCGGTGATGCCCTTCTCCTTGGCCAGTTTCGGGGTGAGCACTCCGTAGCGAATGCCCAGCACCGCACGCTGCACGGCTCCATACTCCTTGATGTCGGCCACGATTTTGTTTACTATAGTAGTAGGCACTGCAAAGGAGTAGCCTGCATAGTTACCGGTCTGAGAGTAGATGGCGGTATTGATACCTACGAGTTCACCCGCGAGATTTACGAGTGCGCCTCCCGAATTACCGGGATTGACGGCGGCGTCAGTCTGTATGTAGGAGTCAAGACCCATCTTATGTCCGGCGTTTGCAGCCTCGCTTATGGAGCGGGCCTTGGCGCTGACGATACCGGTGGTGACCGTAGAGTTGAAGCCGAAGGGATTGCCCACGGCAAGTACCCATTCACCTACTTTCAGTCTATCGCTGTCGCCCATAGGTATAACGGTGAGATCCTTGGCATCTATCTTGATAAGAGCGATGTCGGTGTCGGGGTCAGTGCCTACGACTGTAGCATTGAATGAGCGATTATCATTAAGAGTCACCTCAAGGCGGTCGGCGCCGTCAATCACATGATTGTTGGTCACGATATATCCGTCGGAGGTAAGAATCACACCAGAGCCGAGACCTGCCTGACGCTGCTGCGACTCGTCATTATCATTCTGACGGCGGCGCTGCTGAGGTTGACGCTGCTGGGGACTGTTGAAGAAGAAATCGAAAAAGGGATCACTGAAGAAGTCATTACCACCCCGCTGAGAGTACCCTCCCGAACGCTGCGACACAAAACTCTTGATACTTACCACACCTCCGACTGCTTTTTCGGCGGCAATAGTGAAATCTGTATCTGACGTAGGTGTGTGTGACACATTCACGAATCCGTGCATGGCCATAGGCTGTGAGATAGAAGTCTCTGCCGGTATCAGAGAGTCAGAGATGGGACCGGAGGGCGAAACGCCCAGTGACTGCATAGCGAGAACTGTAGCTGCTGACCCGGCAACAGCTATGCCGGCTGCCAGCATTGCGATTTTTCCGTAAAGATTCATAAAATGCAAGTGTTAAAATTTAAATGATGAACTTGTTAAATTTAACTTTACTGTTATGACGGCAAAGATAGGAGATAATTTAATCCGCGAATGTCAAAGTGAGTTAATTTAAACTCATTTAATACTTTACCCACGTGGATTAACAGCCATTTAGGCATCAAATGTGAAAAATTGCGTATAAAGGTTACAATCCGCCCTCCAGCCCCTCATATCATTCACTCCGGTTTCTCCGGTTATTCTTATTGCTTCAATCGCTCCGACTATCCATTTTGCCACAAAAAAGAGTAACTTTGCGGTATGTCATTATCTACGCCTCATCGAAAGCTCATTTATTCACTTGCCGTGATTATCATGGCCGCCTGTTACGGATGTTCTTCGCACAAGACCACTGTACAGCCGCACCCCGTGGTGACTCGCCATGTGAACATAAGCGCCGCTTCGGCTCCTCACAGCCGCATGCTACTCACCGAGGCGGAAAAATGGCTTGGCACTCCTTATAAGTATGGTGGCACTACACGTGGCGAGGGAGTGGACTGCTCGGGACTTGTCATGAGCCTCTACAGTGATGCACTGTCAATAAAGCTACCGCGCAACTCTGCGGCTCAGGCCGAATTCTGCAACGCCGTCGAGCGCGATCAGCTCGAAGTGGGCGACCTGGTATTCTTCGCGCCACGCAGTACCGGCAGAGTGAATCACGTAGGAATGTATATCGGCAATGGCGACATGATACATGCCTCCGGAAGCCGCGGGGTAATGATAAGCTCACTTAACGAAGCCTATTTTGTCAAAAACTTTTATGGCTGCGGCCGTGTAGAACAGTTTGCCTCACTCACAGGTAAGTCAACGAAAAAGGAGGTTAAAAATACGCGTGATAATATTTCCACGTCCCAATCAGGCCAGACAAAATACGATGAGGCTTTTAAGAAATTACGTCAGGGAGTAAAGACATCCAAAACTCCTGCGGCAAAAACACCCCCTGCAACTAAAACTGATACTATAGCTGCTACTCCTACAAAGCAGCCTTCGCGCGAGATGTTTGAAGAAGCTATTGATCAGCGCGTCGACTCTATTTGTTCGGCATTCTTTGACTGAGCGCTGCCGTTGCTATTTTTCTTGTCCTTATCCAAGCCCTTTTCCTTATCCATAGCCTTATATCGCGCATAAGCGTTTGCAAGGCGCGTATGATACCCCCTTCGGGCGTATGACGGACCGTTATATCCCCGGGCAAATGAGGCCCAATCCTTAGCCCTCAGATGTTGTGCAAGTCCTGAGTTTTCTATAAACCTCACAAATAGTTCGAGCTGATTATGTTCACTGCTGCTCATCAGTTCCACAAACTCATCCATAGAGGATGCTCCGCATTTCTTCCAGTTAAATCCCCCTATCTGAAACATACCCCAGAACGTACCCTGTATGGCCGACTTGCGGTCAATGGTATATGCCGCCTCGAGGCGTGCATGCTGTGCCGCCTGCTGCGAACCATATTTACGTATCTGCGGTGACTGAAACACTACGGGATGACTCTTGGCATACTTCGCTATATTGACCCCTGAGCGTGATGCAAACCGCTTGAACATGCTCACATCGAAATTAATAATGGGTCTTCCGGGTGCAGAAAACCCGTTATGTGATTTTCCGGCTTCTATCTCCACAACAGCCTTTATGGCCGGCACATCTATACCAAGTTCCTCGGCCGCCATCCTGAAATCATCCTCAGTGAGACGAAGTATCACATTCTCAGTGACCATCACATTCATTACAGAGTCAAGCGGCGACACCGGAACTTCCGATATGCTGTCGGCCTCAACATTGACTATCGGTAGCAGATGTCTATAATCTATAGCCCAAGCCGATGTAGCTGCAGCACCGGCAGCAATCAGGCATGATAAGGCAAATGGTCGTAATATGGATTTCATGAATGAGTATGTGATTTACGGAATAAATAAAAAAGTGGCGGTAGAGCGATGACGCCCTCCCGCCACATGACTTTTTCGTATACAACGATTGCTCGGGGTAACCCCTCACAACCCGGAGTTACTTCTTGAGGTCGGCAATCTTGGTGATTGTCAGCTTAAGCTGCTCCCAGAAGCGCTCTACCGCGGGGATAAACATGCGCTCCGAGGGAGAGTGGACACCCTGGAGGGTAGGTCCGAATGACACCATATCGAGGTGGGGGTACTTCTCAAGGAAAAGTCCGCACTCCAGACCGGCGTGGATTGCCTTGATAGCGGGAGTTACTCCATACAGTTCCTTGTAAGCGTCGCGAGCCACCTGCATTACGGGTGAATTCATATTAGGTTTCCATCCGGGATAGCCTTCGCCATGCTGTACCTCGGCACCGGCCAGAAGGAACACAGCCTCTACCTGATTCGCGATATCCCACTTGCTTGAATTTACCATACTGCGCTGGCTGGTGGTGACAAGTATCTTGGAGTCGGCAACCATCTTGACCGAAGCAAGGTTGGTAGAAGTCTCTACGAGGCCTTCGAGTTCGCGGCTCATTGAGGCCACACCGTGAGGACATGCATAGAGGGCACGGATAAGATTAAGCGAAGTAGTGCTGTCGATGCAGAAGTCGGGAGCATCTACGCTCTCCATGGTCAGTTCCACAGTCTTTTCGATATCGCCATACTCGCCTTCGATATCGGCTACGAAGCGATTAAAGGCAGCATTGACCTCTTCCTTCTTGGAGGTATGCACACCTATAATAGCATGAGCGGCGCGGGGAATAGCGTTGCGCAGATTACCGCCGTCAATTTCCGACACTGACACCTCATGGCTCTTGGTGAGCTCGAAAAGGAAGCGGGCCAGAGTCTTGTTGGCATTCATGTGGCCGAGATGGATATCTCCACCTGAGTGACCGCCAAGACCATTGCGGATGTCAATCTTGAAGTATTTGAAATCCTTGGGAGCTGTAGAGCGGTGGTAGTTAAAGGTAGCGACAGTGTCGACCCCACCTGCGCATCCCACGAAAATCTCGGCATCGTCCTCAGAGTCGAGGTTGAGCAGGATGTCACCCTTGATCATATCCTTACCGAGGCCGAAAGCACCGGTCATACCGGTCTCCTCGTCTACTGTCATGAGAGCTTCGAGAGGACCGTGAACCAGATCAGGCTCGATAAAGATAGCCATAGCAGCCGCCATACCTATACCGTTGTCTGCACCCAGTGTAGTGCCGTTGGCCTTCACCCAATCGCCGTCAACGATAGTGGTGATGGGAGTATTCTCGAAGTCAAAGCTCTTGTCGTTTGACTCACACACCATATCCATGTGACCCTGAAGTATCACTGTGGGGGCATCTTCGTGACCGGGAGTCGCAGGCTTGGTGTAAACTACGTTACCTACCTCATCGGTCTTGGCCTCTATGCCATGCTTTTTTGCGAAATCAAGAAGATATTGACGTATTTTCTCCTCCTTCTTGGAAGGACGGGGAACCTTTGTTATTTCATCGAAAATGGTAAAAACCTCCGTGGGTTTTAAATCTTTCACTTCCATGTCTGTATTTTTGATTATGAATTATGATTTTACACGACTTCTCCGAATGAGAAAATTTGTTAAAATTCCTCTTTAGAGCACCCTAAGTTACAAAATATATTTGATACCAGGCCAAAAAATTCTCCGATATTGCTAATTTTGTCCTATATTTGCACTGCAATTAACCACTCATTTCATGAAGTTGATTCTTCTGACAGTATTAATGGTCGCCATAGCGGTGATACTTTTAGGCATCAAGGTGCTCTTTGTCAAGGGAGGGAAATTCCCTTCGGGACATGCCCACGACATACCCCAGCTCAGAGACAAAGGTATCGGCTGTGCTCACGCTCCGGAACAGGATTGACCTGCTGTCACAAACAGTTATTAATATCGACCTTACAGACTAACCATAATTCGTAAAACCATTTTTATCATACATCATAATGAAAAAATTAGCCTTTACAGCTAACCTCCTCATCATTCTCATGGGCGCTGCAGCGTCATCATGCTCAGATAAGCAGGCCGCCACAGCACCCGCGGCAGTGGCCACCGTATCAAATGACAGCGCAGCCCCCGCCGGACTCAATATATGCTATATTGACGGCGACTCACTCATGGCCCACTACAATCTTTCAAAAGACTTCCGCGAGGCTTACATGAGCGCACTCTCAAAGATTGACGGCGCACGTCAGGCTCGTGGTAACGAAATACAGCGACTTGCCGCTTCAATCCAGGAAAAAGTACAGAACAACGGCTACCTGTCAGAAGCCAGCTACAAAGCCGACATGCAGAAGCTGGAGAAGATGCAGGCCGACGCCGAAAACTATCTCAATACCCTCAGCCGCAACGCCGACAGCGAACTGGCTCAGCAGCAGCAGCAGATAACCGACTCTGTCGACTCATTTATCCGCGACTACAACGCCTCACGCGGCTATGATGCCATCCTCTACAAGGCTTCAGGTATCTACTTCAACCCCGCCCTCGACATCACGTCAGAGATTATCGAAGGACTCAACGCCCGCTACAATAAGGTCAACACCTCAAAGTAACAAGGGGAAATCAAAATAATGAGTCGCGGAGCGGCTGTATTGTCGGTACATCTCTTTCACAAAAGAATGTGTCACAATACTGTCGCTCCGCGACTCATTATATTTAGCGACATATTGAATAGTTACTTTACCGCGTGATTCTCTTATGTTAAATTCGGGCCAAGCATTTGTGAGTATAAAAATCAGCCAAGAAACAAACTTTTTACAATTTTTTATGAGCAGAAGCATTGTTATCCACAAATAAAGTGCTAACTTTGCGTTCAATATGACCTCCCACGCTTCCCATTGACCAGCGCACCCGGGGAGGTCTTCAAGTTTTATATGGAATACCGATTTCCCATTTTTGGATAGGCAAACGTTAATTTCCCTCCACCCCAACAAGGTGTTTAGTGTGCTTTGCTGCATAAAATATATCAGCAACATCATCAGTCCGGACAGTGATTTGAAGCGTAATATCCTTTCAATCATCGGAGATGGTGGCAATTTACTAAGCCTGCAAGAAATGGGATTTCCCAAGAATTGGAAGTTCTTAGATGTTTGGAAATAAGGCTTTAAATACTGAGGAGATGCCAATTGTTGGCATCCGTATGAAACACTATTTACGAACACCGCACACCTTTAACATCAGCAGTTCAGTACTTTTCGACAGAGTGGGATGCTTTTTTCAAACATACGCTATGCGGTTAGAAAATTAATGACTACTTTTGTAAAAAATTGGGATAATAATGGCCGACAATCTTGAACTGCGGTTAAGCGGCATTGCCGCCAAGGCTGCCATGCTTACAGAGCGTTATCGCTTGCTACAGGAGGCGAAAGCGCAGGCTGATGTCAAGATTGAGGAACTCGAAGCAACCGTGGAGCGTCAGGCACGCGACATAGAGCGCCTGGAGCGTCAGATAGAGTATCTTCAGGTTGTCACCACACTCTGCCCCGACAGGGAGAGCGTAATCGGCACCCGGGCATTATTAGCCGAATTAGTGCGGGAAATCGACAAATGTATCAACGATCTCGACCAATGATGCGATCTTGACCGACGATGCGATGAATGATAAACTTGATATAAATCTGCGTGTGGCTGACACAGCCCTGAGCCTCAGCATCAACCGTGATGAGGAGGAACTGCTGAGAAAAGCCGCCAAAGAAATCAACTATGTATGGAACGCATGGCGCGACGAGGCACGATTCAGCCGAAAGACGCCTCATGAGGTTCTTGCAATGGTGACGCTACTGTTTGCCAAAGGCTATCTGAGCCGGCAGGCAGAGGCGACTCGCCTTGACGATGTGCTTGCATCCTTCGAGGACAACCTCGACCGGATGCTCGGCATAAAAGACTGACCCTCGTCGGGCCTCACGGTCCGGCTACAGGATAAACGATCAATTATATCAGACCTGCACCATTATCCGCTATGCTCTCACACACCGACGAGAGCACCGGCCGGAATGATGATGCGGTTTTTTTTGTATAACCACATTTCAAACATTCACAGCTAACTCATTAAGTATAAATATACATACAACCATAGACATTCAATCAACCCAATCATAAATCAATCGACATTAATCAGATAATTCGAAGAAAAAGAGAACCATTCATAACATTTCTACAAATCCAACTACCCAATATTTACCAGTATGACATACACAATCCTCTGGGCAATAGCTCTCATCATAGCGGTGGCCGCCAGTATATGGGGCACACTCATAGTGCAGAAGAATAATGCCAACAGCCGCTCGCAGGAGATACTCCGCGAGGCTCGCAACGAGGCTGAAGTGATAAAGAAAAACAAGCTCCTTGAGGCTCGCGAGGAGGAACTGCGCATCAAGGGCGAGGCCGAACGTAACGCCCAGCAGCGCATGTCGAAAGTCCAGTCGATGGAGTCGAAACTCAAGCAGCGCGAGAATCAGCTCAACCAGCAGCAGAGCGAAAACCAGCGCAACAAATCGGAAAACGAACAGACCAAAGCTCGCCTCGAAGAGCAGAGCGCACAGCTCGAAAACTCCAGAGCCGAACTTGACAGCCTGCGCCGCAAGGCTCAGGAAGAGCTCGAACACGTGTCGGGACTCTCATCCGAGGAGGCCAAGGAGAAGCTTATCGAATCGCTCAAGGATGAGGCCAAGACAGCCGCGCAGAGCTATATCAACGACATCATGGACGAAGCCAAGATGACCGCCAACAAGGAGGCAAAGCGCATCGTGGTACAGTCGATACAGCGTGTGGCCACAGAAACCGCCATCGAAAACTCCGTGACAGTGTTCCAGATTGACTCTGACGAAATCAAGGGTCGCATCATCGGTCGCGAAGGACGCAACATACGCGCTCTCGAGGCTGCCACCGGTATCGAAATCATCGTTGATGACACCCCCGAAGCCATCGTGCTCTCAGGCTTCGACCCCGTGCGTCGCGAGATAGCCCGCCTGGCTCTCCATCAGCTCGTGGCCGACGGACGTATACACCCCGCGCGTATTGAAGAAGTGGTGACAAAAGTGCGTAAACTCGTCGAAGAAGAAATCATCGAAACCGGCAAACGCACCGTTATCGACCTCGGCATCCACGGTCTGCATCCCGAACTCGTGCGCCTCGTAGGTAAGATGAAGTATCGCTCAAGCTACGGCCAGAACCTCCTGCAACATTCACGCGAGACGGCCAATCTCTGCGCCGTAATGGCATCGGAACTCGGTCTCAACCCCAAGAAGGCACGTCGTGCCGGTCTGCTCCACGACATAGGCAAGGTGCCCGATGAAGAACCCGAACTGCCCCACGCACTCCTTGGCATGAAGTTGGCCGAGAAGTATAAGGAAAAGCCCGAAATCTGCAATGCTATCGGTGCCCACCACGACGAAATAGAGCAGACATCGCTACTGGCTCCCATCGTGCAGGTGTGCGACGCCATATCCGGTGCGCGTCCCGGTGCACGCCGCGAAATCGTAGAAGCCTACATCAAGCGCCTCAACGACCTTGAGCAGCTTGCCCTCTCATATCCCGGCGTTATCAAGACCTATGCCATACAGGCCGGTCGTGAACTCCGCGTGATTGTCGGTGCCGATAAGATTGACGATGCCGAAACCGAAAAGCTGTCAGCCGAAATAGCCCAGCGTATTCAGGACGAAATGACCTACCCCGGTCAGGTAAAGATTACCGTCATCCGCGAAACTCGCTCAGTAGCTTTCGCGAAGTAACCACTCACCTCCCTTACAGACAACTATGGGTAAAAACCATTTTAAATCAGAGGAGATGTCACGCCCGGCTACAGACAGTGCTGAAGAATCAGCTGCCTGCTGCGGCAACGGATGCGGCAAGGAGTGTGACAAGGCTGAGTGCGGCAAGGCTGAGTGCGGCAAGGAATGTGGCGACGGTTGCGACAAAGAGTGCAACAGAGACTGCCAAAAGGACTCATGCCCGGGCTCATGCCGCAAGGAGCCTCCGCGCGGCAAGCTCCACTGCTTCAACTGGCTTGAGGATGTGCCCGGAGGCAAAGCCGACTTCGATATCGTGGAGGTGCAATTTAAGAATACCCGCAAGGGATTCTACCGCAACTCCTCCAATCTGCCACTCTCAATAGGCGACCTTGTAGCCGTAGAAGCCTCACCCGGCCATGACATAGGCGAGGTGACTCTCACCGGACAGCTCGTGGCCCTGCAGATGCGCAAGGCCAATGTGCGTCCCGACTCCGAAATCAAACGCATATTCCGCAAGGCCAAGCCCGGCGACCTGGAGAAATATCGCGAAGCCCGTGCCAAGGAAAATGACACCATGATACGTGCCCGCCGCATTGCCGACGGACTTAAGCTCAACATGAAGATTGGCGACGTAGAGTATCAGGGCGACGGCAACAAAGCCATATTCTACTACATCGCCGACGAGCGTGTCGACTTCCGTCAGCTCATCAAAGTGCTGGCCGACACCTTCAAGGTGCGCATAGAAATGAAACAGATCGGTGCGCGTCAGGAGGCCGGGCGCATAGGTGGCATAGGCCCCTGCGGCCGTCCGCTCTGCTGCGCCAGCTGGATGACCAACTTCGTGTCGGTAGGTACCGCCGCCGCACGCTTCCAGGACATCTCGCTCAATCCTCAGAAACTGGCCGGACAGTGTGCCAAGCTGAAATGCTGCCTCAACTTCGAGGTAGACACCTATGTGGAGAGCGTAAAGCGTATGCCCGGTAAAGATGTGCGCCTCGAGACAGCCGATGCCACATACTTCCACTTCAAGTATGACATATTCAAGCGCGAGATAACCTACTCTACCGACAAGTCGGTACCGGCCAATCTCGTGACCATCGATGCCGACCGCGCATTTGAGATCATGGCCATGAACCGCCGTGGAGAAAAGCCACTCACCCTGCAGCGCGACGGCGAAACCGAAGATGACGGTAAACAGAAGAGATTCAACGACATACTCGGACAGGACATTACCCGCTTTGACAAAAGGAAAAAGCGTAAGAAGTCAAAGGGCAACAACGCCGAACCCCAACAGCCCCGCGAGGAACGACGCGAGGACAAGCGTGAGGATCGCCGCGATGATAACAACAAGCGCGATGACAGGCGTGAGGGGCGGAAGGATGGCCAACAGCCTCAACAGAAGCGTCAGCGTCCCGAAGGACAGCGCCGTAAAAAGCCTCAGCAGCGTAACAACAGCGGCGGAGGCAACAACGCAGGCGGGAATAACGGGGGAGGCACCCATGGTAACTCCGGTAACTCTGACGCAAAAAGCAATTCCTGATAAGGCATGTCCAGACACCTCATATCACGCGTCACTGCCACGTTAGGCCGTTCAAATTTTGTATCGGGTATACTATCTTCGCTGATGCCGGCTGTCATGTTGCTCACCGTGATGACGCTCCCGTCATGCAGCGGTTCTGACACTGACGCCACGTCGTTCCGCACCATCCCGCGCGGACTATGGGCCTACGGTGACACCCTGAACTTCGTGATACCGACATCTCCGGATGCCGCGTCGGGCACTCTTGAGGTGGCGCTCCGCCACACAAATGACTATCCCTACAGCAACCTGTGGCTCGAAGTGACTACCGCCGTAAGTTCGGGAGCCGTGCATACCGACACAGTCAATGTCGAACTATGTGATGCCTTCGGACGTTGGTACGGAAACGGCTTCGGCGACTCCTTTCAGATGAGTGCGTCACTTCCTATGAGCGTAGTTACCGACAGTGTGCTCAGCGTAGGTGTTCGCCACATCATGCGCGTCGATACCCTCAGAGGCATCGACCAGGTGGGAGTAAGACTGACCCAACAGCATAAGTAGGTCTGCGACACATATATTAAGTCTGCGACACATATATAATGTATGACAATGACACCCTTGGTACTTCTTTCTGACGAAGAGTTCGCTCTCCGCATATCCCATATCAGAGAGGCCATGAACGAGGCCTCGGTGAAGCAACTGCTGATAACAGATAACGCCAACCTGTTTTACCTCACGGGAAGAGTGTATGCCGGCTATGCATACATACCCGCCGAGGGGTTGCCCCTGTTCTTCATTCGCCGTCCCTCAGGGCTTAAAGGCGACGGTGTGGTATACATCCGTAAGCCTGAGGAGATGGGCCAGACCCTCGCCATCACCATTGACGGTCCCTTAGGTCTGGAGCTTGACCTGCTCCCCTACTCTGCCGTAACCCGTCTTGACAAGGCTTTCGGAGAGATACCCTTTGTCAACGTATCTCCGCTGCTGCGTCAGGTTCGTGCCGTCAAGACTCCGGCTCAGATTGAGGAAGTAAGGAAGTCAGGCATACACCATTCATTCGTATACAGCCGCATACCCCACATTTACCGCGAGGGAATGACCGACAATGAGCTTCAGATAGAGATAGAGCGCGTGGCCCGACTCGAAGGATGCCTCGGACAATTCCGTATCAGCGGCGACACGATGGAGATCTACATGGGCAGTCTGCTCGTAGGCAAAAATGCCGAAAACCCTACGCCGTATGATTTTGCCATGGGTGGTGCCGGTATGAATCCCTCGCTGCCCGTAGGTAGTGACGGTACGCTGATAGCCCCGGGAAACAGCGTGATGGTGGACATGAACGGCAACTTCACGGGATATATGACCGACATGACCCGCACATTCCGTATAGGCGAGGTTAGCCCGCTTGCCGTGAAGGCTCATCAGTGTTCCATAGATATATGCCGCGCGGTGGCCAAGGCCGGCGTTCCTGGCACTCCCGCAAAACAGCTGTATGAGCTCGCAGAGAAGATGGTGGCCGATGCCGGACTCCACGAATACTTCATGGGACTGCATCAGAAGGCCGGATTCATAGGCCACGGAGTAGGGATAGAAATCAACGAATTGCCCGTGATAGCTCCCCGTAGCCGCGACATACTTCAGGAAGGCAACGTCATAGCTCTCGAACCCAAGTTCGTCATTCCGAAGACCGGCGCCGTAGGCATAGAAAACACTTATGTAGTGCGCGCCGACGGCATGGAATGCCTCACAAAGGCTCCCGAAGAGATGATAGAGCTTATCAAGTAACACCGACATACACACATGCATCACATAGCAGAAAGAATCACTACAGATATATACCGCAAGGTAGGATTGGCCGCCGACTCTCTCAATCGCGAATGTTATGCAGTGGGAGGATGTGTGCGCGACCTCTTTTTACAGCGCCCCTCCAAGGATATTGACTTCGTAACCGTAGGCAGCGGCATAGAAGTGGCCCGTGAGGTAGCCTCGCGGATTGGCAAAGGTGTACACCTCAGTGTATTCCGCACATACGGCACCGCTCAGGTACGCCGCGGCGACCTTGAACTCGAATTCGTAGGAGCACGCCGTGAATCCTATTCACGCGACAGCCGCAACCCTATTGTAGAGGACGGCACTCTGGAAGAAGACCTCTCGCGACGTGACTTTACTATCAATGCCATGGCCCTGTGCGTCAACGCATCGCGCTACGGCACACTCATTGACCTCTTCGGAGGCGAAGATGATCTCGCCCGACGTATCATTCGCACTCCCCTTGACCCTGACATAACTTTCTCTGACGACCCCCTGCGTATGATGAGGGCCATACGGTTTGCAACCCAGCTTGACTTCACGATATACGAGCCTACGTTTGAGGCCATCAAGCGAAATGCAGGACGTATCACCATAATAACGCGCGAGCGTATCATGGACGAACTGATGAAAATCATGAAGTCGTCCCGCCCGTCTATCGGATGGAAACTGTTGGCGCAGACCGGGCTGCTCAAACTCATATTCCCTGAGCTTGATGCCATGCGCGGCGTAGAGACCGTGAAGGGACGCGGACATAAGGACAACTTCTTCCACACGCTCGAAGTGCTCGACAAAGTGGCAGAAAACAGTGATAACGTATGGCTACGCTGGGCTGCCCTGCTCCATGACATAGCCAAACCCGTCACCAAGCGCTGGGATGACAACATCGGCTGGACATTCCACAATCACAACTTCGTCGGCTCCAAGATGGTGCCCCGTCTTTTCCGCAAGATGAAATTCCCGCTCAATGAGAAGATGAAGTACGTAGCCAAACTCGTCGAACTCCACATGCGCCCCATAGCGCTTGTAGAAGACGAAGTGACCGACTCTGCCGTACGACGACTGATTAATGATGCCGGCGACGACATCGAGGATCTTATGACGCTATGTAAAGCCGATATAACCTCTAAGAATGCCGAAAAGGTAAAGCGCCATCTTGCCAACTTCGAGCATGTACGACAAAAAATGGTCGAACTTGAGGAGCGTGACCATATCCGCAATTATCAGCCACCCGTCGACGGACAGGAAATTATGGAGACCTTCGGACTGAGCCCCTGCGCCACTGTAGGCACCATCAAGCAAGCCATCAAAAACGCTATCCTTGACGGCGAAGTGGCCAACGAACATGATGCCGCCTACGCATACATGCTCTCCATAGCCGCTACCCTCGGCCTCATGCCAGTTGCCTCCAACCAGGAGTAACCTTTCCCCCCGATCAAATCTCCAATTGCACTGATTGCTCCAACTGCTCTGATTATTCCGATTTCTCCTACTTCACCCAGTTTAGTGGATTGAGTTTCTCGCGCTCCTTGCGCAGCTCGAAGTGGAGTATCGCGCGGTTATCGTTTTCTACATCGGGGCTTACGGAACCGATGGTCTGATTGGCTTTCACCTTCTGTCCCTTGGTCACAGTGACGCCCTGCAATCCGGCATAGATGGATATGTAACTGCCATGGCGTATCATCACGATGGTATTATAACCGGGCTGTACGAAGATGGCCGATACCGTACCGTCAAATATCGAGCGAACCCTTGTGCCGGGTGATACTTCTACGTCGATACCGTTATTGTTTGTCTCCACGTGTGCCAGGTCGGGATGCTTCTGCACACCGAATCCGCGTACTATGCGGTAACGTCCGCTTACAGGGAAAAGCAGTCTGCCTTTATTGCTCTCGAACCCGCCATTAAGCTTGCGGTTTTCATCAGCTACGGCCGTTGCGGCACCCCCTGATGATGGTTTTGCAACCTTGGTATTGGTAGCTCCGCTTTTGGAGGCATCCTTTGAAGTGCCTTTCACCCCATCCTTTGCGCTACCTGAGGAAGCACGTCCCTGCGACTTTTTCTTAGCCTCGGCAGCCTCACGTTTACGACGCTCGGCGTCAGCTCTTTCCTGTCTCTTCTGCTCCTCTGCAATAAGACGGTCAAGCTCGCGGTCAAGTTGCTTCATCTTAGCCTCATTCTCCTTTAGCGTGGCTTTCAGAGCACCCTGTTCCTTCTTAAGGTCGGCCACGATACGCGATGTCTCCTCCTGCGAAGCCTCGAGTTTATGCTGCACGGAAGCGACATTCCCTACCATCTCCAACTGTCGGGCATGAAGCTCAGAGAGCTCCGACTGCTTCAATTTCAGCGCGTCGGCCGATGCTCTCAGTTCATCAGTCTTTACCCGGTGCCAGTCCTTGAACTGCTGCATATAGCGCATGCGGCGCCACGCCTCGGTAAACGAATCGGAGGCGAAGACGAATGCCAGCGGGCTCAGGGCCGCAGGAGCCTCCTGCATGGCACGGAGCGTGACCACATAGTTGTCGCGCAAATGATCAAGATGTCCTTCAAGTATGTCTACAGAGTCCTGCTTGGCCTTGATTTCATTGGCGAGAGTGTTAATACTGGTCTGAAGCTTAGTCAGTTCCTTACGCTTATCCTGTATCTCTCCGTTGAGGGTCGACAGTCGGTTGAGCTGTCGGCGTGTCTCCTTGGTGTTGACATCAAGCTTGCGATTTGCCTCCTTGATAGCTTTCGTAGCCGCAGTCTGCTCCTTGCGCACCTTATTGATATCGCGGGGAGCGGACTTCTTGCGTCGCGCTGCATCGGCATCAGCCACCGCACCTATCATCATGGCGGCCGCAATAGCTAACGGCGTCAACTTCATCCATCGCAAATTCATATCTCAGGGTCTATTTAGCAAAGAGTTGCAGTAATTCGGCAGCGGTCACTTTATCATATCCCGACGGAGTCGACACTTTTCGTGGTTCAACATTGTCATCCCACGATGCTTTGTCAAAATTCCACGTCACACTGCCCACGAAGTTCTTATTAGGGTCATTCCCCGTTCTCACCGTAAAGCGTGCCCCGGAAGCAAAGAGGCTTTCGCCGTGGCTCACGGGCGAAGAGTATTCACACACGAAAAAAGGTATCGTATTATCAAATCCCGCGCTGAAATAACCCAGATTATTATTGCTGTTGAACATAAATCCGTAGTCAACGCCTATATCGGTAGACAACGACACATCCCAGTTATCATCTATTTCTTCAATATCGATTGCCTTTATGGCCCGCGACAGTTCCTCTCCTGCCACACCTGCCACAAAGGGCTGCCCCAACAGAAGCGACTGCAAATCGTCAACCGTCACATTCACCCCGTTGAGCAGCTTAGAGGTAGACTCTTCGACATACTTACGATGGTATTTGTCGATGAGCACTATACGGTCGTCGGTCACAAACAGTTGTGCCACTTCGAAGCCTAACATACGGAACGATACGAACACACTCTCACCACGCTCTATCTGAGCCGTACCCGTCACCGAAAAACGTGCCGGAGTCTCAAGCCCGAAAGTGACGGGAAGCTTTACGCGGGTCCATTGATCATCGGCCTGCAATATCGAGGCAAAACGCTCGGCATAGCTCCCTCCGGATATCATGCGTTCTATTGATTCATAAGATTGATCCGCAACGACAGTCTGCTTATGGCTCCCGCACGAATTCATACCTGCGGCAAGCAGTCCGGCAAGGACACAACCCGCCACACTGCGCACAGTCCGTGCAGGCAGTATACGCCCCGCGTATGATGTGACTACACTATTCATAGAAGTAAGTCTTGTGTTGTACTTTACGTTTCAGCAACTCATTGTCGCCGTCAAGTTCAAGCGCCTTTTTCCAATATTCAAGCGCCTCCTTAGGCTGCTGATTCATGAAATATATGTCGCCTGCATGGTCATAGACCTCTGATGACAATATATCCTCGTTTCCCTCTTCAAGCACCTGATCGATGGCCTTGAGCGCTTCGTCATAGCGCTTGAGCTTGAATAGCACCCACGCATAGGTGTCCATCGTAGTGGGGTCGTTGGGGCGCAGAGCCATGCAACGCTCCACCAGTTCCAGAGCGCGGTCAAGGTCTTTGTCACTGTTGGCAAGATAATAAGCAGCGTTATTCATTGCCGTAGTAGCCTCAGGGTCTATCGCTATGGCCTTATCATAGTATACAAACGCACTGTCGGGCTGCTTCTGAGAATAAAATATGTCACCCTTGGTGGTATATAGCTCGGCTATCTTCACATAATCCGAGTCATCTACAAGAGTCAGAGCCGTATCTACAGCCGCCTGAGCCTCGTCATACTTCTTGAGCGTGACATAACACATGGCCTCGAAAGTAGGGAATGAGGAATTCTCAGGAAAATAATGCTTGCCTCGCGCCGACGCATCCAAGGCTTTCACAGGCTCATTGGCCATCATATACATACCCATGAGCTGCACCCAGGCCATCTCCTCCGACGGATCAAGCGACAGAGCATAGTCAGCCTGCTCGGCCGCTCCGGCATAATCCTTTACGGCCACAAGATAGTCCGTATAGAGTTTATGTATCTCACCTTCATGGGGATGAAGATCTATCAACACCTTGAACAGGTCTGCTATACGTGGCTGCTGCTGAGGGTCAGAATACAGTTCTTTGATATACTCCTGAAAGATACCAAGCTTCACCGCAAGGTCAAGGTCGGGCTGCTTGAGCGCCTCAAACACTTCGCGGTCGTAGGCCGTACTATCATTTATCGACCTGAAATAGTTGGCGCGACAGTAGTAAGCAAAACCGCTTGTAGGATCAATTTCCAATGCCTTGTCATAATACTTAAGCGCAGAGTCGCGCGTAGCGAACTGAGCCATGACGTTTCCGGCAAACGTATTTGCCTCCACAGAATTCGGAAGCGCCGACAACAGGGCGTGAAGTTCACCTAATATAGCCGTCGTGTCCTGATCGCGCAGTAGCAGACGCATCTTCTGACCGGTAAGCGTCACACTCTTTCCCTCACTGATTTCAAGCGAGTCATACAGCTCAATGGCGCGCTGACGGCGATCCTGGTCTGGTGACTGAGCCAACATATCGGCATAACGGTAAGTAACCTCTGCGCGCGTAGGATACACCCCGTGAAGCGTCTCCCATATCTTGGCCGCAGCATCATATTGACCTATGCGGTCAAGTATGCTCGCCAACATAAGCGACGAATAGAGATCCGAGGGATGAGACTTTACGTATCTTCCCATCATGTTCACCCCATCCACCACCATGGCCGAATCGCCCTGCGATAGGCGCAGAAGCGTCACACCCTTCTCCCAACCCACATAAGGGTCAGTAGGATGCATGTCGTAGGAACGCGACACAAGTTCGTAGGCGGCATCGTCATTCGACAGCATGTTCTGTCGCAACGCTTCCAGATATATGAAGTCTGCCTTACGTGTCGTCGCCTCCACATCCCACGTGCGGAGACTCTTGGCCGACAATGCAGTGAAAGCCGTTAATACCACCACTGCAGTTGCCAAATATCGTACAATTCTTATATTCACTTAGTAAGTATTTTTATTTCAATCAAGTAGATATGTCGTTCGTAGATTAGAACCAAGCTAACACACCCCGGTGTGGCCGAAGCCACCCTCACCGCGCTCAGTAGCGTCAAGACTCTCCACAGCCTCCCATTCTACATGAGAGTAGGGAGCCACGACCATCTGACATATTCGCTCCCCGTTATTGATAACAAAAGGTGTGTCCGAAAGGTTAATCAACACCACACCTATCTCGCCGCGATAGTCAGCATCAATCGTGCCCGGAGAGTTAAGCACCGTAACACCATGCTTCAGAGCCAGACCACTGCGCGGGCGTATCTGACACTCGTATCCTAACGGAAGCTGTATACGCAACCCCGTAGGGACAAGTACCCTATGCATCGGCATCAGAGTAATGGGAGTCTCAATATTGGCCCTCACATCCATTCCGGCCGAAGAAGGTGTGGCATACTCCGGCATGCTGTTTGCCGAACTATTTATGATTCTAACTTTTACGCTATCCATATCGTATCTCAAAAAACTCATCAAGTATTTCTATGACACAAAATTAGTGATAATAGCTGACAGCCCCTCGGACCAATGGTGAAAAAGAGGGGAAAGTGGGGGGAAAAGTTTGTATATTTGTGGATATGATACTGACTTTTCTTCACTCCGTAGAGTTTCACGTCATCTGCATAGTGGTGGCGGCAGCCATAATATCGCTCTTTGTACGACCCGCAAAACATGGCGAGGTAGTACAGCATCTGCTTGCAATGCACCTGTCGGCCGATGGTAATGATACGCCCTCAATAGAATTGACCGTCAATGAAGACCTTACTGTCACCCTCGTTCGCCACGGATTGACGGGCGTATGCAGCGATGGTGCCGTAAGTCTCGTAGTGACAGTGGTGGGTACAGATATTACCATCGAAGAACGCATTACCGCCGGACATTATCAGCTCGAACCTATGCAGTCGGCCACTGTATCACTCGGTTTTCTTCGACCCAAACTCTATCACCTGCGCTACAATGGTGAAAATGGCGGGACATTATTTGCCGCCACGCCCCTGAGAATCCGCCCCGGCATACACATAGTGCGCCCGCTCACATTCTGAGCCTAAGATAACGCCCATCCCGGAAATAACTATAAAACAACTGAGTAAACCAAGGAAGAGACTTAGAGAGTTGCCATCAACCAAGTAGAGATACTCATATAGATGAGCATACCTATAATGTCGTTGGTGATAGAAATGAAGGGACCTGTGGCAAGCGCGGGATCTATCTTAAGACGTTCGAGAGTCAGGGGCACAAGTGTGCCGAACACTGACGCAAAAAGTACCACGGCAAACAACGATAGAGACACGGCTATAGTGGTCACCTGATGAAATCCTCCGAGTTTAAAGAAGTTGTAGATCAGCACCAGCAGTGATATGATACTACCGTTCATCAGACCCACACCCAACTCCTTAAGGAGCTGACGGGCCGAGTTGCGTATATCCATCGAGCCGTTGGCAAGACCCTGCACTACGATAGCCGATGACTGAGTGCCGACGTTACCACCCGTGCCACCGATAAGAGGTATGAACAGAGCCAGTGTGGGGTCCATACTTAGTCCGTTTTCAAACGTGCCGAGAATAAGCGAGTTGCCGATACCGCCAAGCATGCCTATGAGCAACCACGGCAGACGTGCTTTGGTTTGTGTAAAGAGGGTGTCGTCTGACTCCACATCGCTGGACAGACCTGATGCCAGCTGATAGTCACGCTCCGATGATTCACGCACCTGGTCCATAACGTCATCGACCGTGATTCGACCTACCAGACGGCCTATCGAGTCTACCACGGGCATCGCCACAAGGTCATATTTCTCGAAGTCAAGAGCCACTTCATCTACCGGAGTATCGGCTTTTACCGCCACAGGGTCAGGATCCATCACATTCTTAATCTTCGATACCGAAGGATGGGTTATGAGTTTCTTAAGCGGGAGCACTCCGCGAAGCCGGTATTCATTATCCACCACATACACGTAGTACACCTCATCCATATCCTCGGCCTGCATCCTCATCTGGCGTATACACTCGGGCATACTCCAGTTTTCGTTGACCACGATCATCTCCGTACCCATCACACCACCGGCGGTGTCCTCGTCGTAGCGCAGCAGGTCGATGATATCTCCGGCCTGCTCCACATCATCGATATGCGCAAGAATCTCGTCGCGGTGTTCCTCGTCGAGCTCCTGAATAATATCTACCGCATCGTCAGTATCAAGGTGGTCGATAAACTGCTTGGCGATTTCCTCAGCGGGCATCGTCTGAAGCAGCTTTTTACGGTCATCCTCATCAAGTTCCATCAACACGTCCGCACCCTTCTCCTCATCAAGCAGATGATAGAGGAATTCCGCCTCATCTATGTCAAGGTCCTGATACAGTTCGGCAATATCGGCGGGGTGGAGGTCGGCCAATTCCTTGGCAGCGGCCTCTGCATCCTTATTGTGGATGATTTCGCGCAACTGCGAAAGATACTCCGGGGTAAACTCTTTCATTTATTGCAGTATTATGTGATGGTGATGGATTCGGGGTAAATGGGGATGGGAGGAGGGAGGGACTACTTTATCAGCCTCTCAGTTGCGTCACAGCATTGGTAAGGGCTATGAAGTCAGCCACCGAAAGTTGCTCAGGGCGCAACTGCATCATGGGACGTCCTTGCTCGTCATTAAGCTGCTCCAGTACAGCGGGAGTCACTCCCGGAGGAAGTATGCTTTTAATAGCGTTGCGCAGTGTCTTGCGGCGCTGTCCGAAGGCGGCTTTAACTACACTCTTGAACAGCCGTTCGTCACAACCTAAAGAGGTAACATCGTTGCGCACCATCTTTATCACACCGCTCTTGACCTTAGGTGCGGGATGAAACACATGCTCGTCTACAGTAAACAGGTAGCTCACATCATACCAGGCCTGGAGCAGCACACTGAGTATGCCGCGGTCTCTCGAGCCCGGAGCTGCTGCAAGGCGCATCGCCACCTCGCGCTGAAGCATACCGCTACAGCACACAACCAAGTCGCGATACTCAAGTACATGAAAAAAAATCTGTGAGGAGATATTATAGGGATAATTGCCTATCACGCATATCTTTTCAGCGCCGGGAAACACGGTGGCAAGATCAAGCGTAAGGAAGTCACCCTCCACTATGCCGTCAGCTGCGGCAAGCTCGGGAAACTCATTGCGGAGATACGCCACACTTTCGGTGTCAATCTCAGCCACCTTAACATCATGACCCTTATTGATAAGAGGTCGTGTCAGCACACCCATACCGGGGCCTACCTCAAGCACCGGCACGTGAGTGTAATCATCCAGCGAGGAGGCTATACGGTCGGCTACCGAGAGGTCAGTAAGAAAATGCTGACCAAGCGCCTTTTTAGGCTTAACTTTCTGCATGTCAACAGTAAAATTAGAGTTATACAATGGTTGAGCCATCGGGATATCTCCTGACAACTCACAAAATTAACAAAATCAGATGGTACACGGGTCAGTATTTTGGTTAATTTTGCATTTAATTGTCACGTATTCCCCCTGACATAATATCTCATCACCATTATATCACCGTCATAATAACCTCGCCATGAACCGCTACCAATCAGGTATATTATCCATAGCCATGCTACTCGCAGGGCCCGCCTTATCAGCCACACAAAATACTCCGTATACAACTCCCGGATATAATTATCATATTCTCCCCTCCGTTGCTGAGATAACGTATAATGATGGCGCACTTGACTACAATTCACTGACATTGGTGACGGTCAAAGGCGATGAACCACAGGCTGTGAAATTCGCCTCCGACCTCGAATCGAGAAGTATCCGTGCCGTGTCCGGCAAACATAGCTCAAAAGATATTCTCAACGTAACCCTTAAACTACTGCCCTCACACACTGACAGTAACGCGACTGACGAGACCTATGGAGTCACCGTCGGTAGAAAAGGGGTCACTGTCACCGCATCAACAGAAGCCGGATTCTACTACGCAGCCCAGACCCTCGCTCAGATGCTGCGTCAGGCCGCCTCAGAGGGAGGCAAGCTCCGCGAATGTACCATAACCGACTCACCGCGATTCGGTTACAGAGGTATGATGGTGGATGTGGCGCGCTGTTATATCCCGGTTGAAAACTTAAGAAAACTAATTGACCAAGCCTCAGCACTTAAGATTAACAACGTACATCTCCATCTCACCGATGATAACGGCTGGAGACTCGAAATCAAGAAATATCCCCGCCTCACCGAAATAGGTGCGTGGCGTGTGGACAGGCCCGACAAATTCCCGACGCGTCTCAACGCCCGTTCGGCTGACGAACCCGCTCTTTACGGCGGATTCTACACTCAACAACAGATGAAGGAACTGGTGAACTATGCCGCGGAACGCAATGTCAACATCATACCTGAGATAGAGCTTCCCGCCCACGCTGCGGCAGCCATAGCATCATATCCTGAGCTCACCTGCCCGGTTGATAACGAATTCATAGGTCCGTTTCCCGGCATCGGAGGTAAGGATGCCAGCATTATAATCTGCGGAGGCAATGACGACGCCATCACTTTCTATAAAGGTGTGCTTGATGAAGTGATGGATATATTCCCCTCCAAAATGATACATCTCGGAGGCGACGAGGCAAATAAATCGCGTTGGGAGAAGTGCCCCCGATGCAAGGCCCGTATCGACTCCCTCGATCTCGACGGATATGAGGCTCTCCAGGGATGGTTTATGAATCAGATAGCTGATCATGTCATGGCTAACGGACGTACACCCATGGGATGGGACGAGGCTACATACGGCAATCCCACAAAAGAGATGACCATCATGGGTTGGCAGGGCACCGGCAAAGTGGCCGTGGAGGATGCCCGACACTCCGGACGCAAGTTCATCATGACACCCGCCCAGAAACTTTACCTTATCCGCTATCAGGGGCCTCAATGGTTTGAGCCGTTTACCTATTTCGGCAACAACACTCTTACGGATATTTACAATTACGAGCCTGTAGCCGACGACTGGACCCCCGAAATGGAAAATCAGCTTCAAGGTATTCAAGGATCGCTATGGAGTGAATTCTGCTCATCTCCATCAGACATGGAGTATCTGCTTTTCCCCCGCATGCTTGCCGTGGCCGAACGTGCATGGAGTCCCGCAGGTCGCCGCCAGTGGGGTGAATTCATCGCCTCATCTGACAACATGCTTAAAGAGATGGGCGATAAGGGCATCAACTATGCTACCTCCATGTATAACATACAGCACGATGCGCAGCCCGACAACATCGGAAACGTAACCGTGACACTCACGAATGAGCGCCCCGACATGGATATCCGCTACATACTGAGCAATAGAGGGAGCAATAGCGAAAATACCGATGTGGCCACAGGAACCATATATACCGCACCCCTGACCATCGCCCCGGGCACAACCGTTTACGCTGCTACATACGACAAACAGGGTCGTCAGCACGGACGTATGCTCTCGCTCCCCGTCGTCAACCATAAAGGCGTAGGACGCAACGTGACCGCAAAATCGACGAACGGACGTCACGCCGTGCTGACCAACGGGGTAAGAGGCAGCTCCCGCAACAGCGACTTTGAATGGGCCGGATGGCATAACAGCGATGCGGAAATGACCCTTGATCTCGGCGCACCTACGGCGGTTAACACTGTTGCTGTCGGAACTCTTGTCGACCCCGATTTGTGTGTCGCAGCCCCGGCCATCATAGAGCTGTATGCCTCCAATGACGGCACAGACTATACTCTTATTGACACCATCAGCTACGATTCCGCCACATACTTCCGCCCCGGAAACAATAGGCTGGAGTCAACCTTCAACGCAAATCTCGACTCTGCCCGCTATCTGCGTATCCGCGCCACGAATCCCGGTCGCATACCCGACGGCATGGCACGTGAGGGTACCCCCACATGGATTTACTTCGATGAAATAACCGTAAGATAAATTTTGTATCTTTGCGGAAACAATTAACTATATACTCCTATGAGCCGCAGCAACGAATCGCCACGCGAACACAAGAGCCTACTGCCATTTCATCTATGTGCATTGGTGGCAGTAACCACCTGGGGAGCATCTTTTATCTCTACCAAGGTACTGCTTCAGAACGGTCTCAATGCTGTCGAGATATATCTCTACCGTTTTCTAATAGCATACTTGCTTACTCTCATACTGTGTCCGCGCCCTCTGATGAGTCATTCATGGAGAGACGAATTGAAATTTGCCCTGTGTGGCATTTGCGGTGGTTCTGTATATTTCATTGCTGAAAACACCGCGGTACAGTACACCCTCGTTTCCAACGTATCGCTCATCGTGGCTACGGCGCCCCTCATCACCACTCTTATAGTGGCGCTGCTCTATAAAGGTGAGAAACTGTCAAAAGGTCTCCTCACCGGCTCAACAATAGCCTTTTTAGGGGTGGCCTGCGTGATATTCAACAGTAGCTTCGTGCTTTCCATCAAGCCATTCGGTGATATTCTCTCACTATTGGCGGCTGTCTGCTGGGCTATTTACTCGTTGCTTCTCCGCTCCGTAAGCGCACTTTACAGCGCATGGTTCATTACCCGCAAGACATTTTTCTACGGCGTGGTTACAGCTCTGCCGTTCCTATTCTTAGAGTCAGAATTCGCTCCCCTCTCATCCTTTACCCGCCCCGAAGTCTACTGCAATCTGCTGTTTCTCGGCATGGTATGCTCGATGGCCGCATATCTGCTTTGGGGGCTTGCCGTAGGAAAACTCGGTGCACTCAAAGCCAACAACTATCTGTATCTGTCGCCTCTTGCCACACTGGCCCTATCGGCCTGGTTGCTTGACGAACAAGTATCTATCATAGGCTACACCGGTTGTGCACTCATACTCATTGGCCTTATAGTAGGCGAGCGTCTCGGCAATAATCAACCCGGTTCGGAGCTGCCCAAATAAGTTAGTCATGACACATATTACGACTGCTAAATCTACCTGCCGCATACTTGCCTCGCTACTCGCCGCTCACGGTGTCACCGATGTAGTAGTGTCACCCGGCTCGCGCAATTCTCCTGTCATTGTGGCTCTTGCACGTGAAGGCAGCTTGCGTCTTCATCCCGTGATTGATGAACGCTCGGCCGGATTTGTGGCGCTCGGTATATCGACAGTGACCTCTGCCCCGGTGGCAATGGTATGCACCTCCGGTACTGCCCTGCTCAACTACGCTCCGGCTGTAGCCGAAGCATTTTATCGTAAGGCTCCCCTTATAGTCATATCTGCCGACCGCCCTCAGGAGTGGATAGATCAGGACGATTCGCAGACCCTTAAGCAACCCGGAGCACTCGGCCCATGGGTAAAAACCACCTGTGACATTCCCGCCACTGACGACTCAGACAGCGCTCAGAGTATACGTACTGCACAGTGGCTTGCCGACCGACTGATAAACGATGCCCTGCTCACGGCCACAACAGGCCGTCAGGCACCTGTGCATATCAACTTACAACTCTCTGCACCATTAGGCACGCTGACCGAAGCCGACGAACATCCGCGCGTAATCAATATGCTCACCCCGCGCACTGACCTCACTGTAGCCGAGTCACGACGTCTCGGCAGTTCAATAGCTTCGCCGCGCAAAGTGCTTATTGTAGGCGGATTTCATTCTCCCGACCAAAAGCTCAACAAAGCGCTGCTACGTCTCGCCGACCTGCCAAACGTAACTATAATGGCTGAGTCCGTAGCCAATCTCCACGGACCTGACATAATACACCGCATCGACACTACCCTGCTTGCCCTCACCCGCGAAGAAGAAGAATCACTGCACCCGGATGTGATAATCACCTTCGGGGGAGCACTCATATCTGACAAGTGTAAACGCTTTTTGCGCAAATGTAAAGATGCCGAACACTGGCATGTAGGACTGTCACACACCACAATAGACTGTTACCGCAGACTCACGCTGAGAGTGGAGATGCAACCGGGAATGTTCTTCAATCAGTTAGCATCGGCCATGCAACCCCATCGCACTCCCTGCGACTACTCCGCGCGATGGCACGAAGCAGCGGCTCGCGGTGACAGACGGCAGCATGACTTCGTGGCCCGTATACCTTGGAGCGACATGAGAGCCTTTGCCTACATGGTGCCCCGCATACCTGCACGATGGAACGTGCAACTCTCCAACGGCACCACAGTGCGCTACTTCCAGCTATTCAATACCGGCGTCACACACCGCTGCGACTGTAATCGCGGTGTGAGCGGTATCGACGGATGTACATCCACGGCTATAGGTGCATCAGTAGCATATCGCAGCGATGTCACACTGCTTATAACCGGCGATACATGCGCCGCCTACGATATAGGCGCACTTAGCTCCTCCCTTATCACTCCGCGACTGAAGATAGTGGTCATCTGCAATGGAGGAGGCAGCATATTCCGCTTCGTAGCCTCCACCGCTCACCTTGAAGAACGTGAACAATTCCTGTGTATGGCTCCGCATCTCCCATTGCGTCAGCTTGCCGAGGGATACGGATTCTCTTACTTCGAGGCCGCGGACGAACAGCAGCTCGCTCAGGAGTGGGAAAATTTTTTGACAGACAACACACGTCCGGCAATTCTCGCCGTGCATACACCCGCAGAGACCGGAGGTGACATTTTACGTAACTATTATGAGAGACTGGAAAACCATTAAGGAATACGAAGACATCCTCTTTCAGCAGTATGGAGGAATAGCCAAAATCACCATCAACCGCCCGCAGGTATATAATGCATTCCGTCCGCAGACCAACCGCGAGATGCTTGACGCCATGGCCTATTGCCGCGAGGCATCCGACATAGGTGTCATCATCCTCACAGGTGCCGGAGACAAAGCATTCTGCTCGGGCGGCGATCAGAAGGTGAAAGGCATAGGTGGATATATTGATGAAAACGGTGTACCTCGCCTTAACGTACTTGACCTTCACAAAGCCATACGCTCCATACCCAAGCCCGTGATAGCCATGGTCAACGGCTATGCCATCGGCGGAGGACATGTGCTCCATGTGGTTTGCGACCTTACCATCGCCTCCGAAAACGCCCGTTTCGGCCAGACAGGTCCCAAGGTGGGCAGCTTCGACGCCGGATTCGGTTCGTCATACCTCGCACGCTGCGTAGGTCAGAAGAAGGCGCGCGAGATTTGGTTCCTCTGCCGCCAGTACACAGCCCGCGAAGCCGAGGAAATGGGCATGGTAAACAAGGTTGTGCCATTCGACCGCCTTGAAGATGAGACCGTAGAATGGTGCGAGACCATACTCAAACGCAGCCCAATGGCAATACGCATGATCAAGCGTGCGCTCAATGCCGAGCTTGACGGCCAGCGAGGCATGATGGAATTTGCCGGCGATGCAACGCTTATGTACTACCTCATGGCTGAAGCTCAGGAGGGTAAAAACGCATTCCTTGAAAAGCGTGACCCTGACTTCCAGCAGTTTCCCAAGTTCCCAGGCTAAGAGAGTGTTTCCCCCCACGACAGATGAAAGCAGCTTATGCCCGTTATACCCTCCGCTTCAAGGAGCCGGCCATTACTTCACGTTCTACTATGACCGTGAAGGATACATACTTTATAAAACTGTGGGATGAGGCCGACCCCTCACACTTCGGTATCGGTGAATGTGCTCTCTTCAAAGGTCTTGGGGCCGACGATGTGCCTAATTATGAAGCGACCCTCGCACATCTCTGCCAATGTATCGGAGAAGACTCACCTTGCGATATAAGCAGCTACAGTTCCATACGGTTCGGACTTGACACTGCCCTGCTCGCCTATCAGAACGGCAATCCGTTTACGCCATTACCCTCGCCGTTCACTGAAGGGCGTGAGAGTATCATCATCAACGGCCTTATCTGGATGGGCGATGCGGAGGTTATGACCCGGCGCATCACCGAGAAACTGGAAAAAGGCTTCAGCTGCATAAAGCTTAAAATCGGCGGGATAGACTTCAACCGCGAACTGGAGATTCTCGACAAACTGCGGTGTGCCTTCTCACCTGAGCGACTCACCATCAGGCTTGATGCCAACGGAGCTTTCTCACCTGACGACGCGATGGAACGCCTCAATCGCCTCGCTGTGCTTGACATTCACTCTATAGAGCAACCCATACGTCAGGGTCAGTGGGATAAGATGGCTTATCTATGTGCAAACACTCCTATACCCATAGCGCTTGATGAGGAACTTATAGGCATTGACTCACTGATAGATAAGCGCAAGATGCTCACCTATATCGCTCCCCAATATATCATTCTTAAGCCGGCGCTCTGTGGCGGACTATCAGGCGCTACGGAATGGATGCAGATAGCCGAGCAGAAGAATATCGGCTGGTGGGTTACCTCCGCTCTTGAATCAAACATAGGTCTTAATGCTCTGGCACAATGGGTGGCATGTCTTGATGTGGATATGCCTCAGGGACTTGGTACAGGCCAACTGTATGAAAACAACATCCCCTCACCTCTCACACTTGACGGTGAGCGCCTGTCATATCAGGCCGACAAGCAGTGGGAGCTTCCTGACCTTAACTGGATCGAAGGATGATATCTGACGAGATACAGGAATTTACCCCACAGTGGCTTGATTCCAAGCCATATGTCGAAGCCTTTACCTCGGGGTCGACAGGTATCCCGAAACGAATCGAACTACCGAAAAGCGACATGCGCGCCTCAGCCGAGGCCACATGCCGCCGATTCGGTATAGACCACCGAAGCATACTCCACCTCTGCCTGTCATTGCGCTACATAGCGGGAAAGATGATGATGGTAAGATCATTCGTATCGGGAGCGCGGATTATCAGCGAGGAGCCGTCAAATCATCCTCTGAATGATGTCAGCATCCCGTCTATACAAAACCTACTTAAAGAGGAGAAACGCATATCGCTCTCAGCCATAGTACCTTCACAGATAGAGGGTCTGTTGCAGACTCCGGCTCTACAGTTTATTGACACGGTGATAGTGGGTGGAGCACCGATGACTCCACAGCAGGAACAGATGCTTCAGTACCATAATGCCAATGCTTACGCCACTTACGGCATGACCGAAACATGCAGTCATGTGGCACTCCGCGCCATAGGGACTGACCGGTATACAGCGATGCCCGGAATAACCTTTGACACAGACTCACGCAACTGCCTCGTCATCAATGCGCCACACTATACTTTCGGCCGACTCGTGACCAACGATATAGTGACGCTAACAGGTGAGGATTCATTCATATGGCACGGGCGCTATGACAACGTAATCAACAGCGGGGGAGTAAAGATACACCCCGAAGAAATAGAGCGTGCACTGGCCTCCATTATGGGAAATAGCGAATATTTCGTCACTTCGCGCCCAAGCGAACGATGGGGCGAGGAAATGATACTCGTAACCACCCCTACCGGACTGTCTGCCGAAGAGATAATGGCCGCCTGCCGCCTTCTTCTCCCCCCGATCAAATGTCCGAAACAGGTAGTCATCCGTCCCACCTTACCCCATACCTCCACCGGCAAACTCCTGCGCCGCCTTGACAATTAAGCCGCCTTGACAATTAAAAGGATCCCTGGGTATTCGTTAAGTACTACACCATATCCCATGAAGTTTGACTCATTACCTTCAATAATTAAACATCTCGGAAAAGATATCCCGAGAAACTGGATAATTAATTAATTTGACGAGTTATAGACTATCGGGACATCCTCTCCGGGATGTCTTTTAACTTGTATAAATACCAAACCGCGGGTTACGCCTTCGGCTCACCCACGGCTATTGTCGGCACACCTCCTCCGAGGTGTGTTCTTAATGATAAGTTTGTTTGACCCTACACTCAAATTTTATCTACTCTAATAAATTTTAAGCGAGAAACAGTAGTGTTATTTATTATCCGGCAAATACACTCGTTCCTTTTTGCTTATATTTATATATCGTTTGCCAAATTTATCAACATATACTTGATATATACTGCCTTTGTACTCGTAATTTGTTCCATCCCTAACATCTGTTTTAGTCGCTTCCATTTTTACTGATACAAGATTACCATCGGTGGAATTTGTTTCATCCTTAGCCTCGGTTTTAGTCGCGTCCATTCTTACAGGTACAATATTACTATCGGAGGTATTATTTCCATCCTTGGCTTCGGCTTTAGTCGCCTCCATTTGTACCGATATAGGATTAGCATATGAGGAGGTGCCAAAGCAATAAAATATTGGTACTCTCTCATCTTGCACATTAGGATTTACTACTCTAACACCAAACTCTCCTTCTTGAGGGTGAATGGTAAGTATATATGATGATTTACCATAAGAATCCGCTTCATATTGGACTAATTCCATATTACCTTCAGAGGTATCACCCAACCAATTTTGCATTGCCAATTCAGTTCTTCGTTCGTTGCGGCCTTTTTCAAATTTTATAACTTGAATAAAGGAATATGGGTCAGAGTCATTGTCCTTACACTTAACAATGAGTGTAATAGGCTCATTAGGATTCAATTGTAATGTGGAAGCACCACCTTGGATATATACCTTCTGTCGGACATTACCAATACCGGCAAGAAGTCTTCCCGCAGATTGTTTGGTTTTTACTTTTACATTGGCTTTTTCTGCTTGTTTTACGACTGAATCATTTTGGGTATCAAGTACAACAACCTGACCTACCCATTTGGGCTCATAACTCTGTCCACTCACATGGCAAAGAGTAAATACAGAAATAAGGAATAATAAAACTATTCGCATAAAACAATTCAAACTACCGATATGCTCCCATCTATCAGCCTTAGATAAATAAAAAAAGCGTGAGAGCTGTACATTTGCCCGTTCCGCTTTCTGAGGCCCTGGAATTGCCCATCATGGTAGAACGAGCAAATTTGCAGAAGCCTCACGCTGAATATGCGTATATCAACAACATGCACTCACGTGCACATCATTGATGAAAACATACATATCCACAAGGCATCTACCATTTGCTACATTCTTGACCATGATTGAAATTTTCCAGGTTTCAGAAAGACAAGAAAGAGCGTATAGTAAACGCTTTTAAAATGTCCGCAAACCAACACACAAGCTCTGACTGAACTTATGCGTTTGGTCTACAACAACAAAATTACAAATCAATTCTTATTGAGGCAAGAATTTGATTAAAAAGTAGTCGTAGTATTTTTATCAAGGAATTGGGTGCGGTAATATTTGTATGAATGAGGCGATTGTGTTAATTTTGTAATCCTTTCCTTACCCCTCAAAAATTACAAATCGTTATATCTGATAATATTATCGCAAAAGATGAAAAATTTCTTCCTCAGCCTTCTTGGTGCACTGGCTGCAATATGGCTCTCTGCCCTCATCGGATTTTTTATTTTCGCTATGATTGTTGGCGGAATAGTGGCATCAAGTTTCAGCAGCGACACCCCTGCCAAAGTTGAGAAACACTCGATACTCCACTTAACCCTCGAGGGGATGATGGAAGACCGCGAAAGTCCCCGTGAGTTTTCAATGGCTATGTTCAATGATGAATATACCGAGCCCATGTCACTCGAAGTTTTGGGGAGGGTGATACGCCAAGCTGCAAATGATGATAATATTGAAGGTATTTTTCTCGATTGCAAAGGACTTGAAGCCGGGATGGCTCAGATAGAAGCGCTATCTAAAGTTCTCAAGGAGTTTAAAGAGAGTGGAAAATGGATTTACAGCTATAGCGACGGATATGCTCAGGGCGATTACATACTGGCATCGGTGTCCGACACTATATTCCTCAACCCCGTCGGCATGGTGGATATACACGGTCTGCAATCACAGGTTCTGTTCTTCAAGAATCTGCTTGACAAGTTGGGAGTAGAGATGCAGGTGGTAAAGGTAGGCACATACAAGAGCGCCGTGGAGCCTTTCATACTTGACCACATGAGTGAGGCAAACCACGAGCAGATAAGCCTGTTCCTCAATCAGATATGGGGTAGATTCGCCAATGAAATTGCCGAGAACCGCTCTGTTACAGTCGAGCAGGTAAACGCTTGGGCCAACTCTTCACTCTTTGCGGCCGCAGCCGAGAAACTTGTGGAGGAAAAGGTGGTTGACCGCCTCGTATACCGCAGAGAGATTGACGATATTCTTGCCAAACTGTCGCACGACGACGAACCCCGCCTGATAAGCTATACCGACTATGCCAAGTCCAACCCCGCGAAACAGAAAAAACATCAGCATGAAATAGCCGTGCTTTACGCTTTGGGCGACATAACCGAATCAGACAAAACCGGTATCGCCTCAGAACGCCTTGTGCCCGAGATTATCAAGCTGGCAAAGGATGACGATGTTGAAGGCCTCGTACTCCGCGTGAACTCCGGCGGCGGCAGCGCCTTTGCTTCTGAACAGATATGGGAAGCCCTCGAATACTTCAAGTCGACCGGCAAACCCTTCTATGTGTCAATGGGTGACTATGCGGCATCGGGCGGCTACTACATATCATGCGGCGCCGAGAAGATATATGCCGAGCCCGTCACACTCACCGGCTCAATAGGCATATTCGGTCTCATACCCAATCTGAAGGGTCTAATCACCGACAAGATCGGCATTAACATGGCTTCAGTATCAACCAACTCAGGCGACCTGCCCACTCTTTTCGCCCCGATGACTCCTCAGCAACGCGCAGCCATGCAGAGCAGTGTCGACCGAGGTTACGAACTGTTTACCTCTCGCTGTGCCGAAGGACGCCATACCACCGTAGACTCCATAAAGGCTATCGCCGAAGGACGTGTCTGGGACGGCATGACCGCTCAAAAGATAGGTCTCGTTGACGAACTTGGCGGTCTTGACGAAGCTGTCGCCGCCCTGGCTCTCAAGCTCGGCTACTCAAAGGGTGAATATTATACCACCGCCTATCCCGACGTAAAGCTCGAATGGTGGGAAGAAATCTACAAGATGTCGGGCAACATACGCGCCTCTATCATCGACTCACACTTAGGCGACGCCAAGGAATATTACGACGCCATGCGCGAGTTTGAGAACTGGGATAATGTTCAGGCCCGTATGGTCAACATCCGTATCAATTAACACCCGCTCACTTATCTTCCTGCTTTAAAATCTATGGCCCGCAACAAATTACTGACGGCACTGTTGTTATACCCCCTCTCACGACTGTTCGGTCTGGGAGTGAGTATCCGCAATGCCATGTTCGGAGGCATACTTAAGGAGCGGGAGTTTGACATACCCGTGGTGGTGGTAGGCAACCTTGCCGTAGGAGGTACGGGTAAGACTCCCCACACGGAGTATCTTGTCAATGCACTCTCGCGTGACTACCACGTAGGAGTGCTAAGCCGCGGCTACCGACGCAAGACCAAAGGCTTTATTCCCGCCACACCTCAGTCGACCCCCGAGGATATCGGTGACGAGCCCTTCCAGATATATCGCAAGTATGGCAAACGGGCCAAAGTGGCCGTATGTGAAAGCCGCGTGACTGGTATCGAAAAAATGCGCGCGCTGGATCCGGAGCTTAACCTCATGATACTTGACGATGCGTTTCAGCATCGCTACGTTAAGCCTACCATCGCAGTTGTGCTCACCGAAGCCAGCCGACTCCCCTACAAGGATCATCTTATGCCGCTGGGACATCTGCGCGAGCCTATCAGTGCCCTGCAGCGCGCCGATATCGTGGTGGTGACGAAGTGTCCTGATGATATGCCCCCGATTGACTTCCGCACTATAAAGATGCATCTCAATCTCCAGCCGTGGCAGACTCTCCTCTTTACCCGCTACGAGTATGGCAAACCATTGGCCGTATTTCCCGACAATAATACTCCGGCACCATCGCTGTCATCACTTACGCCACAGGACTGTGTACTCATGGTAAGCGGTATCGCGCATCCCAAACCCTTTGTGCGCTATCTCCGCAGCTTCGGAGTAAAAGTGAAACTTAAGCGTTTTGAAGACCACCATGTGTTTACCCACGCCGATATGGAAGCCATAGAGGCAAAGTTCAATGCTATGGGTGGACGACGCAAGTATATAATAACAACCGAGAAGGATGCCGTGAGACTGGCATCAAATCCTTATTTCCCGATTAACCTCCGCCCCTATACATACTATGTGCCTATACGGGTGCAATGCATAGGGTCGCGCAATGATGAAAATCTCGAAGAGGTAGTACGTAAAAAGCTTAAAGAGAAGACGACCCAGCTCGTGTAACCGCACTTTTGTAAACGCCTGTGCGGACGCTTGTGCTTACTCTCTGCAATGAAAGCTTACCTCGAACCAACCCATAACCGAAAACGTTAACCCCACATTAACACCCAACTGATATGAATATGTTAGAACAGATAAACCAGACTGCCGAATATATACGCAGCAAGGTAACAGATATCCCCAACACCGCTATTATCCTCGGCACCGGTCTCGGCTCGCTCGTGGACTATATGGATGACAAGCTTTTCATACCCTACAAGGAAATACCCAACTTCCCCGTGTCAACAGTAGAGGGCCATTCAGGCAATCTGATTTTCGGTACTCTCGGAGGTGTGAAAGTGATAGCCATGCAGGGCCGTTTCCACTACTACGAGGGATACGACATGAAACAGGTGACATTTCCCGTGCGTGTGTTCCGTGCGCTCGGTGTAGACACTCTCTTTGTGTCAAACGCTTCGGGCGGTATGAACAAGGAGTTTGTTGTCGGCGATGTAATGATTATCACCGACCATATCAATCTCTTCCCCGAAAATCCTCTTCGTGGCAAGAACTTCAACGAACTCGGCCCGCGTTTCCCCGCAATGACCGAAGCTTATTCAAAGGAGCTGATAGCCCTTGCTGACAAAATCGCTTTCGAGAAGAACATACGTCTTATGCACGGAGTATATGTAGGCGTTACAGGTCCCACATTTGAGACCCCGGCCGAATATGAGTATTTCCGTATCATAGGAGGTGACTGCGTAGGCATGTCTACCGTGCCCGAAGTTATCGTGGCCAATCATGCCGGTATGAGAGTGTTCGGTCTGTCAGTCATCACCGACCTCGGCGGTAAGGACGTGACTCAGGTACCTACCCACGAAGAGGTGCAGCAGGCTGCCGTGCTCGCCCAGCCCAAATGTCTGGAAATCATGCGTGAGATGGTAGTACGCTCAGCACATTAATCTATCCGTCAGATATCTACACGTTCTAATCACTAATTATGGACGAAAAGCTTACTGAAATATCCTCGCTGGGAGAGTTTGGTCTGATTGACCGCATCACCAAGGAATTCACCAACCGCAATGTCACTACATTGAAGTCTGTGGGTGACGATGCCGCCGTGATAGCCTGTCCGGAGGATGAGGAGATAGTGGTGACCACCGATATGCTCGTGGAGGGTGTGCACTTCGACCTCACATACGTGCCCCTCAAGCATCTCGGATATAAGTCGGCCATCGTCAACTTCTCTGACATATATGCCATGGGAGGCCAGCCCCGCCAGATAACGGTGTCGCTGGCCATATCGAGCCGATTTGCCGTAGAGCATATCGAACAGCTATATCAGGGGATCAAGACCGCCTGCGACATCTACGGGGTTGACCTCGTCGGGGGTGATACGACGGCTTCGCGCTCGGGCCTGGTGATATCCGTGACCTGCATAGGAGCGGTCAAGAAAGGTAAAGCGATATACCGCGACGGAGCCAAGGATACGGACCTGATATGCGTGTCGGGCGACCTCGGAGCGGCCTATATGGGGCTTCAGCTTCTCGAACGCGAGAAAGCAGCCTCGGCCGGACGAAAGGATTTCGTGCCACAGTTCGGAGGCAAAGAGTATATCGTGGAGCGCCAGCTCAAACCAGAAGCCCGACGTGACGTGGTGGCCATGCTCGAGGAAGCCGGCATACACCCTACGTCAATGATGGATGTCAGCGACGGCCTGTCATCGGAACTGCTGCATATATGCCACGACAGCCATACTGGTTGCCGCGTGTATGAAGACCGTATACCCATCGACTATCAGACAGCCGTAATGGCTGAGGAGCTGGGGATGAACCTCGTCACCGCCGCTCTCAACGGAGGTGAGGATTATGAACTGCTCTTCACTGTGCCACTGACCGACCACGACCGTGTAGAGAAACTCAAAGGCATAAAAATCATAGGCCATATAACCAAAGAGGATATGGGCTGCGCTCTTGTGACTCGCGACGGCACTGAAATGACTCTCAAAGCACAGGGATTTACCCACTATTGATATATACTCCTCCGGTAGTTTCTTTCTGCCGGATTTTCACCGGATTTCATAATATACATGAAACTCATCTTTAATATCGATTATCACACCAACTGGGGGGAGTCGCTCTATATATGCGGCTCTATTCCTCAGCTTGGTGGCGGTGATCCGGCCAAGGCCGTGCCTATGACAATCGAAGGGGCAAGCCATTGGTATATTGCTATCGACCTTTATGACGTAGCGGTAGAGTTTGACTACACCTATATCGTAAGACGTGGCGACGGCTCAGTGCGTTACGAATGGGGCAAACCCCGACACATGGCGCTCACTGACAGCCTGCGCGACCTATATATATATGACCAATGGCAGGATCAGCCGGCTGACAAGCCCTATTATTCTTCGGCCTTCACGCAGTGTATCATGGAGCGCAAAGATGCCATGAAGCCCTCAGCCCTGACAGCCGGAAATCTCATAATAGAAACGTCGGCTCCTATGGTAGCTCCTGATGAGACGGTAGCTATCTGCGGTAATATCCCCGCTCTCGGCAGCTGGGATCCGGCAAAGGCACCGGTGATGAGTGATGCCCTTTACCCCCGGTGGAGAGTAGAGTTGCCACTTGAAGAGGTAAGGATACCGCTGGAATTCAAGTTCATTATAGTCAAGCGCGATACACGCGAGATAGTGGCATGGGAACTCCACGACAACCGACACATCAATATACCCCTCCCGGAGAACATCCGCACAGCTTCGGTTATGGTTGCGGGCACACGCCTCGCCGATCCCAAAGCACGGTGGAGAGGTGCGGGAGTGGCTATCCCTGTCTTTTCCCTTCGTAGCGAAGAGGATATGGGTGTGGGTGACTTCTATGATCTTAAGAAGATGGCTGACTGGGCTGCAGAGACGGGACAGAAGTTCATACAGATTCTTCCCATCAATGACACTACCATGACCCATACGCGTGGCGACTCATATCCCTATAATGCCAATTCTACCTTTGCACTCCATCCCATGTATCTGCGCCTGTCGGCAATCGGTCGTCTGCGCGATGCCGGCCGGCAGGAATATTACGAGAATATGGGGCGTGAGCTTAACAAACTCAAAGCCTTAGACTACGAAAAAGCCAACAACCTGAAGACGGCATGGACCCGCGAATTCTTCCTCGAACAAGGAAAGGATACACTTGAGAGTGACGACTACCGCCGATTTATGGAGAAAAACCGCCACTGGCTTTTGCCGTATGCGGCTTTCTGTGTGGTACGCGACAAGTTCGGCACACCTGATATGCGTCGCTGGGGAGAGTATTCCACCTACTCTCCAGATGTACTTGACAGGATAGTGAGACAGTGGGGGAATAATATCAACTATTGGTGCTTCATACAGTATCATCTCGACCGTCAGATGCGTCATGTGGCAAACTATGCCCACAGTATAGGCGTTGCCCTCAAAGGCGATGTGCCCATAGGTATATCGCGCACGAGCGTTGATGCGTGGGTCAATCCCCGCCTGTTCAATCTCGACTGTCAGGCCGGTGCTCCGCCTGATGACTTCTCGGTAATGGGGCAGAACTGGGGATTTCCCACTTACAACTGGCAGGAGATGAGCCGCGACGGATTCGCCTGGTGGAAAGACAGGTTCCGCAAGATGGCGGAGTATTTCGATGCCTACCGTATAGACCATGTGCTCGGATTCTTCCGTATATGGCAGATACCTGAGGATGCGATTCACGGACTTCTCGGAGTGTTTAACGCAGCACTCCCCTTCTCACCTGAGGAACTGCGGGAAAAATATAATTTCTGGATAAATACAGACCGTCATACACGCCCCTATATCATGGACGATTTTCTCCATGAAATCTTAGGAGAAAACGCGAAGGAGGCTAAAGAGCGATTCCTGGTAGCAGAAGGCGACGGACGCTACCGACTCAAAGAGGAGTATGATACGCAGCGCAAGGTGGCTGACTACTTTGCTGAACAGGAAAAGAGCGAGGCCAACGAGCAGATGTGCAACGCGCTGATGACCCTCATCGACGATGTGCTATTCATTGAAGACCCGTATGAGAAGGGGAAATATCATCCGCGCATTTCCGCACAGTCTACGCATGTCTACCGTTCTCTGACCGATTATGAGAAGGGGTGCTTCAATACGCTCTACAATGACTTCTTCTACTATCGCCATAACGACTTCTGGTATGAAAAAGCCCTCTGGAAGCTGCCCCCGCTGATTGACGCTACAGATATGCTTGTATGCGCTGAAGATCTCGGTATGATTCCTGCATGTGTGCCCGCAGTCATGGATCGTCTCAAGATACTGTCGTTGGAGATTGAGCGTATGCCAAAGGAATACGGCTTCGCATTCGGCGATACGCAACGCTATCCTTACTTCTCGGTGTGCACTACTTCAACACACGACATGGGCGGCATACGCAAATGGTGGGAAGAAGACCCCAAGACTACGCAGAAGTACTACAACGAGGTGCTTAATGAGCGCGGCGAGGCTCCTAAGCATGCCGAACCGTGGATATGTGACCGCATCATTGCCCATCATCTCGCTTCACCCTCGATGCTCTGCATTCTCCCCTTGCAGGACTGGCTGTCAATCGACGGCATATTGCGTCACGACAATCCCCGTGAGGAGCAGATCAATGAACCTGCTAACCCGCGTCACTATTGGTGCTATCGTATGCATCTGACCATTGAGCAGCTTGCCGCAGACAAAGCTTTCACCGCTAATTTACGCCGCAAAGTGGAAGATGCGGGCCGTTGATACGAGTAAGTTAAAGTAATCAATAATAGATCCACTACAACTGCTGCCATATTAATGGCGGCAGTTGTTTTTTAAGGGGCAGTCAGCGCACTCCCCTACCGTTTCACGACAATTCGATTTACTGCCTTCCTTTGTATTTTTGTTGTCTGTGCTGCAACATGATGAACATTGTGAACGGCGGTGATATCTGCGCCACAACCATCTCACTACCATGAGAAGTACCGTAAGGACACATATCCATTGTACTGTTTCATTCGCACCGGCTGCAACAGAAGCAGCCGGAGTATCTACCGGCGTTTCAATCAGTATAAGAGCTGAAAATGGATTCAATGTCATATTTGACCCTATAAATTATATGTCTTACTTATGTATTGGTAATAAATCCAACACACACTCTCTTTACCATATCGTTATTAATATGAGATCAGGCCTTCTTCTTGGCCAGTGACTTAATCTTGGCATTGAGTTTGCCCAGCGTCAGATCCTCTGCAGCTTCATCAAACCCGATGCGGAAGCCGCACCCCTCTCTGAATCGGCTGCATCCGTATGCGGTCCGACCCTTTACGATATGGCCCTGTCCACACTCCGGACAAAGGATGTCGGCCATGGACTTCACACGCGGTGCACGGGGCTTAGTAGACTTAGTCTTGGAATTCGCACTATCGCCTGACTCTGCATCACCTTTGCGAGACACCTTAGAGGATGATCCGGAGGCCTCCACCTCGATCTTCCGGAAAGAATTATCGCTCAACACGTTTATGACAATCTCAGAAATCAGGCTCTTAAGCTCATTGATAAACTCCTGAGCCGAATAGTCGCCACGCTCTATACGGCGCAGTTTATTCTCCCACAGACCGGTGAGCTTGGCACTCTTCAGCAACTCCTCGTTGATGGAATTAATCAATTCTATTCCGGCCTGAGTGGCAGCTATATTCTTTTTCTCACGACGTATGTAGCCTCGCTTGAAGAGAGTCTCGATAATGGCAGCGCGGGTCGACGGACGCCCTATGCCATTTTCCTTCATAGCCTCGCGCAACTCTTCGTCATCAACCGTCTTACCGGCACTCTCCATTGCTCTCAGAAGAGTACCCTCAGTATATGGCTTAGGGGGCTGAGTCTGTTTTTTCAGCAATGAGGGTGTATGGGGTCCGTGTTCACCTGCATCGAAGTGAGGGAGTATGCGGTTATCGTCTGACGAATCCTGCTGAGAGTCGGAAGTAGCGTAAAGTGCACGCCATCCGGGCTCAAGTATCACCTTACCGGTAGCCTTAAAGCCGACCTTCTCCACTTCGGCCATCACAGTGGTGGTGGCAAATGTACAGTCGGGATAAAATGCTGCGATAAACCGCATGGCAATGAGGTGATATAGCTTTTTCTCATCGCCCTGCAGAAGGTTGGGAGCCTGTCCGGTAGGTATTATGGCATGGTGGTCAGTCACCTTGCTGTTGTCAAACACCTTTTTGCTCTTGGGTATCTTACCGCTAAGCACCGGAGCTGTCTGCGGTGCATAAGGAGTCATGCGGCGCAGTATGTCAGGTATCTTTGGGTATATATCCTCGGAGAGGTAAGTCGTGTCGACACGCGGATAGGTAGTCACCTTCTTCTCATACAGGGTCTGAATGAGGGCCAATGTAGTGTCAGCCGTCCATCCCCAGCGCTTATTGGTCTCAACCTGCAGCGAGGTAAGGTCAAACAGACGCGGAGGAGCTTCACGCCCTTTCTTCTCCTGCACATCCTTTATGACGAGGTCGTGCCCCTCGATAATACGCATAGCCTCGAGGGCTTCTTGCTCTGACTTATACTTTCCGGCCGTGGCATTAAATACTGCCTCGCGATATGTGGTCTTTATCTCCCAATAGTCCTGAGGTACAAAGTCGGCTATCTCATGATGGCGAGTGACTATTAGAGCCAGGGTAGGAGTCTGCACACGACCGATACTCAACACATTGCCCGGACGGGAGTATTTAAGGGTGTAGAGACGCGTGGCGTTGAGTCCGAGAATCCAATCGCCCACGGCTCGCGACAATCCGGCGTAATAAAGATTATTGAAGTCACTTTCGGGACGCAGATGTGCGAATCCTTCACGTATGGCGTCATCTGTCAGCGAAGAAATCCAGAGTCGCAAAACCGGACATTTCACACCGGCCTTCTGCATGACCCAGCGCTGAATGAGTTCACCCTCCTGCCCGGCATCACCGCAGTTTATCACTTCGTCGGCCTCGGAGGTGAGTGACTCTATGACATGAAACTGTCGTCTGATGCTTTCCTGATCTATCAGCTTTATGCCGAACCTGTCGGGAAGCATGGGAAGTGACCCGAGCGACCAACGTTTCCACAAGTCGGTATAGTCTGCCGGCTCTTTGAGCGTACACAGATGGCCATACGTCCATGTCACACGATAGCCGTTACCTTCATAATAACCGTCGCGACGGTCAGATGCGCCAAGTATGGCCGCAATATCACGTGCGACACTGGGTTTCTCAGTGATGCAGACCTTCATTTATAGAATATGGGTGAAAAGACGATTGGTTTGATTCAAATTCACACTACTGACGTGTGACGGTCCACAGGCTGACACCGCGCGGTCCCTCGACCTTGATAGTTACGGTCTTGGCGGCCTTCATAGCAGGGAAGTCTATTTCTACGGGTATCGACCCGTCTTCCTCCCACTGAAACCATCGCTCCATGTCGACCCCCTCTATATCAGTAGAGGCAAATGGTACACCGGCTGATTCGAGGGTTATGCGGTCAATACGCTGCGATGTGTGGGGCTCGCCTATCAGACGGACGTAATAGCGAGTAAGGTCGCTGCGATAGTCAACGCTGTCGGTCACTATCTTAAGCCCCTTACAGTCTGTATCAAAGCTACGATATGTCTTTGCCGAAGCCACGGAAGCCGACATTGCCATACCGGTCATGAACACGAGGAGCGATGCCTTGGAAAATATTTTTTTCATAACGTCAATCATAAGTGATGAATAGTAAATCCTTAATAAGTAAGCCGTAAGAAATGATCTTATCTCGATGACTTACTTATCTCTCACTTATTAATACGTTTGGCCTCGTTCCAAAGTTCGTCCATTTCGGCCAAAGTCATGGATTTAAGTTCACGACCCATCTCATGACTACGCTGTTCGATATGATTGAAGCGTTGTATAAACTTCTTGTTCGTGCGCTCGAGAGCATTTTCAGGATTTACGCCGTAGAGACGTGCCATATTAACCACGCTGAACAGCAGGTCGCCCATCTCCTCTTCAATACCCTGAGGATTCTTGGAGTCAATTTCGCTTCTGACTTCCGCCATTTCCTCTGACACCTTGTCCCATGCGTCCTGAGGCTTATCCCAGTCAAACCCTACATTGGCAGCTTTCTCTTGAATTCTGAAGGCCTTGATAAGCGCCGGAAGTGCCGAAGGAACTCCGCCAAGCACGGTCTTGTTGCCCCCTTTTTCCTTGAGCTTTATCTCCTCCCAGTTCTGAAGCACCTCCTCAGTAGAGTCGACATGCGTATCGCCGAACACGTGGGGATGACGGAAGATGAGTTTGGAGTTGAGCTTGTCGGCCACATCGGCTATGTCAAATTCACCCTTCTCCTCACCTATCTTGGAGTAGAACAGCACATGAAGAAGAACATCACCCAGCTCCTTGCAGATATTGGGGTTATCTTCATTGATGAGGGCTTCGCAAAGTTCGTAAACCTCTTCTATAGTATTGGGGCGAAGGCTTTCATTCGTTTGCTTGGCATCCCAAGGACATTTTACCCTCAGGATGTCAAGTGTATCGATAATGCGGCCGAGAGCCTCGAGTTTTTCCTGTCGTGAGTGAGCCATAGACATTCATTCATTATACTTGTCGATTCCGCCGCTAAGCCATTTGGCAAACTTGGGAATACTTTCGTCATAATAGTAGGGAGTGGAGATGGCATTGCCCGAATTGTCAAGAATGACGTAGTAGGGCTGGCTGTTGGCTGCAAACTTATTGCGCTGCAGATAGCTCCACTTCTCACCGTAAGTGGTGAGACGCAGTTTCTTACCGTTTTCGGTCACTACTTCTTCCTTGGGCAGGGGCTTCTTGTCATCAACCATCAGCTCGATAAGCACGAAGTTGTCGCGAATCATCTCCTTGATTTCCTGAGCGTCAAATACGGCGCCCTCCATCTTGCGGCAGTTGACACATCCGTAGCCTGAGAAGTCCATGAGCACGGGGCGGCCTGTCTCTGCAGCATACTTCATACCTTCGTCATAGTCATCAAACTGACGGAAGTTGCCCGAACCATAGAGATTGAAATCCTGAGTAAACAGCGGCGGAACAAACGCACTGACACTCTTGAGAGGTGCACCCCAGAGGCCGGGAAGAAGATATACGGCGAAGCTGAGTGATATCATGGAGAGGAAGAAGCGTGTAATACCTACATGCTCTGAGGGAGTATCATGACTGAAACGTATCTTGCCGAGAAGGTAGCATCCGAGGAGGATAAAGATGATAACCCACAGGGCGATAAATACTTCACGGTCAAGTATGCGCCAGCCGTAAGCGAGGTCGGCCACAGAGAGGAACTTAAGCGAGAGGGCAAGTTCGAGGAAACCGAGCACCACCTTTACGGAATTAAGCCAACCGCCTGAACGGGGCATCTCTTTGAGCATCGAGGGGAACATGGCAAACAGAGCGAAGGGGATAGCCAAGGCCAGAGCGAACGCGCCCATACCTACTGCCGGACCTGCATAGTCGCCCATCGAGGCAGCCTCTACAAGGAGTGTGCCGATGATGGGACCGGTGCAACTGAACGACACCAGTACGAGGGTGAAAGCCATGAAGAAAATACTGAGTAGCCCTGTAGTACGCTCGGCTTTAGAGTCCATACTGTTACTCCAACGTGACGGAAGCTTGATATCAAATCCGCCGAAGAATGATATGGCGAACACTACGAGCAGCAGGAAGAATAGAAGATTGAATACAGCGTTGGTGGCCAGGTCATTGAGTTTGGATGCGCCGAAGAGAACGGTGATAGCCAGACCGAGCACGAGATATATCACGATGATACTTGCGCCATAGATGACGGCATCACGCACGGATTGTGCCTTCGAACCGTTTTTCTTCAGGAAGAAACTTACGGTAAGGGGTATCATGGGCCACACACAAGGAGTAAGCAACGCTATAAGGCCGCCTACGAAACCCCACAGGAAGATGTACCACCATGATGAGTCGGCTATATTATCCTCGCGGAGTTCGCCCGTCTCAGGAAATGTCACAGACTCCCACCAACCTGATTCGTCGGGTATTGCAGCAGCTACGGGAGCTTCAGTAGCAGTTTCGGCCATGACAGTATCGACAACAGCCTCTTCCTCCTTGGGAGTAAATCCTGCCGAATGAAACTCGAATGTTTCCTTGGTAGGCATCACACAGGTCTCTTCATTACAAGCCTGATAATATACGTATGCCTCTATGGCATAACGGCCGCTGGAGGACGTTATCTTGAATTTCTGTGAGAAAGTAACATCACTGCCCCACCATCCGAGATTGAGATTGAACACATTGTCAAACTCTTCTTTGGGAGCCTGCGAAGGGGTGATATCTCCAACGAGTTCCACACCCTCGAGCTTATCAAAACCAAATTGTGTGGCCATAGGACCATCATCAGGCATCTGAAGGGCATAGAAGTGCCAGCCGTCCTCTACATGAGCCTTTAACTTGATGACTCCCTCAGTTTCGTTCTGCATGGTAAGGGTAGACTTCCATGTGAGGGGTGTAATGATCTGTCCCAAAGCTGCAAGGCAGCCGAAGAACATGACTAATACTAAGGAACTAAGTTTCTTGAACATAAAGTGATGCTGTAAATTGTGCTCACAAAGATAGTGAAAATTGTTCGGATGGGGAGCACAATCTTGCAACGCTCATCTCAAAAATGCCATCGAGAAAGCCCGGTTTTATATCAATGTGCGCAGAGATAGGTGACGTTAACGGTGGTCTGTGGCCGTGAGTCCGTAGCGGGCCACCAAGGCATCGTAGGCCGGAGTGGTACGGAACCGCACGATGGCACTATCAATTCTCTGACAAAGAGCCGTGTCAGAGGAGCTGACGAGCCATGACTGAAACTGAGTGAAGGATACGGACGTATTGATATCCACCTCGGTGTATTCTCTCGCAAGTACCTCTGCCGTCGAACGGTTGATGACGGCGAGCCCTATCTCGCCTGTGGCTACCTGAATAAACAGTTGCTCGGGGCCGTATTGCTCATCGCAGCGCACATAAATGGTGTCGCCAATTTCGCCTGAGAGGTTTTGCAGTCTGGTCATGGCAGGAGAGTTGACGGGAACCCACACCTCGCGTCCGGCCAAATTGAGCTGAGAGGTGATGGTGAGTGAGTCGGTATGTTGCTGCACGAGCACCATACGGTCAAGATAAAGCGGTACTGTAAAAGACACTTCACTGCGGTATCCGTCGGTACGGGGCAAATCGGCTATTACGATGTCGTAAACTCCGCTGTGTAGACGCTCCAAAGCTTCGGGCAGGGAGACGATAGGATGGAACTTCACTTTTATATCCTCGGATTGCCCCATGGCACGCATGACATCGTAGGAAAATCCGCCAAGCGTATCGTCATAATTGTAGAGCATCAGTGGCGAATATTGTATAGCCACGTCAAGGGTGTCACCTCCCGAATGACCTAACGCTACTGAGGAGAATGGATGGGGAGAGGAGCAGACTTTAAGTAGCGCCATAAGCCCCACTACGCAGGCAAGCAGCATGCAGAGCATTCCGGCCTGACGCGCTGACTTACGGGTAAACTGTGTTTTCATAAGGTCTTACCGGAGCGGTTTTATGAGGCATTTATGAAGCATTTTCATGAGCGGATAACGGACTTCAATATCAATTGGCGAAGTCTACAGACACTCCGAGTTGAAATCTGCGTGGGTTTAGCGGATAATGAGGCAACGAGAAGTAGTTATCTCCGAAAAGTCCCTGATTGACGTGGGTCATCATCACATAGAAACGCGCCTTGGAGAGCTTCATATTGATGTAGGCGTTCATGAATGGATAGTTGCCTAACATTATGGAGCGCTGATTGTAGAAACTCATGGTAGCAGGTTGATAGCCGGGTGCATAGTAGCGGGTGTAGTAGTCACAGTCAACTCCGAGTTGTACATGAAGCACGCGGGCCACCCTGAAGAGGATGTAGAGATTTGAATAGAGCGAGAGTTTCGGCAGCGACAGTACGCTCTCGTTGCTGGAGGTCTGATAATTGATCTTATTGCGCCAGTTGAGGATGCCCAGTCGGAAATCCTGCTGAAGAGCCACATTGAGCACCTGTACGCTTCCCGAGGCCTGGGTAGGCAAACAATTTTCACCAAAATATATGAGATTCTGCACATTTTCAACTCCTGCAGACAGTATGGTTCCGAAACGTCCTACTTTCAGGTCGCCTCCGAGACGAAGACGTCTGGTTTTGCCGAAGTCGTTGTGCCATATAAAATGGTTTGACACGTAGTTATTCATCAGATAAGGCGGCATCTCATTGGCAAGCAAGGCATTGCCCCTCACTATGAGAGAGTCGCCCCATAGCGGGAAACGGGTCGATACCGTGCCCTGAGCGTGAATGTCTCCTGCGGCTGCACCTATTAGGCCGAAGCGTGCCGTAGCCTCATAACGCAATATGCTACCTGTCTGCTTGGTAAGCTGTCCACCTACCCATAGCAGATTCTGGGTGGCATGAGGGTCAATCTTGGATGAGAAGGGATAAGGAGTCAGGAGCGCCGGACGCCCTTCGCCCAAAGGGACTGAGTCGGTCGTCTGATTGTATCGGCGCACTTCATGAATGAGATACGCTGCAAGGCCGAATTTGGCATATTTGTTAAAGCCCTCGAGAAGCGACACGCCGAAGGTATTGCGCAATGACCAGTAGGAAGTCTGGTCATGAGTGGCAGTGCGGCTCAAGTAGAAGTCCGACCAGAAATCTTCGGCCTCGGAGGCATCGGTGTTGTGAAATTTATGTACACCCTTGACATAGTTGAGTGTCCATATAAAACTGCTTACGGGAATATACGTGCGCCTTACGAGTGTATCTCCGGCTGCTTTGGCAGAGTCTGTAGGGTATTCCGAATGCCAGTAGCCCACTTTGTAGCGATTGTTGACAAAAAACTCCGTACCTCTAACCCTGGAGTGCGCTGCGCTGAGTCTGGTAGGAATATTCTTGGGGCTAATGGTCGGAGTACCACCCTGAAGTAAGGCCGGATTGGTTATATAGAGATCATCGGTGATACCTCCGTTCTCTTTGTTGAGGCTGTTGAAATGATTAAAAAAAGCCTGCATCTCATAACGATCGCCCATATATGAGGAGCTGAGTCCCCACTCAAGATTCTTTGCTGCCTGATTGTCATACGATCCCTTGGAGTATATATAGTCAAGCATCGCTCCAACCTGAAACTTGGCGTTGGTATTTCCCGAAAAAATGGCATTGAGGCGGTCCTGACCATCCGTACTCCCACCTCCGGTATTATAGCTCAGAAGTGTCATGGGTATTCGCGTGTTGTAAAACTTATGATTACCCAATGGAGGAAGCCATGTAGAGATGGCGTCACGGAAGAAGAATGAGCTCTGAGGCTGACGGTCGAAGTATATCATATTGATACCCTCGGCACCGTAGTTGCCGGTGCATGCCCAGGCTAAAGAGCGTTCGGAGGGTATGAAGTTTTGGAAGTAATTATACAGGGTAGTATCAATCGTTGCCTCCTGATGAAGTCCGAGAGGAGGAAGCATAGTCCAGGCGTATGACGGAGCAATGACCGGCTTCTTTGCCCAGAGAGGAGTCATAGCCAAAGTGAGCGCAAATGACACCAATATATATCGAATGAATTTTTCAACCATCTTCATAGACCGACAAAGTTACCACATTTTTCTGAAAAATCGCCACTTAAATCGCTGGCAACGACCCTTAACAACCCGCTGCTACACTCATAGGCCGAACTAAGAGTATGCCTGTCATACTCACAAAGATTATGTCACCGGATTATGTCATCCAGAGAGAAAGTATTGAATAACGCTCACACCGGGATATTGTCACTCCACCCCTACCGACACTTGTCGGTAACAAATAAGCAAATGATACCAGAATAAATCAAGACCAACTCCTCAGGGCATGATTTTATGCCAACCACACTCACTTAACAGAAATCTATTTTCAATCACATACTCCATAAGCAGATTACATTATAAGTGATTCTTCATCTGATATAGAGCTAAACAACTGTTATCACACCTTTAATTTCGGATTATCGTATCAAATAAAACACAATATCCACGTTCAAAAAATTCATAGGCCGAACGACATTCAGATTGGTACAAAAAAAAATTACTCGTCATCACGACGAATAATCTTCTTACCTTAAATCTAATACCATGAAAAACTGATGCAAAGTTATATATTCATCCAATATCTTGCAAGGGAATACATGATTTCCATTACTCTATTAACACAGTTTAACTATCAGCGAAACTTAACAACTTTTCTATACAAAAAAGTCTGACCATACCCCTATAATATTACAGGAATATGGTCAGACAAAATGCTATGTTACCTTCTCTACACTAACAGCTTGTGTCGTGGAAGAGAATAACAGGCGTGGTAATTATTCAGCTGAAGCAGCTTCAGTTGCAGGGGTCTCAGCTACGGTAGCCTCTGCAGCGGGAGCTGACTTACGACGGCTGCGACGTGTGCGACCTTCCTTCTTAGCACCCTTCTCCTTGAGCATGTTTTCGTTGTAGTCAACGAGCTCAATGAAGCACATCTTAGCGTTGTCACCAAGACGGTTGCCGGTCTTGAGGATGCGGGTATAACCACCGTTACGCTCTGCTATCTTCTGAGCGACTTCGCGGAAAAGCTCAGTGACAGCTTCTTTGTTCTGGAGATAGCTGAACACCAGGCGGCGGTTGGACATAGTGTCGTCCTTGGCACGGTTGATCAGGGGCTCAGCATACATTCTCAGGGCCTTGGCCTTGGCAAGAGTGGTGAAAATGCGCTTGCGCATGATCAGGGCGATGGTCATGTTTGCAAGAAGAGCATCGCGGTGAGCCTTTTTACGACTGAGATGGTTGAATGATTTATTGTGTCTCATCGTTTATTACTCTTTATCTAATTTATACTTTGAAATATCCATGCCGAACGACAGGTTGAGGTTGGCAAGGAGTTCATCAAGTTCGGTAAGTGACTTCTTACCGAAATTGCGGAACTTAAGGAGGTCAGTCTTATTAAACTGTACAAGTTCACCGAGTGTCTCCACTTCAGCACTCTTGAGACAGTTGAGAGCACGTACTGACAGATCCAGATCCACGAGCTTCGACTTGAGAAGCTGACGCATGTGAAGCACCTCTTCATCGAATTCCTCGTTCTCTTCGCTTTCGGGAGTTTCGAGGGTGATCTTCTCATCTGAGAAGAGCATGAAGTGGTATATCAGAATCTTTGCAGCTTCCTTGAGGGCGTCCTTAGGAAGGATTGAACCATTGGTAGTGATCTCGAGGGTCAGCTTATCGTAGTCGGTCTTCTGATCCACGCGATAATTCTCTACCTTGTACATCACATTCTTGATGGGAGTGTAGATAGAGTCAATGGCCAACACGTTGATGTCATCATTGGGGTTGCGGTTTTCTTCCGCAGGCACCCAACCACGACCCTTGTTGATGGTAAGCTCTATAGAGAAGCTTGCCTCGGGGTCAAGATGACAGATAACGAGGTCAGGGTTGAGAACCTCAAACCCGGAAAGACCCTTGCTTATATCACCGGCAGTGAACACCTCTTTACCTGATACGGTAATGAGAGCTTTTTCGCTTTCAGTGTCTTCTACGATCTGCTTAAGATCGACCTTCTTAAGATTCAGGATTATGTTGGTAACATCCTCCTTGACACCCGGAATGGTATCAAACTCATGTCTCACACCATCGATACGGATGGTAGCTATGGCAAAGCCTTCGAGCGATGACAGAAGTATACGACGAAGGGCATTGCCTATAGTGATGCCATAGCCGGGCTCCAATGGCTTGAACTCAAACTTGCCGAAGAAGTTGTCGGCTTCCAACATCAGTACCTTCTCGGGCTTTTGAAATGCTAATATAGCCATATGGATCTTTATTTATGATTATTTAGAATAGAGCTCGACTATAAGCTGCTCTTTGATGTTTTCGGGGATGTCCTCGCGGGCGGGAACATGAAGGAACTTACCGGCCTTGAGGCTTTCGTCCCATTCAATCCAGGGATACTTGCTGTGGTTAAAGCCGGCAAGAGCGTCAGCAATAACTTCGAGTGACTTGGATTTTTCACGTACTCCTACTACGTCACCGGGCTGTACAGCGTAAGAAGCGATATTTACCACTTCGCCGTTAACGGTGATGTGACGGTGCAGAACGAGCTGACGGGCTGCGGCACGGGTGGGAGCGATACCAAGACGGTATACTACGTTGTCGAGACGGCCTTCAAGAAGCTGAAGAAGAATCTCACCGGTGATACCCTTGCTGCGGGCGGCCTTGTTGAAGAGGTTGTGGAACTGCTTTTCGAGCACACCGTAGGTGTATTTGGCCTTCTGCTTCTCACGGAGCTGAACGCCATACTCAGAGGTCTTACGGCGCTTGTTGGCACCGTGCTGACCCGGCGGGAAATTTCTCTTGGCAAGTACTTTGTCTTCACCAAAGATGGGTTCGCCAAACTTGCGGGCGATTCTGGTCTTAGGACCGGTATATCTAGCCATTTTAGTTTCGTTTGTAAGCTTTCGAAGTATTTCACCTGTGCGACAGGGAGTGCAGCCGCGGTTACAGAGAGGTGATTAATGTAACCCAATCACTCTGATCTGTCGGCCCCGGGTGAGGCTTCGGAAAAAATAAAGTAAAAGTCAGTTTTGAGGATGAGAGGCATTTTAGTGCCTTATGCCGGATGAAAAAGCGTCAATTAGCTTCATCCGACTCGGCTGATTATTTACCCGATAAGAGAGTTGCTGTCTACAAGACGTGACGCGTAATATAAATTATACGCGACGACGCTTGGGAGGACGGCAACCATTGTGGGGCAGCGGAGTAACGTCGATGATTTCGGTTACTTCGATGCCAGCACCGTGTACGGTGCGAATGGCTGATTCACGGCCATTGCCGGGACCCTTAACATAAGCCTTCACCTTGCGCAGGCCAAGATCGTAGGCCACCTTTGCGCAATCCTGGGCAGCCATCTGAGCTGCATAGGGGGTGTTCTTCTTTGAGCCACGGAAGCCCATCTTGCCTGCACTTGACCAGGAGATAACCTGACCTTCGCTGTTGGCAAGACACACGATGATATTGTTAAAAGAGGAGTGCACATGAAGCTGACCGGCAGCATCAACCTTGACGTTTCTCTTTTTAGCGGCGACTGTCTTTTTTGCCATATTACCTTATTATTTTGTAGCTTTCTTCTTGTTAGCGACTGTTTTCTTACGACCCTTACGTGTGCGGGCGTTATTCTTGGTGCTCTGGCCACGAACGGGCAGGCCGATACGGTGACGGATGCCACGGTAGCAACCTATGTCCATAAGGCGCTTGATGTTGAGCTGAATCTCACTGCGGAGATCACCTTCAACTTTGTATTCGGCACCAATGACCTCACGCACCTTGGCTGCTTGGGCGTCGGTCCAGTCCTGTACTTTTACATTTACATCTATGCCGGCCTTGTCAAGGATGTTTTTGGCGGCGCTGCGGCCGATGCCGTAGATGTAGGTCAAGGCTATTTCACCTCTTTTGTTCTGGGGGAGGTCAACTCCCACGATTCTAACTGCCATATAAACTTAGCTGTTGGGATTTTGTCGTGCAAAAATAATAAAAAATTATCCTTGACGCTGTTTGTACTTAGGATTTTTCTTATTAATTACATACAGGCGACCCTTACGACGCACAATTTTGCTGTCGGGAGTACGCTTCTTGACTGATGCTCTTACTTTCATCTCTATATGATGTTTTCGGGTTTGTAGTTACAATCTAAGGGGAAAGAGGGTAGGATCTTACTTTCTTAGACAATAGAAAGTATTATCATTTATATCTAAAGGAAATACGACCCTTTGACAAGTCGTAAGGCGACATCTCCACTCTCACCTTGTCACCGGGAAGAATCTTTATGTAGTGCATACGCATCTTTCCGGAGATGTGAGCGGTGATTTCGTGTCCGTTCTCAAGCTCTACGCGAAACATTGCGTTGCTGAGAGCTTCGACGATTACGCCGTCCTGTTCGATTGCTGATTGTTTTGCCATACGAGTACTTCTTTTAGCTGATCTTGGAAATTCTGAAGAATCTTGACTATTTAACTACACTTATTACCGATGCTAGTTCCGAGAATATTGGGGATCTGGGGGCATCCGAGTATCAGATGTATCTGTCGCCCATCACTTCCTTGACATAGTCAAAGGTGGTGAGTATCTCGGTCTTGCCGTCTACAATAGCGAGAGTATGTTCGTAGTGTGCGCTGAGTTTTCTGTCACGCGTGCGACAGGTCCATCCGTCACGCTCTATCACTATGTTCTTACTGCCCTGGTTGATCATCGGCTCGATACATATACACATGCCGTTTTTGATTATGGGGCCTGTGCCTCGACGTCCGAAGTTGGGCACCTCGGGGTCTTCATGCATCTTGCGTCCGATACCATGGCCACACATCTCTCTCACCACACTGTAGCCGCGCTTTTCGCAGAAGGTCTGAATGGCATTGGCGATATCACCTATACGACGACCTTCCTGACAGGCTTCGATACCTACATAGAGCGACTCTTTTGTGGTAACGAGAAGCCGGCGGGCTTCCTCCGATATTTCCCCTACAGGAAAGGTGTAGCACATATCGCCGTTGTAGCCATCAAGCTCTACGACTGTATCTGTGCCTATGATATCACCTTCGCGCAGCACATAATTCGAGGGAAAACCATGAACAACAATCTCGTTGACTTCGCAGCACACTGTACCGGGGAAACCACCGTATCCGAGACATGCAGGCTTACCTCCATTATCGCGGATAAACTCACAGGCAATCTGGTCAATCTTTCGTGTGGTAATCCCGGGGGCTACCCACTTGGCTATCTCACCAAGCGTGCGGCTGACGAGGTCAGCTGCTGCACTCATTTTTTCGATTTCCTCAGCTGTCTTAAGAGTTATCATTGTATGATTAATGTATTCCTTGAATATTGCCGGATTACCACACAGGGATAATCGCGGAGTAAAGTATCGGGGAAGAATCTCTTTGCATTGCCGGAGGTGGTGTCATGCCGTCTCCGGCAATGAAAGAGTATCGTTCGTTAGTGTAGTTGGATCAGAATAGATGTTGCTTGTTTGACACGTTATGATCAATAAGCACTACCGGTGGTACGGCCCTTGATCTTACCATCCTTCATCAGTCCATCGTAGTGATGCATCATCAGGTGGCTCTCGATCTGCTGGAGAGTGTCAAGCACTACACCAACAAGAATCAGGAGTGATGTGCCGCCGAAGAACTGGGCGAAGTTCTGACTGATACCGAAGAAACGGGCAAAGGCAGGAAGTATGGCTACGATGCCGAGGAAGATTGAACCGGGAAGGGTGATGCGGCTCATGATAGAATCAAGATATTCCGCAGTTTTCTTACCGGGCTTCACACCGGGGATAAATCCATTGTTGCGCTTCATATCTTCAGCCATCTGAGTGGGACGCACGGTGATGGCGGTGTAGAAGTATGTGAAGGCTACAATCATGATGAAGTAGACAAAGTTATACCAGAATCCGTTTATATCGGAGAATGCTGCGAAGAATCCGTTGGAATTCTCGTTTGAGCCGAAACCAGCCAGCGTGATAGGAATAAACATGATTGCCTGAGCAAAGATGATAGGCATTACACCGGCAGCATTCACCTTCAGAGGTATGTACTGACGTGCACCACCGTACTGTCTGTTTCCTACGATACGCTTAGCATACTGTACGGGCACCTTACGAGTTCCCTGTACGAGAAGTACAGCACCTACAGTAACAGCGAAGAGAAGGATGATCTCTACTACAAACATGATAAGACCGCCCTGGCTTCCGGTTGAACCGGGAAGACGGCTTGTGAATTCATAGAAGAGGGCACCCGGGAGACGGGCAATGATGCCGACCAGAATTATGAACGAAATACCGTTGCCGATACCGCGGTCAGTAATTCTCTCGCCGAGCCACATGATAAACATGGAGCCTGCGGCGAGAATGATGGTCAGGAAAACTATCATCCAGACTCCCAGCTCTGCCTCGGCGCCGGCAGCCTTGACCTGCAAGTTGATATTGGCCAGATAAGCGGGGGCCTGCATGCAGAGGATGGCTACGGTAAGGTAGCGGGTGTACTGGTTGAGTTTCTGGCGTCCGCTCTCACCCTCTCGCTGCATTTTCTGAAACGAGGGAAGCACCATGCCAAGAAGCTGTATCACGATCGAAGCCGTGATATAGGGCATGATACCAAGAGCGAAAATCGAGGCCTGAGAGAAGGCGCCGCCCGAGAACATATCAAGAAGGGTCATAAGACCACTCTTGTTGGTGAAGTTTGACAGTGCGTCAAGATCTTCAGGACGGATACCGGGAAGCACTACATAACAACCCAGACGGTAAACGAATACCAGCAGGAGGGTTATCAGAAGACGCTTTCGGAGCTCCTCGATTGTCCAGATGTTTTTTATAGTTTCGACAAATCTCATTATTATTATTAAATTTTGGTGATGGAACCTCCGGCTTCAACAATAGCCTTTTCGGCTGACTTGGAGAAAGCGTTAGCCTCTACCTCGAGCTTGCGGGTAAGAGTGCCTTCGCCGAGGATCTTCACCAGTTGCTTGCGGTTGATGAAACCGGCAGCGCGCAGTTCCTCAAGACCGATCTTCTCAAGGTTGCGGGCCTCTGCCAGAGCATCAAGCACACCAATGTTGATAGCCTTGTACTCCACACGGTTGATATTCTTGAAGCCGAACTTGGGGAGACGACGCTGAAGAGGCATCTGACCACCTTCGAAGCCAACCTTGTGTGAATAGCCTGAACGTGACTTTGCACCTTTGTGACCACGTGTAGAAGTGCCTCCCTTGCCTGAACCGGGGCCACGACCGATACGGGTTTTGCGGGTTACTGAGCCGACTGCGGGACGTAAGTTATTTAATTCCATATCTTAGATATATGATTATGCGTTGGTCACTTCTACAAGATGACGAACACGGTTTACCATACCCATCACGCTGGGGGTGTCTTCCTTGACAACCACGTGATTCATTTTCTTCAAGCCAAGAGCATCGAGAGTGCGCTTCTGCACTGCGGGAGCTTTGATGCGGCTCTTTATCTGTTTGATTTTGATCTGTGCCATTGTAAGTGGATTTTTTCTCTTATGGATGAGAATTAGCCTTTGAACACTTTTTCTACCGAGATGCCACGGTTCTGGGCTACGATAGCCGGTGAACGCATTTCATCAAGTGCAGCGATGGTGGCCTTAACCAGGTTGTGGGGGTTAGATGAACCCTTTGACTTGGCAAGAACGTCAGTGATACCTACGCTCTCAAGCACGGCACGCATAGCACCACCGGCCTTAACACCGGTACCATGGCTTGCGGGCTTGAGGATGATACGTGAGCCACCGAACTTGGCAACCTGTTCGTGAGGTATGGTACCTTTGTGAACGGGTACACGGATAAGGTTCTTCTTGGCAGCTTCTACGCCCTTGGCGATAGCGGCCTGAACTTCGTTGGCCTTGCCGAGACCCCAACCTACTACACCATCTTCGTTACCTACTACTACGATGGCAGCAAAGGTGAAAGTACGACCACCCTTTGTAACCTTGGTTACACGGTTGATAGCCACGAGACGGTCCTTCAACTCTAAATCGTTGGTAGATTTTACTCTGTTATTTCTTTTTGCCATAGTTCCTATTAGAATTTAAGTCCGCCATTGCGTGCTGCATCGGCAAGAGATTTAACACGACCGTGGAAGAGATAACCGTTGCGGTCAAATATCACTTCGGTGATGCCGGCTTCAAGAGCCTTCTTGGCAATGTTTTCACCTACTTTGGCTGCGATTTCAATCTTGGTGCCTTCCTCTATGCCCTTTGAAGAAGTGGCAACGAGGGTCTTACCGGCGAGGTCGTCGATAAGCTGCACATAAATCTGCTTATTTGAACGGAAAACCGACATGCGGGGACGGGCAGCAGTGCCTGAGATTTTACCGCGGATGCGGGCTTTGATCTTGTTACGTCTTTGTATCTTGGATAACATGATTTTACTTTGTCTGTTAGTGATTTACTTGGCGCTTGCCGATTTTCCAGACTTGCGGCGAATAACTTCTCCAACGAACTTGATACCTTTGCCCTTGTAGGGTTCGGGCTTGCGGAGTGAGCGAATCTTGGCACATACCTGACCAAGGAGCTGCTTGTCGTCGCTTTCGAGGATAATCAGAGGATTCTTGTTACGCTCTGACTTTGCTTCTACCTTTACTTCGGGGGGAAGCTTGATATATATTGCGTGTGAGTAACCGAGCGAGAGTTCAAGCACCTGACCGGTGGCAGTGGCACGGTAACCTACACCTACTAATTCCATTTCCTTGCGATAGCCTGTCGACACGCCTACGATCATGTTGTGGATGAGGGCACGATAGAGACCATGCTGTGCACGGTGTTCCTTATCGTCCGAAGGACGGGTCACTACGATGTGACCATCCTCTTCCTTAACAGTAAGATCGGGATGTACGGTCTGTGAGAGTGTACCTTTAGGACCCTTAACGGTCACTACGTTGTCCTTGATCTCCACCTTAACACCGGCGGGAATCTCGATGGGAGCTTTACCTATTCTTGACATAGTTATTTTTCCTCCTCATTAATTAGTAAACATAGCAGAGCACTTCACCGCCAATCTTGAGGTCAGAGGCCTTCTTGTTGGTCATCACACCCTTTGAGGTGGAGAGAATGGCGATACCGAGTCCATTTAACACACGGGGCATATCTTTGTAGCCAGTATACTGGCGAAGACCGGGACGTGACACACGCTTGAGGTCTTTGATAGCGTTGACCTTATCAATGGGGTCATACTTAAGGGCGATCTTGATGATGCCTGCGGGGGTCTCACCCTCTATAAACTTATAATTAAGAATATAGCCTTGTTCAAAAAGAATCTTTGTGATTTCTTTTTTCAAGTTTGAGGCCGGAATCTCAACCACACGATGGTTGGCACGGATGGCGTTCCTCAATCTTGTCAGATAATCTGCAATAGGATCAGTCATTTTTGATTAGTTTAAATTGATTCGGCGTTTCCGAACAATATTTAATATGTCGTGAATCCTGCTCCCCTTTGCCGCGACATTGTCGTTGCTCCTAAGTTAAAAACGTATGTCGAGGCTCGGGGTCGCCGGGAGTCGGACGATAGTGTCAGAAACCGATATTCCTAAATGTTTTGCTTCGAATTATTATTTGAAGTAAGCAATCGGAAGGTGGATTACCAGCTTGCTTTCTTGACACCGGGGATAAGGCCGGCAGATGCCATTTCGCGGAACTGTATGCGGCTGAGTCCGAACTGACGCATATAGCCTTTGGGGCGGCCGGTTATCTTGCAACGGTTGTGCAGACGGATGGGATTGCTGTTCTTGGGAAGTGACTGGAGCTTCTGGGCAGCCTCGTAGGCCTCCTCGCGGTTTTCCTCATTCACACCGGAGTTAACAATCTTCTTTAAGGCTGCGCGCTTTTCGGCATATTTAGCCATGAGTTTGGCTCTTTTTACCTCGCGGGCCTTCATTGATTCTTTTGCCATAGTAGATTATTGCGGGGAATTACTTTTTAGCATTCTTAAAAGGCAATCCGAACTCCTTGAGCAGAGCGAAACCTTCTTCGTCAGTCTTAGCTGAAGTAACGAAGGTGATGTTCATACCCATGAGCTTGGAGATGTTGTCAATGTTGATCTCAGGGAAGATGATCTGCTCGGTGATGCCAAGAGTATAGTTGCCACGACCGTCAAGCTTGCCTTCGATACCCTTGAAGTCACGTATACGGGGAAGAGCTACGCGGATAAGACGTTCGAGGAATTCGTACATCTTGTCGCGACGCAGTGTCACCATTACGCCGATGGGCATCTTCTTACGAACCTTGAAGTTTGAGATGTCCTTGCGTGAAAGAGTAGCCACAGCCTTCTGACCGGTGATGGCAGTAAGCTCGTTGATGGCAGTTTCGATCACTTTCTTATCCTGAGTGGCTTCGCCAAGACCCTGATTGATCACGATCTTCTCAAGACGGGGCACCTGCATTACGGTGGTATAGCCAAACTCCTTTTCGAGGGCGGGAACGATACGTTCCTTATAGTCTTTCTTAAGTGTTGTGGTGCTCATTACTTAATCTCCTCTCCTGACTTTTTAGCGTAACGTACGGTTTTACCTTCGGCATTCTTCTTGTGGCCTACACGAGTGGGCTTGCCGGTCTTGGGGTCGAGGAGGCTGAGGTTGGAGATGTGAATGGGAGCTTCCATCTTCACAAGACCTCCCTGAGGATGCTTGGCAGAAGGCTTAGTGGCCTTGGTGACCATATTGACACCTTCAACGAGTGCGCGGTGCTCCTTTACAAGCACCTTAAGCACACGGCCCGTGGCGCCACGGTCTTCACCGGAACGCACATAGACGTTGTCGCCTTTCTTAATATTGGATTTCATTGTGTTGTAGTCTGAGTTTTCAGTTGTAAATGCAGTTCGTTTACACGCTTACATACATTAAAGTACCTCGGGAGCGAGAGACACAATCTTCATGTTGGCGCCACGGAGCTCACGAGCTACGGGTCCGAAGATACGTGTTCCGCGAAGTTCTCCGGCATTGTTGAGAAGCACGCAGGCATTATCGTCAAAGCGGATGTAACTTCCGTCGGGACGACGGATTTCCTTCTTGGTACGTACTACCATGGCCTTTGACACAGTACCTTTCTTCACGTCGGAAGAAGGGATTACGCTCTTTACAGACACCACGATGATGTCACCTACAGTAGCGTAACGTCTACCTGTGCCACCCAGAACATGTATGCAGAGGGCTTCTTTGGCACCGCTGTTATCAGCAACGGTTAAACGGCTTTCAGTCTGTATCATTTGTTACTTAACTTTTTCGATGATTTCTACTAATCTCCATCTCTTGGTCTTGCTCAGAGGACGTGTCTCCATAACGCGAACGGTGTCGCCTACGCTGCACTCGTTCTTTTCGTCATGTGCGTGGTACTTCTTGGTTTTGTTTACAAACTTACCATAGATGGGATGCTTTTCTTTCCATTTCACGGTAACCGTGATTGTCTTGTCGCCCTTGTTGCTTGAAACAACTCCAACGCGTTCTTTTCTAAGATTTCTCTTTTCCATTGTAGTCAGGGATTACTTGTTGTTAAGTTCACGCATGCGGAGCTCGGTCTTTACGCGGGCAATCATCTTGCGGTCAGCTGTAATCTTTGCGGGACTGTCAAGGGGTGAGATCGAGTGGTTGATCTTGAGCTGTGCATAGTCCTTTTCCATCTGCTGGAGACGCTCCTTGAGGTCGGCCGTGCTGAGTTCCTTTATCTCTTCTTTCTTCATGACGGGTTACACGTTTTGAGTTGGGTCATAGTCGCGACGCACAATAAACTTTGTAGTAACAGGGAGTTTCTGAGCGGCCAGACGGAGAGCTTCCTTAGCGATGTCGTAAGATACACCTTCAACCTCGATGAGGATACGTCCGGGGGTAACAGGCGCAACGAATCCTTCGGGATTACCTTTACCTTTACCCATTCGCACTTCGGCAGGCTTCTTAGTGATAGGCTTGTCGGGGAAGATGCGGATCCAGATCTGACCCTGACGCTGCATGTAACGGGTCACAGCAATACGGGCTGCCTCAATCTGTCGGCCGGTAATCCACTTCGACTCAAGAGTCTTAATGCCAAACGAACCGAAGGCCAACTGATTGCCGCGCATAGCATTGCCTTTCATACGGCCTTTTTGCTGGCGGCGAAATTTTGTTTTCTTGGGTTGTAACATTGTTGTGTTCGATTAGTTGGTGAGGGTTAACGGTTGTTATTGTTGCGGGGTTTGCGGAAACCACCACGACGACGGTCATTACCGCCATTAGAAGGACGACCACCCTTATCGTTATTAGTGAATGAGGGAGCGAGGTCGCGCTTGCCATACACTTCACCACGGCAGATCCATACCTTAACACCGATAACACCTACCTTGGTGTGGGCTTCTACGAGAGCGTAGTCGATGTCGGCACGGAGAGTGTGGAGAGGAGTACGACCTTCCTTGAACATTTCCGAACGTGCGATTTCAGCACCGTTAAGACGGCCGCTTACCTGCACCTTGATACCCTCAGCTCCGCTGCGCATTGTAGAGGCAATGGCCATCTTCACAGCACGACGGTAGGCAATCTTGCCTTCAATCTGACGGGCGATAGTCGAGGCAACAATTTCTGCGTCGAGTTCAGGACGCTTTACCTCGAAGATGTTAATCTGCACATCCTTGTCAGTGATCTTCTTGAGCTCTTCCTTGAGCTTGTCGACCTCAGAACCACCCTTACCGATGATAAGACCGGGACGTGATGTGCAAACAGTGATAGTGATGAGCTTAAGTGTGCGCTCGATCACGATGCGTGACACGCTTGACTTGGCGAGACGTACGTTGAGGTACTTGCGGAGCTTAGAGTCTTCGAGCAGTGTGTCGCCATATTTCTTGCCGCCATACCAGTTGGAGTCCCAACCACGAATGACACCTAAGCGATTGCTGATAGGATTAACTTTCTGTCCCATTTATTTATGCCTTTTTAGCGTTATCAATTGCATCTACGATTATGGTCACGTGGTTGGCGCGCTTACGGATGCGATAGCCACGACCCTGGGGAGCGGGACGAAGACGCTTGAGCATCGGTGCACAGCCTACCATGATGGTGCTCACACAGAGTTCACCATTTTCAGCTTTGCGGTCATTCTTAGCCTCCCAGTTGGCTACTGCCGAGCGGAGACCCTTTTCAAGAACAACGGCCGCATTCTTATTAGAGAATTTCAGGATACCGAGCGCACGGAAAACCTCTACTCCACGGATCATGTCTGCCACGAGACGCATCTTGCGGGGTGAGGAGGGAATGTTAGTCAGCTTGGCGAAGGCCACTGACTTGCGCTCTTCCTTCATTTTTTCGGCGGATAATCTTTTTCTTACACCCATTTTATTTTGTTTCTTTTTTTTTCAAAGACTTGTTAAAGGTCCCGAGGTTATCTCTTGTTACCGGCGTGACCACGGAAGTTGCGGGTGGGAGCAAATTCACCGAGCTTGTGACCTACCATATTCTCAGTCACATAAACGGGGATGAACTTATTGCCATTATGTACCGCAAATGTGTGGCCCACGAATTCAGGAGCGATCATAGAAGCGCGGCTCCAAGTCTTTATAACAGACTTCTTTCCGCTTTCTTCCATTGCTGCCACCTTCTTTTCGAGCTTTACGCTGATGAAGGGACCCTTTTTTAATGAACGACTCATAAGTTGCTTAATTAATCAGATTACTTCTTTCTTCTTTCAATGATGTACTTCGAAGAATGTTTCTTCGGCGAACGTGTCTTAAGACCCTTAGAGTACAGGCCCTTGCGGCTACGGGGATGACCACCGGAAGCGCGGCCTTCACCACCACCCATGGGGTGATCGACAGGGTTCATAACAACACCTCTGTTGCGGGGGCGACGGCCGAGCCAACGTGAACGACCGGCCTTACCGGAACGCTCGAGCGAGTGCTCGCTGTTGCCTACAACACCTACAGTAGCTCGACAAGCTGCGAGCACCTTACGGGTTTCGCCTGAAGGTAATTTGATAATAGCGTAGTCGCCTTCACGTGACACGAGCTGTGCGAATGTGCCGGCTGAACGAGCCATGAAGGCTCCCTGACCGGGACGGAGCTCAATGTTGTGGATGAGGGTACCCACGGGGATTGCGCTCAGAGGAAGAGCGTTACCCACTTCGGGAGCAGCCTCAGCACCACTTACGAGAGTAGCGCCTACCTGTAAGCCGTTGGGTGCGATGATATAAGTCTTTGCACCGTCAGCATAGTAAAGGAGGGCGATACGAGCCGAACGGTTAGGATCGTACTCGATGCTCTTTACTACTGCGGGTACACCGTCCTTATTTCTCTTAAAGTCAATAGTACGGTATTTGCGCTTGTGACCACCGCCAAGGTATCTAACGGTGAGGTGTCCTTCGGCGTTACGGCCTCCGGAGGCTTTTTTACCGACTGTAAGAGACTTCTCTGGCGTGGTAGCAGTGATGGTACCTTTGAACACGCCAATAACTTTGTGTCTTTGCCCCGGTGTAGTGGGCTTGAATTTTCTTACTGCCATTTTCTATATTAAATATTGCTGTAGAAGTCAATAGTCTGACCTTCCTCAACGGCTACCACTGCCTTCTTATAGGCAGAGGTCTTACCGCGAAGAAGACCACTCTTTGTCCAACGTGACTTATTCTTGCCACGTACAACCATAGTATTTACTTCAACCACCTTCACGCCGTAGATATCTTCGATCAGCTGCTTGATCTGATACTTGTTGGCCTCGGGAGATACTCTGAAGGTGTAGCGGTTAAGCTTATCAGTGAGCTTGGTTGCCTTTTCGGTAACGATGGGCTTGATTGAAATTTCCATTGTTATGATATTCCTTCAGTTTTGGTTAAAGATTATTAATGACATCAAGGCTACCCTCTGTAAGAAGGATAGCGTTGCTGCGCATCAGCACATAGGTGTTGACGTCCTTCGCCAAGATAACCTCAGCGTTGGGTATGTTACGGACAGACAAATATACGTTATTTTCTGCAGATGCCAAAACGAGAAGGACCTTCTTGCCCTCAACCTGGAGATTTTTAGCAATCTTTATGAATTCTTTTGTCTTGGGAGCCTCAAAATCGAAGTTTTCCACGATCTTGATCTCGTTGTCCTGCACCTTATAGGTCAGAGCTGACTTGCGGGCGAGCTGCTTCACCTTCTTGTTAAGTTTGAAGCGATAGTCACGGGGACGGGGACCGAATACACGGCCACCACCTACGAGCACGGGTGAGTTGATATCACCGATACGTGCGCCGCCGCCACCCTTCTGCTTGTGAAGCTTGCGAGTTGAGCCTGATACTTCGCTACGTTCTTTTGACTTGTGGGTACCCTGACGCTGGTTAGCAAGGTATTGCTTCACATCGAGATATACGGCGTGCTCGTTGGCGTCAATTGCAAACACCTCGTCGTTGAGCTGAGCCTTGCGACCGGTGTCTTCACCGTTGATATTGTATATTGCGAGTTCCATTATTTCTCAATTATTACGATTGAACCTTTACTACCGGGGATTGAACCCTTGATCATCAACAGATTGTGTTCGGGGAGCACCTTGATAACCTGCAGGTTCTGCACAGTTACCTTCTCATTGCCCATCTGGCCTGCCATACGCATGCCTTTGAACACCTTAGCGGGGTAAGAACAAGCGCCTACCGAACCGGGGGCGCGGAGACGGTTGTGCTGACCATGAGTGCTCTGGCCTACACCACCGAAACCATGACGCTTAACTACGCCCTGGAAGCCTTTACCCTTTGAGGTACCCTGAATGTCAACAAAGTCGGCATCAGAGAAGAGCTTGTCAACGGTAACAACGTCACCGAGCTTATACTCCTCCTCAAAACCTTTGAACTCGGCCAAGTATCTCTGCGGGGCGGTACCTGCCTTCTTGAAGTGACCGGCCATAGGAGCGGTGGTATGCTTGTCCTTCTTTTCCTCGAAGCCAAGCTGCACTGCGTCATAACCGTCAGTTGCGGCAGTCTTAACCTGTGTAACCACGCAAGGACCTACTTCGATAACAGTGCACGGCACGTTCTTGCCGTCGGCACTGAAAACGGATGTCATTCCGATTTTCTTTCCTAATAATCCTGGCATTTCTTTTAACTTTTGGGTTTGTCAGATTGATTGGTTAAATTTCTTTAGTCATTAAAGAGAGTCAAGGCATTACACCTTGATCTCTACTTCCACACCGCTGGGAAGTTCAAGCTTCATCAGAGCGTCAACTGTTTTGGCAGTTGAGTTGTAGATGTCAATAAGACGCTTGAATGATGAGAGCTGGAACTGTTCACGCGACTTCTTGTTGACGAAGGTCGAGCGATTGACGGTGAAGATACGCTTGTGAGTGGGCAGGGGTATAGGACCGCTGATCACAGCACCGGTAGACTTTACAGTCTTTACGATCTTCTCGGCCGACTTGTCGACGAGGTTGTGGTCGTATGACTTAAGTTTGATTCTGATTTTTTGGCTCATATTTTGATGTATGAAAGTGTCGGTGATTATTTAAGCAGATCAACACGTCCCTGACATTCGGTAAGAACGTTGCGGGCAATTGAGTTACTTACTTCTGAGTAGTGTGAGAAGGTCATTGTTGAAGTAGCACGACCTGAGGTGATGGTACGGAGTGCGGTAACGTAGCCGAACATTTCAGCGAGAGGAGCCTTAGCCTTAACCACGCGGGCACCGCTGCGTGAAGTTTCCATACCTTCTACCTGACCACGACGCTTGTTAAGGTCACTGATCACGTCACCCATGCTTTCCTCGGGAGTAACTACTTCGATCTTCATGATAGGCTCAAGAAGTACGGGACCGGCCTTTTCAGAAGCCTTCTTGAAGGCCTGAATAGCGCAGAGCTCGAATGAAAGCTGGTCAGAGTCAACGGGGTGGAATGAACCGTCGATTACGGTAACCTTAAGCTGTTCAACGGGGAAACCTGCGAGCACACCGTTCTTCATAGCATTGGTGAAGCCCTTCTGGATAGCGGGGATGAATTCCTTAGGAATATTACCGCCTTTAACTTCATCCACGAACTGGAGACCGCCTTCGAAGCCTTCGTCAACGGGCTCAACACGAACGATGATATCAGCGAACTTACCACGACCACCGGTCTGCTTCTTGAATACCTCGCGAAGTTCAACGGGCTTGGTGATAGTTTCCTTATAAGTTACCTGGGGACGACCCTGGTTACATTCTACCTTAAACTCACGACGCAGACGGTCGATAATGATATCGAGGTGAAGCTCACCCATACCTGAGATGACGGTCTGACCGGTTTCCTCATTGGTCTGTACACGGAAGGTGGGGTCCTCCTCAGCGAGCTTCTGAAGACCAACGCCGAGTTTGTCAAGGTCTTTCTGAGTCTTAGGTTCAACTGCGATACCGATAACGGGATCGGGGAATTCCATAGCTTCGAGTACGATGGGAGCCTCTTCTGAGCAGAGGGTATCACCGGTACGGATATCCTTGAAACCTACGCCGGCACCGATATCACCGCAACCGATCTTCTCCATGGGGTTCTGCTTATTTGAGTGCATCTGGAACAGACGTGAGATGCGCTCTTTCTTCATAGAACGTGAGTTGAGCACGTAGCTACCGGCAACAACGTCGCCTGAATATACACGGAAGAAGCAGAGACGACCTACATAGGGGTCGGTGGCAATCTTAAATGCGAGGGCACTCATGGGAGCTTCACTTGAGGGCTCGCGAGTTTCAACCTCATCGGGATTACCGGGAGCGTGACCTTCTACAGCGCCTGAGTCAACGGGGCTGGGGAGGTAAGCGCAGACATTGTCAAGCAGACACTGCACACCCTTGTTCTTAAATGAAGAACCGCAGATCATGGGAACGAGGTTCATCGAAAGGGTAGCCTTACGCAGAGCGCGCTTGATTTCTTCGATTGTGATAGTAGAGGGATCGTCGAAGTACTTCTCCATGAGAGCATCGTCGTATTCGGCGATCTTCTCGAGCATCTTATCGCGATACTCTTCAGCCTCGGCAACGAGGTTTGCGGGGATTTCTTCAACTGAATATTCAGCGCCCATGGTTTCGTCGTGCCAGAAGAGAGCCTTCATGGTGATCAGGTCAACCACGCCCTTGAAAGTTTCTTCAGCGCCGATGGGTATCTGTATAGGACAGGGGTTAGCACCGAGGACATCCTTAAGCTGGCGGCATACTTCAAAGAAGTTTGCGCCTGAACGGTCCATCTTGTTAACGTAGCCGATACGGGGCACATTATATTTATCAGCCTGACGCCATACGGTCTCTGACTGGGGCTCTACACCACCTACGGCGCAGAAAGTAGCCACAGCACCGTCAAGCACACGGAGTGAACGTTCTACCTCTACGGTGAAGTCAACGTGTCCCGGGGTGTCAATCAGGTTGATTTTATATTTTTCGTCGTTATATTTCCAGAAAGTGGTGGTAGCAGCAGAGGTGATAGTGATACCGCGCTCCTGCTCCTGTTCCATCCAGTCCATGGTGGCGGCACCATCATGTACCTCACCGATCTTGTGTGTCAGACCGGTATAAAAAAGTATACGCTCAGAGGTAGTAGTCTTACCGGCATCAATGTGAGCCATGATACCGATATTTCTGGTATACTTCAGATGTTCGTCAGCTTTAGCCATTGTATTTTTAATCGTATCTAAGAGTTATCAACGAATGTTAGAGAGGGGAAATTTTAAAAACCGTCGCGTATGCGTTATTAGAAACGGAAGTGAGCGAATGCACGGTTAGCCTCGGCCATCTTGTGCATATCCTCCTTGCGCTTGTAAGCACCGCCCTGTTCATTGAAAGCGTCTACTATCTCAGCAGCGAGCTTATCAGCCATGGTCTTGCCACCACGCTTGCGGGCATAGAGGATGAGGTTTTTCATTGAAATTGACTCTTTGCGATCGGGGCGGATTTCGGTAGGTACCTGAAATGTTGCACCACCCACACGGCGTGACTTCACCTCTACCTGAGGGGTCACATTTTCGAGGGCCTTCTTCCAGATTTCGAGAGGTGTCTTTTCCTCGTTGGGGAGCTTAGACTTCACAGTCTCAAGAGCGTCATAGAAGATAGTGAACGAGGTGTTCTTCTTACCATCATACATAAGATGATTGACGAACTTTGTCACTCTCACGTCATTGAAAACGGGATCGGGAAGGATGATCCGTTTTTTTGGCTTAGCCTTTCTCATTGTTGGTTTAAGTAGTTGTCGTTTTTTGTTTGCTTGGTTGCTGTCTTCTTTATCATCTTCAACTGCACCCTCCGGTGCTGTTTACTCAACCTTTATATGGTATTTTCTGCGAATTAGCTTTCCAATGGACAAAAACGAAGTTAGAAACTTTGTTTGTTTTTGTTTGTTGGCAGGCTCACGGGCCATTGCAATCCCGGTCGCCTGTTAGTTTGTAAGAAACTGTGCTTGATTACTTCTTAGCAGCTTTGGGACGCTTGGCACCGTACTTCGAACGACGCTGGGTGCGATCCTTTACACCTGATGTATCAAGAGTGCCGCGCACGATGTGATAACGTACACCGGGGAGGTCCTTAACACGACCGCCGCGAACAAGCACGATTGAGTGCTCCTGAAGGTTGTGACCCTCACCGGGGATATAGGAGTTAACTTCCTTACCGTTGGTCAGGCGCACACGAGCAACCTTACGCATAGCCGAGTTAGGCTTCTTGGGGGTAGTGGTATACACACGCACACATACGCCACGACGCTGGGGGCATGAATCAAGTGCGGGTGACTTACTCTTGTCCTCAAGAGCGACACGTCCTTTTCTTACTAATTGCTGAATAGTAGGCATCTTAGTTCTTCTAATTTATATCTATGTTAACTTTATGTTTCTTACATCACTCACACCGCATTTCCGCGATGCGGGCAGAATCACTTATACACACCGTTATGCACTGACCCCCAAAGGGTTAGACACAACAAAGCACAGTTTCTGCCTAAAAGCGACACAAAATTACGAACTAATCTTCTAATATCCAAACTTTTCAATAAAATTTCGCTCCCATTCCGGACGGCTGGGGTAAATAGCCCGATTCAATTTTCCTACGGGCGGAATTCCCGACCAAAACATCGCACTCTTCCCCTTTCTTCCTGCTCTCAACCGAGTCATCCACTTCCCCTGTTTCGACTCCCGAGCTCAATTTATCCTTCGATATCGCCGGCGATGAAAGGCTCAACCTCGTCAAACGAAATACCCTTTTCATCCTTTGCCGAAAGTATCAGTTCTGATCTGTCAAGACGCCAGTCAATGTCCAGATGCGGATCATCGAACTTCAAAGTCATCTCGCTCTGTGGCGCATATATATTGTCTACTTTATACTGAAATTGTGCTCTGTCGCCGGTCACCACAAATCCGTGGGCAAAGCCGCGCGGCACGAAAAGCATACGTCCGCTTTCGCTGTCAAGCTCCACAGCCACGTGGCGGCCGTATGTTGGCGAGCTCTCACGTAGGTCTACGGCCACATCCACTACCCTACCCTGCGAAACTCTCACGAGCTTTGCCTGCGAGTAGCGCCCCTTCTGGAAGTGAAGTCCGCGAAGCACACCATGAGTGGAATATGATTCATTATCCTGCACGAAATCAACCGAACGCCCGATTCCACGTTCAAAAACATCCTTATTATAGGTCTCTACAAAGTAGCCTCGGTGATCCCCAAACTTCTTAGGTTCGATTATCCACACTCCTTTTATATTGGTCTCGGTAAAAGTCATGACAATTGAATAAAATTTCTACAAAAGTAGTAATTTTGCCGAATTCATCCACACATCTTGACTACGCACATCATGACCGACATAATACTTTTCGATGACGAGCGTGTGCGCGAAGACCTTCTTCCGCTCACATTTACGCGCCCTACAGGGTTACTTCGTCAGGGTATACTCACGATTGCTGACAAATGGGCACACTATCTCCCCGGCCATTACTCATGGCTCACGGTTGACTACCTCTCGGAGCTGTTTCCCCTGACGCTCGACCCTACAGCTGACTCCTTATTATATATAGCGGGTCACATAGCTCCCACGCCCGAGCTTGCTGACGCTATACGCCGCCTGCCGGCCGGCCAATGCCTCACCTCAACCATCGGAGGAGCCTCAGAAGAACTCATAGCCTACCGCTGTGAGAAACGCCCCATATCACCCGCCGAAGCACTCAGCCTGCCCCATATCCTATTCGATGGCCAATACCCTGCCATACGTTCGCTTCTCGACATATTTGAAGGAAATGGCGAGGCCCTGCGTAGCGACTTCGTACTTTTGACTGCCGGACGCGAATCAGCCTCCATTAGTCCGTCAAACATCATCATCGGCCCCCGCGAAAACATATTCCTTGAAGAGGGCGCCACTGTCGAGGGAGCTATCATCAACGCCAACGAACCGGTATACGTCGCTGCCGGAGCTGAGATTATGGAGGGTAGCTGCATACGTGGCGGTCTGTGCGTTGGCCCCCACTCACATATCAACATGGGCAGTAAGGTATATGGCCCCACCACTCTCGGTCCACACTGTAAGATAGGTGGCGAAGTCAATAACGTTGTCTTTCTGGGATATGCCAACAAAGCTCATGACGGATTCCTCGGTAATGCCGTCATAGGCCAATGGTGCAACCTCGGTGCAGGAGCTACAGCCTCGAACCTTAAGAATGACTATACTGAAATCAAACTCTGGAACTATCCGAGTCACCGCTTCGCACGCACAGGACGACAATTCTGCGGACTCATAATGGGCGACCATTCCAAGGCCGGTATCAATACGATGTTCAACACAGCCACCGTGGTGGGTGTAGGGGTCAACATACATGGCACCGGATTCCCGCGCAACTTTGTGCCATCCTTTACCGAAGGTTCACCCACAGCCGGATTCACCGATGTCAACCCCACTAAATTCCTTGACATTGCGCGCAGGGTCATGGCACGACGCGACATCACTCTCACACCTCAGGAGGAGAAAATGTATCTTACCCTCTATGACATCACAGATAAATACCGCTGATACGCACACCGGTTTTACTTATCTCTAATTCACTATAATGGCCGTATGCGTAGGAATCATCCTACACAAACGGCCATTATCATAGATATTAGTTCGTCAGAGTCTTATTTCCGGACTATCTCTTATCGGCATTGCCCTCGTAGAAATTCACGAAAGCGCGATTGACGAGTCTTATACCGCCGGAGGTGGGATAATCACCCGAGAAATACCAGTCACCGGGATGATCCGGCACCGCCTCATGAAGCCCTTCGACAGTCTGATACAGTATCTTTACCTCGGCATGAGTTTCAGCCGGGGTAAGCATCTTGGCTATCTTGCGTGATATTTCCTCATCCGTGAATGGTGCGTAGACATCCTTTACACAATTGCGAATCTCACTATCGGGGAGTTGCTCCTGAGCTTTACACTCTTCGTAAACCTTCTTGAGCAGATTCTCGCGACCGCTTTCACGCAGTAGCTCTACGGCCGCACGAAATGCTACGAACTCGCCCATACGCGACATATCTATACCATAGCAGTCGGGATACCTCACCTGAGGCGACGATGACACCACGATAATACACCGCGGATGCAGGCGGTCGAGTATGCGGATTATAGATTGCTTTAGGGTAGTGCCACGCACAATGCTGTCATCTATCACTACCAGAGTGTCGCTATCATTGCGCACGATACCGTAGGTAACATCATATACGTGTGCGGCCAGATCATTTCTCGCCTCTCCCTCGGCTATGAATGTACGGAGCTTGATATCTTTTATAGCCACTTTCTCAACCCTCACCTTACGGGTCATTATCGAGTCCAGTAGTTCGGGAGTCAGACGATTCTCTTCTGAGGCTTCAAGTATTGCCCTGCATTTCTCCTTTTCACGAGCCTCCTGCAGCGCCTCTACCATACCCAAAAACGCCACTTCAGCCGTGTTGGGAATAAACGAGAATACAGTATTGTCCAGATCGCCGTCAATCATCTCCAGCAATCGAGGCACAAGAATCCGTCCCAGCGCCTTGCGCTCGCGATAAATATCGGCATCACTGCCGCGCGAGAAGTATATACGCTCAAACGAGCACTTACGGTTTTCACCCTCAGGCATAATCTCCTGAAGCGACACTTCTCCGGCCTTTGAGACTATTAGGGCTGTACCGGGGCGCAATTCCTCCACATCCCTGCGGGCCACATTCATCACTGTCTGTATTACCGGACGCTCCGAAGCAAGCACCACCACTTCGTCATCGACATAGTAGAAAGCAGGACGAATGCCATGACTATCACGCAGGGCAAACATATCACCCGAGCCGGTAGCACCGCAAATGACGAACCCGCCATCCCACATATCTGCCGTTTCCGACAGCACATTTGCCACACTCAATTCATCCTCTATACGACGCGTAAGCCTAAGCCCCTCCATCGAGTCTCGATACTTACGATACAGCCTGTGGTTCTCCCTGTCAAGAGAGTATCCGAGCTGTTCGAGCAGCATAATCGTGTCACTGTAGATTCGCGGATGTTGACCGTGGCTCACTATCGACTCATACAGGCGGTCTACATTCGTGAGATTAAAATTGCCACAAAGCAGCAAATTGCGCGACCGCCAGTTGTTGCGTCGCAGAAAAGGGTGCACATAATTTATGCCGCTCTTACCCGTAGTACTGTAGCGGAGATGACCCATGTAGATTTCACCTACAAACGGGCTCTCCTCCTCTACCTGACTGGCCGGGAGCCGATCTGTTTCTGCCGACGTGAGTTGAGGAAACACCTTGTCAAATATCTCCTGTATGGCACCCGACCCGAGAGCACGCTCACGATATACGTATTCGTGCCCCGGACGAGCATGAAGTTTCACCACCCCGATGCCGGCACCCTCCTGTCCACGGTTGTGCTGCTTCTCCATCAGTAGATACAGCTTACTGAGACCGTACATATAGGTACCGTACTTCTCACGGTAGTACTCAAGCGGTTTCCGCAGGCGTATCATCGCCACACCGCATTCGTGTTTAAGTTGTTCCATTAGCGGATGAAGAGCAGTTCGCGGTACTTGGGCAGGGGCCAGATTTCGTCATCGACCATCAGCTCAAGTTTGTCAATATGGTAGCGTATTACCTCCATGCAAGGCACTACATTATCATGGTAAGCGATAGCCTTCTCACGCTCGCTTTCCAGTCTGTTGGCCGACTTGCGGGCTTCTACCATACGGTGTACCTCCGTCTTGATGACTCTCATGTGATCGCTCATCTTTTCGATAGTAAGCAGATCGGTACCGGCAATCTCCGCAGCCTTGAGCTCGGGGAAAAGCCCCTTGATTTTATATACATTGTCGAGAAGCACCGACTGATAGCGCGTAGCCACAGGGATAATATGATTGAGAGCAAGGTCACCGAGCACACGTGCCTCAATCTGCACCTTCTTAGTATACATCTCCCACTTCACCTCATTTCGAGCCTCAAGTTCAACCTCGGTAAACACACCGGTAGACTTGAACATCTCTACAGAGCTCTTGCTCAGGTATGCATCAAATATCTTGGGTACGCTTGTCTCGCAGTCCAGGCCGCGACGCTTAGCCTCTTCCTTCCACTCATCGCTATAGCCATTGCCGTCGAAGTGTATAGCCTCAGTCTGCTTGATAAGAGATCTGAGCTCTTCGAGCAGGGCATGGCGCAGAGTTTCACCCTTGGCCACACGCGCATCCACCGCCTTACGGAATAAATCGAGCTGTTCGGCAACTGCTGCATTAAGTGCTATCATGGCACTCGCACAATTGGCCGACGAACCTACGGCACGGAACTCAAATCTATTACCGGTGAAGGCAAAGGGCGACGTACGGTTACGGTCGGTGTTATCTATCATAAGTTCGGGAATCTGCGACAGATTCAGGCTCACACCATCCTTTTCAGACATATCAAGCAGCTCATCAGTATCAGAGGTGGCTATCTGATTCAGGATGCCGGCCAGGAACGAACCGGTAAATATCGAGATAATGGCAGGGGGTGCCTCATTGGCTCCAAGACGATGGGCATTGGTAGCCGACGCGATAGAAGCCTTGAGCAATCCGTTATGACGGTGCACGGCTGCCATAACATTGACCATAAAGGTAATGAACTGAAGATTATCCTTGGGAGTCTTGCCGGGGGCAAACAGAAGCACACCCTTGTCAGTGCCGAGACTCCAGTTATTATGCTTACCCGAACCATTGATACCTGCAAAGGGCTTCTCATGAAGAAGCACACGGAAGTGGTGACGACGAGCCACCTCATCCATGATTTTCATCAGCAGGAGATTATGGTCATTGGCCAGATTTGTTTCCTCAAATATAGGAGCAAGTTCAAACTGGTTGGGAGCCACCTCATTGTGGCGGGTCTTCACAGGTATGCCGAGCTTATGACACTCTATTTCCAGGTCAAGCATAAAGGCTTCCACACGCGAAGGTATGGCACCGAAGTAATGGTCCTCAAGCTGCTGATTCTTGGCCGACTCATGACCCATCAGGGTACGTCCGGTAAGCATCAGGTCAGGGCGTGCGGAGTACAGAGCCTCATCTACGAGGAAATACTCCTGCTCCCATCCGAGGAAGCTCTTCACGTGCTTCACCTCAGGGTCAAAATACTGAGCTACGGCAGTAGCCGCACGGTCTACGCTGTTGAGCGCTCTGAGAAGAGGAGTCTTGTAGTCAAGACTCTCACCGGTATAGGATATAAACACCGTAGGTATACACAGTGTATTGCCCCATATAAACGCGGGAGAAGAGATATCCCATGCCGAGTAGCCACGTGCCTCGAAGGTGTTACGTATACCTCCGTTGGGGAAGCTGGAAGCGTCAGGCTCCTGCTGCACCAGCAGCTTGCCGGTAAACTTCTCTACTACGCCGCCCTTGCCATCATGCTCCACGAAAGCATCATGTTTCTCGGCTGTAGACTCCGTAAGAGGCTGAAACCAGTGGGTATAATGACGCGCACCATTATCAATAGCCCAGCGCTTCATACCTTCGGCCACGCTGTCGGCCACCTCACGTGACAGAGGCTCCTTATTGTCGATAGCTGTCACAAGCGACTGATAAGTGTCGGCAGGAAGGTATTCAAACATCTTCTGACGATTGAACACCTGCTTTCCGTAATACTTTTCGGGACGCTCTGAAGGTATTTCCACATGGTCGGCCTTACGGTTGAAGGCTTCGTCAACCACCTTAAATCTCAGTTTTGACATTTTTATATATCTTAGAAATATGTATATCTTAGAGAGTTTATTATCTGTTTAGATAGCTACTTTAGGGAGATAGGCTATTATTGGGGAGAGGGGGAGACTATATTTTAAGGAAAGAACGTATACGGCTGACTGCTTCAGCAGTATTCTCATGGGTATTGAACGCTGTCAGACGCAGGTATCCCTCACCCGACGGGCCGAAACCACATCCAGGGGTACCCACGATATGGCAGGTATCAAGCAGAAAATCAAAGAACTGCCACGATGACATACCGTCGGGAGTCTTTACCCATATATATGGTGAATTGGTGCCTCCATAGACCGTAAGTCCGGCTTCACGCAATCCTGAAAGCAACATTTCAGCATTCTCGCGATAATAGGCTATATTTCCAGCCACCTGCGTCTTGCCCTGCGGAGTGTATAGTGCTGCACCGCCGCACTGAACTACATAGCTCGCACCATTAAACTTTGTAGTCTGCCGTCTAAGCCAAAGGTCGCGAATCGGAGTACGTGTACCGTCACTGTTGAGCGCCATAACCTCGCGAGGCACCACGGTATATCCCAGACGCATTCCGGTAAACCCGGCAGTCTTCGAAAAACTGCGAAACTCTACAGCCACCTCTCTTGCGCCCTCAATCTCATAGATACTGCGCGGCACATCTTCATCTGTGACAAATGCTTCGTATGCCGAGTCAAAAGCGATTATAGCGCCATTGGCACGTGCATAATCCACCCACTCCTTTAGCTGTGACCGTGACAGCACCGTGCCGGTAGGATTATTCGGATAACATAGGTATATCAAATCAGGCACCTCTGAGGGGAGAGCCGGCACAAATCCATTTTCAGCAGTACACGGAAGGTAAATGATACGGCTCCAGCATCCGTCAGCAAGCAGCTCGCCCGCACGTCCGGCCATCACATTACTGTCAACATATACGGGATATACCGGGTCAGTGACAGCCACCCTGGTGTCTGACGCAAATATATCCACAAAGTTGCCGATATCGCTCTTGGCTCCGTCGCCTACGAATATCTCATCATCTGCCACATTGATGCCACGTCTCCTGTAATCATTTTCACCGATGGCATGACGTAGCATGTCATGTCCCTGTTCAGGCCCGTAGCCATGGAACGTATCGGAAGACAGTTCATCAATAGCACCGGCAATCACCCCCTCTACTGCCGCACGCGGCAGAGGAAGAGTCACATCGCCGATACCCATCCTTATCACCTTCACATCAGGGTGTGAAACTTCGTAGGAGCCTACCTTACGGGCAATCTCTGAGAAGAGATAGCTTGAAGGGAGTTTCCTGAAATTCTCATTGATACGTATCATACGTTTTCTTATTTATGGCGGATTTCTTTGCGGGAGGCGATTTAGAGATTAAGATGGGCTCTGCGCTTATGACCGGCTCTGTAATATGTACCGTCAAAAACCGTAGTTGCCGGTCCGGTCATCAGTATGCTCCCGGTACGTGATTTACTGATCATCAGCTCTCCTCCGGGTAGCTCTACCGTGACAGGCTTAATACCGTCGGCCATACATCGTCCGGTAAGTATGGCGGCCTCATATACCGCACAAGCTCCTGTACCACAGGCGCGGGTCTCTCCGCTGCCACGCTCCCACACTCTCATCTTAAGATGGTCGGGCGACTTCACCTCCACGAACTCTATATTTGCCCTGTCAGGCCACATGGGATGATTCTCCAGCTCGGGACCTATGGAGTCGATGTCAACCTTACTGATGTCATTGACGAACAATACACCATGCGGATTACCCATTGACACGGCTGTCACAGTCATAACGCCCTGCGACGTCACCACTCCACGCTCTATCATGCTCGTGCCAGGAGCATCTACCGGTATTGATGGCGGGTCAAGAATAGGAGCTCCCATATCTACCGTCACATAGTCAACGCGGTCGGTAGAGGGATCGACATGCAACGACAGCTGACGTATACCCGCCAGCGTCTCGATATTAAGCTCTGTAAGAGGTGTGATATGATTGTCGTAAAGATATTTGCCGACACATCTGATACCATTGCCGCACATCTTTGCCTCCGAGCCGTCGGCATTGAATATACGCATCTGATAGTCGGCCACGGAAGAGGGCAATATCAGAATGATGCCGTCACTTCCCACACCCAAATGGCGGTCGCTCATCTCTATAGAGAGCGATGGAAGATCATCCGGGCAAGATGACAAGCAGTTAATATACGCGTAATCATTGCCAAGTCCGTGCATTTTGGTAAAGACGATCTCTTCCATGCTGGGTATTAAAAAATGAAAGCGCAAAGGTAATAATCCTGCGCGTAAGTACAAACAAAAATCGTTGCTTCCGGCCGCTTTTAACAATTATCCGGCGAACAAAGTATTAGCTCCGGCCCATTGACCGAAGTCACTGCAAACAGTCGGCGAGGTCCTTTCTGAATGAGTCCCAGGCGCTTAACCACGGTTTGGGCTGCTATAGGAAAGTTGCGTATGCCGAACTCCGCCGCTTCCTTTCTCCGTGCATAATCCTTGATAACGTGGCTGGCATAGGGATTGACCCTGTCTATCACGAAACGGTCACCCGGAAATCCATCGATTCTTTCGCGCGAGACGAACAGATGGGTATTGGGATGCAGCTTGCGCAGTGACGGAAAAGCCGCTGCAATCGCCGGCATACCTCCTGACTTCATCACAGCAGGCCAAGGCTCATAAAGGAATTGTCCAGCCACGGCTCCCTCGCATTGCGGCTTGGGAAACTCCTCCCCTGCTCTGAATGAAAACTCCGATACATCGTCGCGCGACATAGTTACTGCCGTGATAACAGATTCGCCCGTGTAACCGCGCTCGACTACCGCCACGACTTCCTTACATTCCGCCCGAGTACCAATACAATATATATTGGAGCACCCCGGCAATTCACGCATACATTGCGAGAGATCTATCATCGGAGATGCCTTTACTATTACTTTCGGAGCAACCTCAAGCATACGTGGCAACAGAGCTGTCACATCAGGACGACAGTCGGAGAGGGCATACAGACGCTGTCCGGCGTCACCTCTGCGAGCAGGGTCTATAAAGATTACGTCAAAGCTGTCGGGAGCGAGCGACCCCAACACCTCCATACTGTCACCACAGATGACCATCACATTGTCGGCCCCGAGAGCCGCTGCATTATGCTGTCCGGCTTCAGCTACCTCCGGAGAAATCTCCACCCCGTCAACCACAGAAGCCTTACGAGCCAGATGGAATGCATCAATGCCAAGACCGAATGTCATATCAAGTACCCGCACGCCATCCTCTATCAACAGTGCGTGATAGCCGGCAAGCATATCCGACGTACACTGCTCTGCCGAGAGAGCCGTAGGAAATTCAAACGCCTCGCAGCGCAGAGTGTCACTTAGCTTTGACGCGGCCTTACGCCTACACTCTATCTGAAGTATAGCGAACTCCTTTTCGGAGTCACCGCCATACTTTAAACGAAGTTTCAGAGGATCATCATTGGCGTGCGCCTTAATCCAATCGCGCAGCTGATTAGTCATAATTTATCAGAAGAAGTATGCCACACGGATATTCCACACCGAATTGCGGGCACTGAAATTGGTGAGAATCTTGGCCTTCATACTATATGTCAGGCCCCACTGATAACAGGCTGACACCTGCCAGTTGCGCATAATCTCGGCACCTACACCGAAGTCCATGCTCATGTCACCTCCCGAAAAGTCATAAGCCTCACAGCTGCTATGAGCGGCACGTATGCCAAAGTTCGGACCCACATACACAAACGGAGCAAGATAATCCTCAAAACCGTTCATACGGGTATATTTGAAGCGCAGATGGAACGGAATACTGATATAGTGGAGGTACACACGAGGATCGGCAAAGCCCTGATCGGCCCACATGGGCTTTTCTCCAAGATTGGTCTTAGCACCAAGCATCTCATAGCCAAGTCCGAAATCCACACCGAATCCAACGCCGGGAAACATAAGTTCACCCGCAATACCGGCCGAGAATCCGGCCTGACCCTTTACTGTCATCAGGTCCTGCTTGAATTTCAGGGTTGACAGGGTAAGACCTGCTGTCGGACCATATCTGAACTGGGCATGAGCCACATGAGGTGCCACTACGGAGGCCATCACAAGTGTGATGATAAAAAGTAATTTCTTCATAGCGTGTATGAATAAGTTGATTGATTTTTCTTTTAATTCAGCATGCTTTTCCACACAATTCAATAGGCCTTTCACAGATTATAGAAGCAGCGGAAAGCCCTTATGATATATTTGTGGTCATCTGTTCCGGCTGTTTCTCTCACCGAGTGCATTGCCCATATAGCCGCACCCATGTCAACGCCGCGCAGCGGTATCTGCGAAGTGAGTATATTACCCAGTGTCGAACCGCCGGCCACATCCGAATGATTGACGAAATACTGGAACGGCACGCCTGCTTCCTCGCATACGCCACGGAACACAGCCGCACTGTCAGCATCTGTCATATACTTGCAATTAGCGTTAATTTTTATGACAGGGCCGCCTCCTATGACCGGATGATTCGTGGGATCCTGTTTTTCTACATAGTTGGGATGGAGAGCGTGGGCATTGTCAGCCGATACCATAAATGAATTGGCCACTCCTACGAGATAATCCTCCTCGCTACCTCCGAGCGACTTCACTATGCGCGTCAGTATATCACGTAATATCGGTGAGGCAGCGCCCTGCTTTGTACCGCTGCCGGTCTCTTCGTTATCGAATATAGCCATCACTCTCGTCATACTGTCGCCATCTGACTCTTCACCCGACTCAAGGAGTGCGGTCATCGCGGCATGTACCATACTCAGGTCATCTATACGTCCCGAAGTGACAAACTCATTGTTGACTCCAACGAGGCAAGCTCCCGTAGTGTCATACAGACTCAGATCAAAGTCAAGTATATCGGCCGGATCCACGGCAAGCTCCGAAGCCACGAGATTGAGCAGATAGTTATCGCGCTCAGCCGTATCCTTGACAAACCCCATCACAGGCATCATATCCTTTTGGCGCGACAGGGGGTTGCCTTCATTGACAGCGCGATTGAAGTGAATAGCCAGATGAGGTATAGTGAGTATCGGGCGATCTACCCTCAGCAACTCCGTGCGAGGATTAAGCAAATCACCCGAACGAAGCAATACACGTCCGGCCACTGACAGCGGACGGTCAAACCATGTATAGAGTATCGGACCACCATACACCTCTGTGTTAAGCCGGAGCATACCCCCCTCGCCATACATTTCGGGATGAGGCTTGATACGGAAACAGGGTGAATCGCTGTGAGCCGATATTATCTTAAATCCGGCATCCGGCAGTCCCTCACCCACGATAAAGGCGAAGATAGCCGAGCCATTCTTCATCACATAATACTTTCCACCCGGCTCAAGAGTCCAGTGGTCACGGAAATCAAGGCGCACAAACCCGTTGGCTACAAGGGTCTGGCGCACAGTCTCCGCAGCGAAGAAATTTACCGGAGAGGCATCAAGAAACGTCATCAGTTCCTCGGCATAGCGCTGAGATGATTTCATATATATTTATTTGCGACTTACTTGCTTGAATCTTTTGGCCTATCTTAGAGAGAATTTACTCACAATTTATATCCGCTTTAATAATCCGAGTCAAACGCTTCATCATCGCCCTTAAGTTCCGAGTAGTAGAGCTGATTAAGAGGGCGCATGACATTACAGAGCGTGCGGCTCCAGTAGCTTTCAAAATCATTGCTTACTGACGCCAGAGCCTCATAGGTCACGTCAGTAGTAGCCTCACGCACTGTCTCGAGAAAATTATACATCACCTGAAACAGGTCGGCAAGCTGCTCCGACACCGTAGCGGCTATAGGAGTATCACTATATTTCATATCCTCCTCGAATACCTCAAGGTAAGTATCATGCTCACCAAGCAGCGATTCCAGAGAGCGACGCACAGATTCGTAATAATCCTCCTCCAGAGCTTGCGAAACGTAAGGTTCTTCCTCGCGATACTGCATCACTTCGGGGATATTGACAAGGTCTGAGGCCGAGATGTATATTCGAGGCAGCAGGCGCAGCATATTACCGGCGAACGAGGGCAGTAAGCTCTCACGCGCATTCTCTACAGCCATGCAGTATTCATTACATAGGGCTATGAACGCAAGGGCGTTATTTGGCAAATTCTGATTCATTACGTGATTCTCGATTTAGAGAGTGTTTAAGTCAACGATAGAGATTATTCTCCATGATATACTTATAGACTCCGTGAGGAAGAAAATAGTTCATATCGCGTCCCTGACGGAGCGCCGAGCGAATCCAGGTAGACGAAATATCTACCACCGGCGCATCTATCCACACAGCCTGCTCAGGCATCGTATGCACATCCACCGGAAAACCGGGACGCGGATATACCGCTACCCCATACTCCGACAGGATAGCCTGATACGAGCGCCAGCGCTCAAACATGAGCCAATTGTCAGCACCTATCACCGGAGTGAACCTACACGACGGATAGCGCGATGAGAGCACACGGAGAGTATCAATGGAGTATGACGGACGAGGCATATATAGTTCTATGTCACACGGACGTATGTTCGTCGCTCCCTCCAGAGCTATATTGAGCATTTCCCAACGCCGGAAGTCACCGGGCTGATCAATAGCCGTGTCCTTAAGCGGATTCTGCGGCGACAATACCATCCAGACCTCATCAAATCCCCCGTAGGCTATGAGATAGTTGGCCAGCATTGTATGCCCTGCGTGAACCGGATTGAACGACCCGCCCAGCAATGCCACATGCTTCACACCGCTCTCATTCCGCTTATCCACAGCTACACAAAAATCAATGTGATGACACAAAGTCATTGATAACCTTTCCGGTAGCTGCAATAGCTGTCTCCAGGTCATCGTTGACCACCTGCACATCATATTGCGAGGCAAACCCAAGCTCATATTCAGCGCGGCCGAGACGGCGGGCTATCTCCTCCTCCGACTCTGTGGCACGTCCGCGTAGACGGTCTCCGAGAGCCGCTATCGAGGGGGGCATGATAAACAGCGATATCGCTCTGTCGCCAAACTGTTTCTTGACGTTGACACCGCCGCATACATCTATGTCAAGCAGAACGTTCTCACCCCTGCTCACCCGCTGCTCCACTTCACTGCGAAGTGTGCCGTAGTAGCGTCCGGGATACACCTCTTCATACTCCACGAACTCTCCGCGGTCTATAGCCGAGCGAAACTCCTCGTCGCTGAGAAAATGGTAATTCACGCCGTCAACCTCTCCTTTGCGTGGAGCACGGTTGGTAGCCGACACCGAAAATCGCACATCAATCATTCCGCGATCTATCAGCGCATTGATTATAGTTGACTTGCCGCATCCCGAGGGAGCCGAAACTATGATTATCTTTCCCGACATAATTACTCCACGTTGAATTACATCACATTGAGCACCTGCTCCTTGATTTGCTCCAGTTCATCCTTCATTCTCACTACAAGGCGCTGCAATTCGGCGTGATTGCTCTTCGATCCGAGGGTATTTATTTCACGGCCTATTTCCTGCGATATAAAGCCGAGCTTCTTACCCTGACCGTGACGGGTATCCATAGTCTCGAGGAAATAGCTCAGATGCTGTGCGAGGCGCTGCTTCTCTTCGTTGATATCGAGCTTTTCGATATAGAATATCATTTCCTGCTCCAGGCGGCTACGGTCATAGTCTATGCCGCTGAGCTTCTGAAGGCTCTCTATGATGCGTGTGCGTATCTTGGTGACACGTTCCGTCTCGTAACGGGGCACTTCCGTAAGCAACACACGGATATGCTCTATACGATCGGCAAAGAACTCTTCAAGCTTCTTGCCCTCCTGACGGCGGAAATCCATCAGCGCATCGCAAGCCTTGTCACAAGCCTCGAAAAGTGCGTCCACTTCCTCCTGTTCGAGAGTCACTGTGACATCACTCTTCGTCGTGTCGGGGAAACGGAGCAACAGAGAATACCAGTCTTCGGGCTTCTCAAGACCTAACTTCTCGGCCATCTCCTCTATACGGGCCTTGTAGGCTGCCATAAGCTCATAATTAAACTGCACGGGCGCGTCGATATCGCCTACCTCAAGGTAGACGTTAACCTCTACTTTGCCACGCTCCAACTTATGAGCTATGCGATTGCGAAGGTCGAGCTCCTTGTCGCGATAGCATGAAGGCAGACGCATGGACATATCCATCTGCTTACTGTTTAGAGACTTAATCTCAACAGTGATTTTTTTATTGGGAATTTCGACAATTGCTTTGCCGAATCCCGTCATTGAAAGCAACATTTCTCTAAGACATATTTATTTGTGCAAAAATACTAATTCTCTGTCAATAAGGAAATACTTGCACCCAATAAAACACAATGAAAACACCGCTGAAAACGCCATCGGCAAAACACACAGACGAGTTGATGTGTTAGAGTAGTATATATGAAAAGCTACCGTGACGACATAAAGAAGATCTGGCGCGAGTGTTTCAATGACACCCGAGAGTATATTGACATGTACTTCGACAGAGTATATCGCGAGACTGACGCTATGACACTGACGGTCAACGACCAGGTGGCCAGCAGTCTGCTCCTGCAACAATATGAGTTCAAGTACCTTGACAGAGTAGTGCCTATGGGATATATCGCCGGAGCCGCCACCCGCCGCTCTATGCGTGGCACAGGATGTATGGCCTCGCTCATGAAAATGGCGCTCGAAAAGTCTGCCTCACGCGGCGACATGATATGCTCACTGATTCCGGCCCACGACTGGTTGTATTTCTACTACGACCGCTTCGGATTCACTACAGCTTTCTTCAATGACCGACAACATTTTACCTCACTCCATACCTTTCCTACCGAAGGCCACTACACCGCTGTGGCCGACCACTACTCGGATCAGGTGTTCGATGCATTCCACAACTTCGAGATGGAGCGTCAGTGTAGCGTGGTTCACTCCAAGCGCGATTTTCTCAACATACTTGACGACCTGCGATTCGATACTAACGGCGTATTCGTCGTCACTGCCGATGACAATGAATCCATAGCCTCAATGGCCTGGGCATATCGCGATGGTAATATCGTAGTGGTCAAGGACGTCATGGGTCGCGACAGTGACTCACGTACAGCCGCCCTGCAACTCCTCCGCACAAGTTACCCCGACTTACCCTTTGTGGTCATGGCTCAGCCGGATGACAAAGTGAAGCGTCATCTCTACAGCCATGCAATGACCCGAGTGGTCAACGCCGCTCTCTGTTTTGAAACCGTGGCTCAATCTCGCCCGTCGCTCACACTCCACATAAAAATCAAAGACACACTCCTGCCGCAAAACAATCACACATTTACCATTTCTGACGGAAGATGTATGGTTGACGACACCTATCGTGGCAAACTTGACCTTGATGTAAACATCGACGTACTTACCGACATCATCTTCTCCTCCCCTAAAATCGGTGACATCATAGGATTTCCCTCACAGCGTCCCCACATAAGTCTGATGCTTGACTAACGGGTGGGATTTTTTGCTTAAATTTGCAGGACACATACCCGCGTGGGTATGTTAACCTCAAAGGATTTATGCGAAAATCACATCTATACACCTCTTCCCTATTACTGATTGCGGCCTCTTTCGCGGGGTCGCTCATGGTTTCTTGCAGTGGTTCCGCTTCGTCCGATGCAGAACCACTGAAACTCTATTCCGACTCTGCCTCAATGCCTCAGGCCGAAGCACTCACAGGAAAGCTATCACCATCGCTGGCCGCACAGTCAGTAATATCATGGATGATGCAGGCATCGCAGAATGACGGCACATTTGCCCGACGTATCAGCCGCGACATTATGTATTGCTATATCTCTACAGGACGTGGTGACGATGCCGAGGCATTCAGCATAGCGCTTGATTCGATAAAGAACACTCTGAGCGTAGAGCAGCAGGCACATCTCTTTGCCGTATCGGCTGCCCCTATGCAGCTCGGACGCATGCTCGCCGCCGACCCCGAACGTGATGCACTCGTGCCGCTCATCGAGCGTGAATACAGCAGCGACTCACTCTCGTTGGCTGCTTTCCGCGAAGGGCTTAACAGCGAGTCCGATATCCACTGATAAGTAAGTCGTAAAAATTATTTTATATTATCTTCGAGAGTATTTTCGGATGATTTTTGCTCGATGTTGAAGGAATGTAGCGGGCTACATGACTGAAACAAAGAGTGAAAAGCGCCGAAAATACGCCGAAGATAGTTAAATGACTTACTTAGTGATACATTAAAATAATTTTGAAGACTTACTTAGTATGGTTATTTTAGACTTTAAAGTAAACATACTCTGACGATCAACCATAAATTTGTACCCACTCCCATTATCATGCTTACATACAACCGGTATGTGGAACTCATCAACGATGCGCTCCACTCCTTCCCCTACCCTGCTCAACCCCGAGGCCTTTACGAACCCATAAGCTATGCAATAGATTGCGGAGGCAAACGCCTGCGTCCTGTACTTGCACTATCCGTGTGTGAGTCACTTGGCGCTGAGGCCTCAACAGCTATAAATCAGGCTGTAGGCATAGAGATGTATCATAATTTCACGCTGCTTCACGATGACGTGATGGACCGCGCCGAGGTGCGCCGCGGACGTCCGGCCGTACACGTAAAATACGGCGAAGCATCCGCCATCCTTTCAGGCGATGCGATGCTTACTCTGGCAGGCATAACTATGGGAAAGGGATGTACCGAGACATTGCTTCCGCGCGTGCTCCATCTCTTCAATACCACCGCGATGGAGGTCTACGAGGGACAGCAGTACGACATGGACTTCGAGTCGCGTATGGATGTTACCATTGACGAGTATCTCGATATGATACGCCTAAAGACCAGTGTCTTATTGGGCTGTGCCTGCAAACTCGGAGCCATAATGGCCGGAGCCGATGAAGATGTCTGCGATGCTTTCTACCGTTACGGAGAAAAACTCGGCATGGCTTTCCAGCTACGCGACGACCTGCTCGACACCTACGGTGACCCCGCCACATTCGGCAAGGAAATCGGCGGTGACATCTGTAACGACAAGAAGACATGGCTACTGATTACCGCATTAAGCGAGGATACCACCGGCGAAGTGAAGCGCGAGATTACCGCTCCGAGCGACAAGACTCAGAAAATAGCCAATGTAAAAAAGGTATATGATCGCCTCAATCTTCCTGAACGTTGCTCACTGCTTATCGACTGCTATATCAGCGAGGCCATAGACGCTCTTGAGCGCACCGGCATTTCTGAAAAGGATAAGGAATTCTTCACTTCACTGGCCCACAAATCCACCACACGCGTAAGCTGATGGCTATTGACACCCACACCCATCTCTATCTCCCCGAGTTTCAGCCTGCCCCCGCCGATGCCGTAAAGCGTGCCATCAATGCGGGAGTCACCCACATGGTGTTTCCCAATGTTGATCTGAGCACCATTGAGCCTATGAAACGTCTGCATGACCAGTTTCCCGACAGTACATCCATGGCCATGGGACTACACCCCACTGAAATAGGTCCCGTTTGGAAAGAAGATATCGAAGTAACTGACAATGAACTGCGCACCCACCAGTCGGATTATGTTGCGGTAGGCGAAATAGGTATAGACCTCTACTGGGACAAGACTCACGCCGAGGCTCAGATGCAGGCATTCGAGCACCAGTGTCGCATGGCTGTAGAGCTGAATCTTCCGGTGATAATCCACTGCCGTGAAGGACTGGAGGAGACGGTAGAAGTGATTGAAGGAATCAAGGGGCTGCAAGGTGTGTTTCACAGCTTCGGAGGCTCCGTGGAGGACGTGGAACTAATACGCCGCCGCGCCGGCGACTTCTACTTCGGCATCAACGGCATAGTGACCTTTAAGAATTGCTCGGTACGCAACACCCTCCCCACCATCACCCCCGACCGCCTGCTGCTCGAAACAGACTCACCCTATCTTGCACCCGTGCCCCATCGTGGCAAACGCAACGAAAGTGCTTACATCATCCATACAGCCGCACACATAGCCTCACATCTCGGCATACCGGTTGAGGAGCTTGACAGCATAACCACCGCCAACGCCCGCACACTCTTCCGGTTATAAAAGATTTTCCTAAAAGAATTAGGCCGCGCATCTAATTGATGCGCGGCCTAATTCTTTTATATTCAGTAATTAACTGTCTTACTTCTTGGCGTCAAGATCGTTGAGAAGGGTAGTTACGGCGGTCTCAAGCTGAGCGTCGTGACCCTTGACCAGTTCTGCAGGGTCGTTGGCCACCTTCACATCAGGTTCGAGCTGAGAGTTTTCGAGATATGTCCCTTCGGCGGTACGGAATGCCACTACAGGCACACCGAACACGAGCGACGGATCCTGCAGTGTTATCCAGTTGACGCTCGACATGGTTCCGGGCACAGGCATACCTACGAGTTTACCCAACTTCTTATGCTTGTATACCCAGGGAGTACCATGAGCATTACTGTAGTTGGCCTCACCGATTATCATGATACTCGGCTTATTCCAGCGGCGTGAGGGCATCTCTGACGACTCACGTCCGTGAATCTCCTGAGTGAGATACTTTTCTCCGCTGAACAATACCTCGATATCTTCGTGAAGACGACCACCGCCATTCCAGCGGGTGTCTATAACAACTCCCTCTTTGCCTACATATCGTCCGAGCAACGCTGAGTATACCTTACGGAAGCTATTATCATCCATAGAGCGGATATGCACGTAACCCAGTCGACCTGACGAAAGACTATCGACAACAGCTTCATTTCTCTTCACCCAGCGATTGTAAAGCAGATTGTTGAGGGCACCTGCACTGATGGGTAACACTACCTCTTCCCAGCGCTGACCGTTCGAGGGGCTGTAGATACCTACGAGGGTCTTGCGCTTGGCTGTATTATTGAGTGGTTCGGCCCAATCGATAGAATCGGTGAGAGCCACGCCATTGATTGATTCTACTACATCACCGGGCTTGACACGGGTAGTAGCACGGTCAAACGGGCCGCCCTTAACGATTTCTTCCACGGTAAGCCCCTTGCCGGGAGCCGTCAGGTCAAACAGCAGACCGAGCGATGCGGTGGCATCCATAGCTCCGGGAGCTGAATAACGTCCGCCTGAGTGCGACACATTGAGTTCTCCGAGGAGTTCGCTCATGAGGTCGGCGAAGTCATAGTTGTTAGAGATATGCGGCAGGAACTTGGCGTAGGCATCCACGTAGGCATCCCAGTCGATCCCCATATCGGGCAGGTAGAAACGTTCGCGGGCTTCATTGCGCAGGTACTCCAGGAGATATTCACGCTCCTTGCGGGTATCCATCTTCATGGAAGTGTTGATCGACACATTCTTCATTGATTCACCCTTGGGGTTCATCTTCTTGATGCTACTGCCCAGGAGGAAGATATTGCCATCCTTATCACTTGCCATGCTTGCGTGGCCGCTACCAAGTTTCTTTACCAGACTTACATCACCCTTACGGAGCTGCTTTTTCCACAAATCATATCCCTTCTCAAAGGCTGAGAGATAATAGAGTGTCTCGCCATCGTCTGTGAGGATAAAGTCGGCGAGATCGCTGGAGTTGGGTGTAAGTCGCACTACGCGGTCCTGTATACCTTCGACATCCACCACGATTGGCTTCACAGCCGAATTATCGTCAGATGATTTATCTGATGATTTATCAGACTTTCCTCCATCTTTCTTTGACTTTTTGTCGTTCTTCGACTTCTTGTCATCTTCCTTGCTCTTGGGTGCATCCTTTTTCTGCTGCTTCTCGACTTCCTTGAGCAATGCGTAGTCCTCCTCATTGAGGCGGAAACGGTCGTAAGCCTCATTGTTGAGAAACACCATCATCACGTCATACTCAGAACCCCATGAAGCGTGGTTGCGCATACCGTAGCGCTCCGAGGCAAACAGCACGGCGTTACCGTCAAGTGCCCAGCGCGGACGCTCGTCGAAGTAGCCTGTGGCCGTGAGGGGTATCATCTCGCCCGTGGCCACATTGATGATGGCGATATCGCCGTAGGGCTCGTGGAGAGGATTCATAATCTCCAGGAGCAACCAGCGGCTGTCGGGACTCCACACCACATCAAAGCCTCCGGTACGGTAGTTAGTAGTATTTCCCGAGGTGAGTTCGCGAACCTCTCCGGTAGCGAGGTCTTTAACTCTGAGCTTATTGCGGTCTTCGATATAGGCCAGTTTCTTGCCGTCGGGCGACAGTTGAGGATAAGCCCGTTCTACGCCGTCGGCAGGCATCACCAACTCTTCTTCAATTAAAGTGGCGTTAGAGAAATTGGGGTCGTCTTTGCGCACAATTGACGCACGATATATGTTGGGACGTCCGCTGCGGTCAGATGTGTAGTAGAGTTCACGGCCGTCTTTGCTCCACGACAAGCCATATTCCGCCGCTGTAGTATGGGTAACCTGTTTTGTCGAGGGATATTCTACAGAGGTCACGAATACCTCGCCACGATTGGTAAACGCCACTTGCTTCCCATCGGGCGAAACGGCCGACTCACGGGCATTGGTGACTGAGATTTTCTTTTCAGAATCTGCCTCATCTTCGGTAATGTCTATAGCTACCTTCGAGGGACGGCCTCCGGGGGCAAGTGTATATATTTCACCATCGTAGGTAAATGCCAGCAGATCATTGCCGCCTATACTGAGGAATCGCAGGGGATGAGTATCAAAATCCGTCAGCTGAGTAAGACGGACAGGACGATCCAGCGAAGTGCTGTAGAGATTAAAGGAGCCACCGTCGCGCTCACTGAGGAAGTAAAGCATAGAGCCGTCGGCCGACACTACCGGGCATCGGTCTTCACCATCATGCGAGGTGAGGTTAAGGTGTTGACCGGTGGTGGTGTCATAGCGCCAGATGTCGCGGGTAATAGACGAAGTGTGGTGTTTGCGCCACTTATCCTCAAAGCCCTTGACATTTTCGTATACAAAGCCATTGCCCTGAGGTATAAAGCTGATATTTTCGGCAGGGGTGGCGAGAATCTGACGGATTTTACCTCCGTCAACAGACACGGCATACACTTCGGCCTGAGAGCGGGTTGGAAATGATGCGCTCGAAGCAGGATCCTGAATCGTAGCAGAGAAATATACCTCCGAGCCGTCGGGAGAGAATGATTCGGGAGTCTCCTTGGCTGAATTGTACGTCAGGCGCTTGGCTTTACCGCCCTCTGACGACATAATGTACACATCCTTACCACCGTGACGGTCTGATGCAAAAGCGATCTTCGAGCCGTCGGGTGACCAAACGGGGCGACTGTCATAACCGGCATTGGTCGTGAGTCGCACAGCCTGTCCGCCGTTAGCATTTACTTTGTAGATATCACCCTTGTATGTAAAGGCTATTTGCTTGCCGTCGGGCGACAGCTTTACGTCGCGAAGCCATAGAGGAGTCACCGCCGACACTCCGGTCAGTGACGAGGCCGCAAGCAGAGTCAGGAAAAACTTCTTCATTTGCAAGTAATCTTTATATGTAGCAGGCTAATTCCACTCGCCCGCCCTAAATTACCACAAATTTAGTAAATTTTTCATTAGCCGCCCTTCTTATAGAGTGCCTTTTATCGCGACTGTAAGACAACATAGCGCGATGGCATAAAGCAATGACCGGGTGTCATAATGCCATATTGAATACAGCATATTGACACCCGGTCATTATTTTAATAAAAAGGTATGATTCGGTACTATTCGTTATTTGCTTTCAGATTGAGTATCATCCTCTTTCTTATCTTCAGAGGGTTTATCTTCTTTATTATCTTCAGCGGGGTTATCTTCTTTATTATCTTCAGAAGGCTTGCTTTCACCGGGGAAAGGGGGCGGAGTAACAATTACTTCCTCAGCCACGACATCCTCGGGAGAGTCTGTCGCGGGGAGCTGCTTCTGCTCCTTCTCGCGGGCGGCAAGTATCTCATCCGTGCGCGAAATCCACTGACGCTTACCGAAGATCTTCTCTACATCCTCAGTAAATATCACCTCACGGGTGATGAGCACGTCAGCCAGTTTTCCATGACCTTCGGCATGCTTGCGCAGAATATCCTTGGCACGTTCATACTGTTCACCTATGATTCGCGACACCTCTTCATCTATCATTCTGGCTCGATCGTCACTGTATGGCTTAGAGAAACCGTAGTCCTGACCCGTCGAATCATAATAACTCAGGTTAGGCAGACGGTCGCTCATACCGTAATACACTACCATGGCATAAGCCTGTTTGGTCACACGCTCAAGGTCGTTGGCCGCACCGGTAGATATTCTGCCAAGGAACAGTTCCTCGGCGGCTCGTCCGCCAAGAGTGGCACACATCTCGTCAAGAAGAGCCTGAGCAGGTGTTATCTGACGTTCCTCAGGAAGATACCATGCAGCACCGAGTGCCTTACCTCGGGGCACGATAGTGACCTTGATGAGAGGGTTGGCATATTTCAGATGCCATGACACAGTGGCATGACCTGCCTCATGAACGGCTATGGCACGCTTCTCTTCATCGGTAGTTATCTTCGAGCGCTTTTCGAGTCCACCGATCACACGGTCCACCGCATCGATGAAATCCTGTTTGCCTACAAGAGTCTTATTATGACGGGCAGCGATAAGAGCGGCTTCATTACATACGTTGGCTATGTCAGCACCCGAGAACCCCGGAGTCTGACGTGCCAGCAACTCTACGTCGACAGTATCATCTGTCTTTATATTGCGCAGATGTACGTTGAAGATAGCCACACGGTCGTTGAGTTCGGGAAGATCCACATAGATCTGACGGTCAAATCGTCCGGCACGCAGCAGGGCCTTGTCAAGTATGTCGGCACGGTTGGTGGCCGCCAGTATTATCACACCGCTGTTTGTCCCGAAACCATCCATCTCGGTCAACAGCTGGTTGAGGGTATTCTCGCGTTCATCATTGGCGCCCATGTTCGGATTGCGTCCTCGGGCACGTCCCACGGCGTCAATCTCGTCAATAAATACTATACAGGGAGCCTTCTCCTTGGCCTGACGGAATAGGTCGCGGACACGTGAAGCACCCACACCGACAAACATCTCTACGAAGTCTGAGCCTGACATGGAGAAGAACGGCACATTGGCCTCTCCGGCCACAGCCTTGGCCAGAAGGGTCTTACCCGTACCGGGAGGGCCTACAAGGAGTGCACCCTTGGGTATCTTACCGCCAAGATCGGTATAGCGCTGAGGATGCTTCAGGAATTCCACGATTTCCTCTATCTCGGTCTTAGCCTCGGAAAGTCCGGCCACATCCTTGAAGGTGACCTGTATAGGGCCATCCTTGTCAAATATCTTCGCTTTGGATTTACCGACGCTGAACACTCCGCCGGCTCCGCCATCCTTACCGCCCATACGGCGCATCATGAAGAACCAGAAGGCTATGAGCAACACTATAGGACCGAAGCCCCACAGAAGATTGCCGTAGTCCGTACTTTTCTCATAATTGACATCACCGTTAAACACGCCCTGATTGCGCCAGTTGTCAATCTTCTCTGCGAGCTTGTCTGCGGATGGTATGTCGGTAAGTATCTTGGCACTGACGCCGGCGTCAGGCTTATAATTGGCCGAAAATACTACATTGGCGAGCGAGTCGTTGAGCACGGCCTCGGCCATATTCTTGTTGGTAAAGACTATAATCTTTTTTACGCCACCCGACTCTACGTATGATTCAAACTTGTTATATGAGACTTCGCGGCTCATGGAGTTGTCATCAACATAAAGCAAGCCTACAAGACACACGAGTACTATGGCGTACATCCAGAATAAATTAAACCGTATCTGAAATTTCTTAGGCTTATTGGGCTTGGGGGGTGTGGGATTAGTTGGCATAACGGAGAAAAACTATATTAGGAGGGGGGAATGAAGTCGAAAAGAACACAGGATAGAGACAGTGATCGCCTACAGCAGATCGGGAATCTCCGTAGCGGGAGCATCGCTCCAAAGGCTCTCGAGATCGTAGTGACTGCGCATTTCCGGTGCGAAGACATGCACTAGAGTGTCACCGTAGTCTATCACTATCCACTGGCAGTTGCGGTAGCCATCGTAATTATAAGGCTTTATACCGCCATGCTCAAGCAGATAGTCGCGTATGCTATCAGCAATCGATGATACGTGCATGGCCGAAGTACCTTCGCATATTATGAAGTTATTGACTGCGGCACCTTCTATGCCGGAGAGGTCTATAGTAGTGATATTGCGGCCCTTGCGGTCGCGTATTCCTTCGATTATCAGTGATGTGATGTCAGGTGTTTGAGTCATCTGAGTTAGGTTAAAGTTAACCCTTGCGTCACAGGAGAGTGACTACGGGCATTTGATTGCAAAAATACGAAAATTTCCCTCATTTGTGTAGACAGGGATTACCGATAGTGTAAACAAATATCATGCCAAAAAAGGTTTTGACATTCTGGCAATAATCATTCATATCGGATGCTACGCGCTGGCGAGAGTGTTGAAATCATCTGTGAGGGCAGAATAAGCATCAGGCATGACACTACCGCCACTCCTACATTGAGAGCCACGATATACCACCAGTTAATCTCCACCGGCACAAATGCAAGATAATAAGCCTCGGGGTCAAGCGGAAGCAGATGCCACTTATGCTGCACAAACAGCAGTCCGAGACCGATGATATTACCGATAACAAGCCCACGGACCACAAGACGCTCGGCCATGACTATGAATATGGCCCTTACCAGCGAGTTGTCGGCACCCATGGCTTTGAGCAGACCTATGGTATTGATACGGTCAAGTATCAAAATGAACAAGCTTGATATGAGGGTGAATCCCGATACTAAAGTCATCAAAATAAGTATCACGGCTACGTTGGTATCAAGCAGTTCGAGCCAATTGAAGTACATGGCTCCCGCCTGACGTACGTTTGACACCTCATAGATACGTCCGGGTGTGTCATTGATGCTCAACTGCATGGTGGCCGCGCGCAGTCGGTCAGTAACCTCCTCCACGTCCCTACCCTGAATACCGTTTATCTCCACCGCTCCTACTGTCGTGGAGTCAACTCCGGCAAGCTGCTGTAGAAGCAGAGCGGGAGTAAAGGCATAGAGCCCGTCATAATCGCTGAAACGGGTGTCGTACACCGCCTTTACGGTAAGACGACGCGAAGCTATGGTGTTGTTGCGGAAGAAGTGAGCATATATACGGTCACCCTCTACGGCTCCAAGCTTACGCGCCATATCCGAAGAGATGATTATAGTATTCGTAAGTTCGTCATCGCAATTTGCATAGTCGGGTATCTCGCCGCTGACAAGAGCCTCGCGCACGAAAGTCCAGTCAAAGTCGGGCGACACACCCTTGATGACCACCCCGGTAAATGCACTGTCAGTCTTTAATATACCCGGCTGACGCACGGAGTAGGTTACTCTTGCATCCTCCCCGGCCGACTGAGCTATAACACTGCGTAGCGAAGGCGTAAGCTGAAAACCACTGCTTTCATATTCCCCGGTCTGCATGTCGTGAGCATAGATCGTGATTTCTGACTCGAAGCCGGTCACCTTCTCTCGGATTTCATGCTTAAAGCCTGTTACCACGGCGATAGACACCATCATGACTATCAGTGCCAACGCGATACCGGCTACACCCACTGCCACTCCGGGAGGGGTGGGACGCCCGGAGCCGGGGTTAAAACTGAGACGGCGACCAATAAAAATCGAAAGATTCATGAATATCTCGTGGTTTGAAGACTTACTTAGTATTTTATAAACGAAAGCTTACTGATTCATACGTTTGAGAAGATTGTACGACGCCACCACACCAAGTTCACCGGCCTTGCTGAGGTCGGCACTTCCGGCGCTACGGTTGCCGAGACGGAAATATACATAGCCTCTGTCATAATATGCTTCGCCAAATGTAGGCTGTATCTCTATGGCCTTGTCAAAGGCACTTAGAGCTGAGGTGTAATCGTGGAGTTCGGCAAGAAGCACCCCCTTGTTGTAGTGAGCTATCGCCATCTGAGGAGACTGTTTTATCACGCTGTCCATATCGGCCATCACCTCCATAAGGCGAGCATGACGCTCACGCATATCCATACGCTGCGCTACATCCATATCAGCCGACTGAAGCGCCTTATATCGCGCCATAGCTCTCATGAAATAAGCGAGGGTAAAGTCNGGAGACAATTCTATAGCACGGTTAAGATCTTCAATAGCCGCAGGATAATTGCGCACGGTAACGAGATCCATAGCACGTCCGAAGTAATCGATGGCTCGCGGAGTGTGAGTGGCCAGATAAGAATTGTAGTAGTCTATCGACTCAAAGTGACGACCTATCTCTTCAGTATCGGTAAGAGCCGGCTCATGATTGGTAACCTGAAGCAGGAATCGCAGTATGCGTGAGCGATTGAGTTCATCTGCCTCACGCAGATAGTCGGCGCTCATCTTAAGTTCTGTAGGTGAATTATAGTATGAGAGCGTAAACATCGGCTCAATTTCTACAGCTATGTTACGGTCCTGCACACGTCCCCTTACAGATTTATTGTTGTATTCCTTATCNACCTGAGAATTATCAGAAATGGTCAGNAANTGACTGAAACGCGATGCCACCATATCCNGGGGTTCGTCACCCTCGTTGTCTTCGAGGGCAAANGGATCGTAGTCCGTAGTATCCTCCACACCGGNCGATATCGNNCCGGAAGAATGTTCATCCTTTGAATCCNCGCNTTGAGACTTTTGTGACTTACCCTGTGATTTTTTCTTCTGCTTTCCGGCCAAAGCCATAGAGCGGTCATAATCGGCCTGAGCGGTATTGTCGCCCATATTACGCTTGATATCAAAACGCAGGAAATAGGCCGCGGCAAGTTCGGGATAGACCTTTAGCACAGCGTTGATATCATCGAGAGCCTCCTTGTAGGCATGCTTCTCATTATTGATTACCGCGCGGTTAAACAGTGTGCGGTAGTCTATGCCACGCAATCCCAACACCTGGTTAAGGTCGCTCACTGCATTGTCGTAGTCATGCACTTCGGCTCTGAGCAGAGCACGGTTATAATANGCCACATAGTTGTATGGATCAAGCTGNATGGCATAGTCNTAGTCACTCATAGCCCCGAAATAGTCGTCGAGTCTGTGACGCAGGAACGCTCGGTTAATGAAGTATCCCGCNTATCGGGGCTGAAGCTTTATGGCCTCGTTCATATCTTCGAGCGCACGTGCGAAGTCGCCATTGGAATTGATAGCGATATCGGCGCGCATTACATATCCGTTGACAGCGTTCTTATTGATACGCAGTGCATGGTCTATNTCTGCCACAGCCGATGCGGTATCGCCCTGAGCCANATACAGTTTNGCACGACCNAGATAACCTCCGTCAAAGCCGGGATGAATGTCCAGAAGTGTGTCAAACGTCGATGACGCACCCTGCCAATCCTTCATCTCCTCCTGAGCTAAAGCCTTGTTGAAGAGCACNCCGCGACTCTCAGGCAGAGTNGCCAGCACACTGTTGTAGTCTGAAACCGCCCCCTCGGGATCTGCCATATTCTGACGGGCCACTCCTCGCAGCTCATACGCATCAATGAGAAACGGGTTGCGTTCGAGNGCCAGCGTGGCATCCTCTTCAGCCCCCTTGAAATCTTCGAGATTGAACTTGGCCAACGCACGATAGAAGTATGGCTGAGCCATATAAGGCTTTGCTGCTATAACCTGATTGAAATACTGGATTGACAGCATATAGTCCTCGAAGTAGAGGGCATTNCGCCCCACCCTCATGACCTGATCTGTATTAATCTGAGCCTCGGCGCGGGGTAAAATGGCCACTACCGACAGCATAAATATGAGAATACGTAGAAACATTACGCTTGTGTACACTAAANATGCAAAGGTAGCAACTAAAACTTAATCTCCCCTCACAAAAAATCATAAATCATATTGAAACGTCGGTCATCCCTATTCAACAATCGGATGATACGTCAATTCTGACACTCCACTTTATATGACCGTGGTGAACAAGTCACTGCAGGTAAAGGTTATATCAAAGGTGNCGATATTGCNACTGCTAATAAAAACAAATACACAATGTTAAATTCAGATTACAAGTTCGGCGAGGTACATGGCATCGCAAATCAGATTGAAACATCCGAAGAAAAAGTTCAGTTCAAACATATTTTCAACAATGACAACGGAGGTGTAGTCCTCGTGGCGTTCAAGGAGGGTCAGAAACTCGACACCCACACAGCNCCTGCAGAAGTGATGGTGAACGTTCTTGAGGGCGAAATAGAATTTACCATGCTTGATAAGGTCAATACACTCAGATCCGGCGAGTTTCTGCTCATGGGAGCCGATGTGCCTCATAGCGTTAANGCAAAGAGTGATTCAAAAATGATGCTTATAAAAATCAGACCNTAACCTGCNAACATCCTTATGAAGGTCACTTGTGAAAACATAATATGATCATAAAAAACATAATATGATAATGGGTAAAACCGCGGCTTATTGATTCCGGNGGCAACAATATCTTGTAAATCTGTGTTGATGATTTATACAGACCTCTAATAATATTGATATGAACACCATTACTTCGGACATCAATGATACACGCGAGCATATCGTAGTAATCGGCGGAGGATTCGCGGGACTTAACTTTGTCAAGCAGATTGACAAGCAGAAGTATCGCGTAACTCTTCTTGACCGGAACAATTTCCACAGTTTTCCTCCGCTATTCTATCAGATAGCATCGGGAGGNCTTGANCCCGGCAGTATCTGCTTCCCTTTCCGCCGNGAGGTGGCAAAGAAGTCTATGAAGGGTGTGACATATCACATGACCGAGGTAAGGTCTATCGANACCGAAGCTAAAGTACTGGATACCAAGCTTGCCAAGGTTCATTACGACAAACTNGTGATTGCAGCCGGGTGTACCAACAATTTCTTCAANAACCCCGACCTCATAAAGGATGTATACACCATAAAGTCTACGCCTCAGGCCNCAAGATGCCGCAATGCTATTCTTGACCGCCTCGAACGTGGTTCGTTGGCTTCCGACCCNGCCCTGCGNCGCTTGCAACTGAGTTTCGTGGTTATAGGCGGCGGCCCTACAGGAGTNGAGGTAGCCGGTGCTCTGGGTGAGATGAAGCGTTATATCATACCTCGCGAATATCCCGAGATAAAACCCGAAGAGATCCACATCACACTGCTCGAAGGCANCGACAAGGTGTTGGGTGCCATGAGTAGCGAAGCTTCAGAGAAGGCGCTGAAATACCTTCAGGAGTTAGGAGTAGACGTGAAACTGTCGCACCTGATGACTGCTTACGCCGACCACGTGGTAACACTTGAAGACGNCTCGACGATAGATGCCGGGATGGTAATATGGACTGCGGGCGTTACGGGTGTGACGTTTGACATCAAGGCTCCCGAAGGATTTGCCATAGGCCGTGGCAATCGCTTCATGGTAGATGAGTATAGCCGCGTGAAAGGTCTTAAAGACGTGTTNGCTCTCGGCGATATAGCTTGCATGGTGACCCCCGATTATCCCAAGGGACATCCGCAGATGGCTCAGCCGGCCATACAGCAGGGACGACTCCTCGCGCGTAATCTCAACAACGGCAGCTTTACACAAGCCTTCGTATACCACGACAAGGGCAGTATGGCTACTATNGGCCGTAATCTTGCCGTGGCCGACTTGAAGAAGACCCATCTTTCGGGCTTCATTGCATGGCTTGCGTGGATGTTTGTCCATCTCGTGTCGCTACTTGGCATGCGCAATAAGCTCACGGTGCTCATCAACTGGATATGGGCATACTTCACATACGGCACCTCGCTGCGCATCATAATACGNTCTACACGCTATCCTCTGCGCTCACGCTGGGGCGAGAACAATCAATGACGCGCCGCCACGACACATACCCTNATCCTTCATAAGGCCTTATTGACCNTATACAACACCCTATACCTCATCAGAATCGCACTCGTCACTCCACGGGTGCGATTTTTTTCGTAATTTTGTAGCGCAGTCGGGCGTTTCGTCGCTCACCGACCTATGAGCGGTGTGAGGAAAGTCCGGGCAACATAGAGCACCATACTTCTTAACGGGAAGCTGTCGGCGACGGCAGAGTAGTGTGACAGAAAATAACCGCTTCGCCCCTTCCCTCGCGGAAGAGCGAAGTAAGGGTGAAAAGGTGGGGTAAGAGCCCACCGGAATCCATAGCGATATGGATTGCCGCATGCCTTATGGGTTGCAAGGCCAAGTATACCGGCATTTAAGGGTTGCTCGCCCACTGCCGGGGGGTAGGCTGCTTAAGCCGTATGGCGACATACGGATCAGATAAATGACGAGACAGCGGGAAGACCTTACGGTCCGCCCGCTGACATAACCCGGCTTATAGCCCGACTGCTTTTTTTTCCTTTATTATACGTTGGCTCATGGCTGCTCCCAAAGGGGCAGGCACTCCTCTATGAGTATCTGACGGGCCTCATTCCAGTCAAGATACTCCGAAACATTGTGACGCAGCTTGACAGGCACTTCATTNAGGTCGAAGCGCACATAGTGGCGACCGCTGTCGGAGCGGAANAGTATCATCTGAAGATTCGAGGCCATGGGCACCACATAGAAGTTGTGCCAGTTGAGAGCNACAGTGTCAAAATAATTTGTCAGATACCAGCATCCNGGCAGGCGCATCAGAGCNAAGAGCGGCATGAGAGTCTCTGCATGACCGAATCGCAGCATCACGGTAGCCGCAGACTTACCGNTGACGGCATCGTCCGTNGTATTTACCAGTTCACGCAGAAGCGGCGCGGCAATTTCGGCAGGCAGCGGAGTTAGCGTCGTAGCTGTGCGCTGTAGATATTGACTGAGATTATTGATACTCCACAAAGCATTGATTTCCTCCGGACGGAAGTACTGACTGAGGTCACATTCCTTGCCCGACATGCCCATAGCGGCAGTACCGGCCAATACCGAGTATTCGNCCATAGCCAGGTCAGCTGCACTATCATCATAGGGGAAACCGGCTCCGAGTACCCTACGCAAAGGCTCAAGAGTCATNGCATGATTCTCAAACGCCTCATAAGCATCCTTAACCGGAGTTGAACGCACGGCCTCACGATACTCCGTATTATCCTCGAAGAATCGAAGNAGGGAATTATTCTGGCGCCCCGAGGAGGTGTATATCGAAAGNTTATTGTCAAGTCGGCTCAACTGATGGGTAAAGACATCCATACTCATTATGCATCGGGGCACATACGAGCTTATGGCCTCTATCTTCTTGTGGCGAAACAATTCGGGGAATGAAGCATACATNCGTGATGCTATACCGCGCTGCTCGGCCATACCCAATGAGTCAAGCGCTCCCCACTGCCCCTCTGACCTGCGGGTTATATCACCCGTAAGCGACAAGAGACGACGACCCAAGGGGGTAATCGTCTTCAGNGAATCAGCCTTGCGCAGGGCTGCCACAAGGCGATTAAGCTTGCGGGGCGACGAGAGAAAGCGCGCTCCATGACGGCCTACNTGNTTGATAAAAACCGGTGTCAGACTATCGGGATAGCTGACCGCNCGCGACGGNACGACGTAAGGCATCGCCGAACCACGACACTCTTCGTAGCCATAGGCCGTAGCTGTTGGGTCAGCAGCCTGCAACTTGACAGAGCCACAGAAAAGACTCAGACACATGGCTACAGCCATCAATGCCTTGAATCGTATATTGCAACAATTATTCATCATNAGAAAAAATACTTAAATTTGCAACGCATAAGTCACGGATATTGTTTATTCTGTAGGNTANGCCATGATGGCAACCNTACACATCCTTGACAACGCCAAATTTAAGACATTTCATCCGTCTTACCAAATTTACTNTCNAGACTCGACATTCGTATACCTCCCCCCGGATTAATAACATACACCTCAATCNATGACAGCTTTAGATTCCATAAAATCCNTGATAAAACAAGATCGCCTCACCGAAGCGCTCTCTACGCTCAATGCCCTTATGGAAGAGCACCAAAGCCATATAGAAGAGAACCACGACAACGCTTACCAAGCAGAAGCACTATTTCTACGCGGCAAAATCNACTGGCGACTCGGCAAGCGNTCCGAAGCTCAGAACGATTACCTCGCCTCATCTGCCCTTGACCCCTCNGGCCCCGCNACCGCGGCCCTCGAAAGNGCCCGTACTATCGAAGCCTTCTTCAACCCCGACCTCCTCAATCCNTAAGAANAATCATTTAAATTCAAACACTCTCTAAGACAAGAAAGAGCATGCCAATTGGTGGACCTTTTACTATCGGAGGCGCTGTATTTACAGTTGCGGTAAGATGTATACTCGGCCTCTTTCCCAACCGTAGCAAGAGCACTATACGGCATACTCCCCGACTATCCACTACCGACGAACCTATCTCTGAAGAAGAAGCCAATATATTGGCCATGGAAAAGGTAANAGCGGAGTATGAGGGCTACACGGCGGAGGTGTTCAAGGTAAATATCTTCGGCCGCAAAAGGGTGGAGACATTCAGGCTGCTCTCTCCGGGACAAAGAGTAGATGTAAAGAAGAAAAAAGGTGAAATTAAGGTATTTGCCTTCGGTGAGTTTATCACAGACCTTATTCCCGGTGTTGATTCAAACATGCCGAAGCTCTTTGAACAAAACATCCGTTTTGATGCCTATCTCGGAGGAAGAAACAGCACATTCTTATATGACGACACATACGATTCCTGCTCAATAATAATATTCTATAAACTTGACGGAATCCCCCCGACACAAGTCAACCTAATCTAAAAGAAAGGACTAAGGTAGAAAACGTGTTATACAATTTCTGCTGCGGCACAAATTAAAAACGCCTGTATTCNTCTGAATTACAGGCGTTTAATCTTCTAGTCGGGGTGGCAGGAATAATCATCCAATGAAGAGCGCACTTATTCGATTGATACGCACCCATATAAATGTGCATTACTTGTCGTTATTGTCCCGATTTTGTCCCGATACGGCAACGCCTGTATTTCCCAAAAGAATTTGAATTATTCTCTCTTTTTCCTCTATGATACGCTCCTTGTCGGCAATGATACGCTCCTTGTCGGCAAGCGACTCGCGAAGATATCCATTTTGAGTAATAAGCATTGACGTATCACCGACATTAGTATGCGTTTTACTGTCAGCAGGATTCTCACACGTCTGTTTCGGAACATCGAAAACCATACCAGGATATAATCCAGCAGCGACATAAAGTTTTTCAAGCAATCNAGCGTCGCAACTCTCATGTTTAAATATAGTGGAGAGGTAGTTATAGCTAATACCTGCTTGCTCAGCCACTTGCCCCTTCTTAATATGATTATCCTCGATATGCTTTTTCAGTAGTTTACCAATATGTTTCATTTTCTATAATAGTTAAATTACACTAATATACCAATACGCAATTTCTTAGATTGTTAATATATTAGATATTTTATATTACTTTGTCACCACAAAGATATAATATAATTCTATCATTCATGACAAATTACGAAACTCTAAACAGAGAAACAGACTCAAATCCCTCTCAAGAGATGTTCTCAATTGTAAAAAACAGCAAAGGCAAAGATAAGATTATTTTTAATTTAACAGAGGCACTTTGTTTCCTTACAACCTCAGGCTTCTATCGATTGCAAATCAGTAATGGATCCGAATTTAACTACTGTTTCATTCGTATAAAAGATGAAAGAATTGAGCGTGTCGCAACCTGGATGATACGCGATTTTATAATAGAACACATCAAGACCAACATTAAAAATCCATTGGTACTTAAGCATTTCTACAGTAAGATTGACTGTCTGCTATCTGATAATAAACTTAAGCGCCTTAAAGTATTCACAGAGGATTTAAATAAGTTCGAGCCAGATGTACAACGCACCTACTATAATAACGGGCAAGTTGTAATAACATCTCACGACATAAGACCAGAGCAGCCTATCTGCAACATATGGCACTCTCGCATAATATCCCGAGATTTCCACCGAATAGAAATTATAAAATCGATAGTTAAAGAGAAGGACAATTTCCAATGGGAATTAACTGAAGATGGCCGAAAATGCGAGTTTCTACAATACATTATAAACACATCAAACAACTATTTCACCCACGACAATCCACGGAAAACAACCAACGAGGAGAATACAGAGTGGCTTCACCACATTGTTAACAAGATTACTACCATCGGCTTTCTACTTACCGATTGGAACTACCTATCAGACCGTCAGGTCGTAGTTGCCAAAAATCACCCAATTAAAGGGATCGAGCCTCTTCGGAGCGGAGCCGGTAAATCCGTGCTTGGTTATGCTATTTCTAATATCAAGAATCAGTTATTCGTCTATACTCCCTGCCTCAAAAGATACCACTATAAAACTATACAGTCTGATGTTACCAAATCCACACGAAACATTTTCATTGATAGTGTTAGACCAAAATCTGATTTAAATAAGATTCTAAACTGGAATACCTGTCCTACGTCTGTCAACTCTAATAATCAAAAAAGACATATTATCTCAGTTGAAAAATTATCAAAAATCATGATTTCTACTAACTACGATATCATAAACAGCGAAAAAGGACCAAAAAAAACTTCATATTGCATACATGGAATTTTCATCATGGTATAATAATGAGCATTCTCTGATAGATGACTTTCATCACATGTTCTTTTATGACTGGGACAAGTATCAGTGGGCCCTATTCGATAATCTAATGGCCGAGTGTGTCATGTACTACTTGCGCTCATTAGAGCAGATATGGTATAAAGAAGGTCGTGGTGCTGTCCCACCTCCTATACAGCAGAGATAAAGAAAGTCATACTATAAGTCTATACAAAGAATCAACTTTTTGCAAATAAGTATCAAGAGACAACCACAACATTTATTATTCCATATCGGACTAAAACAAAATACCCGCAGATTAGAACCTGCGGGTATTAATTCTTATTGTCGGGGTGACAGGATTCGAACCTGCGACCACCTGGTCCCAAACCAGGTGCGCTACCGGACTGCGCTACGCCCCGAGTGCAAAAGTAAAAATGGATTTGCGAGTGCAAAGATAAGAACTTTTGGGGGAATGTCATAGACATATTACATAAAAATATAAAAAATGGGAGTCAGACACGCTCAGGAGTGCACTATGTCAAAATAATGACTAATTTTGCACTCACGTACCTATGAATTTTCATACTGAATTTTCACGCTGAATATCTTAGCTGAATTTTCACGTTTAGAGATATACTTCACAGGTTATTCTCATGAGTCAAGGTACGGTCTAAAAAAACTTGAGACTTACTTTAACAGCAGAATCAGTAAATGAGAAAATGGCGAATTGAGGACAGTGCCGAACTGTATAATATACATGGATGGGGACTTAAGTACTTCTCTATCAACGAGAAGGGTCACGTAACGGTGACACCCCGCGAGGGCTATGCCTCAGTTGACATCAAGGATGTGATGGATGAATTGCAGGTGCGCGACGTTACGGCTCCCCTGCTGCTCCGCTTCCCCGACATTCTTGATAACCGTATCGAAAAGATTTCACGATGCTTCCACCAGGCCGCGAAGGAGTATAATTACACGGCTCAGAACTTCATCATTTATCCTATCAAGGTCAACCAGATGCGTCCCGTGGTAGAGGAAATCGTGAGCCACGGCAGAAAATTCAATATGGGTCTTGAGGCAGGTTCTAAACCTGAACTCCATGCCGTATTGGCTACCAACATCGATGAAAACTCTCTGATAATCTGCAACGGTTATAAGGACGAAAACTACATTGAGCTGGCTCTGCTTGCCCAGAAGATGGGACGCCGCATATTCCTTGTGGTAGAGAAGCTCAATGAGATAAATATGATAGCCACCGTGGCCCGACGCCTTGACATAATGCCTAATGTAGGCATACGTATCAAGCTGTCGTCAAGCGGCTCGGGCAAGTGGGAGGAGTCAGGAGGCGATCAGTCGAAGTTCGGCCTCAATTCCAGCGAACTCCTTGAGGCTATCGACATACTCAACCGCAACAAGATGGGTGAGTGTCTGAAGCTCATCCACTTCCATATCGGCAGTCAGGTTACCAAAATACGCCGTATCAAGAACGCTTTGCGCGAGGCTATGCAGTTCTATGTGCAACTATCACGACTTGGCTTTAAGATTGACTTCGTAGATATAGGCGGAGGGCTTGGCGTAGACTACGACGGCACCCGCAGCGCTGCCTCGGAAAGCTCAATGAACTACTCTATTCAGGAGTATGCCAATGACTCCGTATCGGCGTTGGTAGATGCTTGCGAGAAGAATAATCTTCCCCAGCCCAATATTATCACCGAGAGTGGCCGATCGCTCACGGCTCATCACTCTGTACTGATTTTCGATGTGCTGGCCACGACATCGCTCCCTCAGTGGAAGGACAGCGAAGAGGTAGGCCCGGAATCACACGAACTCGCCATAGAACTGTATAACATCTGGGACAAGCTCAATCAGCCCCGTCTGCTCGAGAGCTGGCACGACGCACTACAGATACGCGAGGAGGCTCTTGACCTCTTCAGTCTCGGCATGCTCGACCTGCGTACACGCGCCCAGATAGAGAAACTATTCTGGTCAATAGCACGCGAGGTCGGAGAGACTGCCGAAGGGATGAAGCATGCTCCCGAGGAACTGCGCAAGATTAACCGTATGCTCCCCGACAAGTATTTCTGTAACTTCTCACTCTTCCAGTCGCTGCCCGATTCGTGGGCCATAGATCAGGTATTTCCCATTATGCCTATCAGCCGTCTTGACGAAAAGCCCTCGCGTACATGCACCATTCAGGACATCACCTGCGACAGTGACGGCAAGATAGCAAGTTTCATCACATCGTCAGGTATATCCAATGCCCTGCCAGTACATACCGTCAAGTCGGGCGAGCCTTATTTCATAGGCGTATTTCTCGTAGGAGCGTATCAGGAGATACTGGGTGATATGCATAATCTGTTTGGCGACACCAATGCGGTGCATATCAACGTGTACAAGGACCGCTACGATATAGAGCGTGTGATTGATGGTGAAACTGTGGCCGAAGTACTTGACTACGTTCAGTTCAGCCCCAAGAAGCTGGTGCGCAACGTTGAGTCATGGGTCACTTCCTCGATGAAGGCCGGACGTATATCGCCCGAAGAGGGTCGAGCATTCCTCAGCAACTATCGTTCGGGACTCTACGGCTATACCTATCTTGAAAAAGACTGATAACTGTTTTTTTTACTGACACAAGGTGCGATACTTCATGCAGCTCTCATATCTGGGAGCACCCTTTCACGGATGGCAGCGACAGCCGAATGCCGTCAGTGTGCAGTCGACCATCGAGGATGCGCTTACCACCGTGCTTCGCCGACCCATAGCCATTACCGGAGCCGGACGCACCGACACCGGTGTGAACGCGCGTATGATGACGGCGCACTTTGATGTAGACTCACCTCTGACCGACACCAAGGCCCTGATACGCGCCCTCAATCAGCTTTGCGGCCCAGCCATAGCCATAGAGCGTATCATTCAGGTTCATGACGAAGCTCACGCACGTTTCGATGCGACAGCTCGCACCTACCATTACTATGCCATTGAGGACAAGTCACCCTTCTTCAACACCCTGAGCTGGCGATGCGGCCACGGCCTTGACTTCGACGCCATGAATGAGGCCGCCTCGCGTCTGCTCGCGGTGAGTGACTTTACATCCTTTGCCAAACTCCACAGCGATGCACGCACCAATATATGCCATGTCACTGAGGCGCGATGGATTCCGCTCGACAATATTCCCGGCGGATGGGTGTTCGTAATCACCGCCGACCGTTTTCTGCGCAATATGGTGAGAGCCGTAGTGGGTACACTCGTAGAAGTGGGACGCGGCAAACTGTCGCTCGAGGGTTTTGAGCGTGTCATTGAGGCGCGCGACCGATGCAGTGCCGGCACCTCCATGCCTCCCCAGGCCCTCTACCTGTGGGATATCCGTTATCCCTACGATTTGTAAATAAACTTAAAACTATCGTAATCATTGCCAAAACTCCTACGGCAGGTTTTGTGGATTAAACGATGATGCATACTTTTGTGAAGTAAAGTAACTAATCTCTTCTCACCTTAAAAGTAAGGTTCATCACCCGATACCGTAGAATCATTATCACACCGCTACATTCGGGGAGGTGAATCGACAGGCAACATTATGCTACATCAAATCTGCAAGTCACTGCTCCTGCCACTCTTTATCGGAGTTGCCGCTCAGACCCACGAGGTTTGTGCGCAGGACAGATTTACAGTTACCTTTCAATCATCCTCACGCTGCGACATGCGTGCCTATGTATACGACAGTGTCGACATTCCGCCTCACTTTCCCGGAGGTGACGGAGCCATGGTGCGCTTCATAAACAATCAGCGCCGCTATCCCTCTGAAGCCTATCATGCCGGAGTCGAAGGCAGAGTCGTGTGCAGTTTCATCGTAGAATCCGACGGTGCGATATCCAATATCGAAGTGGTAAGAAGCGTAGAGCCGACCCTTGATGCCGAAGCCAAGAGAGTTATCTCCTCCATGCCGGCATGGGAGGCGGGACGCATAAATGATAATACGGTACCCGTATACTGCATCCTTGCCATTCCCTTCCGTCTCTGATATTCCTAATCAGCCACGGCGAAACTGTGTCTGCTCATTATGCTGCCTACGGGCTTCCTGACGGGCGGCCGCAGCATAGAGCGAAGGTTCGACCAGGGCGTAGATCAAACCACCTGACACGCCGAGCCATGCGCCGTAGACCAGTAGGTCACCTACCACGAACCCATGGACCATAAGGCCTTTCATGAGGAGCACACCCCATATCACCATCCATACGAGCCCCACGGTATAGAGTGCATACTCAATATACATTGCCACCCTCCGGCGTTTCTCTGGCAGGCGGTTGAGTACCATGCGTGTAAACCATGGCGAAGGTGTTGCCTCGGGGAGTTTGCGCATGAGTTGTCTCAGACTATCGTCTGAAAGGGCGTAATCGTGTTGACTGACACCCTCATGTTTACTTGCACCACTCTTATTGCTTGTGTGGATATTTGACTTATGAGTTGACATATTATTAAGCACTTATAATGAGGATAAGATTAGGATTGTGAGACTACGGAGGCACGCTCCTCTTCGCGAGCGAAATAAGCGCCCAATCGTCCGCGGGCTCGCGACAGATATGACTTAACGGTGCCCGATGGCAATCCGGTAATAGCCACTATATCTTTGAGAGGGCGATCCTCCATATAGAACAGCAGCACCAGAGTACGCTCCACCGGTGGAAGAACTTTTAAAGCTGCCTCTATATCGTGGGAATTGTCAGTATGCTCGGCTGCATCGGTCGATGATGTTTCCGGAATATTCTCCATATCCACCATCGGATGACGGCTGCGCATCTCGGAATAGAATTCGCGGTAAGCGATGCGGAAAAGCCAGGTACGGAAACGGGCCAAGCCCTGGAAACTGCGCAAACCGGTATAGGCTTTGATGAATGTCTCCTGTGCGAGATCATCGGCCATATCTGCATCGCCGGTAAGGTTTCTCAGAAACCTACGCAGCTCAGGGCTGTAGGCGTCGACCAGACGTGCGAAAGCACGGCGGTCATCAAAGGCCACACAGCGGGCTATCAGCGCTTTCTCCTCTAACAGGTTCAACATCTCTATCCTCTACGCAGTAAGTAAAGATCTCATCAAAAAGCCTGACACTATTCGAGGTCATCATTCTTCATGCCCTTGAACTGAGGAGGGAATACCTCACGAGGCTCCTCAGCCGGCTCATTGTAACGCGTTTTATTATAGCGGTCGAAGCGCATATATATAATCATCTTCACTGCGCCGACAACCAGGGGAAACACGCTGAATATGACAGCCGTCTTGAAATTGGCAACGACTCCGAAGAACAGTGCGAGTCCAGCGCCGACACCGAGCCACTTCACGGCCGTAGAATATGACTGACGCTTCGATACGGTAGAGAACTGCATGTTCAATATGGACTCAGGAACCGTATACCCGTCGCGGGTCAATTTTTCTATCGTACGCAGCTGTTCGCGATGAAACTTATGGCGCGAGCGGAGCACCATACTTATAATTATTATCAACAGAATGAACGGGAAAATTATGCACCCGAAGAATATGGCCAATGCGATAGCTATATCTTCAATATGCTCGACTATAGCTTCTCTGGCAGCGTGAGATATCATTATTGACGAAATGTTATCGCCGTAATCCGAATTATCATCATCTACCTCTACTATGAGTGCCTCTCCAACCTCGTCCGTCAGGTCACGGACAGGGGGCAGAATCGTAGTCTTAAGCAGAGTATCGGTATTAATCTCACTCTTCTTTTCCTCGGCAAGCGCAATTGCGGCCTTCACCTTTTTGCTCACCGACTTCTTCGTCTTAGTCGAGTCTACGGCCGTAATTTTTGCTACCGCAGTGGCAATGGTATCAGCTTCTGTTCCTGACACTTCAGGAAGCAGACACAAATTAGAAATCAAAACCGCCGCGATGAGGGCCATAAGGCGCTCAGACGATAATCTTGAAACAGCTGCAAGGAGCCTGGAGAAGTATGGGATATTCATAACCTACGAATCTTTTTGAGAGTTTTTTCATACGTTAGACGCGGCACAACCCCTGACAGGTTGCACCGCGTGAAAAAAATTCAATCGCTTCATACGACTGACAACGGAATTACCCTACCCCCTCCCAGAGGATTACCAAAACTTATTATTCTCCGGAGAATATTCCCATCCGGCAGCTGCGAGAGTATCTACAAGCGCTTTTTCGTCAATGTCCATATCGTCGCACATCTCCTTTAGTGAGGCATATTCATCACGTAGCTTCATATTCACAAAGCTGAAAAGCATAAACGGATCTTTCGGCAATTCGTCCATCGTGTCTCTGTGTTAATTAAATAATATAGCAAGGAGCAGCGCCTCTTCAGACACTGCTCCTTATTTTGAAAAAGACTTTATTAGAGGTTCCTAGCAGATTTGAACTGCTGTACACGGTTTTGCAGACCGTTGCCTAACCACTCGGCCAAGGAACCAAACTTTAAATTTACTCTTACAGGCGGGACACAACATGTTTCCCGATTGCGAGTGCAAAGTTAAGTCATTAGTTTGTATCCACCAAATTTTTGATGAAAAACTCTCATGGAAAATTTCAAAAGGGGTTCGTAAGCCCCATCCTGAGGGAGCTTTGGGACAGCATTAACCCCGACTACCGTCCACAGCCATAGGCACTGCGACCGATAATCGGGGTTAATGATATATTAGCATATTAGCATCGGGCTGGGAGTCGACTATCAGCTTTACTGAAGTGAAGGTTCGAGCGAGAGGGTGCTTGTGGTGGCTCCCTCGGTAGGAATTTCAGAAGCGTCGGACACGAACTTAAGATTTACCTGAACGAATCCCGTAGCAGGGGTGCAATCTACCTCATATATCGGCATGAGCACGCCAAGATAGTGGTTGCCCTCAGCAAAATCCTCGGTAGGGATGTAGCAGGGATAGGGCTGTACGAGAGAGGTGTAGTATGGCACACCGTCAAAATTATAATTGACGATACCTATTTCTACCTTTCTGTTGGGACGCTTGGGTGTGGCGGTGATACCTGTCACCTTAAGAGTGTCGCCCATCACGGCATAGACCGTGTTGCCAACCTGCACACCATTTTCATAATTAATAGAGATGTCTACGCTGGGCAGATCATCGTCGTCGTTACACGCTGCCAGACCAAGCAGTGGCAGTGCGGCCAAGAGGTAAAAAAACTTTTTCATAAAGTAATAAAGAAGACCAATAATACCGATCTTCCACGGGATCATCACCTTACCTGGGTATGACCCTCGCGGAAGTATCGGGGAAATTAATTAAGTGTGTGTATTTGGAGCTTTAGGGTAGTTTAGTTGCGGAACACGAGGTCGTCACCTTCCATGTCGATAACGATAGGACGATCTTTGTCAACCTTCTGTGCCAGAATATCCTTAGAGAGGCGGTTGAGCACCATACGGTGTATGACACGCTTCACGGGACGAGCACCGAATTCGGGATCATATCCCTCCTCACCGAGATACTTGAGAGCCGCGGGAGTAACTTCAAGTACGACACCGTTGGCGGCAAGCATCTTCTGTACGCTGCGTATCTGCAGTCCGACGATTTCTTCAATCTCATCCTGATTCAGCGGAGTGAACATGATGATTTCGTCAATACGGTTGAGGAATTCGGGACGGATGGTCTGCTTAAGCATGTCAAGCACTTCGTCCTTAGTCTTATCGATGGTCTCCTCGCGGTTTTCATCAGTCATCTTGGCAAAGTTGTCGCGGATGACCGACGAACCCATGTTTGAGGTCATGATGATAATCGTGTTCTTGAAGTTGACCAGACGTCCTTTATTGTCAGTCAGTCGTCCATCGTCAAGCACCTGAAGAAGTATGTTGAATACATCGGGGTGTGCTTTCTCAATCTCGTCGAACAGAACTACTGAGTAAGGTTTGCGACGGACGGCCTCGGTAAGCTGACCGCCTTCATCGTAACCGACGTATCCGGGAGGCGCTCCTACAAGTCGTGACACAGCGTGTTTCTCCTGATACTCGCTCATATCGATACGGGTCATCATGTTTTCATCATCGAAGAGGTATTCGGCCAAGGCTTTTGCAAGCTCAGTCTTACCTACACCGGTGGTGCCGAGGAAGATAAATGAGCCGATAGGACGGCGGGGGTCATTAAGCCCCGCACGGCTGCGGCGCACGGCATCAGCGATAGCGCGGATGGCATCCTCCTGACCGACGACACGATTGTGAAGCTCTTCCTCGAGATGCAGCAGCTTTTCTTTCTCGCTCTGCACCATTTTATTGACCGGTATACCGGTCCAGCGCGATACAACGTCGGCTATATCTTCGGCGTCAACTTCCTCCTTGATGAGGGCCTTTTCGCCCTGCATCATCTTGAGCTGTTCCTGTATCTCGGCGTTTTCCTTCTCCTTGGCCTGCACCTTGGAGTAGCGGATTTCGGCCACCTTGGCATAGTCGCCTTCGCGCTCGGCACGTTCGGCGTCGAAATTGAGCTGCTCGATATCAATCTTATTCTGCTGAATACGGTTGATGAGATCCTTCTCAGCCTGCCACTTTGCCTTGTATTCTTTTTCTTCCTCGCGCATGGTGGCGAGTTCCTTTTCTATATCTCTTACGTGAGCCTCGTCGCCTTCGCGCTTGATGGCCTCACGCTCAATCTCCTTCTGAGCTATGCGGCGTGAGATTTCATCCAGAGCCTGAGGCACGGAGTCAATCTCCAGACGCAACTTAGACGCAGCCTCGTCCACAAGGTCAATGGCCTTATCGGGGAGGAAACGGTCGGTGATATAGCGCTCTGACAGCTGCACTGCGGCCACGACTGCCTCATCACGGATTCTCACCTTGTGGTGGTTTTCGTAACGTTCCTTAAGTCCTCGCAGAATAGCTATGGCACTCATCTCGTCAGGCTCGTTGACCATTACCTTCTGGAATCGGCGTTCAAGCGCCTTATCCTTCTCGAAATACTTCTGATATTCGTCAAGGGTAGTGGCGCCGATACTTCTGAGCTCGCCACGTGCAAGCGCAGGCTTAAGGATATTGGCAGCATCCATAGCGCCTTCACCCTTACCGGCTCCTACGAGGGTATGTATCTCATCGATGAAGAGTATAATCTCGCCATCGCTCTGAGTCACTTCGTTGACGATAGCCTTAAGACGCTCCTCAAACTCGCCCTTATACTTGGCACCGGCCACGAGGGCACCCATGTCAAGCGAGAATATCTGTTTGGTACGCAGGTTCTCGGGCACGTCACCACGGATAATACGCTGTGCCAGTCCCTCGGCTATAGCCGTCTTACCGGTACCGGGCTCACCTATGAGCATAGGATTGTTCTTGGTACGTCGACTGAGAATCTGAAGCACACGGCGTATCTCATCGTCACGTCCGATTACGGGGTCGAGTTTGCCGCTACGGGCACGTTCGTTAAGATTGATAGCATATTTGCTAAGGGCATTGTAAGTATCCTCGGCGCTTTGGTCAGTGGCCTTCTTGCCTTTACGCAGTTCTTCGACGGCACTACGCAACTCCTTATCGCTCAGTCCGGCATCCTTAAGGATAGTCGAAGCCGAGGAATTGATGTCATAAATCGCCATCAGCATAGCCTCCAGAGTCACATACTCGTCACCCTGCTTCTTGGCAATGTCGAGAGCCTTCTGAAGTACATCGTTAGAGGTGCGGCTCAGATAGGGTTCGCCTCCCGACACCTTGGGCTGTGCCGCGATATCACGGTCAATCTGTGCCTCGACGGCTGATATGTTAGCGCCTACCTTGGCAAATATGAATTTTACAAGCGACTCACCCTCGCTCATCACGCCCTTAAGCAGATGAACGGGCTCTATGGCCTGAGCACCGGAGTTTTTGGTAATCTCCACCGCCTTTTGGATAGCCTCTTGCGACTTGATAGTAAAGCTATTGAAATTCATAGTGGTAAGTTATATTTTTGTCATTCTACTTTTCTTAACAAACAATCCCCCTCAATGGTTGCCTCCCGCACCCGATAAATTAAGCAAAAAGATATGGCTGCGCACCCCGTTATTTGTGATTTGTTATGATTTGTTGGGGTGTGGAATTTGTGGAAGTTGGCAATATTATGTACTTTTGCAACTTGAATTACCGACTCTCCTCACCATTATCGAAAATCAAATCGAAACAGATACAAAACTCATGAACGTAACTCTGACAAACAACGAAGGCGGCAACGCACGCCTGACAGTGTCGGTAGAAGAAAACGACTACAAGGACAAAGTAACCGAGGAGCTTAAGAAACTCCGTCGCGAACGTACATTCCCCGGCTTCCGTAAGGGCACCGTGTCACTTGACCACGTACGTCGCATCTTCGGCCAGGATCTTACCAGCGAAGTTATCAACCGCGAAGTCTACGAAGCAGTCACCAAGTACATCGCTGACAACAAGCTCGATGTTCTCGGTCAGCCCATCCCCGTAGAAGTTAAGCCCCTCGATCTGAAGAACCATAAGGACTTCACTTTTGAATATTATATCGCTCTCGCTCCCGAGATGAATCTCCAGGTAAACAAGGAGATGACCATGCCCTACTACGAAATCAAGGTCAGCGACGAGATGATCGACGAGCAGGACAAGGCTTTCCGCAAGCGCTTCGGTGCACAGGTACCCGGTGAGGAATTTGAGCCCGATGCCCTCGTTAAGGGTGTGATGATGGAGCTCAACGAAGACGGCACCATCAAGGAAGGCGAAGACGCTATCCAGGTGACCAACGGTATCGTTGCCCCCATGTACTTCAAGTCAAAGGAAGAAGCCGACAAGTTTGTAGGCAAGAAGCCCGGCGACAAGGTAGTGTTCAATCCCTGGAACACCTGCGAAGGCAATCCCGCCGAACTCTCATCAATGCTCAATATCGACAAGGAGAAGACCGCCGACATGCACAGCAACTTCGAGCTGGCTATCTCTGAAATCATCGTTGTGAAGCCCGCAGAACTCGGCGAAGAACTCTACAAGCAGATCTTCGGCGATGAAAAGGAAGTAACCAACGAGGAGCAGTATCGCGAAGAAATCAAGAAGATGATTGCCAACGAGCTTAACAACAACTCTCAGGCCATCTTCCGCATCGACTTCCGCAAGAAACTCATGGAGCAGTTCGCCAACGTAGAACTCCCCGCCGAAACTCTCAAGCGCTGGCTCCTGACCATCGATAAGGAACAGACCCCCGAGACCATCGACGAATACTACGAAAAGGTTAAGAGCGATATCCTCTGGGAAGTTATCCAGTCGAAGCTTCACGAAATGTTTGAAGTAAAGGTTGAGGATGACGATATGCTCAATGCTGCCCGTATGCGTGCCGCACAGCAGTTCGCTGCCTATGGCATGACCAACATTGACGACGAGGTTATCACCAACTACGCCAAGCAGATGCTCAGCGACCAGAAGTTTGCCCGCAACCTCTATGGCCGCCTCATCGAATTCAAGCTCTATCAGGCTATCGAAGACGCTATCACTCTCGACAAGAAGGAAGTGACCCTTGATGAATTCAAGGAAATCGCCTCTAAGGCATAATCACTTCTCGATACAAAGAAAAGTTTAGGCCGTGTGTCATTCTCTGACACACGGCCTATTTTTTTCTTGAATTTTGCTCGGCATCTATACGGCGTCGGCCACGCGCATGCCGTCAATAGCCGCAGAAACAATGCCTCCTGCATATCCGGCTCCTTCACCGGCAGGATAGAGTCCGGGGAATTTCAAGTGGTGGAGTGTCTCAGGGTCGCGGGTGATTCTGACAGGCGACGAAGTACGTGTCTCTGCTCCGATAAGGGTAGCATCATTGGTGAGAAATCCGCGCTGCTTACGTCCGAAGTCCTCAAATCCCTTACGCAGTCGCGAGGCGATGCCTCGAGGAAGCAGTTGGTCAATTCGTGCCGGATGTATACCCGGAGCGTATGATGTAGATGGGAGCGTCGATGACGGACGACCCTTTACGAAATCTTCCATACGTTGAGCCGGAGCATTCTGGCTGCCGTCACCGTCAGCATAGAACGCTCGCTCTATCTCTTCCTGAAAGCGCATCATCTTAAGCACGTCATCATCGCCACTACCCTTTACATCTTCGGGGAGCACTTCTACGACCATGCCTGAGTTAGCCCAGCGTGTGCCTCGGTTGGAGGGCGACATACCGTTGACTACAAGTTGACCGGGCTCACTGGCGGCGGGGATTATGAATCCACCCGGACACATGCAGAAACTATAGACACCTCGGCCATCGACACGCGTCAGCAGACTATATTCAGCCGGAGGAAGATACTTGCCGCGTCCGGCAGGACTGTGATAGCGTATACGGTCTATCAGCTCCTGGGGATGCTCCAGACGAACTCCGACGGCTATTCCCTTGGGTTCGAGGCTCACACCTTTGGCAAGGAGCAGATGGTATACGTCACGTGCCGAATGTCCCGTAGCAAGAATGACAGGTCCGAGAAACTCCGAGCCGTCGCGTGTCACCACGCCCTCGACCTTACCATCACTGATTATAAGGTCGGTTACGCAAGTCTCAAAGCGGACAATACCGCCACACCGGATTATCGTCTCTCGGATAGCCTTTATGACTTCAGGCAATTTATCTGTGCCTATATGGGGATGGGCATCCACAAGTATATCTTCCGAAGCACCGTGGTCATAGAGTATCTTCAACACCTTGTCTACGGGTCCGCGTTTTTTACTGCGGGTATAGAGTTTACCATCGGAATAGGCTCCCGCACCACCTTCGCCGAAGCAATAGTTGCTATCGGGGTCCACGATTCCTTCACGGGCTATACGGGCCATATCCTTACGACGGCTGTCAACATCCTTGCCGCGCTCGAGAAGTATGGGGCGAATGCCACGCTCTATCAGCCTCAGTGCAGCGAAAAGTCCGGCGGGACCCGCACCTACCACTATCGCCTGACGGGCATCTTCACTCAAATGAGGGTAGTCGATGGTTCGGGCCGGCAACTCATCGGCTGAAGGAGCCTCATCGAGCCATACCTTCAGCGTGAGGTTGATCTTGACACTTCGCTGACGCGCATCAATCGAGCGCTTCACGACATGCACATGGCGTATACGGTTGGCGTCGACACCCATCTGAGTGCTCACGGCTGCCGTCAGACGCATCGGTGTATATGCTGTGGCCGGATCAACGACCATATTTATTTCTGTAATCATAAGTAATAATATTATGCAATCGAGGCCTCACGACGTCTGCGCTCTCTTCTGAGCCAGATGACAAGAGTGACCACAGCGAAGATGAAGGCCACAACATCAGCTCCCGACATGGATACCCACACACCGTCGATACCTAAATACGGGGGCAGAAAAATCAAGAACGGTATGAGGAAGAGAAGCTGACGTGTAAGCGACAGGAAGATAGAGAACTTAGGCTTACCGACGCTCTGGAAGAAATTCTGTATCACTACCTGACAGCCCACAACAGGATAGGCGATGAAGTATATACGGAAGCCACTGCGAGCCAGATCTATGAGCTGGCGGTCAACCGTAAACAGCGAGCTGACCGTATTGGGGAATATCTCTGTTATAAGCCATCCGATCGATGTGATGGAGACACCGAGCCATATACCTATACGGAGAGTCTTGCGCACACGCTCAAAATTTCCGGCACCGTAATTAAACCCGAGGATAGGCTGCATACCCTGAGTAATGCCGAACACTATCATCACGAAGAACATCGTGGTGCGGTTTATAATGCCATATGCTCCTACGGCGAGATTGCCGTCAGTGCCGCCATACTCAAGCAGCGCCTTGTTAATGAATATCACAACTATGCAGGCACACACATTCATCAGAAACGGGGAGAGTCCGATGGCATATATACGTTTTACTATACGCCACTGAAGCCAATGACCTACGCGCTTGAAATGTACGAAACTCGACTTGGAGAAGAAGTGAATCAACACCCATACGCAGGCCGCCGACTGACCGCAGACCGTGGCAAACGCCGCTCCCTTGATGCCCCAGCCGAATTTGAATATAAAGATAGGCGCCAGAATTAAATTGACACACACTGAAAGCAGTGCCGAAATCATGGCCTTCTTGGGATAACCCGTGGCACGCATTATATTGTTAAGGCCGATAAATACATAAGTAATGGGGGTACCGAACAGTATGACCTGCATAAATTCGCGGGCATAGGGTATGGTTTCCTCCGTAGCGCCGAAGAAGTATAGTATGGGGTCAAGGAAGATCAGTGTCAGTCCGCCGAAGATTACGGAATGAATCAGGCAGAGTACCAACACATTGTTGAGCACATCGGTAGTGCGGTCAAGGTTTTTCTGCCCCAGAAAGATGGATGAAATCGTGGCACCGCCCACTGCTACCAACGTACAGAACGCCACCACAAGATTCATCAGCGGAAATGTGATGGCAAGCCCGGCGATAGCCATGGCTCCTACACCGCGCCCGATGAAGATACTGTCAATGATATTATACAGACTCGTGGCCACACTGGCAATGATGGCCGGCACCGAATACTGCATAAGCAGATGCGATATGGAGTTAGTGCCCAGCTCCATCGGCGATGATGCCGGAGCCGGAGTGGAGGGAGCCGTGTTGGAATTTGAAGTGGAAGTATTATTAGCCATAGGTGATGAGGGGATTCACAAATTTACTAACTTTGCCACAAACAAAGTTAGGCGACAGAATAAATTTTTATAATGCGAAGTAAAGCAAGAAAATGCCGTTTGACTTAGAGAGTGTTTGGATTTAAATGCTCTTTTAGGCCGCATACATTATAAAGCCTTGTCTGACTTTATAACACAAAAACCATTAAAAATGATTAATCTACCACTGCCTGCCGGAGCTCTTTTTGATCTCGACGGGGTAATTATCGACAGCGAACGCCTCTACAGTCTCTTCTGGGACGAGATAGGAGAAAAATACAATATGCCTGACCGCCCCTTCGGACTCGCCATCAAGGGAATGACCCTTAAACTGATTATGGAGATGTTTCCTGAAGAAGACCGCGAGCAACTGTGCCACGACATCTGGGAATTCGAGGCTAACATGCGTTTCACCCCCTACCCCGGTGCCATAGAATATCTTGACTATCTTCGTGCCAATAATGTGCCTATAGCCCTTGTCACCAGTAGTGATGATAAGAAGATGGCCAAACTGAGCGCACAGCATCCTGATCTGCTGCCACGATTTGACGTCATCATTGACGCCACAAAGGTGACACGTTCGAAGCCCGATCCCCAGGGCTACCTCCTCGCAGCCGAAGCGCTCGGAGTTGATCCGAAGGAATGTTACGTCTTCGAGGACTCCATGCAGGGGCTCAAAGCCGGACGCGCATCCGGAGCTAAAGTCATCGGCATAGCCACTACATATCCGGCCGATAGGATTACGCCTATGTGCGATGTGGTAGTTGACTGCCTGTAAGCTCCTGTAAGCTATTGCGTACAGCCTTATATACTACCCGATATACTACCCGGGGCTGCATCTAATAATGATGCAGCCCCGGGCGCTTTATCTGGCTATTGCACTTTCTTTACTTATTGGCTCTCTTGCGCTCAAGTTCGTCAAGGATTATCTTGCGCAGACGTATATGATTGGGGGTTACTTCTACATATTCATCACCCTTGATATACTCCAGAGCTTCCTCAAGCGAGAATACTACGGGAGGTATGATACGTGCCTTGTCGTCAGCACCCGAAGCACGCATATTCGTGAGTTTCTTTGACTTGGTGACGTTTACCACGATATCGTTGTCCTTGGCGTTTTCGCCCACTACCTGACCGGCATAAACTTCCTCCTGAGGGAAGATGAAGAAGCGGCCACGGTCCTGAAGTTTGTCAATAGCGTAGGCGTAAGCTGTGCCGCTCTCCATGGCTATGAGTGAACCGTTGGTACGACGTTCGATATCGCCCTTCCAAGGCTGATAGTCGAGGAAGCGGTGAGCCATGATGGCCTCACCAGCCGAAGCGGTGAGCACATTGTTGCGCAGACCGATAATACCGCGTGAGGGGATGTGGAATTCCATGTGCACACGGTCGTTCTGAGTGGTCATCGACACGAGATCGCCCTTACGACGGGTGACCATATCTATCATCTTTGAGGAATATTCCTCAGGTACGTTTATGGTGAGCAGTTCGACAGGCTCGCACTTAACGCCATCTATCTCCTTGATGATTACCTGAGGCTGACCTACCTGAAGCTCATAGCCCTCACGACGCATTGTCTCGATAAGCACGGAGAGGTGGAGCACACCGCGTCCGAACACAGTCCAGACATCCTCATTGTCGGCCTTTGCGACTCTCAGAGCGAGATTACGGTCAAGCTCACGGGTAAGACGTTCTGCGATATGGCGTGAGGTCACATACTTTCCGTCGCGTCCGAAGAAGGGGCTGTCATTAATAGTGAAGGTCATTGACATTGTAGGCTCGTCAATGGCTATACGTGGCAGGGGCTCAGGATTGGCAGCATCGGCCACAGTGTCGCCGATTTCAAATCCTTCGATACCTACAAGGGCGCAGATATCACCGCTTGACACACTCTCGACACGCTTACGTCCCATGCCTTCAAACACGTGCAACTCCTTGATGCGCTGCTTAACGGTAGAGCCGTCCTTCTTGCAGAGCACGATGTCCATGCCCTCGCGCAATTCGCCGCGATGAACACGACCTACGGCTATACGTCCCACATAGCTTGAGAAGTCAAGCGAGGTTATCAGCATCTGGGCCGGGCCCTCGATGGTGACAGGTGCGGGGATATGTTCGATGATAGCGTCAAGCACGGCTGTGATATCCTCTGTGGGAGTCTTCCAGTCGGTACTCATCCAGCCCTGCTTGGCCGAACCGTATACTGTGGGGAAGTCAAGCTGATCTTCCGTAGCGTCAAGATTGAACATAAGGTCAAACACCATCTCCTGCACCTCATCGGGACGGCAATTGGGTTTGTCAACCTTATTGATAACCACCACGGGCTTGAGTCCCATCTGAATAGCTTTCTGAAGCACGAAGCGTGTCTGGGGCATCGGTCCCTCAAAGGCATCGACCAGCAGCAGACAGCCGTCGGCCATATTGAGCACTCGCTCTACCTCGCCGCCGAAGTCGGCGTGTCCCGGAGTGTCAATGATATTGATTTTGTGTCCTTTGTAATTGATGGAAACGTTCTTGGAGAGGATGGTTATGCCACGCTCACGCTCGAGGTCATTGTTGTCAAGGATAAGTTCACCGGTCTGCTGGTTTTCGCGAAAGAGATGACCGGCCAGAAGCATCTTATCAACCAATGTGGTCTTACCATGGTCCACGTGGGCTATGATGGCAATGTTGCGGATATTCTGCATATTATTATCTCGTCTGCTATTTTCAGGGTGCAAAGTTACGGCTTTTTTACCAAACTCCCATTGCTTTTGACTATCTTTGCACACTTGGAGAGGACGCATGACAGCAGTCCTCAGAATTCCCGCAGTAAACCAGCAGTAAAGATGAATGACAAACCTGTAATAATTCTCGGCATAGAGTCGTCGTGTGACGATACTTCGGCAGCCGTCATCTCCGATGGTGTATTGCTGTCCAACGTTATAGCATCACAAAGCGTACACGAAGAATATGGTGGCGTAGTTCCCGAACTGGCCTCGAGGGCACATCAGCAGAATATTGTACCTGTAGTCTCCGCCGCCCTATCACGTGCCGGCATTGACAAACATCAGCTTAGCGCCATAGCCTTTACCCGCGGTCCCGGACTGTTAGGGTCGCTCCTCGTAGGCACTTCCTTTGCCAAGGGCATGTCGCTGGGTCTGCGCATACCTATCGTAGATGTCAACCATCTCCACGGCCACGTGCTCAGCCACTTCATACTTCGCAAGGCCGATGACAGTGTACCCGAATACCCCTTCCTCTGCCTGCTAATATCCGGAGGCAACAGTCAGATAATTCTCGTGCGCAATTACAACGACATGGAGATTCTGGGCAAGACTATCGACGATGCCGCCGGCGAGGCATTTGACAAGTGTGCCAAAGTGATGGGGCTCCCCTATCCCGGAGGACCACACATTGACCGCCTGGCAGCTGAGGGTAACCCTACGGCATTTAAGTTCGCCCGTCCGCGCATACCCGGACTTGACTACAGTTTCAGTGGCCTTAAGACATCATTTTTATACACCCTGCGCGACAATCTCAAAGAAGATTCTGATTTTATCGAAAAGAATCGTGCCGATCTGGCCGCTTCGCTTCAAAAGACCATCATCGACATACTTATTGATAAACTCGACAAAGCCGTCAAGCAGACCGGAGTCAAGACCGTGGCTATCGGTGGCGGTGTGTCAGCCAACTCAGGTGTGCGCAAAGCTGTGGAGGAGTATTGTCAGCGCCACGGCCTGACAGCCTTCATACCCGAACGTTCGTTCACCACCGACAATGCGGCCATGGTAGCCATAGCCGGTTATTACAAATATCTCGACCGACAGTTCTGTCGCTATGACGAGGTGCCTTATGCCCGAGTTACTGTCTGATTAAGAGTGTGTTTACTTCATCCGCTACAATCATGGACCTTAACCAACTCGCCACAACGCTGCTTGACCGACTCGGAAAACTCGGCCTCACAGTAGCCACAGCTGAAAGCTGCACCGGAGGTAATATTGCTCATCATATCACCCTCATCCCCGGCTCATCCTCGGCAATGTTAGGGGGTGTGGTGTCATACCACAATAGCGTAAAGGAGCGCGTGCTTAATGTCAATCCCGCGGACATAGAGCAATACGGCGCTGTCAGCCGCGCGGTCGTAGAGCAGATGGCTCTCGGAGTCAAGGCTCTCACCGGAGCAGACCTTACATTGGCCACGAGTGGTATCGCCGGACCCGGAGGCGGCACCTCCGACAAACCTGTCGGCACGGTGTGGATGGCCGTGGCCTCTCCGCTCGGAGTCGTTTCCGAGGTGGTACGATTCGACGGCTCACGCAGCGAGGTGATTGAAGCCACTACCGGCCACGTAATCACGATGGCTCTCAGGCAGCTCGAACTGATTAAATAGCCCCATATATTCTGAAAACAAGCCCTGATATAGGCTCTGCATTTGGCTCTACCTATATCAGTAAAATATATTAGGCCGTGCGTCGGTTATGACACACGGCCTAATTCTGTTATCCTCATATATATATTATCAGAGGGAAATTATTCGGAGGATTAGTAGATCTTTACGTCAAGCTTTTCGTAAGCACGGAGCGCCTTGGCGCGAGCTTCGTCAAGAGTGTCGGCGGTAGCAAGAATCACACCCATGCGGCGATGACCACGCACTTCGGGCTTACCGAATATACGCATCTGTGTGCCGGGTTCTTCAAGCACGCGTTCGAGATTGGTCATCTCTACGCAATCGGTATCGCCCTCTACCACTACGGCACGCGAAGCCGAGGGGCCGTAGAAACGAATTTCAGGCACGGGCAGCCCGAGCAGAGCACGTGCATGAAGTCCGAATTCGCTGAGGTCCTGAGATATCATGGTCACCATACCTGTATCATGAGGACGGGGAGATACTTCGCTGAATATCACATCGTCGCCCTTGATAAACATTTCCACTCCGAAGATACCGTAGCCGCCAAGCGCATCTGTTATCTTGCGGGCTATATCACGCGCCTTCTCGATCGCGGTATCGGTCATGGGCTGAGGCTGCCATGACTCGCGGTAGTCTCCGTCAACCTGTATATGGCCGATAGGCTCGCAGAATGTTGTACCCGAACAGCTACGTACCGTCAGAAGGGTTATCTCATAGTCAAAGTCTACGAAACCCTCCACTATAACTCGTCCGGCACCTGCACGACCGCCTTCCTGAGCAATCTTCCAACAACGCTCGATATCCTCCTCGGTGCGACACACGCTCTGGCCGTGACCCGATGAACTCATCACGGGTTTAACTACACAGGGGCAACCTATGGCGCGCACTGCCTCGTCAAACTCCTCACGTGTTGAGGCGAAGCGATAGGGTGATGTGGGAAGTCCGAGTTCCTCGGCAGCGAGGCGGCGTATACCCTCACGGTTCATAGTGAGCCATGCGGCACGTGCGGTAGGAGTCACGTTATAGCCTTCCTTCTCAAGCTCAACGAGAGCGGGAGTAGCTATAGCCTCTACCTCTGGAATGATATGATCAGGTCTTTCGAGCTCAACCACTCTGCGCAGTTCTGCAGCGTCAAGCATATTAAACACGTAGCTACGATGGGCTATCTGCATGGCGGGAGCATTGGCGTAGCGGTCACAAGCTATCACTTCCACACCATAGCGCTGAAGCTCGATGGCTACCTCTTTACCTAACTCTCCGCTGCCGAGCAGCAATGCCTTGACACCACGGGGGGTCATTACAGATCCGATTTTTACCATTTGGAATGAACGATGAAATAATGTTTCTGCAAAGGTAGTGCAATTTAAGCAAAAATCCATTCATTCCGCAGCTATCATCGCCTGTTCACGCCTCGGATTAGAGAATTTACCGACTGATGACGGTACTCTACAGCAAACTCTCGCTCAGGCGGCGGAACAGCTTGCTGAAAGCCTTCTTCGCGCCCATGCAAACCATCATGTCCCCGGCTTCTACAACGGCGTCGGGTGATTCGTCAAAATCTATCAGTGAATATTCGTCGTGAGTAAGTCCCAGTATATTGTTTTTCTTCACGGCACGGCTGGCTGACAGCAGCCTGAGACCATATTCCTTTTCAAGGTCGAGACGGGCATAGAGCTGCCCTACGAAGACCTGCGGCGCCCTGAATTTCACGATACTGACATCATCGTCGACCGACATACTCTCGACATTGAATCCCAGGCTCATTTCGTTGACAAGGTCGGATGCAGCCCGTTGTTCGGGATTAAGAATGCGGTCAACGTTGAACCCTTCGAGTATCGACTCATGTAGGGAGTCTACGGCACGGGCGAAGATATGCTTAACACCAAGTTTTTTCAACAAGGCCACTGTCTTGATACTTGCTCCGAAGTCTTCTCCGATTGCTACTATCACAAGGTCAACATTTTTGAGCGGCAACATTCCGAGTGATTCCTCGTCGGTAGAGTCTATGATGTATGCCGTAGATATATTGTCCTTGATAGCCTCGACCAATGAGGGGTTCTTGTCAGCTCCTATCACGTCATGGCCCATATTAGTGAGATCAATGGCAAGATTCGAGCCATAGATACCGAGTCCGATTATAAGATAACGCATGTGCAGTTAGAGTTGGAATAAATCAGTTGATAATAAGATGATCCTCTGGATACGGTGCCTGAGTATCGGAGGCGTGGCCGGTGACACCGATTAATAGCGACAGACCGCCTACACGACCCATAAACATGGCCGTACATAATAGTAACTTGGAGGAGACTCCGAGTGAAGCGGTCACACCGAGTGAGGAGCCGACGGTAAATAGTGCCGACAGACTCTCAAACAGCAGGGCACGCACAGGCAAAGCCGGCTCAAGCAGTAGGAGCGTGATAGCGTAGAAAAGGTACGCCACGATAGAAAAGGTGACAACAGCATTGGCCCTACGCATTGATCCGCGGGAAATGATACGATGAAACGCCACTACACTCTTGTGGCCGCGTATCACGGCGCGGAGGTTGAGCATCACGGCCGCAAAGGTATTGACCTTGACGCCGCCGCCGGTGGACTGCGATGCTCCGCCTACCCACATAAGGAACATCACGACTATGATGGTAGGCGCAAGGAATGAGGCAGGATCGACGGAAGCGAATCCTGCACTGCGGGGCACTACGGAGTTGAATACGCTCTGCGTCACTCTCTCCATAGGTGTAAAGCCGTGAAGAGTATTGTTACTCTCGCTGAAGAAGAAGAATACAGTCCCCGCAAGTAGCAGAGCCGCAAAGGTGATGACCACTACCCGGCTATTCATGTCAAACTTATGTGCGAGCCTGTTGACAGGGCGTTTCTTCGCGTCATGACGCCAATGACTTCTGACTGTATTAAACAGGGCCTCCTTGACATTGACCAACAGTGGGAAGCCTATACTGCCACTGATGACGAGCAGACTCACTATCCAGTATATCGACTGATTATGGTGAAGTAGCAGAGGATTGGAAAGTCCTCCCGGGAGATTACTGAATCCGGCATTGCAGAAAGCCGACACAGAGTTGAATGATGCAAACAGTAATTCTTCCTCGAGGGTTAACCCGAGGGTGTCGTGTACAGACATGAATATGGCTATCGCACCGATGGCCTCAACAACGAGTGTAAACCCAAGTATATAGAGGAGTGTTGGCATGAGATTGCTCATCGAACGCGAATAAACCACGTCTTTCAGCATCATCTGATTATAAATAGAAGCATTGCCCGTAAAGAAGAGGGCGAAAAAACAGGTAAATGTCAGTACTCCCAAAGCGCCGATCTGTATCAGCATACCCAACACCAAAAGCCCCATAGGAGTAAATGTTGTGGCCACATCAATAGGAGTAAGTCCCGTGATGCACACTGCACTCGTCGATACGAACAGGGCGTCTATATAATTGAGCGACCCGTAAGTGCATTTGGGGAGCATCAGAAGCAGGGAGCCAATGATGATAAACACCAGGAAGCTGCCCGACAGCATAAGCGAGGGATTGGTGCGTCGGCCAAGCAACTGCGACACACCGTAGCTCACACACAACATAGAGTAGACAGTAAGCGACCCGTAAGTGAGCCAACGGCTATATACGACGGCCTCCAGCCACGGTATCCAAGGATGGGCGGGACGCGGATATAGTAGCGGCACAAGAGTGAGGAGTACGGCAGCCTCCACACATTTCATCACCCTGTGCTCGCCCATCAGATTCTTAGTCTCTCGCCGACGGTAGGTTATGATAGCCAACAGTACGTTGGCCACAAATACCCCCTGCACTCCCCTGACGGCACGATGCAACCACAACAGATCGGTAGACGTATGGTCAAACCCATAGTATACGAGTATGAGCACGAGAAACGATACCGCCGACACGAATGTTGCGGCAGACATAACCGTCTGCATGACTTTCATAGAGGTGTAAAAGCGCATATTGAAGCTTTCAATATCCTTTTTCCACCACCGTACACGCCTGTGCAGCAGGTGAAATATGTATCGTAAATCCCTCATAAAGTGATGTCAGAGTGATATCATTGTGTTGAATCACATAGTATCATAAACTCATGACACTATGTGACTTTATAACCACAGCCATCACTAAAGAGTTTTTGAGCCATACGTTTAAGAGAGTGTTTGAATTTAAATGATTTTATCTCAAAGAGAGATTGTGGGATGATTTTTCAAAGTTGAAGAGGGAGCGATGCGGGCATCGCGACCGATAATAACTCTTGAAAAGCACCCGAAAGATCCTTTGTGATGAAATCAAAAATTTCCGAACCCTCTCATAATTACTAATTTGGTTTAAATTCAAACACTCTCTAAGATATGACCATAAAAAACACATGACCGATGAACCGGGCTTAGCCGATCCATCGGTCATGTGTATGCCGAGAGATATGATTATTCCTCTACCGAACGAAGCTGCTGCACGTATACAGCCTTCATCATCTTCTTACGGTTGGCTACTGAAGGTTTTTCAAAAGCCTGACGGGCACGGAGTTCCTTCACAACGCCGGTCTTTTCATATTTACGCTTGAACTTCTTCAGGGCTCTTTCGATGTTTTCGCCTTCTTTTACTTGTACGATAATCATTTTGTTATGGTTAGGTTGTTATTGTCTTTAATAGCTCTCAGCATGTACTCACCGTCAGGCGGATATTGCCGTCATCATGCGGGCACACTACTTTTCGCGGGGCAAAATTACTCATACTTTTTCACTTAGCAAAACTTTACCCCAATTTTCTATGATTAATCGTATCAAAGAATGGCTTGTCTAAGCGCAAACACTACATTACCATCCTTTGTGCAGCCTTTTTCAATATCGCCTCAGAGGTACTATTGTATTATTTGCAGAAAACTTATTAACTTTGTGAGTACATACATTATCGCAATCCTCGCCAGTAGGGTGGTTTTTTCTCTTATATATTACATAAAGAAAATCGCATAGTGGGATGTATAGACATAGGACGCGAAGAGTCGTGTTCATAATATGGTACATAAAAGAGCGTTTATCCGCGCTAATTCTTGATTCTCTGAAATTCTCGCAAAATTTCTATCTAAGTCAAGACTTAAGCAACGTTAGATGCCCGTGGTTATGTAATACCATGTATTCAGACAAATGTCATGTAAATATGTCTGGATACACTGATTTACATATACTGGCGTGGGCTTCTGCGTTGCCGTCCGACTTAGATAGGGCAATGCGAGAAGCCCCAGAGAATAGGATGGCAACAGATACAGATTCCCGCGCTTTTTCTTTTATAAACCACTGTGAGGGGGAATCCGCAGTATTATCACTTTTTTATGCATCGACTACTTTTTTCTGCGACAGCATTGTTTTTTGGCTTTTTAAGCGCCTCGGCGCTCAATAGTGAGACAACACTTCCATACGCTCTCTATCCATCCCCTGAGATCTGTGCTGAACTATCTAAAGAGATAAGGTTGGAGTTTTATGGTGTGAAGTTCGGAAGTTGGGCAGATAATTATTCTAATTATATAACCATGAAAGACCAACAAGGTAAAGAATACCCTGTCAGAGCCAGCTACAGTAGTCCCATAACACACCAAAGTACAGGTATAACAATTAATTTCAAAAAAGAAGAATGGGATCCCGGAAAATATACTCTGGAGATTAAAGAAGGTATCTATCGTTACAGCAACTCAGAAAATGGACCAGAAATTCCGTCACAACGAATCGAAGTCGAATACAATATTGGCAATTGGGTTGCTACCAATGACTTATCTATCTTCGATACATCCACTTTGATATATCTTCCGTATGATGCGGAAAAAGGCGATGGTGTGCCATATATTACCTACAATGGTACGACTATTGCGACCTATACAGATTATCGCACTCCAACAACTAACTACTCCCAAAAGTATCTATATTTTAATACCGATATAACGAAATACAATTCAGGTTGGTACAAACTGATTCTACCTGAGAACACATTTATATGGACAGTAACCGATCGTGACACTTGGGAGGATAAAATTGAGGGCAATCCATATACAGAAATAACAGTTAAAGCAATACCTCCATTAGATGGACTTATTTCAGTACCTGCAAATGGTTCCATCTTAGAAAATCCAGGAATCATAAACGTCTGGCTACCGAACTTAACACACGGAATAAACTCATTCGAAACCAAAGATATAGAATTCTATGAAAATGGTACAAGACTCAATCCGGCCTTATATATGAGTTGGTATGATCAGTATAATTTTGGATTTAATATGTGGCATACTCCTGGTAAATACAAAGTTATAATTCCGGCTAATAGTGTTAAAATAGATATTGGAGTCCCAATGCCTGAAGAAATTGTCTTAGAGTACGAAATCATTGAAGAAGACAAATCTGAAATAGATATCGTGGAATCAGACATAATAGAAATCTCTGAAATGTATGATCTAACCGGTAAAAAGGTTATCGGTAATGCTCCAGCAGGAATTTATATAGTCCGTAAAGGTCAAGAGTATAGTAAGATTGTCATAAAATAGAATAAAGATCTGCGATAGTTGGCTGACATTCTGCCAGTTTGAAAAAAATCACCCCGATGATACAACGCTGATTCAGTGGCTATTAGATACTTTTATATTCGATAAAAGATTGACATTTGTCAAATACATGTTATATAACATATCAATTATTGACTATTTATCCACTGAAAGGTCATACCTTTGTGACCGCAAACCTAAACAATCTTTTTTACCTTAGAAATTGTACCTATTGGAAACTCATAGAAAGGCGCCTGAGACAGGCGCTTTTTTATTTTTATACCAAAATCCTGTTCGTATGCACATACCAGACTCTCTCTTATAACTCCCGTGCCTGAAAGTCGCGAATATATTAATAGCCCCGAGCACCTCCCTGCGGTTGGTGATCGGGGTTAATGGCTAATGGGGGAGCACGGAGCCCGAAGGCCACCGATGTCAGAACCGGCTTAGCGGCGTCTTTTGGATGATTTTTTCTTGGAGGTGGTAGACTTCTTGGCGGTTGAAGACTTGGCGGCTGAGGTACCCTTGGCGGGGAGCTGGAGTTTCTGACCTATGTCAATACGCGACTCCGTGGCTTTCATTCCGTTGGCTTTGCGGAGTTCGGCCACGGTGGTACCATTGGCTTTGGCTATCTTTTCAAGAGTGTCACCACGCTTTACGGTAACTGACTTGGGGGCGGCAGGTTTGGCCGGTGCGGCCTTAGACTGAGTCTTTTTGGCCGGTGTGGCAGTGTTCGATGACGTAGTCTTAGATGATGAAGCCTTGGGGGTGGAAGCAAGTTTAGTGTCAGACTTAGTCTCGGCAACAGCAGTCTGAGTAGGTGCGGCCTGAGCACGGGTTGCACGAGATTCGGCAGCCGCTACAGGTTCCGCTACGGTTGCGGGGACACTTGCGGGAAGTTCGCGTTCGTATACCTCCACTATCAGATTCTCACCCTCCTTGACTTTGCCGCGACGCAGATTGTTCCAGCGCTTGATATCCGTGGCGCTTACGCCATATTTTTTTGCGATATCGCGCAGGTTCTCACCACGACCCACTACGTGGGTTTTCTTGACTTTTTTCTCAGGCACATCCTGAGCTATCTCGGCATTGACGGGGGCATTTGTACTCTCCTGAACAAGAGCCTCACCGGGCTGCACATTTGTGCGTCGCGCATAGAGGTCGCTGTCGTGACCCAGTATAGCCTTCTCGCTTATGATATAGCTCAGCACCTGCTGTGATGGGAGCACGAGCGAGTAGGGATGGCTGTCACCGGGGATAACATCTTTGATAAACTGAGGGTTGAGCATGCGTATCTCCTCGACAGGGATATTCAGCACCTCGGCTATCTGATTGAAATGTACGCGGGTGTCTACCGATACGGTGTCGGTGACGAGTTGCTGCTTTACGAGGGTAGGACGTATGCCATACTTATTGTAATAGTTCATCACGTAGTTGGCCGCAATAAAGGCAGGCACATATCCGCGAGTCTCAGGCAGGAGATATTCATAAATCTCCCAATAATCTTTCTTGCCTCCACCGGCACGGCGCAGAGCCTTGTTGACGTTGCCTGGGCCGCAGTTGTAGGCAGCGATGGCCAGTGACCAGTCGCCATAAATATCATAGAGCTGCTTGAGATATTTGGCTGCTTCGCGTGAGGCCAGACGCGGGTCGCGGCGCTGATCGACAAGCGAGTTCACTTCAAGTCCGAGACCTATCGCCGTGGCGGGCATAAACTGCCATAGTCCGGCAGCACCGGCACGCGACACGGCATTAGGATTTATGGCGCTCTCGATTACAGGCAGATATTGCAGTTCCAGGGGCAGATTCTCCTTGATGAGTTCTTCGATGAAGATACGTCCATAGTAGTTGTGAAGCGCCAGCATATCAGCCACGAGGTCACGGCGCTTACCGAGATACATATCTATGTAGTTACCTACGATAGAGTTGTAAGGCATTTCTATCTCCACCGGCAGACGGCTCAGGAGGTCCTCATACTCACGTGCATCGCCGCGTGTATGCTCGGGATTGCCCTGCTCGGCTTCTTCAGTGAAGTTCTTAAGAAAGAAATTCTCGCGTAGATCCTGACTCTTGGTTTCAAAGCTTTCGGGTGCCACGACATTGTCATCGGATATGGAATGACGTATGTCAAGTATCGAAGGTCCGGCCATAGCCGTCACCGACAATGTGGCGAGCGACAGGCTCAGAAGTAATTTACGAGGGTTTAGGTAAGTCATTGCAAGGATTGTGAGGAAGATTGGGGGGATATTTATGGATGAGTCGTCGGAGAGAGTTGAGATTCAGAATGTGATAGCCCATGCGAGCCCTATGCCCGGCCGCGTATTGCGGCTATCGGGTATGAGCGCAGGCGCCACATCCATAGAGAGGTCGGGAGAGATATCAAAATGCGACAACGACGCATCCACGTAGGCATCTATCATGGCAAGGAAATATACTCCTATCATACCTATGATACAGAGGTCGCGGTTACGTCGGTAAAAGTTTTTGCGCGATTTCATAACGTTGGTGAGCCACTGCTTATTGAGGCTCTCTTCCGACACTGTCGGAGGGAAGAAATCCATATAGCTGTTTGTCGACGGGTCGGCGTCGAGCAGGTCGGCATAAGCTTTGGTATAGTCGGTAAGCATCATGTTGTTCCATGACGTACCGTAGGCCAGACCGAGGTATCCGGCCACCACCAGCGGTAGTTTCCAGAAGCGGCGGTTATATATCTGTCCGAGTCCCGGACATAGGGCCGAGAGCCACACCGCCCTCATAGGGTCAGGATTGAAAGAGCGCTGAAATTCTATAGGCTCGTCAAGACCATGCTTGGCCAGAGAATCCCTTACAGCTGCCATTGAAGCACCCGGAACGATGGCTATACTGTCTACCGGAGTAAGGTCAAGCGAGTCGGGAGTGACGGTAAAAGCATCCTCCACCACTTCGCCATCACCGAGGATAGGCTGCGACAGAGGTATCGAATCAGGAAGCACCGCCACGGCTCCAGGACGCACCGGACGCACCGGTTTGCGAGGCGTGGCAGAAAAAATGTTAAAAGTAGCCAACAGCGCAAACGCCACGACGAAAACGACCCTGCCCATACGGACACGGCCATCTCTGACGACTGTCTGCAAATGCTTCAAATACATCATTGATTTCATTGACTGTCTGACCATTAGATGCGACTCCACAGCCGACAGCATCTGTTTTCTTTAGCTTTCCTGATGGTTTATAGCATCAAATATAGTAATTAATTTCTCAAGTTCATCCTCATTCTTAAACGGGAAGGTGATACGTCCCTTGCCCGAACGATCGCATGAGAACTGTACCTGAGTCTGGAATCGCTGCGACAGATGCTCGCGAAGTATGTCGAAGTCATGGTTGGGCACTGACTGACGCGGACGCACTTCCTTACCGGCATTGACACCCTCCTGCATCTCCTTAGCCAACTGCTCCACACGGCGCACAGTGAGGTCTTCCTTAAGTATACGGTTATAGAGCTGAAGCTGAAGCGAAGGGTCGCTTACTGTAAGGAGTGCCCTTGCATGGCCCATGTCTACGCGCTTGTCGCGCAGTCCGAGCTGCACTTCAGCGGGAAGCTTCAGCAGTCGCAGGAAGTTGGCTACCGTGGCACGCTTCTTACCGATTCTCTCACTGAGGCGTTCCTGAGTAAGATTATACTGGTCAATGAGCTTACGGAATGTCAAAGCGATTTCTATGGCGTTGAGGTCCTCGCGCTGTATATTTTCGATAAGGGCCATCTCGGTAAGCTCGCTCTCCTTGGCCGAACGTATATAGGCGGGCACCTTGTCAAGACCGGCCAGACGTGCGGCACGATAACGGCGCTCTCCGGCTATAATCTGATATGTGCCGTCGGGAAGATTGCGAAGCGATATGGGCTGTATGATGCCCAGTTCGCGTATAGATGCGGCCAACTCATCCAGCGCTTCCTCGTCAAAAAGCGAACGGGGCTGGTCGGGATTGGGTGTTATGAGGTCGAGAGGTATATCATTGATGGCTGAGGTGCCGCGGGCAGGAGTGTCATCCATAGAGATGAGCGAGTCAAGACCGCGCCCCAGAGCGGGACGTTTTGAAAAGGACATAGCTGTAGTGGGGTTGAGGAAGGAGTTCTTTAGAGTATATGAATTAGCGACAATCAGGACTTGCGTGACTGTACCTTATGGCGCGAAAGTATCTCACGTGCCAGGCTGATATGGCTGGTGGCACCGCGGCTTTCAGCATCGTAGAGCAGCGCGGGCAGACCGTGTGAGGGAGCTTCGCTAAGGCGTATGTTACGGGGTATGACTGTATTGAACACCATATCGGCGAAGTGGCCCTTAAGCTCCTCGTATATCTGATTGGCAAGACGCAGACGGGCGTCATACATTGTCAGCAGGAAACCTTCGATCTCCAGTTTGGGATTGAGCTTGGGTTTGATGATACGTATTGTGTTGATAAGCTTGCTGATACCCTCGAGAGCGAAATACTCGGCCTGCACGGGTATTATCACAGAGTCGGCCGCCGTCAGCGCATTGACAGTGATAAGTCCCAGCGAGGGGCTACAGTCGATAAGTATATAGTCATACTTATCCTTTATAGGCGCGAGCAGATTGGCAAGCACCCTCTCGCGGTTGGGCCGGTTGATAAGTTCAAGTTCGGCTCCGGCGAGGTCTATGCGCGATCCGATGAGGTCAAGCCCTTCGACACAAGTGGCCACCTGTGATCCGTCAAGGGGGTAGTCATCCACCAGACATTCGTAGATCGACGAGGTCATCTGCTGAGGCTTGATACCGTATCCTGACGTGGCGTTGGCCTGGGGGTCGGCGTCAATGATGAGCACCTTCATGCCCTCAGCGGCAAGTGAAGCGGCAAGATTGATTGCTGTGGTGGTTTTACCAACACCGCCCTTCTGGTTCGCTATCGCAATAATTTTACCCATAATATTAGGAAAGAGTGGATTATCACTGCAAAGTAAACCCTTTTTATCCACATCAAAAAACGTGGACCCCCTAAAAATCAGTTAAATGTTAATAAATGGGCAAGAATGTTCATAACTTCGTGGAACGCGCCTTTTATATGTTTCACGACAGCAACAGTGAACCATCGCCGTAACTGAGGAAACGATACCCCTCACGGAGTGCGTAATCGTACATTCTCTTCCAATCTCCCCCCGTAAAGGCCGACACGAGCAGCAGCAGTGTCGACTGAGGTTGATGAAAATTGGTCACCATACCTTTTACCACTCTGTAGCGATAGCCCGGTGCTATGATAATACGCGTCGAGGCTATCAGACGGTCGCTGCCAGTGGCGTCGAGATATGCGAGCAGATGGCCCATGGCTTCACTTACCGAGAGGTCAGGATGTGAGTCACTGTAAGGATACCACTGCGGCACCTCATCAGGCTGCAATCCCTGAGCCAGCATACACCCGAGATGATAAAGGCTTTCGAGGGTACGCACCGAGGTAGTACCTACGGCCACTACTCTGCGGGTCGCCGAGGCAAGCTCGGCTATCAGCCCGCGCCCTACAGAGATAAACTCGCTGTGCATCTCATGCTCACCTATAGTATCGCTCTTGACGGGCTGAAACGTTCCGGCACCGACATGCAACGTCAGTTCACGGCGAGGAATGCCGAGTTCATCTATAGCCTCAAGCACACGGGGCGTGAAATGCAATCCTGCTGTTGGAGCCGCCACCGAGCCCTCGATATGGGAATACACGGTCTGATAATCCGACTCATCTGATTTCTCCGACGAACGGTTGAGATAAGGAGGTATGGGTATCTCTCCGGCCGCCTCTATAATCTGTGAGAAAGTGACATCCTCAGGAGTCCAGGTGAATGACACGATAGAGGCATTTCCCTGACGGCCTGTACGCTCAGCCTTGAGTCGCACCGTACGTCCTGCCACCATCACGTCGAGATAAAGCGGTGTATCTTTCCAACGCTTTGAATTACCCACAAAGCACACCCATGAGCATCCCCCGGCCCCCTCGCACTCGAAGTTACGGGCATAATCCCGCGGGGCATGAGGTTCCAGGCAGAACACCTCTATGAGCGCACCGGCCTGACCACCGACACCCTCCTTATGAAAACGCAGACGGGCGTTGATGACTTTCGTATTATTGTATACCAACATCGAGTCTGCGGGCAGAAGTGAAGGGAGCTCCTTAAAGAGATGTGTCGACAGCGAACCGTCGGGACGGCGCAGCAGCAGCTGACACATATCTCTCTCAGCCAGCGGGAAGCGGGCTATACGGCTATCGGGTAGTTCATAGTTATATTCCTCTATTCTAATATCTTGAGTCATAAGTAAGAGTCTGTTTAATCTTCTGAATAGTGGCGAAGCACACGACGATATGAATTGAATATCTTTGACTTGCTGACGAAACCTACATAGCGGCCATGCTCCACTACGGGCAGATTCCACGCCCCTGTGTCGTCAAAACGCTTCATGACGGCCTCCATGCTTTCACCTATCTCTATCATTGCGGGGGGCGAACTCATGAATTCCACCACATGCATCCTGCGGTAAAGATCGGGGCGGAACATTATATTGCGTATCTCGTCGAGGAGCACTATTCCGAGCAACTTGCCCGATGCGTCAAGCACGGGGAAGAGATTACGGTTGGATTGCGAGATGACTTCCACCATCTCCTTAAGGCTCATTTCCGGACTCACTGTCTTGAACTCCGTCTCTATCACACTGTCTATCTTGAGCAACGTAAGCACGGCCTTATCCTTGTGGTGGGTAAGCAGCTCGCCTCGCTGAGCCAGACGCATGGCGTAGATACTGTAGGGCAGAAACAGCTTGATAGTGCCATAAGAAATGGTAGAGGAGATGAGCAGTGGCAGAAACAGCGAATACCCGCCCGTAAGTTCGGCCGTGAGGAATATGCCCATCAGCGGTGCATGCATTACTCCCGACATAACGCCCGCCATGCCCATGAGAGCAAAATTCTTGGTAGAGAGGTCAAGTCCGAACAGATGGTTGATAAGATAGGCAAAGAAGAAGCCCGACATAGCTCCCACATATAGCGAGGGAGCAAAGGTGCCACCCACACCTCCGGCACCATTTGTAGCCGAGGTGGCAAATGCCTTAGTCAGTATGATCAGCCCTACGAACAGCAGCAGGAACCACACCTGCCCGCGGTCGTTATAGAACATAGAACCGTCAAGAATCCCCATTACATCACCAGAAAGCAGACGTAGTATCGAATGATAACCTTCACCATACAGTGGGGGGAAAACAAATATCAGCGACGCCAGCACCGAGCCTCCGAAGGCCACCTTTATCCACGGATTGGATATACGGCTGAAGAGGTTCTCCATCATGTTCATAACCTTGGTAAAGTAAAGCGATATAAGCCCGCAGAATATACCGAGGAGCACCGCAAACGGTATGCGTCCGGTGACAAATCCCTCGCTCTGAGCGAAGAAAAACTCAGCGTCATATCCCGTATAACAGTATGACACCACCGCCGCTGTAATCGACGATATAAGAAGGGGCATAACCGACACCGTGGTAAGGTCGAGCATCAGCACCTCGAGCGTAAACAGCATGCCCGCAATCGGCGCCTTGAATATGCCCGCGATACCTGCAGCGGCTCCACACCCCACCATTATCATAAGTACTCGCGGCGACATACGGAAGGCCTGACCGAGATTGGAACCTATGGCAGCCCCGGTGTATACTATAGGACCCTCGGCGCCGACCGATCCACCGAACCCTATGGTGATGGAGCTGGCCACAAGGCTCGTATACATATTGTGGGGCTTAAGGCGACTCTTGTTCTGCGATATGGCATACAGCACTTTGGTGACACCATGCGATATATTGTCACGCACCACATACTTGACATACAGCATCGTGATAAGGATACCTACCATCGGATATACCAGATACAGATAGCTACCCTCATCGATAGCTATATGCGAAGTAAGCATCGTGGAGATGGCGTTGATGAGCCATTTGAGTATCACCGCCGCAAAGCCCGCAAAGATGCCTACAAGCAGCGAGAGAAACACTACGAAAGTCTTCTCGCTGACATGCTTCTCTCTCCATAACACCAGAGCCTTCCATAGAGCGCTCCAGCGGCGTGACAATTCGGCAGCAGGATTTATTTTCATAAGAAAGTTGTTAGAGTATGTTCAGACCCCCTTGCCGGTCAATACTGTATGGACCGTATGGAAGAGAATCTTCATATCTACCGTGAAAGATATATTCTCGAGATAAAGCAGGTCGTAACGCGACCGCTCTATCATTTCATCTACATTTTCGGCATAGCCATACTTGACCATGCCCCATGATGTGATACCGGGACGCACCTGAAGGAGCAGCACATAATATGGCGCTTTAGCTACGATACGGCTCAGAAAGTATTCGCGCTCGGGACGAGGCCCTACGAGCGACATATCACCTTTCAGCACGTTCCAGAACTGCGGCAACTCATCAAGCCTGTACTTGCGAAGTACGCGCCCCAGGCGTGTGACACGCGGATCATTCTCCGACGAAAGAGACGGCCCCGAAGATTCGGCATCTATGCGCATCGTGCGCAGTTTGTTGATATAGAACACCTTCTTGTGACGCCCCACGCGCTGCTGACGGTAAAATGCCGGGCCGGGCGAATCCATCTTCACCATAAGTCCGAGAATGGCTAACAGGGGGGATATGAGCAGCAACACTACGGCCGACACCGCGACGTCGGACACTCGCTTCATATTGACCGTGCTATCCGACATATCCGACCGCGATATATCTATCAGTGGCTCGCTCGTAATATCGGTCTGACGCACACGTGAGGTAAGAAAATGGGCTGTAGAGGGGGAGATGTAGATGGCACACTCGAGGGGAAAAAGCCTGTTGACCATCTCCAGCAAGTGATTGCGGGAGTCGGCGTCACTGTCTGATTCCTCAGGGATGAGGATTATATTCTCCACATTATTTTCGGCACACACATCGACGATATCATCCATCGTATAACTCATCACCCCTACGGGACTTATATGATGGCTTCCGGCATTGACGTAGCCCACTATCCTGAATCCGCGGCTACCCTGCAACACTGCTATACGGCGACTCATGGCCTCAGCATCGTCAGAGGTTCCTACAACGAGGGTAGGGAATGATATTTCGCCTGAAACGATGCTCGCCGTGGTGAGGCGTGTAAGTATCCAGCGCGGTATGAATATGGAGAAGAAGAGTACGAAAAACAACACTCCCACCAGATTGTAGTCGACAATACGGTCGGAAGTGAGGTCATTGACGAGCATTGTGAAGAAGGCTATCAGCGACACGATGAAAATCGAACCGAGAGTGGTAAGCACCACGCCGGCACGCGACTTCATGAACACACGGTTGTAATAGCCCGAGAGATAAAACACCACCATCATGGCCAACGGACCGAATATCTGGCCGGCCATGACAGAAAAACTTTGAAGATAGGCCGACACCGACTCATAGCCTTGACGTTCGAGCGAGAGTATGAAGTAGCGTATGGCATTGAAGAGCCCCCACCCTACATTGGCGGCAATGTAGTCGACAACCACATAAAGCAGACGCTTCCTATACTCCGGTTTCATAAGCGATTCTTCATTGATGGGGAAAAACGTGTAAGATACTTTACTGTAAACTCACTGTGAAGAATCACTTGCGCAGAATGGTAAATAATCCTCCGCGCGATATTTTTATGACTGACGAGGGAGAGGCAGGCGAATTATCATCACGACGGTATTCCGCCACATAGTCCACACCATCGATGATTTCCGACGCAATACGGGCAAAGCACTGCGGGGTAGCCACACCGCTGATATTGGCCGAAGTCGACACCACGGGTCGACGCAGTGCACGGCAAAGTGCGCGGGAATATCTCTCGGAGGTAACTCTTATACCTATGCTTCCGTCGGGAGCAAGCAGCGACGGAGCCACACCGACCCCATGGTCGTAGACTATGGTCACAGGACTTACCGCACACTCTATGAGCTGATAAGCGACCTCAGGCACCTCTTCGACATAGCGTTCAAGCATGGCCTCATCACTCACAAGCGTTATCAGAGCCTTGGCATCGGCACGGCGCTTGAGATCAAACACCTTGCGCACTGCCTCATCATTAGTAGCGTCACAACCTATACCCCACACAGTATCGGTGGGGTACAGAATCAGTCCGCCACGACGCATCACGTCTACGGCCGCACGTATATCTTCTTCAAAGGATGCCTTTGCACTCATAAATTCACTTACTTATCTATAAAGTGCAAAGATAATGCATCGCTGCCAAATGTCCAAACCTACTTTTTGAGCCACCTGGCCGACAACAGGCGGCGGACAGGCTCATCGTAGAAGCGCATCACTGTCCAGGCCAGAGTGATAATCACCACAAAAAGCACTGCACATACGTACCATACTTCACCGAAGGTATATCCATGAGCCCACACCCAAGCATAAAATAGATACATGATGGGGTAATGAATGATATATACTGGATAGGACAGATTGCCGAGAAATTCGCATACGCGACCCGAGAAGGCATCGGTGGTCATACCACACGCTCCGAGATATACCACAGCAGGGAAGATAAATAGCGTAGCCACAGAGTCGTATATTCCGTTAAGCACCGAAGCTTCGGGACCTCCGACATACGGGCATGCCATAAGTACCGCAATGACAGCGGAGCATATCCAGAAAGCACCTCTCACATTGATTTTACGGAAATCGCGAGTCATGAGCAGACCGACAGTGAAAGAGAAAGTGACGCGGCAGAGCCCACCGAAGAAGCCCCAGTCGCCCATACTCCACCCCATACCGATATGATATGCACCGGAGAGATTGAATACGGCACAGGATGCCAGACCGAGACCCGACAGAATAATTATCCACCATAGAGCACGTTTGCTCAGGCGATGTAACACTATGGCATATAAGAAACTGGCTATATATTCAAAAAACAGCGACCAACAGGGCCCGTTGAGCGGAAACATCTCTCCATTGCCTCTCACCTCTGCGGGACAACCGGGATAGACGGGAATGAGTACAAGACCCAGCACGAGAGCCATCAGCACATGGTGAAAGGGTACCGGAGTGCCGTCCCAATGCACACTGCCCTGAATAAGGTAGCAGATAAATCCGAAAATAACGCTGAAGATTACCATAGGCTGCAGACGTATGATACGGCGCAGCATGAAACGTCCCGTGGTCATGCCCTTGGCCCAGCGACCGTCATAGGCATATCCGATGACAAAACCCGAGAGCACGTAGAAGAAGTCTACTGCAAGATAACCGTGGTTCATCATCTGATCGGTCGGACTGGTGGCAAAACCCTCGAAGAAGTGATACCAGATAACAAGTACGGCAGCGACACCGCGCAATCCGTCAAGAAGTTCATAACGTGGCTTGGCAGCTGATACCGCGGCTGATGATATTGAGGACATAACGTTGATGGTATTTAGAGAATAGTATTGGTAATGATTGAATTATTCAGACGCAAAATTATGACATAGAACAGAGAATTTTCTTGCCCTATGTCAAAAAAAACACAGACTGAAGTCACTAATCATGGCTCCCAAGTATAATATAACGTGAGTTCGATATAAGCAATCAGAACAAAGTTAGCTGGTTATCTGTCAAAAAATCACAAATCAAAAAAGTTTAGATAACTTCGATGGTAGACAAACTTTTCTTAACAAAATTTTGTTTAAAAAAATATATTGAACTTTAAGATTATGACAACACATAACATGCCCATAAATCCGACCGGAGGCACTCTGAAAGGCGTTCGCGGTATGATGCTGACTTTTACCGACGATCCGTTTCTGCGCGACGAGTCGCAGTGTTACAAACTCTATAACGACGGGCTGGCCGTGATTCAAGACGGCAGATTCGTAGATGTAGGCGAATATTCCGATATCGAGCCGAAATATCCCAACCTCAAGGATATTGATGTGCATGAGGATGCGCTTATAATCCCGGGGATGATCGACTGCCACCTGCACTATGTGCAGAGTCCTATGATCGGATCTTTCGGAGATTCGCTGCTTGACTGGCTCAACACCTACACATTCCCGACAGAGAGCAAATTCAAGGACAAAGAGTTTGCCGACGAGGTGGCAAGAATGTTCTTCCGCCAGATCCTATCGCAGGGCACGACTTCGGCCAACATATTCGCCACTACATTCGCCACAAGCGTGGATGCCATCTTTGAAGAGAGCGAGCGCTACAACACCCGCATCATCAGCGGCAAAGTGCTTCAGGACCGCGATCTGCCCGATTCACTGAAAGACCCAAATACGGAGGGGTCAATCATCCTGACAGAGGAACTTATGAAGAAATGGCACCATCGCGGCCGACAGCTTTACGCAGTTGTACCTCGATTCGCACCCACCTCTACCCCACTTCAGCTTCAGCTTGCCGGCGAACTTTATCAGCGGAATCTTGATCAGGGCGTATATATGCACACTCATCTTGACGAGGTGCAGAGCGAAATCGATTGGGTGACCCGGTTGTTCCCCGAGCGTAAAAACTACACAGACGTTTATGATTATTACGGCCTTATCGACCGCAACTCGGTGTTGGCACATTGCTGTATCGTTCGCGAAGAGGAATGGCAGACACTCCATCGCAACGGCTGCGGAGTGGCCCATTGCCCGTCGAGCAATCTATTCCTGGGTGACGGAGAATTCAAATACTGGGAAGCCAAAAATCAGGAACGCCCCGTGAAAGTAGGCATGGCAACCGATGTCGGAGGCGGCACAAACTTCTCAGTGTTCCGCCAGCTTGGCGAAGCCTACAAGGTAGCGATGCTTCAGGATCACAGCCTGAATGCTATCCGTAGTCTGTATCTTGCCACACGCGGAGCTGCCGAAGCTCTTCACCTCGAGAACACAGTCGGTTCGATTGCACCGGGCTACGAGGCCGATATGGCTGTGCTTGATCTTAAGCCGTCTGAGTTTGCGGCATGGCGCCTTCAGTTCTCCGATGATATTTTCAAGAAATTGTTCGTGCTTATGACGCTCGGCCCTGACAACAACAACCGTGCCACATACGTAGCCGGTCGCAAGGTCTACGACCGCGATCGCGAACAGCAGTTCCTCTATGCCGACATGACCCTTTAATTACGAAATACACTCACTAAACACACAATATTATGGCTACAGATACCAAACAAATCCCCTCGACCGGCAGATACCGGCTCGGAGGTCCGAGAGCATGGTGGATATGGATCATCGTCACGGTTTTCACGATATATCTGTTTAATGTTCAGACAATGTTCTCCGTCGTGCAGGGCGACATCAAATCGACCCTTCAGCTTGACGATTCCCACCTGACAATGATCGCCGCCACATACACATGGGCATTTGCGATCTTCCAATTTTTCGGAGGAGCCTTCCTTGATTGCTTCGGCTCGCGCAAGGTGCTGATTCCGGCATTTATATTCGTAACGGCCGGAGTGTTCCTCTACGGAGTCGCCACGAGCTACTCGATGATTCTCGTAGCGCAGGTGCTGATGGCTCTGGGAGCATGCTGTGGATTTGTCGGCGCGGGATATATAGGAGGTGTATGGTTCGGAATGGCCGCATACGGCACTATGTTCGGCTACGTTCAGGTGCTTTCCTCGCTGTCGAGTGCCATCCAGCAGCCTATCACCGAAAAAATTCTGACCCATCTCTCTTACGAGAAACTATTCGTTTATCTCGGATTTTTCGGAATACTCCTGGTGATCCTCGGAATCCTTTATATGCGTAATCCGACCCCGGTGAGCACCCATAAAAGTCCGTTTAAGGTTGTCGGACACAATCTGATTCAGATCGTGAAAATGCCACAGATATGGATTGCAGCCATCTGGGGCGGTATCTCCTTCGGACTTAACCTGGCACTCGGAGTGGTCTGGACTCCTAAAATCTTCACAAATGCCGGATTCACCTTTGATAACGGCAACGTCGGATCAGCGCTGCTCTGGCTCGGTCTTGCAGCCGGATCATGTTTCTGGCCGAAATGGAGCGACAAAATCCATAGCCGTCGCATCCCGAGCATGATAGGCATAGCAATGATGCTTCTTGGACTTGTGGCTGTGATTTATATCGACATGCCAGTCTACCTCATGTACGCAACAATGTTCATTATCGGTATGGGAGCCACAGCCCACATGCTTGCGTTCACCGTAGGTGGCGACGTGGCAGGGGGTCCGCTTGTAGGAACGTCGAGCGCATTCCTGAACGGCATAATGTTTATTTTCGGCGGTATTCTGCAGAACATTCCGTCGAATCTTCAGAGCCATGGAGCCAGCATCCACGGAATGTTCCTTCCCTTCATCGTAGCTGCAGCGGTCGCTCTGGTGTTCGTCTTTATCCAGAAAGAAACCGCACCCCGCTCTTAATTTCATCAAACACGGCAGATCAATGCTTCTTTTGCGTAGCATGATCTTGTCATAGAGAGGCATAATAGAATCGGCAACTTCTTAAGGCTGCCGATTCATCTTTTTTTGATCCAATTCTTATCCCGAACTCGCGTTAATATACAAGTATATTTTAAGAATATCTACTTCCGACGGCGTATGCGGCTCAGAGTCGAAGTGCTCACTCCGAGATAAGAGGCTATATCAGTGAGGCGCGCACGACGACACACATCGGGAAACTGACTTGCGAAGGCCTCATAGCGTTCGCGAGCCGGAAGGGTCAGGCGCTCTTTATGCGACCTGTGAAGCCGGCGATACTCGTTCTGATGTATCACCCTGGCCCAATTGGCCAGACGGAGGTCTGATTCAAACAACCCTACGAGTTCGGTCAAAGGAATGGCATAGGCCACGATAGGCTCTATAGCCTGAACATACTCTTCGCTGCGACGCCCATAGTATAGCTCATCCATGCTGAATACCATACCCCCCTCCGAGGCAAATGAGGTGGTGATTTCGTTGCCATCAACAAGCCAGAAACAACGCAGCATACCCTTCTCGATGAAGTATGCCTGACCTTCGCACACTCCTTCGCGCACAAGCATATGACGCTTGGCAAACTCCACACGGGTCAGCTTTGCCGCGAGCTTTTGCAGGCTCTCAGGACCTATGTCGTAGCAGCGGATTATGGTGTTGACTATATTGGGGATCTGAGCGAGGTCTGTCATGGGTTAGTTACATTCTTCCTTCATCGTTATAGGAGTAATAACCGCCCTCCCCTACTATCAGATGGTCAAGCACTTTAATATCCATCAATGCTGCGGCTGACTTTATCTTATGCGTGATACTATCGTCCTGAGGGCTGGGAGTGAGATTACCTGAGGGATGATTGTGGATGAGTATCATACCTTCGGCCAGATTGTCAATGGCTTTTTTCAATATCACCTTGACATCTACTATAGTAGCATTGGTAGAGCCTATACCCACACATTCACCACATTTTATGGCATTATTACGCGCGAGCATGAGTACCCAGAATTCTTCCTGAGGCTTCATGGCTACACCCTGGCAGTGAGCGATAACATAATTGTAGGCATCGCGACTGCTACGTACTACGGTTTGCCGCGCCGGCATCTCTTCGCGGCAGCGGCATCCAAGCTCAAGAGCGGCAGCTACGGAGACGGCCTTTGCCGTACCGACGCCCTTGAACTGACGACACATCTCCTTGATCGACATCTGCGACAGACGGCTGAGACGATTGGTGTTGTGGCTGAGCATCTCACGCGCCAGGTCTACCACTGACTTACCGGGAATACCTCCGCCGAGTATAATGGCCAGCAACTCCGCATTGCTGAGTGCGGATATGCCAAGACGCAGTGCCTTTTCGCGGGGCTTGTCGTCATCGCTGAGATCGGCGATGCGCATACGGAGTATGTCGTTCGATTCTGCCATAGGATTTGCCCTTGAGATTATTTGCCCTTTCGTATAGCTATTTCCTCCTCTATATTACGTCCGCGACCAAGCAATATCTTGGTTACGTAGGCCTTGATAAATCCCGTGCCGTAACCGCATATCTGTATCACACCCGCCGGAACTGCCATCAGTCCTATCTTAAGCGAACGCGTCGATATGATGGCTGCCACAAGCAACGCGATCAGGTATACACCTAACGGCAGAAGCCACCACGGAGAGATAAATATGCCGGCCAAGACCAACAGACATCCTATGATTACAGCAAGTGCCGGAAGGGTGTGGACAAGTTTCATGGAGCCCGGATAGAGGAGTTTGAGGGTTATGCGCGACATACCGAACACATATACCTGACGGAAAAATTTACGGAAGTCTACCCTACGCTTGTGATATACGTAAGCCGGACGGATAAGACCGATATTGAATCCGGCCTGACGTATGCGGGTGCTCATATCTATATCCTCGGAAAACATTTCGCGGAAGCCTCCTACCGTATCGTAAACATTACGGGAATATCCCATATTGAACGAGCGGGGTACGAACTTCTCCATCTGCACCTTGCCGCCTCGTATGCCTCCCGTGGTCAGAAATGAGGTCATGGCAAAGTTTATAGCCTTCTGGGTAGGCGTAAAGGATGAGTGAGCTGAATCAGGCCCTCCGAAACAGTCGAGAGGAGTGCGGTCAAGCTCCTCGCTGAGTATGGCGAAGTATGCGGGAGGAATCACGCAATCGCTGTCGAAGAATATTAGGTAATCACCCTTGGAGCGCTCTATACCGTAATTGCGGGCTATGGAGCGTCCCTCATTGCTCTTGAAGAAGTAGCTGACATCTACAAGTGGTTTATACTTTTCGACAGTGTCGCCGCAGGGCTGAGTCGAACCATCCTCTACAATGATGACTTCAAAGTCTTTACAGGTCTGCTCGCTGAGTGACCTGAGGAGATCGTCTACCTCATCAATACGGTTGTATACCGGAACTATTACGGAGAATCGGGGCTTGGACATGATAAGTAAGTCTTCTGATACAGAGCTTAGAAACTATTTCTTAAGGTAAATCAGCTCATACGGTTCTTATAATCCTCATAGTCAAAGCGGCGTAGCACTTCTATGTCGCCGTTGCTACGACTGAGCACAATAGCCGGATGCTGTATGCCGTTAAACATGGTGGTCTTCACGGTGGTATAGTGGTTCATATCCTCCAGAGTGAGACGGTCGCCGATGGCGAGGTCGCGTGGAAACGCCCAGTCGCCCATGAAGTCACCGCTGAGGCATGAGTTGCCACCGAGACGATACAGCGGAGTCGTGTCGGAAGGCTCTATGCTTTCCGTGATAGCAGGTTTGTAAGGCATCTCGAGACAGTCGGGCATGTGACAGGCAAATGAGGCATCGATAATAGCGGTGCGCACTCCCTGATTCTCCACCACATCCACCACAGAGGTGATGAGGTCGCCCGTGCGCCACATGAAGGCACTGCCGGGTTCGAGGATGACCTGTATGTGGGGATGACGTGAGCGGAAGTCGCGAAGCAGTGTCACAAGATGCTCCGTGTCATATCCGGCCTTGGTCATGAGATGGCCGCCACCCATATTGACCCACTTTACCTGAGGGAGTAGGTGACCGAACTGGTCTTCAAAGGCGTCAAGCACTTTGGCGAGATCGTAGGATGTTGACTCACAAAGAGCATGAAAGTGCAATCCTTCGATACCCTCCGGCAGTTTATCACCTAATTCCTCAGCCGTTACACCGAAGCGTGAACCCGGAAGGGCGGGATTGTATATGTCCGTTTCTATAACGGAGCACTGCGGATTGACTCTGAGTCCGGGCGACACGTTTGTGGCGGCTACACGGTCCTTGAATCTCTCCCATTGATGAAGAGAGTTGAAAGTCAGGTGAGTTGAGCGTGTCAGATATTCCCCTATCGTTGCGTCAGTATATGCCGGGCAATAGCTATGAGCTTCTCCACCAAGTTCTTCGTTGCCGAGGCGCAACTCATTGAGCGACGATGCGGTGAAGTCGCGGCAATATTCGCGCACTATTGGGAATGTGCGCCAGAGTGCATTGGCCTTGAAGGCCATTATTATCTTGGCACCTGATCGCGCGGCCACATCGCTGATTAAAGCGAGGTTGCGTCGTATGCGGTCTTCATATACTATGTAGTACGGAGTGGTGAGTGCTTCGTCGTTAGCCATATCGTGAGTCATATCAGTTATGAGTGAGGGGGGGATTGGAAATCGGGAGGGTGAAGTAAGGTTCTTACTTCTGTACCACGGTGAATCGGGCGAACTTGAGCAGGAGGGTCTTGCGGCCTTCTGACTCGAAGTCTACCACTATACGGGCATCGGGCTGGGAGGTATCAATCGACTGTACCTCACCGCGTCCGAAGCGTGAGTGCTCGATAATGGAGCCTTCGGAGATGTCGTTGACAGACACTGCCCCACCCATAGAGGTCGGGGCCTGAGCCGATGCGCCCGAGGGCTTTGGTTCGGGACGCGAGGGTGAGCCGTATGCAGTACGATTGTATTTCCCTACGGGATTGAAGCCGGGAGTAGATGTCGGGAAACCTCCTCCGAAGGGGGTGTTGCGCGAACGGGGAGTATTGAGAACCGTACCCATGGCAAGGTGGAGGTAACTCGGGTCTATATCACGAAGGAAACGTGAGGGAGCTGTAAGCATGGTCTGCCCGTTGCGGAATCGCGATGAGGCGTATGAAAGCATGCAATAGCGACGGGCACGGGTTATGGCCACGTATAACAGGCGACGCTCCTCCTCAATGTCGCGCAGCGTACCTGACGACATGGACGAGGGAAAAAGTTCCTCCTCTACACCCACTATGAATACATTGTTGAATTCCAGACCTTTGGCGGCATGAACCGTCATGAGAGTGATTCTTTCTTCAGAATGGTCGGCGTCGTCCTGATCCGTAGCCAGCGATACTTCGCCGAGGAAGTCCGTCATGTGAAGGGCGGGATTGCCCTCTTCACGTCGCTGCTCCACAAATTCCTTGACACCGCCGAGGAGCTCCGTGAGGTTTTCCTGCTTGGATATGCTCTCGGGAGTACGGTCAGTCATGAGCGATGACAGCAGTCGGGTAGCGCGGATTATCTGGTCGGCCACTTCGTAGGCATCGGCTCCGGCATCATTGAGGGCGATGAAGGACTCTATCAACCCACGGAAATCTTTGAGCTTCTTAAGAGGGCCGGATGACAGACCGGTATCGTAATTCTCAGGCGAGCATATTACATTCCAGATACTTATCTCATTGTCAATAGCCGTACGTGTAAGTCGTCCGAGGGTCGTGTCGCCTATACCGCGCGCCGGGAAGTTGATGATACGGCGCAGAGCCTCGTCATCGTCAGGATTGACCGTAAGACGGAAGTAGGCTATGGCATCACGTATCTCCTTACGCTGATAAAACGATAGGCCACCGTATATACGGTAAGGTATATTACGCTTGCGCAGCGCTTCCTCAAGAATGCGGCTCTGAGCGTTTGTGCGATAGAGTATGGCATACTCCTCATAACTGTCGTCAGACTTGTGATATAGCTGCGATATGCGCTGAGCTACGTTGTTGCCCTCTTCATAGTCGCTGTATGCCTGCATCACTTCTATGGGCTGACCCGCCTCGTTGCGCGAAAATACCTGTTTAGGTATCTGCTCGGTATTTTTAGCTATAAGCGAATTGGCCGCATCAGTGATGTTTCTTGTCGAGCGGTAGTTCTGCTCCAGTTTAAAGGTACGGAGGTCGGGGTAGGTCGATTTCAGACCGAGAATGTTGCGTATGTTGGCCCCGCGGAATGAGTAGATACTCTGGGCGTCATCGCCCACAACACACAGCGCGGCCTTCTCCGGCGGAGCTATGCGTGACACTATGAGATGCTGCGCGAAGTTAGTATCCTGATACTCATCTACAAGTACGTAGCCGAACATATCGCGGTAGTAGGCCAATACATCGGGATTGTCACGCAGCAGCACATTGGTATAGTACAGCAGATCGTCAAAGTCCATGGCTCCGGCCGTGAAACAACGGTCGCGGTAGTGACGGTATATGGCATATATCATCGGACGACGTGCGTCGCGGTCGGCCTTCATCACATCCTCGAGTGTAGCATACTTCTCCGGAGATATCAGTGCATTTTTGGCGGTAGAGATCGCCGACAATACCGTGGAGGGCTTATACAGCTTCTCGTCAAGATCCATATCCTTTATGATGGCCTTGACAAGGCTCTTGCTGTCGCCCGAGTCATATATCGTGAAACTACTCTTGTAACCTATGCGGTCGGCCCACGCACGGAGAATACGGGCAAAGATAGAGTGGAACGTACCCATCCATAGTCTGCGGGCTATGACAGTACCCACGAGTTGCTCGATACGCTCACGCATTTCGCGGGCAGCCTTGTTGGTAAATGTCAGTGCGAGGATACGCTCGGGAGGAAGCCCGAGGTTAATCAAGTGTACTATCTTGTATGTAAGCACACGCGTCTTGCCCGAACCCGCACCGGCTATTACCAGTTGAGGGCCGTCACAATACTCTACAGCGGCACGCTGCTGTTCATTCAGCTGATTAAGATACTCTTCATTCATTCTCCACAAAATTACGCAAAAAAATTGACAGCCGCCCTAAAATCACCTGTGGCGGTGGATTACCTTCCCGGTTCCGTAACCCGGCATAAGAGTTTTTTTACTCCATTCCGGAACCATACGTCCCCAACGTTTGTTAAGAATGTCATAAGAGGAGGTATAACCGTAATTCCCTCCCGAAATGAAATGTTTTTGTTTTACAATACACTTTTTTGTTATGAAGAAATTTTTACTCCTTGCCGTCATGGCAATCATGACCCTCGGCGCCGCAGCCCAGACAACTAAATGGTATGCCGGCGGACAGCTCACTTTCGGACGTACAACCGACTCTTCCAGCGGTGTCAAGAGTACTCAGGTGACAGTTCTTCCTGAACTTGGCTACAATATCACCGACCAGTTTGGTGTAGGTACCAAAGTAGGTGTACAATACCGTAAGGCCGGCTCTGAAGAGAAGACCGTTTTTCAGGTTGACCCCTACATCCGCTATACCTTCTTCAAGACCGGTAATCTTCGTCTGTTCGTTGACGGTGGAGTAGACCTCGGAGTAGGTCGTGCTGATGGCTCGACAGCTGTAGAATATGGTATCGGTCTCCGCCCCGGTCTCTCATACCACATCACCAAGAGCTTCTCTCTTACAGCACACGTAGGTTTCCTCGGCTATCAGAGCGGCAACCATGCGGCAAAGGCTAATGGCTGTGACGAAAACTGGGGCCTCAACCTCAACTCCAACAACCTCCTCTTCGGTATCTCTTACCACTTCTAATCGATACCTATTCCCATCCTATACAAATAAAAAGTCTCGCGACAGATGTTGCGAGGCTTTTTATTTGTATTTTTGTATCCTCCTACCATTCACAATGTCTGGTCAACCAATCTTTTCACGTTTATACTTTTCACATTCATACTTAGAGCAACATGAAACATCCCCTCCTTGCCTTCCTTGCCGCAGTACTTTCATTTTTGACAGTGGATGCACATGACATTACCGGCACCTGGTCGGGAATTTTGAAAATCAATCCACAGAATTCCATGCGGTTAGTGTTTCATATAGCGCAGGATTCCATCACTATGGATTCCCCCGACCAGAACGCCTACGGTATTGAAGGACAGCTTAGATATCTGTCAGACGATTCACTAAGTATGGGTGTAACAGGGCTGAGAATGAATTTCACGGGGAAACTGATCAACGATTCTCTGGTGGGAACTTTCCGACAAGGTCCCTTCACGCTTCCCCTGACATTGGCAGCAGGAGTGAAAAGAGCTAAAAGACCACAGACTCCGCAGCCACCATTCCCCTACACTACTGAAGACGTGACCATTACTGCCCCCGAAGCAGTATTATCAGGCACTCTTGTCGTGCCTGAACATGCCACAAAGCCCACACCGGTAGTGGTACTCGTGTCGGGCAGCGGACAGCAAAATCGTGATGAAGAATTGTTTGAACACAAACCATTCGCCGTAATAGCCGACTATCTTGCACGCCGCGGAATAGCAAGTCTTAGATATGATGACCGCGGATATGGCAAGTCAAAAGGACTGCTTGACAATGCCACGACATCTGACTTTGCCGAAGATGCAAGAGCCGTCGTTAATTACCTCCGCCAGTCAGGACGATTCGACAGAATAGGAATGATAGGCCATAGCGAAGGAGGAATGATAGCCTGCATGCTTGGCGCCGAACCAGGAGTACTTGACTTCATTGTTTCCATTGCCGGCCCGGCGGTCAGCGGAGCGGAAATCAATGCCTATCAGAATAAAATAGCCTTGATTAATTCGGGGATTGACTCTCTACACGCAGAACAATTTGAGACTGCACTGCTCAAAGCCCTTAGATATCGCCTGACAAACACACCGTTATCTACCGTAAGTGACGAACAGCTACTTGACATATATCCTCAGCGAGATGATTCACCCGTAACTCGCAACTTAGCCAACACAATCACCGCCACCCTCACAATGACAACAATCCAGCCCTGGATGGAATACTTCCTTCGGTTTGACCCGGCTCACGTTATGAGCAATGTGAAGATACCTGCCATGATTATATATGGAGAGAAAGATTGCCAGGTACCACCATCACTCAATATTGAACCGGCAAAAAGGTACATCCCCACAGCAAATGTCAGAAGCTATCCCGAATTGAACCATCTGATGCAACATGCTAAGACCGGCAACGTCGATGAATACAAAAACATCGAAGAGACATTCTCAGAAGAAGTCCTCTCCGACATCACCACCTTTATCCTCTCGAGTAAAGAATGATAATAGTACATATTCTTCTATTTTGGAATAGAGTCTTGAAGGAATATCTACTGAGAGGTTACAGTATCTATCAGCTGCTGATGCACATGGAAAGCCGGATTGATCATAGACTTTCGGAACATGACAATCTGATAAAAAAGTTCACCTAATAAGCTAAGCGATAAGATGTTTTGTTTTAAATTCTTCTGCCCCCACGATAACACGCGACGATAAAGGCAGGCATAAAGCAAGAGAAGCACCCTGCTTTTAGGTTGCTCCCTTTTGGTGGCGGAGAGAGAGGGAATATAACCTATGTAGTTTTGGGTGTAGATTTAAAACCACGTCAAAATTAAACACGAAAGTAGGAGATAAACACCTGCAATTAGTGTTTATCTCCTACCTATTGACAGGGAATTATGCCCCGTAGATTGAATGTCAAAGGTTACTTTATGAGAATCTTTTGGGATTTCTGACCTTGCATGCGGATGTAGAGGCCGGGGCGGAGATGAGATTCGCTGACTTCAAGTCCCTGAAGATTAAAGTATCTTACGGCTCCGATGACATCTTCAGTCACTTCAGTCACTCCTGCTGAAGCTTCCTTAGCTATAATCGTGCAGTAGCGATTCTGGATCTCATTGTTATACTGGTCCTTGAAACGATCGCCTATATAAATAGTGCCATCAAATTGGGCCGGAACCCCTGGATAGCGAACAGTATAGAATGCGTCCTTATTTAATATGAAATAGCCGTCAGTCTTAACACCATCATGAAATATCTGGCCCAATTCTACGTTTATTCCTACCGTATAAGGACAGTATTCAATATTTTTGGATTTGCGTGATACACCAAAATAGGAAACCTCAACCTTGTAGGTATCATCTGATATCCATTCGCTCTGAGTTTCGACTAAGCCGGATTCGATAGAGAGATTGTCAACCTCGGCATCGTCAGGGATTACCAATGTCTTAACTTTTGGACACATCCAGAAAGTTCTATTCAAGGATTTTACAGTTGAAGGCACGGTGATATTTTCGAGAGACTCACACATGTAAAAAGTACCGGACATTCTGGTCAAATTCTTTGGCCACTTGACTTCCTTGAGACTCGGGCAGTTGTCGAATCGGATATACGTCTCATCGGGATTCTCCAAGTTCATCTTGCTGAAATCCACCGACTCCAGATTCGGACACCCCGTGAACAACGAACCGGAACCCATCACTTTAGTTACTGTCAGAGGGAATTTTACCGTTCGAGAGGTTAATGCTTGGTTGAAGACGTAGGTGCTAAAGGTTGTTACAGGATAGTCCTGGCCTTCAAAATCTACAGTTAACGGTATTTCAAGGTTCTCGGGTAAAGTAGCGTCATAATTTATTCTGAAAATAATCGCTTCTCCGCCGGAGATGGAGTAAACTATGCCATCCTTTACTGTTTCCATACCTGACTGAGCGACGGGGGGAGTGGAACACATTGAGATATATTCCCCGTTGTCGGCTACTCCATATAAACGTATCGGAAGAGTTTGTGAATTCGGATTTACATCTATCCCCACATAGTTACCGTTGTATCCCCAGTATGCATCGAGATGAAACACTTTATCTGAATCCGGATAAATGAATTCTCCTGTTTCAGGGTTTCTCAGAGCCGGCTTCAGTTGTTTTCCTTCTGGTCCGTATATATTGAACGTCTCAACTTTAATGCAATTCTCAGTTTCACCAGGGCGCACATAACAGTATACGCATCCCGCGTTATTGCCGATGTCGACAAAATTATACACGGGATTGGGGGATTGAGTGGTAAGACGATTGAACTTGATGGATGTCAGTTTGGAAGCATTTTGTATGGAGAGCGACATTGGGGGATAGGTTCCTTCTTCGTAGGGTATCATATCCACTATAAGTTTCTCTATGCCGTAAAATACACCTGATACGTTCTTATACACTGAATATGTTTTACCATTTGGGGCAGTAACTTCATTGGGTAGAGTTATGGTTCCTGTATATGGCGAACCATCGGGATTTGGAATGATTCTGACACTAAGGTCGTTGTATTCCTGATAAAATAATCTGTTTACCTCAAATGACTCCGGGACTTGAGCCAGAAGACCAAAGGATGTCATTGCTGCAAATACGAGGGCTAGTAAACGTATCTTCATGTAAGATGAAAAATGGTTAGTGAAAAATGAGTATAACAACGGTTGTTAAAACCGTGGTAAATTTACGAATAAATAATATCACCCCCCCCCTTTAAATAAATTTAACACACAACAAAAGGGGGATTCTTGCTACGCAAGCGCTGCGCGATAACAAACAATCTACTGGCCCTAACAAACCCGGGGGTTCTCATCCCCTCCTACACAAAAAGAGCAGCCTCATGGACTGCTCTTTTGGCGGAGAGAGAGGGATTCGAACCCCCGGAGGTGTGACCCTCAACGGTTTTCAAGACCGCCGCAATCGACCACTCTGCCATCTCTCCGAATGACGTGTGCAAAGGTAGGGACTATTTTTGAACCTGCAAAACTTTTCTGGGATTTTTTTTCGAAAAAGCACAAAAAAAATCCTCCTCTTAACTCGCAACGACTTGAGTTAATGAGAAGGGTGAAGGCCACTGAGGATATGAATATCTTCATACGTTTAACACACACGGACCTATTACCTATGTTACTTAATCGACTGTTATCATGGGATTTGAAATAAGAATATCAAATTATCCATAGATTTTGTATATGATACGAGACGTAGATAAGGTTTCTTGAACTATCGTTTTTTACCCGGGCAATCTTTATGGGGCGGAAACGCAGTCTGATATCCTTGCATTTGTTTTTTTCGGGAGTGCTTATGTCTATCTTTTTGTTAGAGGAAGGCGGAATTATTTATCAACCATGCCACGCAGGCGATCCATAAAGCTGGGCTTCTCCATTTTGATATGGAGGTTTACTCCATTGTCACGCTTGTTGAGGAATATGATGGATGAGTGAAGGACTATGGCTATACTGCGGTCAAATTCTACTATGCCGTGAATATGGCGCAGGAGAATGGTGTGAAACGGACTCATCTCCGGGATAGAACCTATCACGAGTTCATCGGGGGTTAGGCTGATTTGGTGATATTTCTGAATATTTGGGTCAAAAAGTAATCCGATATTCAGTTCGTCAGGTGCTGACGGTCTTTTGCGGTAGGTTTTATAGAGGCTTTCTATAACTTTGCTTGTTACCATTACTAAAGTTGGATTGGTGACACGTAGTGTGACTTGTCAATTTATGGTTTATACTTATAACACCACCAGCATCCATTTGGTTCTCCAAAATCATAAGTAAGTCGTAAAAATTATCCTTACTACTTACATATCTACTCTGATACGTTTTTATTGGGGTCAGTACAAGTGTCTGCCAAAAGGAAGGCCGTGTGTCCACTGTAAGACACACGGCCTGAATTAGCTTAATTAAATCGCGGTTGTAGATGAATCTACGGCATTTTAGGCAAGGAAGCCAAGCAGCACACCTGCGGCTACGGCTGAACCGATAACTCCGGCTACGTTGGGGCCCATGGCATGCATGAGCAGGTAGTTGGAGGGATCGTACTCGAGGCCGAGGTTGTTTGAGATACGTGCTGACATGGGCACAGCCGACACACCTGCATTACCGATAAGAGGATTGATCTTCTTATTTTCGGGGAGGAACAGGTTGAAGAACTTAACGAAGAGCACACCCGAAGTAGAGGCAATGATGAAGGCCATGAATCCGAGTGCAAAGATGCCGATGGTTTCGGCGGTGAGGAATTCTGAGGCCTGGGTTGATGCGCCTACTGTCATGCCGAGGAGTATGGTCACGATGTCGGTAAGAGCGTTAGAAGCGGTCTTGGCCAGACGGGTGGTAACGCCACACTCGCGGAGAAGGTTACCGAAGAAGAGCATACCGAGCAGTGGAATACCCGAGGGTACCACAAAGCAGGTAAGCAGCAGTCCGACGATAGGGAAGATAATCTTCTCGTTCTGCGACACAGCGCGCGGGGGTTTCATCTTGATGGTACGTTCGTGCTTGGTGGTGAAGAGTCGCATGATAGGCGGCTGTATCACGGGCACGAGTGCCATGTAAGAGTAGGCCGATACGGCTATGGCGCCCATGAGGTTGGGAGCGAGCTTTGATGACAGGAAGATAGCGGTGGGGCCGTCAGCGCCACCGATGATGGCGATAGCACCGGCCTGGTCGGGAGCGAAACCAAGAAGCAGAGCCACCATATAAGCTCCGAAGATACCGAACTGTGCGGCAGCTCCGATAAGCATCAGCTTGGGGTTGGCAATGAGGGCCGAGAAGTCGGTCATGGCACCGATACCGAGGAAAATCAGAGGGGGATACCATCCGGCGCTCACACCGTTATAAAGAATGTTGAGCACGGAGCCTTCCTCATAGATGCCGATTTCCAGTCCGGCGTTGGCGTTGAAAGGTATGTTGCCGATAAGCATACCGAATCCTATGGGCACAAGCAGCATGGGCTCGAAGTCCTTCTTGATGGCAAGCCAGATAAAGAAGAGACCCACGGCAAGCATCACGAGATGCTGCCATGTAGCATTATAGAAGCCCGTCAGGTGCCAGAATTGCTGTAGATTCTGCAGCAGAAAGTCACTGAATGACATGATAATGATTCAATTCAAAGTTAGATGCAAAGATTATTCGATGGTGAGGAGGACAGCGCCTTCGAGCACTGCGTCGCCCTGATTTACAGCGATGGAAGAAATCTTGCCGTCGCGTCCGGCATGAATGGCATTTTCCATCTTCATGGCCTCGAGCACCACTACGGTATCGGCAGCCTTTACAGTGTCGCCCACCTTTACGTTAACGCCCATGATAGTTCCGGGCAGAGGAGCCTTAAGCTGATATCCTGCGCCGGCAGCTACTGTAGGTTTGGAAATGATCTTGGCGCCGCTCTCAGTGCGGGGAGCTGCGGCGGGACGATGGGGAGCGACGATGGTAACGGACTTCTTGGTAGCCTCAAGTTCCACCTTGTAAGGAATACCGTTGACCTCTACCTGAGCCACATTGTTTTCGATGTCACCGACGGCAACATTGTAGTTGGTGCCGTTGATTTTATATTTATAGGTCTTCATTGTATGGTAATGATCGTATGATACAATATATAATGTGATATTTGTATGAGGGGAGAGTTTTTTACTTGGGCATCTGACGCATATTATAGATCTTGCTGCTCCAGGGTGAGTAAGAGCGCTTGGTCTTGCGGATGGTCAGTATGTCGCTTTCGAGGTCATGAGCATTGAGATGCTGGTAGAGAGCCATACCTATAGCGGCTATTACTTCGCCTGAATCAGCATCGGTGTCGGGTATACCGTCGGCCTTCACAGTCTCGGTTAGGAGATCGCTTGTAGCCTTGGTCTTACGGGTTTTCGACATCTTGGCGCCGATACGGCTGATGATGTAGAAGCAGATGCTCAGAAGCAGAAGTGCGCAGAACACTATGCACATGGCCATCACCGAGAGGCCGAAGCCGTGTTCATCCTTCTCGGCAAACATCTCCACCTTGCGGTTGGTATCCTTAATGAGGTTGTTGCTTGAGGGAGTGATGTAGAGATCACCTTCGCCTGTACGGATTTCCCATCCTTCGGCATCCTCGGCTACACGGGCGTAGCTCTGGTCGGGAAGCAGTGAGGCGGGAATCAGCACCTCGTCAATGAGAGTGAGTCCGTCAGCGTCGTACACACCTATCCAGTTATCCTGGCCGGGTGTGAGGGTTATATTCATGTGGAATGTACCGCGCGAGGGCTTGCCATCGGCCCAGAAGAGCACGTGCTGGCGTGAGGGAATCTCAGTGTTCACGTCGCCCAGAGGCACGGGATACATCTTCTTGTTAGTGCTGTCATTAGTGATATAGACGCTTGAGATCTCAAGAGGAGCATAGGTAGAGTTGAAGAGCTCCACCCAGGCGGTGTGGTTACCGAAGTCGTCAATCACGCTTGACTCGTTCTGCACCATTACCTCGTTGATTCGCAGTCCTCGGCGTCCCTGCGCACTCACTGCGAGTGTACAGGCCAACAGCGCTACAAGCAAGAGGCTAAGTCTTTGTTTCATGTCTTTCAATTATGGCTACGAAAGCCGGTTGTCATTTTTATGTCGCAGGAGTTCACCCCTCCCGCAAAGAAATATTCACGGGAGTGATGAGAATTCCTATAGATAACAATCTTATGTGTGAAATCTGTAATTAACGGTAATTATTACAGAGGTATGTTACCATGCTTCTTGGCGGGGTTGGTCACCTTCTTGGTAGCCAGCTGCTGAAGGGCACGGATCACACGGAAACGAGTGTTGCGGGGTTCGATGACGTCGTCGATATAACCGTAGCGGGCAGCATTGTAGGGGTTGCAGAAGAGCTTGTTGTATTCTGCTTCCTTCTCGGCGAGCACTGCCTTGGGATCTTCGGCGGCTTTGGCTTCCTTGGCGTAAAGCACCTCTACGGCACCGGCGCCACCCATCACAGCGATTTCTGCGGTGGGCCATGCGTAGTTCATATCGCCGCGGAGCTGCTTACAGCTCATCACGATGTGGCTACCGCCATAGCTCTTACGCAGGGTAACGGTAACTTTGGGCACAGTGGCCTCGCCATAAGCATAGAGCAGCTTGGCACCGTGGAGAATCACACCGTTGTACTCCTGACCTGTACCGGGAAGGAATCCGGGCACGTCAACCAGCGTTACGAGAGGAATATTGAAGGCATCGCAGAAGCGTACGAAACGGGCACCCTTGCGTGAGGCGTTGCTGTCGAGCACACCGGCGAGATACTTGGGCTGGTTGGCCACGATACCTACGGCCTGGCCGTTGAAGCGTGCGAAACCTACGATGAGGTTCTTGGCATAGTCACGCTGTACTTCGAGGAATTCACCGTTGTCAATGATAGCACCGATTACCTCATACATGTCGTAAGGACGGTTAGCTGAGTCAGGGATGATTTCGTTGAGCGAGTCCTCGAGACGGTCGATGGGGTCGTTGCACTCTACCAGCGGGGGCTCCTCGAGATTGTTCTGAGGTATGTAGCTGAATAGTTTGCGGATAATCTTGAGGGTCTCTTCGCCGTCTTCGGCTGCAAAGTGAGCCACACCGCTCTTCTGTGAGTGTACTTCAGCACCGCCGAGAGCGTCCTGAGTCACATCTTCGCCGGTAACGGTCTTCACCACCTTAGGACCGGTAAGGAACATGTAGCTGATGCCCTTGGTCATGATAGTGAAGTCGGTGAGCGCGGGAGAATATACCGCACCACCGGCACAGGGACCGAGGATGGCTGATATCTGGGGGATGACACCTGAAGCGAGGATATTGCGCTGGAAGATTTCAGCATAACCTGCAAGGGCGTTGATACCCTCCTGGATACGTGCGCCGCCCGAGTCATTAAGACCGATTACGGGAGCACCCATCTTCATGGCCATATCCATGATTTTGCATATCTTCATAGCCATGGTTTCGCTCAACGAACCGCCGAATACGGTGAAGTCCTGTGCGAAGACATATACCAGGCGGCCTTCGATAGTACCGTAGCCGGTCACTACGCCGTCGCCGAGGATGCTTTTCTTTTCCTGTCCGAAGTTGTGGCAGCGATGACGGACGAACATGTCGATTTCTTCAAACGAACCTTCGTCAAGAAGTTGGGCGATACGCTCACGGGCTGTGTACTTGCCCTTTTCGTGCTGCTTCTGTATGGCTTTTTCGCCGCCACCGAGGCGGGCTTCATTGCGCAGGTCTATGAGTTCCTGCACTTTTTCAAGTTGTGTACTCATTCTTAAGTGATAGAAATTGTCAGGGGGGGGTCAATTACTTGTTGGGGTCCTCACAGAATTCAATGAGAGTGCCACAAGTTGATTTGGGATGCAGGAAGGCGATGTTAAGGCCTTCGGCGCCCTTGCGGGGAGCTTTGTCAATGAGACGGCCACCCTTCTCTTCCACTTCGGCAAGAGCGTTGGCAACGCCGTCTTCGATAGCGAAAGCGATGTGCTGGATACCGCCGCGGCCACCATTGTTAGCGATAAACTTTGAGATGGCGCTATCCTCAGATGTGCCTTCGAGAAGTTCTATCTTGGTCTGGCCAACCTTGAAGAATGCAGTACGCACCTTCTGATCAGCTACTTCTTCGATAGCAAAGCACTTGAGGCCAAGCATATTTTCGTAAAAGGGGATTGCTTCGTCAAGCGAGGGCACAGCTATGCCCACGTGCTCAATGTGAGAAATGTTCATGATAATATGGTTTATATAGTTATAAATCTGTTTACTTCACCATGTCGTGACACTCACGTGAGCCCACACCATGATGTGCTTGCAAATTTAGTAAATTATATTGAACTATAGGGTTTCGCACCGTCATTTTATATTTAGGAGTAGCGACAGTGAAAAGCATAGCGGCTACATGTCGAAATGTCATTTGCGTGTCACACCTATGTCACTATCCTGTCAGTAAGATGGCAGAAGAGTGTCAGTACCTTTGACGCTCTTTAACACTCTGTAAGTAATCAAATTATCTCTTCCGGCAACTTTTTTGGCATAGAGTTTGTTTCTTTAGTGAACGTCGCACAGAGGATTCGCTCCCCTACCCGACAACGAGACATAGACAAATAATATTCAAACAAAAATATAAAACACTAACTATTATGGGAAAAATCATAGGTATTGACCTTGGAACTACCAACTCATGTGTATCTGTTCTTGAAGGTAACGACCCCGTCGTTATCCCTAACAGCGAAGGACGTAACACCACACCTTCTATCGTAGCATTTGTTGACGGCGGCGAACGTAAAGTGGGTGATCCCGCTAAACGTCAGGCCATCACTAACCCTAAGCGCACCATATCTTCAATCAAGCGTTTCATGGGTGAAACTTACGATCAGGTAGAAAAAGAAATCGAGCGTGTACCATATAAGGTTGACCGCTCTGACAATGGTCTGCCCCGCGTAGACATTGACGGCCGTGAATACACCCCTCAGGAAATTTCGGCCATGATTCTTCAGAAAATGAAGAAGACCGCCGAGGACTATCTCGGACAGTCAGTAAGCGAAGCCGTTATCACCGTGCCCGCATACTTCAACGATGCCCAGCGTCAGGCTACCAAGGAAGCCGGTGAAATCGCCGGTCTTACCGTAAAGCGTATCGTAAACGAACCTACCGCCGCAGCCCTCGCCTACGGCCTTGACAAGACCGATAAGGACCAGAAAATCGCCGTATTTGACCTCGGTGGCGGTACATTCGATATCTCAATCCTCGAACTCGGCGACGGCGTGTTTGAGGTGAAGTCAACCAACGGTGATACCCACCTCGGCGGTGACGACTTCGACCACGTAATCATCGACTGGCTCGCCGACGAATTCCAGAAGGAGGAAGGCGTGGATCTCCGTCAGGATCCCATGGCTCTCCAGCGTCTTAAGGAAGCTGCCGAAAAGGCTAAGATCGAGCTGTCAAGCACCACCAGCACCGAAATCAACCTTCCCTATATTACCGCTACAGCTTCAGGTCCTAAGCACCTCGTTCGCACCCTTACCCGTGCACAGTTCGAACAGCTTGCCGACAAACTGATTCAGGCCACCATCAAGCCTTGTGAACAGGCCCTTAAGGATGCCGGCCTCACCGCCAAGGATATCGACGAAGTAATTCTCGTAGGTGGTTCAACCCGTATCCCCGCCATCCAGCAGATTGTAGAAAAGTTCTTCGGCAAGGCTCCCTCAAAGGGTGTTAACCCCGATGAAGTAGTTGCCGTAGGTGCNGCCATCCAGGGTGGCGTNCTGTCAGGTGATGTTAAGGACGTACTTCTTCTTGACGTAGTGCCTCTGTCAGTAGGTATCGAGACTCTCGGTGGAGTGATGACCAAGCTCATCGAAGCCAACACCACNATTCCTACCCGTAAGAGCGAGACATTCTCTACCGCAGCCGACAATCAGCCTTCAGTAGAAATCCATGTGCTTCAGGGCGAACGACCCATGGCCAAGGACGATAAGACCCTCGGTAANTTCCACCTCGACGGTATCGCNCCCGCACCCCGTGGCATACCTCAGATCGAAGTTACCTTCGAGATTGACGCCAACGGTATCCTCAACGTATCTGCCAAGGATAAAGCNACCGGTAAGGAACAGAGNATCCGTATNGAAGCCTCAAGCGGTCTGACCGANGCCGAAATCAAGCGNATGAAGGACGAAGCTGCNGCNAANGCNGCTGCCGACCAGAAGGAAAAGGAACGTATCGACAAGCTCAACCATGCCGATGCCGTAATCTTCCAGACCGAAAAGCAGCTCAACGAACTCGGCGACAAGATTCCCGCCGACAAGAAGAGCGCNATCGAAACTGCCGTAGCAAAACTTAAGGAAGCTCATAAGGCTCAGGATATCGCCGCCATTGACAGCGCTATCAAGGAGATTGAGACCACCTTCGGTGCNGCTCAGCAGGACATCCTCAACGCTCAGGCCCAGGCTCAGAACGCTCAGGGCGGCGCTAACCCCGGCGCCCAGCAGGGCCCTTCAGCCGGAGGCGACGGCCACGTTGACGACGTTGAATACGAGGAAGTGAANTAACACTCCCCTTCAAGATAATCAAAAACAAAGGTGCGACTCCCATGAGCCGCGCCTTTTGTTTTCTGCGCCCCAACGAAAGTAGCTAATTTAGCTATAATAGCTATCTTAGCTACCATAGCTACTCCCCGCCCAATAAAAAAATTGAAAAAAATCGCTCCGCGNTTTTTTTTATTTCCCGGCAAATCTCTAATTTTACGCAAATTAAATACCACGAAAACAATGAATTCCACTGATTTTGCCCGCCCNAAGACCAGCTACAGGAAGCTTTATGTTTTTCAGAAGGCAGAGGCTATATACGACCTTACTTACTTCTTCCTGCAGGGTAGAATCGCAAAATCAGACAGGACTCACGACCAGATGCTCCAGGCTGCNCGCTCAGGAAAGCAGAATATTGTTGAAGGCCGGTCGGATGCNGCCTCATCCGCCGAAATGGAAATCAAGCTGTTTGGCGTTGCGCGAGGAAGCCTCCACGAGTTGTTGAANGATTATGAGGACTATATGCGTACGCGCCATATTCCCTTTTGGAATCTCAACAATGAACGCTTCAGACGACTCAATGAAATATGCAGGATGCATAACGACACTGCCTTCTTCACGTCTTTGACGCCCAAAATGAACGATGAGGAATACTGTAATCTGATGTTGACTCTAATACACCAGACTATCGCAATGCTCNACAAAATGATTGAGAAAATCAAGATCGATTTCCTCAGTAATGGTGGGATAAAAGAGCAAATGTATAAGGCACGCCTGAAAGTCCGTAAGTAAGAATNANTTTATACCATCTTCGAGAGTATTTTCATAATCTCACCAATTGTGGGGAGAGGCGGTCTGACGCAAGTTCAGGTGGCCTCATAGTTTTATTGTAGACAGAGTGTTAAAGTTGAATATTTTTTGCTCAATCGGCTAAAATGATTTACCTTTGCGGTAATCACTTTGGCAANAAACATGATGCACGCTAACTTAATTCATCTCAGTGCGTAGAACTGACAGAAATTAGCGACGCAACAATAGCAAACGAATAAATCAATACATAACATAATTTCTGCATGACAAAATTTTACCTCCTTGCTGCCGCAACCCTCATAGCCGGGGGTGCAAATGCTGCATTAAATATCAATGTNGTGTCTGAGGAGCTTCAGAATTCTGCGTCAATGGCGGTTGAGGCTGCCACTATGATTAACAATGGCGCCNTGACTCCTGAGCAAATAGCCACCCGTATGAAAGTGCGCAAGCTCGACGACAATCAATCTGACAGCGAGTGGAAGGCACTCGGCATGGGCACTATGACTGACGCCTGGATTCTTTATTCATTCTCTTCAGACTTTTACGCCACTCTCTATGTAGAGATTGAGGAGAGCACCAAGACTCCCGGTCTATACCGCATGGTCGACCTNTACGGCTACGACAATATCTATGGCAACGGCTATGGATTTTTCAGCAAATATAATGACAACCTCGAACGCACTGACATCATCATTGATGCCACCGACCCTGAATACGTAGTTGTTGAGCCTCAGTACAGTGGCTGGACCTTCCCCGAAGGTGTGTGTAAGGACAACGACGGCAATCCCGTGACCGACCTCTTTATTTCCTCCGGCAATTTTTATTACGAGAAGGAAGAGGGACTCACCAGAGAGCAGGTCAAGCAACAATATCCTTCTGTGGTAAGCACCATGGCCGACGGAGTAATCACCATNCCCGTTGCATCTTACGGATCCTCACTTGAAAATGCCCANCTCGGAAANAATGTGGACGAATTGGGAAAACCGGTACCTGTAGTCATCACTCTGCCCACAGACAAGGGGGGCTACGAACCTGACGAAAACTGGGTGGATGCCGGCATGTGCCAGTTCATAAACGGATATTACGGAAGAGATATCTCTGCGGATCTGATTGACAATTCCTACGAGGTACCTGTTGAGGCAAGTGTGCTCGAACCCGGAGTGTTCCGTTTCCAGAAGCCCTTCTTCCAACCCAATTCTACTCTGTTGCAATCATACCCCACCCATCGTTTCGATGATATTTATGACTACTTCGTAGTTGACTGCCGCGTACCCGACTTCGTATTCGTAGAGCCTTACAACAGTCAGATGTACTTCTTTGACGATGAGCTCATGTACGCCACCAACATNTACTATCACTACACTATCAAGTTAGGCATGACACGCAAGGAGGTGGTAGACTATCTGCGCGCCAATCCCGACATCATACATCAGGGCAATATGTACGCTGAGTTTAAGAACGGCGTCATCACTATCGCGCAGAGCATATTCATNNTTGACAGTATGCCCAATGCCTATCTCCCCGTTCCAGGCAACCGCTCTACCGTGATTGATCTCCGCGGCACTACAGCCATAGACCTCCCCGCCATTGACAACAGTGACGCACCCGTCGAATACTTCAATCTTCAGGGACAGCCCGTCGCAACCCCCGCTGACGGTCAGCTCGTCATCAAGCGTCAGGGTAGTGACGTAAGCAAGATACTCTACAACCGATAACATACTGTTTCAAAAGAAATTCCTCATCATACAAGCGAGGCGGNCCGAAGAATCGAGCCGCCTCGCTTATATGATATATATACTTGTATGATATATATGTGAGGATTGTATAGGTCANTCAAGNTTTACGACNGTGATACCTGCGCCACCGAAACGTACATCCTCATCGGAATAAGAGTGTACGCCGGGCACAGTNTCAAGATAATTGCGGATATATTGTCGCAATGCTCCGGTACCTGTACCATGGAGGATACGCACACGCGATACGTTAAACTGTATGGCATCGTCAATAAAGTAAGTCACAGCCTGTACGGCTTCATCCACTCTCATGCCGCGCACATCTATATCCTGCTTAAACTGAAGCTGACGGCTACGAAGCGAATCCGATGTCTGCGCACTCACAAACGAAGCCTTTCCGGCTCCGGTCTGTGGCTTGGCCGTGGTGGGTTTCAGTCGGTTTAGCTTCACGGTGGTCTTAAGCATACCGAATATTACTGTAGCATTCTTGCCCTGAATATCCGTCACTGTGCCGGGCTGCCCCTCACCGTCGAGCTTCACCACCGAGCCTACTGTAATCTCCTTCTGAGGCTGCGGTGCCGCCGGAGCCGAGTTCTTTTTCCTTGATTTCGGCACCTTGGAGAGCAGAGGATGGTGGCCTGTAGTCTCGGTAGCCATGCGCGTCTTCTCCTCTTCAAGTTTGCGGCGTGCCTCAAGGGTCTTTTCTTTCTCGGCTTGCGACAGCCGTATGTCGTGGATGGTGCGCTCGATTACGGCATTGCTTCCCTCAAGTATCTTGCGTGCTTCTTCGCGTGCTTCAGCTATTATCTCGCGGCGTTTGTCACGCAGAGTGTCGGCATCCTGCTGATAGCGGGTAAGCACCTCTTCGACCTTCTTTTCCTTCTGGCGTATGGACATACGCTTGTTTTCCCAATAACGGCGGTCGCGGGCTATGTCAAGAAGGTAGCGGTCCATATTGATATAGTCACTGCCCACTATCTCTTTAGCCTCGTCAAGTATCTCAGGTGCAAGCCCCGTCTTACGCGCTATCTCCAGGGCGAAGGAACTGCCGGGGCTACCGATAGCGAGCTTAAATAGCGGCTGCATCAGCTGACGGTCGTAGAGCATAGAACCGTTGACAAGTCCCGGGGTATGGTCGGCATACTCTTTGAGATTCTGATAGTGAGTCGTAATTACGCCCCACATACCCGATTCATTGAAGCGGTGAAGGATAGCCTGAGCAATAGCACCACCGATCTGAGGTTCTGTACCCGCACCAAACTCATCGACGAGCACCAGCGATGTGCTGCGTCCGTTGACCGTCATGGTCTTCATATTGCGCAGATGGGAACTGTAGGTACTGAGATCATTCTCTATGGACTGATCGTCGCCTATATCTACAAATATATCCTCGAAGACACCCATTCGTGAGTTTTCATACACCGGTGGCAGAAGTCCGCATTGGGTCATATACTGCACTATACCTACGGTCTTAAGGCACACTGACTTACCTCCGGCATTCGGTCCGGAGATAATAAGCATACGACGTTCGGCCGAGAGCGTGATATCCAGTGGTACAATTTCGCGTCCCTGCTGCTCAAGCTTCTTTAGAAGCACGGGATGGCATGCATGGTACCACTCCAGTTCAGGGCCATCGGCCACCACGGGTAGCGTAGCATTGATATCCAGGGCGTATCCGGCCTTGGCATATATGAAATCTATCTCACCGAGCACGTCAAGACTCTCGAGCATCTCGTCGGCATGAGGACGCAGCGTAGCAGCCACTTCGGCAAGTATGCGCATTATCTCGCGACGTTCCTCCATCTGGAGTTCGCGTATACGGTTATTGGCCTCGACTACCTCAGCCGGCTCTATGTACACCGTCTTACCTGAGGCCGATTCGTCATGGACTATACCGGCCACTTTGCGCTTATACATCGGAGCCACGGGTACCACCAGACGTCCGTCACGCATGGCCGGCGATGCATCGCTGTCTATCACACCCTGTGTCACGCCACGGGTCATCACACGTCGTATAGCCGCCTGAACTGCACCTGTCATGGAGGCCATACGGCGACGTATATCACCCAGCTCCGGCGATGCCGTGTCACGCACATTGCCGTACTGGTCAAGCACGCGGTCAATCAGTCTTACAGCTTCCGAAAACGGACTGAGGCGGAAGGCTACCTCATCAAGGGCCTGATATACCGAATGTCCGTTCTCGTCTCTGTGACGACTGAAAAATGACGAAATATCGGCCATCACCACAAGTGTGCGGCGCACCCTCAGAAGTTCATCGGCGGGAATAAGATTGCCCGGCACCTTGAGCGCCTTCAACGACGATGTGATATCATGCATCCCACTTATGGGAAAAGCCTCGTCACCGGACGCGATAACCGTCATCTCCGCCACCTGCCGCAACAGAGTGGTGATGAGATGATGGTCGGTAAGAAAAGTCATATCCTCGCAGCGTTGACGCCCGAGGGCAGATGTGGCATGCTCCGCCACTGCTTCACGTACATGAGTGAAGCCTATTTTGTGTTCAAAACTTTCGGGGTAAATCATTATTGCAAAGTTACGAATAAATCTCCATGTCCGGCAAAACCAAACACACAGCCATCATGTTATAATATCAAGTAAGTGAGAAATATAAAAACTTTAACATATTCAACTAACTTTAAAATTTCTATCTTATGACTACACTAAGAGATAACTTCCTTGGACAAACCAAGGCGTGGTGGGTAGTACTCGCCGTGGGCATACTTATGGTGCTCTGTGGATTTGCTTACTGGTTCTGGCCCGTGGCCGGATTTGCTATTGCCTCACAGATATTTGGCTGGCTTCTTGTGCTGGTCGGCATAGTTCAACTTTGTGTATCAGCCGGACCCAAACGTCCGCGCGGATGGGGATGGTGGATTGTAAGCGGCGTTATCAACCTGTTCGTAGGTTTCATGCTCGTGCGCAGCATTGTACTTTCCGAAGCAGTATTCCCCTACTTTATCGCTCTCGTACTTATGATCTGGGGCACTTGCTCTATCGTGTCAGGCGTTGAGAATTCAGGCCGCAAGTATTGGTGGCTCTACATCATCAACGGTATTCTTCTCCTTATCCTCGGATTCTTCTTCATCGAAGCCGGCTGGATACAGAGCATGGAAATGACTTCATTCCTCGTGTCACTCTCATTTATCTACTGGGGATTCTCTATCGCCATAATCTCATACGATATGCGCCCTGCCCTCAAGGACTGACCTAAGATAAATATCGACATATACCCCCCGACACAGTGCGGGCCGGATCAATTATTATAGATCTCCGGCCGCCATTGTCGGGGATATTGCGTTTTATGAGCCACTATTCTTTTGACTCCTGATGACATGGGACCTTCATTACCACCGGACTCTCTGAAAAAAGAGTTTACTAAATGACATCTTAACATTCTTTTTCAAAGAAAAATAGTATTTTTGTAGACTAAACTTCCCAGAGCCTCACAGGTCTAAGAATAAAAACGATAACTATTAACTCAAACCTCATAAAAACGATGACATCCAGAACTGCATTTCTTCTCTCGGCGTTCATGATGACAATAGGCTCATTCTCAGCAAGAGCGCAGAATTATTTCGACGACGACATATACTACAATCCCGCCAAGGATACGAAGACCGTAAAGCAATCTAAAAAGGCTGCCGCACAGACTTCTACCTCACAGTCGGTCACTGTAGTCGAGTTCCCTGCGGCCGACACATATTCCGTGCCTGCCTCGGGGCTATCGATGAGCGTCGATGAGTATAACCGTCGCGGCATCTTCGCCCAGGAAAAAGCTGCGGCAACCGACACTTCAGCTACTGACTTCAACTATACCCGTCGTATAGAGCGTTTCTATAATCCTGACGTAGTCATCGCCACAGGCGATGATGAGTTGGCCAACGTATATTACGCCGAGCCGGCCAATGTCAATATAATTGTCAATAACACCTCACCCTCCTATTGGGGATGGTCAGGAAGCTATTATTCTCCCTGGTCATGGTCGTACTGGGGCCCGTCATGGGCTTACAATCCCTGGGGACCCTCTTGGGGGCCTTCATGGGGATGGGGCTGGGACTACCCCTCATGGTCATGGGGATGGTCATGGGGATGGGGACCCAGTTGGAATCCTGGCTGGGGACCTGCATGGGGCGTAACCAGACCTAACCGTCATCCCGGCCACGCCTGGACACCCGGACGTGTGCCTGCAACCCGTCCCTCGACAGGCACAGTTCGTCCCGGTACCATCTACCGTCCCGGCAGCGTGGCCAATGTAGGTAATGGAGGCCGTGTACCCTCCTCCTCGACACGTCCGGGGGCTATATCACGTCCCGGTACCCGTCCTTCAACAGGCATAGGAACCTATGGCACTACAGGCACAGGACGTCGTCCATCGACAACTGCGACACAGAACCCCTCATCATCCTACACCCGACCCACAAACCCGTCATCTACGACCAATAGCAACAACAGCTATCAGCGTCAGGGACGTTCTTCGAGTCGCTCTTCAAGCTACTCATCAGGCGGCGGATTCAACTCCGGAAGCTCACGCTCATCAGGCGGATTCAGCTCGGGCGGAAGTTCCCGCGGCGGACGTGCCGGAGGTGGCCGCAGATAAAATTCCAGAAAGAATCAAGTAAGTAACGTATAGACTCAATTATATTATATGAAACGATCAGCAACGCTCCTTATGGCCATGGCCGCCCTGTCACTGACGGCTTCGGCGCAGTCAGCCATAGACGCATATACCCTATCGCGCTCCGACCTCAGAGGTACCGCGCGCTTCATGTCTATGGGCGGTGCGTTTACAGCCTTGGGAGGCGACATCTCCACTCTCACACAGAACCCCGGCGGCCTTGGTCTCTATCGCTCCAGCGAAATAAATGCGACACTCGACCTCAACTTCCAGAGCTCTAAGACAGCCACCCCCTCGGCCGATATCAAAAATACCCAGACAAAAGTAGCCTGTAATGAATTCGGTTACGTAGGCTCATTCTACACCGGCAATGAAGTGATGCCATACTTCAACGTAGGTTTCTCTTATGGCCGTGCGGCCTCATTTGACCGTGCTTATAAGGCCTCTTTCGGACAACTCCAGGGCTCACTCTCCAATTACATCGCCGCCATGACTTCAATGCAGCCCTCAGGAGCATCAGGATACAGTCCCGAGGATCTTACCGATGCCTATACCGATTACAATCCCTATACTGACTCCAATGCCCCATGGCTGAGTATTCTCGGCTATAATGCCTTCATGATCAATCCGGTGACAGGCAATGCCAACTACTCCGGACTTTGGCAGAACGGCACTTCCGGCTCAGGAGCCGTAGATGTAGTTGAGAAAGGATATATCGACGAATACAACATTGACCTCGGCGGTAACCTCTACAACACCGTCTACTGGGGACTCGGAGTAGGTATAACAGACCTGAGCTATACCTCATCGAAGTATTACGAGGAGGATTTCAACAATGCCGCTATAGCAAAAGGTCCGGACGTTGACGGCACCACTACCGGCAATGGAGGATTTGGCCTTGACAACTACAAGCACATGTGGGGCAATGGCTTTAACTTCAAGATAGGTCTTATCGTGAAGCCCATCAATGAACTTCGTATCGGTCTTGCCGTACATACTCCTACATATTACAACCTCAGCATCCAGAACTGGGCCGGAGTAGACTACGGCTACAGCACTGTCGGTTCAGGCGAAACACAGACCAACCGCTCATTTTACGAGACTGTCGACTGGAAGCTGCGTACCCCCTGGCGACTCATGGCCGGTGTAGCCGGTGTGATAGGCTCAAAGGGTATCGTCAGCCTCGACTACGAGTATCGCCCCAACCAATCGATAAACATGCGCGACTATAACGGCTACGAGATGACTACTCTCAACGGCGACATTAAGAGTTATTATAAGGCCACCAATATAATACGCCTTGGATTGGAATACAGAATCTCCCCCATGTTCAGCGCCCGTGCGGGATATGTCTATGAGTCCCAGCCCGTAACTACCGAGTTCAGCCACAATGAGCTGCCGGTATACACCTCAGGATATTACGACTACGGCACTGACCCCTCCTATACCGTTGACAAGACCCGTCAGTACTTCACCCTCGGTCTCGGGGTGCGTGGCAAGAGCTGCTACTTTGATGTAGCTTATGTAGGCATGAAGAATGACAGCGAGTTTCACGCCTATACCCCCAACTCGATCACTGCTGCCGCTCCCTCTGCCAGTATCAAAAACTTCGACAACCATCTGGTAATGACCCTCGGATTCCGCTTCTAATCCTTTTCTACCGATTTGGCAAGAACCCACATAACCACTTCTTCATTTAAGGTCGTTTGTGGATTTACTCCTATCCCGACCTCCAAGGTAAAAAAACAGAGGCTGCATCGCTATCACAGCGGTGCAGCCTCTGATATATTCTTTTTTTACAGATCAAATTAGCCTTTGCATGTACATTTACTCTCACAACTTTTAGGTTGTATCTTTAAGAAATAATTCATACCTTTGTACATACATCTTAGAGAGTGTTTGAATTTAAATGCTTTTAGCACAAAGAGAGTTTTCGGCGAGATTTTCAAGAGTTGAAGAGGGAGCGATGCGGGCATCGTGACCGATAATAACTCTTGAAAAGCACCC
>JAAVDH010000017.1 GCA_014801865.1 Bacteroides sp. | reverse complement strand
GTTAAAGCGAGCAATTTTATATTTCTATAATAGTTAAGTAAGTCGCAAAAATTATTTTATACTATCTTCGAGAGTATTTTCGGATGATTTTCACTTGATGGCGAAGGCGTGTAGCGAGCTACACAACTGNGACANAGAGTGAAAAGCGCCGAAAAGACGCCGGAGATAGTTAAAAGACTTACCTCGTTATACATTAAAATAATTTTGTAGACTTACTTATTATTAAGTTTGTGGTGAACCCAAAATAACCATAAAGGGCTGACTCCTGCAAATGGTAACCGACTTTAGTCGCTTGCTCTGCAAGAATCAGCCCTAATTNTTTTGTCTCAAAAATTTTTAGCGGACAGTAATATAATCCTTTTGNCGNTCGTAGGGCGCCGATGTCGGATGGGTACCCTACGACACTACGTTAGTAATCGTACTCCAGGCGATAGTCATTTATCCAGAGTGAGCTGCCGTCACCGCCGGTGAAGTANTCGCCATACTTGCTGGCCGATGACACTATGATNAGATANCGNGGNANTCGNCTTGTCGAACGGTAGTTGAGTTCTACGGTAAATTCGGTGAAATCGTCNATTGACTGTCCGGANTGNGTGAAACCGTAGGCTATCACATCGGGCGATTCGGGGTCAAAGAGCTGACGGTTCTTGGGNTTGGTACGCACCTCAAAGGGCTCGGGACTGTCTATGAGGGCCATCCACACGATGCACGTGTCGGGCTGNCCNTTCATATACGACATTTCGCCCGAGGCATGCGTGATATTTACGTCCTTNTACTTCCATTGTCCCCTCAGGCGGGTGGGGCGTTCGGTAAATTCACGGCCGAATGAGAGGACACCATTGGTGCCGTCGGTACGTACATATTCACCTGTATAGATACTTCCTGCGGCAAACTTGAGTATTACGTTCTGCGACAAGAGTTGTGCACCGCGGTAACCCGTGGGCGAATCAGGGTCAGCTACAGGCAGGGTCACGTTCTTATTAACGATGGCCGAGCCGCGGTTGCCCGTATCCCAGTATTGTACGCCGCCTTCGCTCCAGGGGTTCCATATCTTCTGGTCNTTAAACCACCAGTCNGTAAATTGACTGTTGGGCATCTGAAGCTCATGACCCGTGGTGAAGGTTACCGGCATCGAAGTCTCGTCTCCTCCTATGGCTACGGCTTCATAGCTACTTTCGGGATGNAGATGGNCNATGCGNGCCGTGAAGCTNCCNCCNTCNGANGTGATNNCTGNNGNNGGNACTACNGTCCANTCNTCNTATCCNGCNTCGCGNTANTTAAATCCGTGNGNNACGTTGGCNTCNGCGCTNCCNTGGAGATATGCCACGCAAGTCCAGGCGTCGACNGAGGTGAGGTAAACGCTCATNGCNGNCTGTGNGGCNNTNATNGTCCACTTNTGNTCGCGTCCCCATTCNCTTACGGTTACCTCTACGGGTGAGGTGAAGTCGGTGGTGGTGTCGAGTAGCGAGGGAGTGATTACAGCAGTGGGNCCTCCGAGCTTTATGGAGGTAACGGTAATAGCGTCNAGGGGCTGCTGGTCAGGCACAACGAAGTTGACNGTGTGTGCCGTCTCGTCAATCACAGCCGTGCCTATCTCGTTGGCCACGCTGAAATAGCGTTCAATAGGTTGAACTGCCTTTATCGTCCACAGGTAGTCCTGATATATCGAGAGTGTAACCTCTAAAGGCTCTGTCAGGTTTATAGCGCTGTCAAATATATTCTCGGGGGCAATAGATGCCGAGGGTGTCACGGAATAGCTGCTGACATTNACTGCCGCAGGGTCAATATCCTCACCGATATATACGGTCACCACTCTGTTGGTAGAGTCTATGGCCGATGCTCTTGTCTGCCCCTCNACCTGAAATGTGAGTATATTGGCGTGAATCCAGGGGTAGGGGATGTCGTTGTGGATACAGCCCGTGAATACTGATAATGCACAGACTGCTACGGCTGCCACGGCTGCTGAGGAAGTGGCGCGTGCTGTTCGGAAAATATTATATGTGTACACCTAAGCCGAAGTTGATGTTAAACAGATTGAATTTGAAGTTTGCACCGCTGCTGAATCGCGACCCGGTATCGATGTCGGGNACTTCCTGTCCCGCNACCTCGCGGTAGGTACGCTGCTTTTCATTGCGCAGTCGCAGACCGAACACCCCGAAGGACACGTTGAAGCTCACGTTGTCCATGATGAACATACACACACCCGGACTGAAGTTCAGAGAGCACTCCGTCACCGTGGTATGGGTGTCGTGGAGCAGGCCGTCGTAGCTACGCTGAAAACGTGAGGAGCCGCTGCCAAACGAAAGGTCTACGTCATTGAACACTGCGAAGCGCTTGAGTGAACCGAGACCTACGTAGTTACGGTAAAATACCCCGAGAGAGTAATGATTGGAGTAATAGCTTACATCCTTGAGCGAGAAATTGAGATCATCGTCAAAGTCTATATTCAATCCGCTAAGGTCAGCCTCGCCTCGGGTATAATTAAAGCGTATACCCAGCGATTGGTTGTTGCGGATGAAATATGACACAGAGGGCTTTATTGAAAATTGTTTACCTTTAAAGTTAAAGTCCTTGATGACCGATAGTAATTGCACGTCCTCGCTGTCAAACTCTCCGTATGAAGCAAGCAATCCGAATGCCCACTGTCCTTTAGGAATGAAAAGAAAGTTGTAAAGTCCACGGTCATAGCGTCCGAAATTGCGCTGCGGTATGATTATGCTTACCGTGTCGTTGCCAACTATAACTTTCTCATCCATAAGCGATTTGTTGCCGTAGGGGAGTGTAGCGAATTGCGACATTTCCGCTTTGGCGTCATATATGGAGTCGGCATTATTATCTTTGCCGTGATGAATTTTGCGTATGACCGGGGCAGCTGATTGTTCAGCTTTGGCTGCAGGAGCTATCCCGGTGAGGGCAGCGCCGCATATTAGGGCCGTTATTAGTCTTCTGAGTATCATGACGGATTAAATATAGAATGCCACTCCGAAGGAGACGGAGAACAGATTGATTTTGAAGTTGGCTCGTTTGTAGTCGCTCTTAGCCACATGTATGCGGTCGGTCACCGAGTGGGTATGTGTATAACCGAATCCCAACACGCCTACACTTACTTCTATGGCAGAGTAGTTGTTGAGAAACATGATGAAGCCCGGAGTGAGACCTATGTTGATGTCAAAATTACGCGCATAGGTACCGGTGAGGTCCTCGCCGCTTCCGTTCACCAGTTTGCTCTGTCCCCCTCCGAGTTGCAGCTGCACTTCATCGAAGAATCCGAATCGTGTGCTCTGTCCCAGCGAAATGTAATTGCGGAATGCCACAGTGCCGATATAGTCCTGGCTTATGGCATAAAGATGGTCTACATTATACGAAGTCTCGGAGTCAAGTATAAAGTCCGCTCCGGTCACTTCAGCCTTCTGGCGCTGATAGGCAAATCGTCCGCCAATGGCAAGATTGTTCTTAAACGCATACAGGAGCATGGGGCTTACTTTGAAGGAGTATGTATCGCCCTTGATATTCTCCAGAATGAGGAATTGATAGTTGTTCTGGCTGCTCTGAGAGTAGTTGACGCTTACGCCTCCTATCCATTGACCCTTAGGTAGAAAGGTAATGGTCTCAAGTCCGCGCTTGAACTGCTGCTGTGCCTGTGCCTCATGGGGCATGGCAAGCATGGTGCCTGCTATGGTCAGGCTCAGAAGGCCTGCCTTCACCATACGGCGGAGCATAGAGTTGAGTAGTCGCATTTGGTTAGATTATTATTGAATTTGGCTTGTTGTTGTCCGGTTATATCCTATGATTGGTTGGTAGCCTGCGGGTGGTCAGTATGAGAGGTTAATGTCATCGAGCCACAACTGGCTTCCGATTGACGTGGCGCTCACTACGTCGGGGGTAGTGATTATCGTTTGTGATTCTGTGGCTATATCGCCTATATGCGCCGAGGAGGCAAACATTATCTTGAGTCGGGTGGCTTTGACGCCAAACATCTCGTAATCGAGCGGAATGGAGAATGCCGTATAACCCTCCGAAGGCACGAGCAGAGCTTCTCCTCGGGCTATCGTTACAGTACGGCCATCGACAGTGCCGAGCATTTCTATGCGCGCCAGGCCGCGGTCGCCGGGCATACCGTTGCCGCAACGGTAGGAGTAATATCCGTTGAGAGCCGACGGGCGCGATGTGAAGTTCGTTCCCTCGTTATAGGTCTCTTCAAGTGTCAAGGGATCGAAGCGATAGGAGCCGAGATACATCTTTCCGGCAGCACGATAGGCAATGTCGGGAACTACCTCGCTGTAGCGCTTGAATGGGGCTGACTGTTGCAGATAGTCGGGAATGGCCATGCCGTCAATATCCCACGCCACGCTTGTGAGCTTCACTGCGTATGCTCCGGAGCGCACATCACTCACCGTGAATACCGATGGCTCGAGATACCAGGTATTATGATTTGTAGCTTTCTCGCAGAAGGTCTTGGCGTTGGTCGTGGCCCATCCTTTGGGAGCGCTCAGGTCTAAAGTCGATCGATTCTGCTGATTAAATATTTCTACGAAACTCTGAGAATATCGTCCGCCGCTTGCAAGATTTTTGTATGATATACAATCTTCTATCTCCTCGAAGTCACCGTTGTGTAGTGCTCCGGCCGACTCGGTGGTAAATGTTACGGGTACCGTCCATCCGGTATTATCCACAGACTGCATCAGGGTTGCGAGAAGATGATAATCCGTAACTTCCTTCAGTCCGCTTATGGTCAGTGTGCATAGCGTCGTGTCACGCTCGCTCACGGTAATGCGTTCACTGCCGTTGAACAACGACAGACGCGAAGTGATGTATCGAGCCAATTTTTCGTCGTCGCAATTTACTCTGAGCACGGCCTTGAGGGCGTAAGCGTCGGGCGTGAGAGTAAACACCGGCGATACTCGCTCGATAGTGTGCTCGGCACGCAGCGTACCGCAATAATATACGCGCAGCTTGATGTTTTCATTACCGGGGGGCACGCTGAATCTTACCGTATAGCGGTTGTCCTCTATCTGAGTCAGTGAGTTGATGGGTAGGTCTGTCCAATTACGCTCTCCTTCGAGTATCTTTAGCGAGACATTATCCTGTATGGCATCGGATGATGTCTGTATCATGATTTCCACTTCGTCAAGACCGGCGATAGCGCTTGATACGCTCATCAACTGAAATTCTACCGGTTCGACCTCAACTTTGAGCGTGACAATCTCGGATGACTTACCGAAAGCGTCGACTGCCCGCAGAATGAAGTATGAGGGCGAGTCTGTGTCATTTGCCTTCGCGTCCTTGATATGTAGTTTTGACAAAACTTCAGTAAAATCGGCGGTAAGTGTGGCCCGCGACTCATCTGTTTCGTTGATGATTTTTAGTCCGAGAGCCTCTATCGCCTCTTTTTCTTCGGCGTCAAGTGACAAAAGGTTCAATTCTTTTGGCCATCCGTTTAGAGTGAGTGAGGGCGCAACAGTAGTCAGAATTACTCTTTGCAGAGGTGTATCGCTCGTAACTGTCACATATACAGGCTGCGAGGGTTTGTTCCCTTCGGCGATTTTATATGCGACATCGTTGTAGAATCCCTCCGGCGCTACTGTCGGAGCAGGTGACTTGAGGAATTTCTCGGTAAGGGGTATTACAATATCATCGGCGTCAGTACCTTCATCGAACGACATAATGATTTCATCCACACCCTCTTCGGTAGTGGTTTCGTCGACTGTAATCTTGTAGAAATATCCGGCCTGAATCACCATGGCCGGAGCCGGAGTGATACTGATTTTCTCTCCGTTATATGGTATCGTGAGCGACAAGTCAAGTTCGCCTGGAGAGATAAAGGCATACGGTTTGCCCGACTGCGACATGGGTATGTAGGGACATGCCGATGTGTGGAGCGTCACCTCGCCGGTGGGATATCTCTCGGCAAACTTTGAAGTATAGTCTACGTGAATCACCGTATTGGCTATCGCAGCCTCAAGTGTCACTGCGGTAGTCAACGTTGAGGCTACTGTAGCTGTGTATGATGCGTAATAATAGGGCTTTGAATCTCCGTTGTATGCTTCCTCTCCGCTATACACCTCAACGATATAGTCGCCGGGAGCGATTGGTTCAGCCGGGTTGAAATCGCTGAAAGAAAGCCACTCATGGCCATATTGTCCGTCAGCGGAGGTTATACGCAGTGAAAAATCGTCAACCTCAGGCATATCGCTTTCAAGTCTGATCACTGCACCCGTAGAAGCTACTGTGAGCGACGGATCTACATTGATGTTTATTTGCAGGAATCCTGCCCCGGAGGCAACAGTCGAGGTAGTCTCCGAGCAACTTGCCAGCCCCAAGGCCAAAGAAAAGTATATTAGATAGCGCTTGAAGTGCATGACTTACTTACGATGAATGGCATGATAATGATTGTACAGGACAAATCAGCGTCAAAGTTAACCATTTTTCACGATTTACTCACTCTTGCAACCCTATAAAAAGTTAGGTAGGTCTTTAAAATAATTTTTACGATTTACTTATATGCTCATCAAGTTATGCTCTTCAGGAAAAAAATGTAATTTTGTACCCCGAAAAAAACTGGACCTAACTGATGAACTCTGTGATGACAAGAACTTTTGTTACCGCACTTTTGCTTTTTATCAGCTCATCAATCTCCCGTATCAGCGCTGAAGAGAGCCGTGAGGCTCCGTCCGATACGGTGTGTGTAATGGAGCAGTCTAAACATGACAATTGGGTTAAGCAACTCATAGGCAATGGATTCCATATCAATGACCCTTCTATAAACTACCCTAAGTTCGCGCGGTTTCTGGTTAATGTCTACAACTGGGGCGACCGTACTTTTAACAGTTACGACACCACCTATGTGGTAGGTACGGGTAAGAACTGGAAACTCAGAGGTAATTCCCAGAATTGGGCACAGAGCTACGTCATGGAGTTTGCCAATAACAAACGCAACCGTATGTTCATGATGTCACATATATACAGTGACCTCGGTGGCTACCTCAGTTTCATGGCTGTGAGCATAGGTCAGACCTACAGTACGAATCAGATATTTAATCATACGAAAGAACCGCGTCAGCATTTTTCATTTAATTTCGTGTGCTCGCGCTTCTCAGCTAATTATTCCCACTATTCCACCACCGGCGGCGTAAGCATCCATCGTTTCGGCGATTATAATGAGGGTCATCATATCTCCGTGCCATTCAATAATATACGCCATAAGACCTCGCAGGGCAATATCTACTATTTCTTCAACAATAAGCGTTATTCTCAGGCCGCGGCCTATGCATACTCCAAGTATCAGTTGAAGAGCGCGGGGTCATGGATAGCCGGTATAAACCTCTGCGGTCAGGATATCAATATGAATTTCTCATCCCTGCCTGAGGATATGCTTGTCCATCTGCCGCTGGAGTCCAATCCTGTATATCATTTCCACTCTACCGACTATGATCTTCTCGGAGGTTATGGCTATAATTGGGTAATTCGCCCTAAAGTGTGGCTTCTTAATTTTACTGTCATGCCCTCTATCGGACTCAAACACTCTTACGAGGATGCTACCGACGGACGTCGCAATATGTTCTCTACCAACATTAACGCTCAGTTTTCCGTAGTGTATAATCACCGCAGCCTGTTTTTGTCGCTCTACGGCATCTTTGACGGCCATGTGATTTATAACCCCTCCTACACATTCTTTAACTCATCCGAGTCGCTCAACCTCAACGTCGGTATGCGTTTTTAATTTATTACCGTACAAATATTTACATCTGAGAAAACAATTCGGCACACCTCCTGCTGGGGTGTGCCGAAGCTATTTATATGTGATAGCGGGGGGATTACTTCACAGGAGCATCGCCGGAGCGGTAGAGCTTGAAGCCTGCGCATACACCGTCGTAATTATCAAGCAGTTGTGAAACGCCCTTGACGGTAGAGCTGCCCGAGATACTGGCCACTTTCTGAAGAATATCGACGAGCTTCGTTACGTCAAACATTATCGAAAGGTTATTGCCGCTCTTGGTCACGTATGTCTGCATAGAGCCGATCTTTACCTTACCGAGAACAGTGAAGTTAAATATGAAATTAGCCTGACTGCCTTCGGGCACATCAAGCGAAATGGTGCCTTTGAGGGGAGTGCGGCCCACCTGCATGGTAAATGTGCTGTCGGCATTGATGGTAAACACCATATTCTCTATTCCGATAGTCTTGTAGTAAGGCTCGAGTTTGCTTTCTACGGTTGATGCTGCGGCTGCGCCACCGGCCTTCATCAGCAGGTTTTCGCTCTTGAATGACACCGCGGGACTCGAATACTTCCACTCTCCGGTGATATCGCTTACGGTAAGTTTGTCTTTTGACAGCAGTCCGCCTATTAGCGAGCCTAACAGTCCGCCTGTCGATGAACCAGAGTTGTCGTCGTCGCCGTCACTATTGGATGATGCTGCATTGCCAAGGCCCTTGAGGGCATCCTTGAGGTCAAAGGCATAAGCCGAGGGGGTCGTTGCCAGACAAAGTGCGCAGAGTACTGCGAGAAAAATCTTCTTCATAATGTGTGAATTGTATAAAATGATTATGAGGGGCATATATTGCGTTACGCAATATTGATGCTCATGCAAAGTTAACAAAAATTGTGGTATTATGGTTCGGATGAACTCAGCCTTTACTTGTGGTGTTAAGATAATAATGTGTATTTTTGCAAAAGCCATCTTCAGACCGTAATTAGAATTCAAGTAACATATTATAAATCTATGAATAACGATTTTGACTTATCGCAGGTGAAGAGTCCGGCAGACATACGTCAGCTTGACGAATCACAGCTCAAGCAACTGGCTGCCGCCATGCGCCGTCCTCTGCTTGACAAATTATCTGCTCACGGCGGCCACGTTGGCCCCAATCTGGGTATGATGGAGGCCATCATAGCACTCCACTATGTATTTGATACTCCTGAGGATAAGATAGTGTTTGATGTATCACACCAGACCTATCCCCACAAGATGCTCACAGGCCGTATGGAGGCATTTACCGATCCTGCCCACTATGACGATGTTACGGGATATACATCACCCCGTGAGAGTGAGTATGACCTCTTTTCATTGGGTCACACCTCATCGGCGGTAGCTTTGGCCTCGGGTCTGGCTAAAGCGCGCGATCTGAGAGGCGGCAAGGAAAATGTGGTGGCTGTCATCGGCGACGGATCTCTGAGTGGCGGCGTAGCCTTTGAGGGACTTGATTATGGTGCTACGCTCGGCACAAATTTCATAGTCGTAGTCAATGACAATGACATGAGTATCGCCGAAAACCACGGCGGTATCTACAGCGACCTGCGCCTGCTGCGCAACACCAACGGCACTGCCGACAACAACCTCTTCCGTGCCATGGGCTATGCCTACCGCTACGTACATTACGGCAACGACATACCCAGCCTTATCAGGGCTTTCCGCGAGGTGAAGGGGATAGGTTATCCCGTTGTAGTGCATATCAACACTATGAAGGGTATGGGCCTTCCTGTGGCCGAAGCCCACAAGGAGCAGTTCCACTTCTCCGCACCGTTCGACCTCAAGACCGGCGCCCTGCTTTCCAATACTCCCGCAGGTGTTGACGACCGTGATTACAGCGACATCTTCGCCGATACCATGACAGAGCTTATGCACCGCTACCCCGAAGCTGTAGCCATCACTGCCGGCACCCCCGGTGTGATAGGATTCGGACCTGAACGACGTCGTGCCGCCGGAAAGCAGTTTATCGATGTAGGCATAGCCGAGCAGCAGGCCGTAGCCATGGCGAGCGGACTTGCCAAAGGTTGTGCACGTCCTGTAGTAGGCCTTGCCAGCACCTTCCTGCAACGAGCCTATGACCAGTTCAGCCAGGATATCGCCCTCAACCGTCAGCCCGCTACATTTGTAGTGTTCTACGGCTCAATGTTCGGCTTGAATGACGAGACGCACCTTGGCTTCTTTGACCTTGGTCTACTCTCCAATATCCCCGACCTGCAGGTGCTTGTGCCTACATGCCGAGAAGAGTTTGAGCGTATGATGACCTGGTCGGTAGAACAGCGCTCGATTCCCGTAGTAATCCGTGTCCCCGGCGGAAACGTCCTCTCCGACCCCTCGGTAACGCTGCTTGACGACTACACCAAGCCCGCCAATGAAGTTGTTGAGATTGCGGCTAAAGAAGGCATCGAAGCCCGCAGTGACGTTAAAGTGGCCCTCATCGGAGTCGGCACCTTCTATCATATCATGCGTGATGCAGCCAATCTGCTTGCCGCCGATGGATTGTCGATGACTCTCATCAATCCGCGCACAGCTACCCGGCTTGACGAGGATGTGATAAAGAACCTTCGCGACTATGATATAGTGATAACCGCCGAAGACGGTATTGTCGATGGAGGCTACGGTCAGAAGGTGGCTTCAGCTTTAGGTACCTCTTCGGCCAAGGTAGTCAATCTCGGACTTCCCCGCGAATTCAAGAACCGTTACCGTGCCTCGGAGCTTCAGCAACAGTGTGGCCTGACACCCTCTCAAATAGCCGCTACCGTACTGAATCTCGCTGCTAAGTAAAATCCCCATCAAAGAATAAATACAATAAAAGGGCTGCACGTAAATCATTGACGCGCAACCCTTTTATTATTCATGTTCGGCGAATATACCCGTGGGTGAGTTTTTTTCTGATGATGTGTGAGTGTCGCTAAAAATG
>JAAVDH010000016.1 GCA_014801865.1 Bacteroides sp. | reverse complement strand
GGGCATCGTGACCGATAATAACTCTTGAAAAGCACCCGAAAAATCCTTTGTGATGAAAGCAAAAATTTCCGAACTCTCTCATAATAATTAATTTGGTTTAAATTCAAACACTCTCTAAGAATGTATGGCAAAATTAATCCNCNTCATGGGTAATGATTTGGCACACATAACGAAAAATTNGTTAATTCTANATTCTAATCGTNTGATTAGCAAAGGTNTCGTGAGAATACTGATAAGTTTTCCCCTTCGCTGTAGTGATCACAGGCTNGGGAAAGTGTAAATTTGCANTCAACAATTACCCTTGATTACTCACTTATGAATTTCATAGCCATAATACCCGCCCGATATGCATCTACGAGATTTCCGGGCAAGCCTCTGGCNGACATCGGAGGCATGTCAATGATAGAACGCGTCTATACTCAAGCCACTAANGCTCTCGAACATGTATGGGTTGCTACTGATGACCAACGAATTGCCGACGAAGTCAACCGATTCGGAGGACGCGTGATGATGACCTCTACAACCCACCGTAGCGGCACCGACCGTTGCTGTGAGGCTCTGGAAAAAATTGAGGCANAAACCGGCCTGANCTTCGATGTAGTTATCAATATNCAGGGTGACGAACCATTTGTAGACCCCTCGCAGATTAAAGCCCTTATGGAACAGTTTAGAGAGCCTGCCACTGATATAGCCACTCTGGCACGCCCCTTCCCTACCGNCGGTAGCTATGATGCCATTGCTGACCCGAATNTGGTGAAAGTCGTAATGGGAACCAATGGAAAAGCCCTTTATTTCAGCCGCTCCGTGATACCATTTGTGAGAAATGTAGAGAAAAGCGAATGGGTGGCCCATACCCCTTACTTCACGCATGTAGGCATGTACGCCTATCGCGTAGCTACGCTTAAAGAGATTGTGCGCCTGCCCCAGTCATCGCTCGAACTGGCAGAAAGCCTTGAGCAACTAAGATGGTTACAGGGTGGATATAATATTCGTGTAGGTATCACCGAATTGCGCACTATCGGCATAGACACTCCCGAGGATCTTGCCGCAGCACGACAGTATATAGCTTCACTCTAAGAGTGAATTCTCAGATTTTTTTATTTTTGACCGCCTCCCTACTGAATGACGACAGACAATCAAACGCATCCCGACCGTACTCGCATGCCTGCGACGCATGCCATAGAACACCTCACCATCTCTGAGATGCGCACCATGACCCTTGATAACGGTATGACTCTCCACGTACTTGACCGTGGCCACGACGAAGTGAACAAACTGGTGGCCATAAGAGCCGGAGGACTCGCCGAGGCACCATCGCAGTCAATAGCCACACTGACATCGCAAATATTGTGTGACGGCACGACACTCCACAATGGAGATCAGATAGCCGATATGGTGGAATTCAATGGGTCGTGGCTCAACGCAGTGGTTCACACACATCATCTGTCGCTCAATATGATGTCAATCAATTCGCGATTTGACCATGTGGCTCCAATAATGGCCGAGGTCTGGAATGAGCCNGTGTTTCCCGACAAGTCATTCGATGTAAAGCGGGCTATGCTCGCGAAAAAAGTCGAGGAACTGAGTATGAAGGTAGCTTCTGTGGCCGATATGGAAGCTACACGATTGGCGATGGGTCGGGAAAACCCACTTGCACNNGCTATGACTATGCAGGAAGTGATGGNGATATCACCCATGGATGTGCGCGACTTCTACAGAGAGTCGGCCATAAAAGCTCCGGTGACACTGTATATCGCCGGACGTATCACTCCNGCTATCGAAGACACTATAAACCGCACTTTCGGTCGCCTGCCCTATACTCCCATGCCGAAAGACAGCGGCATACATATCACTCCCTTTACACCCTCACAGCCCCAGATTCACCCGATAAATAAATCGGTTAAAGACGCACTGCAATCAGGCGTAAATATGGTAATCCCTGCCATAGGTCGAGACCACGAAGATTTTGTGCCCCTGCGACTCACGGTCATGACTCTCGGAGGCTATTTCGGNAGCCGACTCATGAGCAACATACGCGAGGACAAAGGCTATACCTACGGCATCTCGGCAAACCTCCTGGGGTATCTTGACGGCAGCTACACACAGATAGCCTGTGAATGTGACCACCGATACGTAAAGCCGCTTATTGAAGAGACCTTACGCGAACTAAGTGGAATGACCACACGCACCGTAGACGACGAAGAGCTGATGCGTGTGCGCCAGAGTGTGACCTCATCCCTGCTATCCATTATCGACACACCCTTTACCAACCTCGGNTATTATACCAATATGGAACTCGTNGGCACTCCNAAAGACTATTTCTATCAGTTNCTGGAAGCTTCACGAACCATTGACGCAGAGACTATAGCACACATGGCCTCGAAGTATCTCAATCCTGATAANGCCCGTATAGTAATTGCCGGAAAATAAATGGATAGGCCGGGNGTGATAGANNGTACACCCGGCCTCGTTTTTTATATATTTCNTGAATAACGATACGCTTTTTTACTTNGCGCTGTTCTCCTTTATTATACCGTGGCGATAGGCGTAGAGCAGTTCACGCAACTCACGTATCTGTCCCTGAAGAATGTGACCCTTGTCGGTATCTCTCACGCGCATACGGTGAGTGCTNAGCTCCACAAGTTGTGTTGTACTCTTGATATCGAGACCAAGCCTCACGGCCTCCTCCTCAGAGGTAAACGGCTGATGCTGTACCAGCTGAAAACCGCGGCTGTGATATACGAGAGTATAGCCGGCTATGCCCGTAGTATCGTGGTAAGCCTTGGCAAATNCGCCGTCNATTATCATCAGTTTACCNTTGGCTCTTACNGGNTTCTCACCCTTATTGATGCGCACCGGCACATGTCCGTTGATGATATGGCGGTGAGTGCCCTTCACATCGAAACTGTCAAGTATCATGTCTATTACCTTTTCGTCATCGCGCAACTTATAGTACCATCCTTTCTCCTCTTTATGCGTCTCCTTGTCATTGAGGAAATATCGCTCAAAAGTCGCCATCTTGGATTTGTCAAACAGAGGTGACTCGGGTCCGCACCACAGATACCAGTANTAATCNATGGCATAATCCTTCTCCTCCTTTGGAGTATCGTCATTAAAGGCCGAACGCATCACCATGCCNATGCGGTGGAGTAATTCACGACCCTTGTACTTCTCGCCACAGAGAGCCACTTCCTTGAGAGNTCCGTCTTCATTGAGCGGCACAGAGGCATGAAACAAAAGATTGGAATTGCATACCGTATACATACATCCGTGAGTAAACAGACACTGCACGTGACGCTTCAGCTTATCACTTACAGCAAACGAATGGCGGAGTTTTTCCATCAGCTCCCATTCGCCCTGAGTAAGCACGTAGGGATTCTTCGGGTCAAGGGTCGGGAAATTCCTGTCGTTTATCTCATACTCCGCTCCCGAAGCATCAACGAATACCCCCCTTTCGAGATCAAGTCGATGAAGCATTTTTCTATCCTCCATGCCCCACTCAGGGTGACGGTCGATAATAGCCCCCTCGAGTTTAAACTGTATAATACTGATAGCCTTATGCATCTGAGCCATCAGGCGCTTGGCCTTGTCATCTACATAACGTCCGGCAGCATCGGCGGCATCCTCTGACAGNTTTGGAATAAACTGCTCACAGGCATCATCGGCATACACATCCATGGCAAAAGTAGCAAGCGGGAGAAGATTGATACCGTAGCCATCTTCAAGTGTGGCAAGATTGCCGTAGCGCAATGAGACTCGAAGCACATTGGCAATCGAACAGTCATTGCCGGCGGCAGCTCCCATCCACAGTGCATCGTGATTACCCCACTGGAAGTCGAAACGGTCATAGTCACACAACGTATCCATGACTATATGTGCTCCGGGGCCACGGTCGTACACATCGCCGAGGATATGCAGCTGGTCAATGCTGAGGCGCTGAATCACATTGCACATGGCTATGATAAAGTCATCGGCCTGTCCGGTAGTGATTATAGTCTCGATAATACGGTTGAAGTAAGCCTGCTTGTCGTCATCCGAAGGCGATTCGTGAAGAAGCTCCTCGATGATATATGAAAACTCCTTAGGGAGAGCCTTACGCACTTTTGAGCGCGTGTACTTCGACGACACTGACTGGAGCACTCTTATGAGTTGGTGAAGTGTGATATTATAGAAGTTCTCCGTATCTTTTTCCTCGGCTTTTATCAGCTCAAGTTTACGTTCTGGGTAATATATCAATGTACAGAGGCTGCGAATATCTTCCTCTCGCATCGTAGTGCTATATATTTCCTTAACCTTACGCTTGATATTGCCCGATGCATTCTTGAGAATATGGCGAAAAGCCTCATGCTCGCCGTGGATATCCGCGATGAAGTGCTCGGTCCCCTTAGGCAGACTGAGTATAGCCTCAAGATTGATTATCTCGGTACTTGCGGCCCCGATGGTGTTGAATGTACGTGACAGTAACTCAAGTACTCTCTTATCGCTCTTTATTCGGGCTGGAGCATTGGCTGTTTCTTTATTCATATTCTTTTGAGTAAGTCTTCAATATAGTTTAAACGTATCACCAAGTAAGTCATATAACTGTCTTAGAGAGAATCCAAGTAGTGTTATCGATGATACCACACGCAAATATACAAACAGTTTTCACATCTGTACAAACTGTTTCTACATCCCTTGATTTATAACAAGAAAAACATCTTGATGATTGCCGAAGATATATTTTTTTTCCATACCTTTGCAAATCTCACATCTATAAACAATTTTAGAACAACATAAATTCATCATAATTACCACAATGAAAAAGTTTTTACATGCATTCTTGACCATTTGTGCAGGAGCTTTCATGCTGGCTCAAAGCGCTATGGGTGGAGAACTGACTTTCACCTATGCTTCGGGTGACACAGTGCCCTGGGGCAACAATAAGCTTGAAACATACGACGTGGCTATGTTCATACCCGGCACCGCCCTCAAAGGTAAGAAGATTACTAAGATTACAGTTCCTTGCCGTGCATATCAGGTGGCGACCAACGTCAGCCTGTGGCTCAGTTCCGATCTTAAGCTCAAGACCGTCGACGGGGTGAAATGTGCCGACGCCGACATTCTTCAGGAGACTGTGGAGAGCGCCCGCACCCTCAATCTCGAGCTCAGCACCCCCTATGAGATTACCGAGAATGGTGTATACGTGGGCTATACCCTCACCATTCCCTCAGGTTCTATTCCTGCCAATGACAAGAATCACCCTGGCCGCTATCCTATCAGTGTGACTCAGGGCTGCACTGAAGACGGATTCTATGTACACACCACCCGTACATACACCATCTGGCGCAATGCAAAGACTATCAATATCGACTACACAGCCGATATAAAGGTAGAGCTTGAAGGCGAATTCTACCCCAACGCAGTGTCAGTAGAAAATGTCAACTCACTTCTTGCCAAGACCAATGAGGCGTCAAAGACCGATATCACCATTGTAAACCACGGTACAGCTCCAGTAAACTCAATCGATTACGAACTTACCATCGGCAAAAAGACTACCAAGGGATCTATGACTTTCAACCCCGCTCTGCCAGTTAACTTCAACACCAGCTACGAGCGCAGTATCGATGTGCCCGCCGTTTCGGCAGTAGGCCACTACGACATGGTACTCAAAGTGACGAAGGTAAATGGTGAGGAAAATAAGGACGAAAGAAACTCCTATACCTCGTGGATCGATGTTCCCTCATTCTACACCACCCACCGTCCCCTCATGGAGGAATACACTTCTCTCGGATGTGTCTGGTGTCCTCAGGGTTACATTGCCCTCAAGTGGATGAACGAGAATGTTAAGGACTTCATCGGTGCCTCCTACCATTGCAACTTCAATAACGTTGTCGACTCCATGTCATGCGTGCCTCAGAACTATTGGTCAGGTTACGCCGGCTCACTCCCCAGCGCAGTGATAGACCGTCATCAGATTGGTAACGTATACTCAGGCAATACTAATTACCACATGGGAATCAAGCCCACATGGGAAGCATTCAGAGATCAGATTATCGCTCCCTGTGATGTTCAGCTCAACTCGAAGTGGGCCGATGATGAGCATACAGCTATCGATCTCACCTTCACCGCACGCTTCATGACCTCACAGAATAACTCTGACTTCCGCTTCAGCTACCTCGTGGTTGCCGACAGTGTGTCAAGTCCCTATTGGGCTCAGTCAAACGGCTATAACACTTCTGACTTCTCCAGCTACCCCGCTGAATACGGCTGGGACGTGTTTACCAAGGGGCAGTCAAAAGTATACGGTCTTGTATATGACGATATCGTGATAGCTTCACCCGCGCCTCAGGGCTTTATATCGAGTCTTCCCGAAAATATCACTATGGACGAAGGTCACGTATATACCACACGATTTGAACTCAGCTCCGTTAAGAATTACAGTTATCTGATACACGAAAGAGGAGCCAACCTCCGCATCATCGCTATGGTTATTGACGCCACTACCGGCAATATCGCTAACGCCAACGTAGCCAAGATCGGTGTTGACACCAACGCCGCTATCGATGCTCCCGTAATCAATACTGACGCAGAGGTGGTTTCCGTAGCACTCTACGACCTCAACGGCCGTCAGGTGACCAACCCCTCACACGGCATCTTCATCCGTGCCGAACGCCTCTCTGACGGCACTGTCCGCTCGTCAAAGATTGTTCTCAACTGATACTCCACGCATATAGCGATCTGATATAGGCCGTGTGTCACGATCTGGCACACGGCCTTTTCTATGTTTTTTTTCACAGTGGGTCGGTCATTCACAGAGGGTTTATCAGAAATTATTTGTAAGTTTGCACTTACATAATCAAACAATCAGCACGTATGGCTACAAAACCGTTCCAATATCAGGAGATGTTTCCCATGTCAAAGGACAACACGGAATACTATCATCTCACATCCGACTATGTTAAGGTAGAGAAGTTCGGTGACCGCGAAATGCTTGTGGTTGACCCCGAAGCTCTGAGAGTGCTTGCCCGCCAGGCTACACATGACAACGCATTTATGCTCCGCCGCGAACATAACGCTATGGTAGCCAAGATACTTCACGACCCTGAAGCAAGCGAAAACGATAAGTTCGTGGCGCTCACTATGCTCCGCAATGCCGAAGTGGCAGCCAAGGGAGTACTCCCCTTCTGTCAGGATACCGGCACAGCCATCATTATCGGTAAGAAAGGCCAGAATGTATATACCGGCGGCGGCGATGAAGAGAAGCTGTCACACGGCGTATACGACACTTATACACAGAACAACCTGCGCTACTCACAGAACGCACCCCTCAACATGTACGATGAGGTTAATACCGGTTGCAACCTTCCCGCACAGATTGACCTCTACGCCGTGGATGGTGACGAATACAAGTTCCTCTTCGTTGCCAAGGGCGGCGGTTCGGCCAATAAGACATATCTCTATCAGGAGACAAAAGCTCTGCTTAACCCCAAGACTCTCGTGCCCTTCCTTGTTGAAAAAATGAAGACTCTCGGCACCGCAGCCTGTCCTCCTTACCACATCGCATTCGTTATAGGCGGCACATCTGCTGAGGCTAACCTCGCAGCCGTGAAGAAGGCATCGGTAAAGTACTACGACAATCTGCCTACCGAAGGCAACGAGCTCGGCCACGCTTTCCGCGACGTAGAACTCGAAAAGCAGCTTCTTGAGGAAGCTCACAAGATCGGCCTCGGCGCACAGTTCGGCGGCAAGTATTTTGCACATGATATCCGCGTTATCCGTATGCCGCGCCACGGCGCTTCATGCCCCGTAGGATTAGGCGTAAGCTGCTCGGCTGACCGTAATGTAAAGGCTAAAATCAACCGCGAAGGTCTGTGGATTGAGAAACTCGACACTAATCCCGGAGAGCTTATACCCGAAGAAATGCGCAACCAGTCTGAGGGCACTGCCGTGAAGATTGACCTCAACCGTCCTATGCCGGAGATTCTGGCCGAACTGACAAAATATCCCGTTTCTACACGTCTATCGCTCAACGGCACCATCATCGTAGGCCGTGACATAGCCCACGCCAAGATTAAAGAGCGCCTTGACCGCGGCGAAGAAATGCCCCAGTATCTCAAGGATCACCCCATCTACTATGCCGGCCCCGCCAAAAAGCCCGAAGACATGGCCTCAGGTTCATTCGGACCCACAACCGCCGGACGTATGGACTCGTATGTCGACCAGTTCCAGGCTGCCGGAGGCTCGATGGTAATGATCGCCAAGGGCAACCGCTCGCGCCAGGTGACCGACGCCTGCCACAAACATGGCGGATTCTACCTCGGCTCTATCGGAGGTCCTGCCGCCATCCTTGCCAAGGACAGCATCAAGAAGGTAGAACTTCTCGAATACCCCGAGCTCGGCATGGAAGCCATCTGGAAAATCGAAGTGGAGAATTTCCCCGCGTTCATCCTCGTTGATGACAAGGGCAACGACTTCTTCACCCAGATCCAAGAGAAGTGTCAGGGCTGTGGCCTCAAGTAATCCCGGAATTTCATAGATAAAGTAAAATAACATTGGCGGTATATCAGTCAAACAACAAACTGATATACCGCCAATTATTTATTTATAGATCATTTCTGTTCGCTAAACAAATCATCGGCTGTGATTTGCGAATGGATGCTGTTCATTGAATAGGAGTTCTTCACTAGTCCGTAACTTGTTATCATGGTCAGGGCAATTCCTTTGCGTGTCTTTGTCAACTGCCGGAATAGAGCGGCCTTATTACGAAGATTCTCCATATATTTCTTGTCAATGGTATATGGCCCATCGGAATATTTTATTTCGCAGAGATTTATTGCCTTATCACTTCGGTCGATCAACAGGTCAATCTTTGCTCCGGGATGCTCATCATTAGCAGCGGTACGCCATGAGTATTCGTTTGTGATTACACCACTTATTCCAAGAGCCTTCTTTATCTGCTCTGAGTGCAAAAGACATACCCGCTCGAAAGCGAGTCCGCACCAGTTGTGATATGTAGGCGCAGTCTGTATCTTAGACCAGTAATTAGTATCCGTATTCTTGCGACCTTCCATAAACTTGAAGTAGAACAGCGTGAAGTTATCAATAAGCTGATAGAGAGAGTTCTTTGTTTTTGAACCGATTGCCTGATACTTACGAATAAATCCACAATTCTCCAAATCCTCCAGATACTTGGTTAACTGTCCGTTTGTAATCAGGTTTGAGTTTTCTATTATCTCTTCGCGGGTCATTCCGACCTTTTTTTTGCTAATGCAGTTATGATATCCAGATATGGCTCTGGCTGCTTGAATAACGATGAATATAGTTCCTTAAACTCATTCCCTAATTTGGGAGTCCTCCCAAATAACAATGCGTCTATATTCTGTGGCAAACTTAACGATTTGTTGAGTAGCGACCAATAGAACGGAATACCTCCAAATATCATGTAGGCCTCCATTATCTCTTGTCGCTCTATGGGCAAATTGACACTTTTCGCATATAACTCACATTCATACAAGTTAAAAGGCTGTAGATGAATCTGATTGTTCAGTCTATTATGCAAGCCACCTCTATTTTTAAGAAGCTTCTTTACCATCCAAGAGGTTGCTGATCCACATACAATCAGGAGTATGTCTTTTCTCGCGGATGCCCATGCATTCCAAAAATTTTCAAAAGCAGGCATAAAGCTTGACTTAGGACCATCCATCCAAGGCGATTCATCCAAGAACACAACCTTCTTCCTATCGGGAAGATCCTTAAGATACTGCTCTAACATATAAAATGCCTCTATCCAGTTGTTAGGGTATGAGCCGCCTTTGAATCCACGATCTTTAAGAGTGAGATAAAATCGTTGCAATTGTTTCTTTGTCGAAGCCAGTGCCATTCCAGAATAAGTAAATGCAAAGTTATCTTGAAAGACTTCCCTTACAAGATAGGTCTTACCAATTCTACGGCGTCCAAATACAGCGACAAACTTAGACTCATCTGAATCGTAGGCCTGTCGAAGTTCCTGTATCTCTTTTTCTCTTCCTATCAGCATATAAGATATCAATTATAACGCAAATATACTGAATTTTTCTTACATCACATAGCCAAATCTTATATTTTTACACCACATTTGGCTACGTGATGTAAGTATCCCAAAGACGATCGTACTCATTGTTCAGTGACACAACAACGATATTTACTTACATCAGGCAGCCAAATCTCCTAATTTCATACCACATTTGGCTGGTTTATGTAATAAGAGAGGTCTTCCCCGTTTATAACCATGTTGCTTGTCGGAGACAATGACGGAGACATGTCGGAGATAGAACTTGCTGTACGTCAGTAGAAAAAACTTAACCTCATAAAAATGTCTCCGACAATAACCGTACATCAAAAGTCGCAGACACAGCATGGAAGAATGGCCAAGCTCCAGTCGACGCAATACTAACCCTCATCTAATCTGATGGGGTACCTCACTACGCTTTGCCCTTTCGCTGAATAGTTATTCACCACGTCAAAATCGTTAAAATATCAAAATAATTTCGTAAATTTGCATTCGGATTGACTAACGTCAGTCCACAACATATTAAAAAAAGAAGCGACATACTCTCTTGTAAGTCAAGAACGTAGGAAATTCAAGACACTGCACAAGGATCGCATAGCGGTTCTCACGCTTACGGCGTGGGGTGCTATACTACATTCGTGCATTTAGGTTTCCTACGACCTTCGACTTAGAATGTGGCATCAGTAGTCCGCGTTTCTGTATTTTGTAAAACAATATATCATAAAGACAATGAAAATGAACTCTAAGATAGGATTCTTATATATAGCTGCTTTGCTATTTACAGCATGCAACGTATCCAATCAAGCGTCAGAGGGCACTTCCAATGAAACTGTGAATCATTTTGGCTATGCTGTTGATTCAGTTAAAGTGGAAGTATCAACCAAGGTCGACGCTACTCGTAGTATAATTATTAGAGATAGCGGGGATGTTGTGATCCGTTGTGAAAATAAAGCGGACAGTACTCTTTCCGGAGCCACCGCCCAAGAATTAGTATCGCTTGCCGATTCCTTGTTTGTTGAAAAGACTCATGAGATAGTTCTGTCTAAGGAGGAAGCTTCAGGTCGTACCGACTACCCGATTTTCAAGGTAACGCTTTACAAGGGTGACACAGGTGAAACCACCCGCTATGATATGGGGACACAGGAGGGGAATATAACCCACTGCACACGATATGACATTCATTACAGTCCTGAATTCCGGCATTTCACTTCTCAGGTATTTGAGATATTGGGACGCTAACGTTCTCCGTTCAAGAGTAATTGATTCCTAATAACCTATAATGACAGTAGAGATAAAAAACGAGATATTATACGTTCTGCTTCCTGATTTCGCTTCACATGAGATGGTCTATCTGATGGAAGCAATCAGTAGCGACGAAATGCAGTTGAAGTCG
>JAAVDH010000015.1 GCA_014801865.1 Bacteroides sp. | reverse complement strand
TTCAAGGGCTGGGTGTTCACCATCATGCGCAACATCTTCATCAACAACTACCGCCGTGTTGCGCGTTCGGCCACTGTGATCGACCAGACCGAGGACCTCTACCACCTCAACATCTCTCAGGATTCAGGTCTCGAGACTCCCGAAGGCTCATTCGCAGCAGGCGAGATTCTCAACGCCATCAACGAATTCCCCGAAAAATACCGCGTGCCCTTCCAGATGCACGTCGCCGGCTACAAGTACAACGAAATCGCCGAGAAGATGGATCTTCCCCTCGGCACCGTGAAGAGCCGCATCTTCTTCGCCCGTCAGGAGCTCCAGACACGCTTCGCCGACTATCGCTAAGCGCCGCCATTGCCCCCGATTGAACGACACGACTGATACTCCCTCCCCCAAATAAACATTATATTCTCTCTCCAACCCACACACATTTGATTGGTAAAACATAATGATAAGACTACATTCTAAGGTAAAAGATTTTTGATTGGTTATTATTGATTTGATTGGTTATTATTGTAAGCTCAGACACCGGCCCGCGCACCACGCGCAGAGCCGGTGTCTGAGTTTTCTGAGTTTCTGAATTTTCTAAAATTATCCCTCACATTATCCCGCGACGCATATAATAATACCCCCTACAGCTACGTTTAAACCATGTACACTCGTCGTACACAGCGGCCGTCACCACGCCGGGGAGAGCCCCGCACCGAGGCACGTGCCGCCTCACCCATTCATCATTCATTTACAATCCTCCTCATCCATCTAACCTCATTAACAACCCGAGGCGTGCCCTCAGGTTAAAAAATGCCTATGGAACATATCTCTACTCCCGAACTTCAATCGCTTACCGATTCGCAAGCCGAACGTCGCCAGGCGACTACCGACGACACCACCCCCGGGCCCAAGCAGATAACCCTCATGCTACTACAGCAGTTTGCTCGCTGCTACATACCCGTCGAGTCAGTTCCCGGCTCATTCACCACCTTGATGGCCAACTGATCGCCCCAACGACGCCACATTCTGCGCCACGGGCTATCACTTTACGCGTCATAGGTTTGCACAATACGGCAAAAAAGTTTAACTTTGCACCCGGTTTTACGAAACCACATAAAATCATAACAAATCATATTGTATCACTCAACATGAAGTACGAAACCGTTTTCATTTTAACTCCCGTTTTGTCTGACGCTCAGATGAAGGAAGCGGTAGAAAAGTTCGCAAAGGTGCTCACCGATCAGGGTGCAACCATTGTGAATGAAGAACTCTGGGGTCTTCGCAAACTCGCTTACCCCATCGAAAAGAAGTCAACAGGATTCTATGCCCTTCTCGAATTTGATGGCGAACCCACACTGGTGAAGAAGCTCGAAACCGCATATCGCCGTGACGAGCGCGTGCTCCGCTTCCTGACTTTCCGTCTCGACAAGTACGCCGCCGAATACGCTGCAAAGCGTCGTAGCCTCAAGAGCAACGCTCCCAAGGCCGAAGTGACCGCAACCGAAGTAGAATCAGAAGCAAAGGAAAACTAAGCCATGGCACAGCCCAACAGTGAAATCCGCTACCTCACTCCCATGTCTGTTGACGTGAAGAAGAAAAAATACTGCCGCTTCAAGCGCAGCGGTATCAAGTATATCGATTACAAAGACCCCGAATTCCTCAAGAAGTTCCTCAACGAACAGGGCAAAATCCTTCCCCGTCGTATCACCGGCACTTCACTGAAATTCCAGCGTCGCGTAGCCCAGGCCGTGAAGCGTGCTCGTCACCTCGCCCTCCTGCCCTACGTAACCGACCTGATGAAGTAATCAACCTCACCCATCACTCACCATATTTAACTCAGGAACATCAATTATGAAGATCATACTTAAGGAAGACATTTCCAACCTCGGTTATAAGGACGACGTGGTAGAGGTGAAGGCAGGCTACGGCCGCAACTATCTCATCCCTACCGGCAAAGCCGTCATCGCCAGCGAATCAGCCCTCAAGGTTCTCGCTGAAAACCAGCGTCAGCGCGCCCACAAGCTCGCTAAGATCAAGGCCGACGCAGAAGCAGCTGCCGCGGCACTCGAAGGTGTATCACTCACCATCGGCGCCAAGACCAGCTCAACCGGCACCGTATTCGGTTCTGTTAACGCCATCCAGATCGCAGAAGCCCTCGAAAAGCTCGGCCACAACATCGACCGCAAGCTCATCGTGCTCAAGGAATCTGTGAAGGAAGTAGGCAACTACACCGCCACCATCAAGCTCCACAAGGAAGTAAGCGTGGAAATCCCCTTCGAAGTAGTAAGCGAATAATCCCTCGCTTCTATATCATATCAAACACTGCGGTGTGTCAGAACCCCTCTGACACACCGCAGTTGCTTTATCCTTATAACTATTCTCTAAATTTATGCAATTTCAGTGCCACTGCAAATTTACATAAATCACACTTACCACCCTCCTGTCTATCAACAAAAAAGAGTTGAACTGCATCAATCATGCAATCCAACTCTGGGATATTTAGTGATTAAGATAAACCTGAATATAAACGAAGTTTCATTTACAGTATCGACTCATTTACTACTGTTCCTTGTCAAACAATTCAACCAACTTTTCAGCAGCTCCACCTGGATTATCAACGGGTCTGATATCCAACTTATCAATTTTTGCATATTGAAATATTCGATCAGAAACAGTTGAGACACTTGCTGGTATGATCAAAGTTTGTGCACCGAATGTATTAAATGCATCTTTTGATATTTCAGCTAATTCTGTACCGAAATCAGCTGTTATGAAATTTGAATTTTGTAAAGCATATTCTCCAATAAATATCAAACCGGGAAAAGACAGATTATTCATACCAGCAAAACTTAAGGCTCCTTTATCAATCATTTTAACTGATTCCGGGAAAATAAGTGGTGAAGAAACCTTACAGAAGCTCATCGCATATTCACCAATTGAGCCTAATTCAGAACCTTCTTGAAACCTTATCTCACCAATTATACAACGACTAAGGAACTCCCTAGGAATGCAAGTTACATATTTTGAAAATTCTACGACAGAAAGATTTCTTTGCTTATAAAAAGGAGGAAACGTTTTTTCATCATCGCTATATTCAATATCTCGTCCGACATAGACTTCATCAAGCTTTGACAAAGAGAAATTACCATTTTCAAAAACTAAAGGCTCCGAGGAATCTTCTATCGTAACTTTAACACAATCAGTCATTCCTCCAAAAGCACCTTTTCCTATATATTCAACACCAGCTGGTATGGTAACAGAACGAACCTTACGCGCATTCATAAATGCAAAGTCTGAAATCGACTTTACTCCTGAAGGTATAATCAAATCCTTAACAAGATTGCCATTAACATAGATTGGCACATGAAGACCCTCATTCGTAAGATGCCTGATATTACAAAGCATTGCTATATCTGGTACTTCTATAGCTTCTACACCATTAAACGACCCTCTATCAATTACCTTTAAGGATTTTGGCAAGACTAATCGCGTAATGTTACAGTTACTAAACGCACCATTGGGAATAAACGTTACTTTATAAGCCTTACCTGCATTCGAAACTTGTGCAGGAATCTTCACAATTCCCGATAATTTACTACCCGCAACAACAGAAACCTCTGTTTCATTCGAACCCTTAACGACGGTATATATTAGATTACCGGACTTAAATTGCCCGGGACCAAGAGGACGTGGCTGCAACGCTTTTGGTAGACCCGTCAAGACTTTAGTTGTACCCTTGCCATTACGCGTCTGGGCATCTAAATATTCTGGTGTAATCAACAATAGCGACGCAATAACCCCGGCAATTAAAACTTTAAATAGATTCATATTTATAACCCGATTTATGGTTTAAACATTACATGTTTCTGAGCAAAAAACTCCTTTGCCGAACGTGGATTTATACGTAGGGCCTGATTATAGTAATTTCTTTGCTCCACCTTATTGGATGAATAATAACCTGCATTAAGTGCACCATATACCTCACCCTTTGCAGCAGCTTTCTTATACCATACCATAGCCTTTTCTTTTGTATCATAGGTCATAAGATAGTCGCCATATAAGACCATACCTTGCCTATGGCCTTTTTTCGCTAATTTTTCAATACGCTCTTCACAAGAATAGTGATCACTACGCGAACTTCGACCTCCCTTAAGTATAATTAAGCAATATTTATAGTTTGCTTCATCATCGCCAAGATCTCCTGCTCTTTTGAGCCATTCCAGCCACTCATTGTCACTGTTAGGCACATAGTCATAGCGACACATTACATACAGTCGGAATGCCGACTCTGCATTTCCAAATCCAGCCGCAATACGATACAATCTACTTGCCGAAGCATAATCATACTGTCTCTCAGCCTGCTTACCAAGTGATACTATTCGATCTACTTCGGATTGAGTTTGCGCTGCAGAAAAAGTAGTTCCACACAAGAGCATGAAACAAACTATTAAAGTCAATCTCTGTATCAATTTCATTTTAATTTATCTAATTGCTGTTGAAAATGTTTCGACTTAGAAGATCCTAGTTCGGTAGCCCTTTTTACCATACTATACGCTTTATCTCTAGCCCTATTTAACTTTGTCTTGACCCTTAAGTTTTCACGATAGAGATTACGATAATCATCTATAGCCTCCTGTGTTAGATACTCTACAGCAGGAAGATAATTTACACTGGATGCCTGCCTGATATAGTCTATAAATTTTTGTGGCTTACTCTGCTTATGGGTTGCAGCAATATACAATGCGGCAGGTAAACCTAAATGGCCTGCTTTTTCATAATACTGATACGCAGGATCACAATCATTTTTCATTCCATTGTTATATATCTGTGCCAAACGATATGCAGCATGCGCCTGTCCCATTTCAGATGCCTCTTTATATAAACGAATAGCCTCAGTCTTATCCTGACGTTCCATAGTTTGCGCCTTAAGATATAGACTATCAGCTTTAAGTTCACTCTCAGTGGAATACTTCAAAAATATATCACGACAAGCATTAAAGTCGAATTCAGTAGCCTCTGGTACATCAACAAGCGGTCGTAACAAATGGTCATACACCTCATCAACAACTTCTACAGAAGGTAATGAAAATATTGTCGTTGTTTCATCTTCTGCAGCAAATCCCACTGCATGAAGACATACAAGGCAATAAGCCGGAAGAATACTTCCGGCCATTTTTTTTATAATCTTCATAACTATTTATTAAAAACTATTTTCTCTAGCCCAGACTACGGCCTGGTTCATTTCTTTTACAGCCTTACCGCTAAATGGAGTAACAACAGAACCTTCATTTCCTTTGAAAGAGATTCTCACCAAGCCTGAAGTCGTCTTTGCAAGAGCTTCCTCAAATTCTTTGCTATAGGGTATAGTGAATGACCATGTTTTATCCAACTCCGAGAGCTCGCCATTAACTATGACACCATTAAAGTCCATTGAAACTTGATTTCCCAAAGACTTTCCAATATACTCTACATTCATCTCCTCTTTAAGTAATGTAATTGTAATTTCTGCACCTGATGCTTTAAAAGATGTTGAACAGTACTCAAATTGTCCCCCATTCATATACATTTTATCCCAACTCTCAGGTAAATCCTGACTATATGCAGCAAAACTACATACAAAAACAGTCACAATCAAAAACAAAAGCTTTTTCATAATAATAATGATAATTAATAATAAAAATAAAACTTCTATAAAAATTCTTTTCGTTAAACTAAAGTATATTACGTTATAGGCATTATTTCTTTATACATGTGATGAATGCGTCCACACTATCATGTGGCAGGATGCAAGTTCCTTTTGTCTCACCGGGACAACGCAGTTCGGACACATCATCAAGAGGATGAGTGATCTGATTCTTCTTCAACCATGCTTTCACCGCTTGGCAGAGAATAGCCTTAAGACTGGTTTTTGTGTCGCCAATCGCTATGAGGTCAAGGACAGGATTACCATATACGGTAGACATAAAGCGTGACACTGACAATAATACCGCCCCCTCAAGATACTCCTGATAATCATCACACTTGGCTGTCGCCTCTGTAAAATTCGTGACCCATCTTTTTGAGGGGATATATAGATCAAAAATTACGGCTGATTGTCTTAGCAATCTGACATTTACTTGTTTCAAGAATTCTGAGATAAGTCCGGAGGGGATAAACTTCTCTATTTCAAGGTCAGATAAAGATATCGCCAACGGTTCATAGTCAATAACATTCCTGTCAAGTGCCTGAAAGATTTTCTCAGCCAGCATTCGCTCATCCTGGTTTTGACAAGTTGCTAACGACATTTGCTTTTTAAATACATTCATGGGATTATAATAACGAGATTGGATTATTACTTTTATTCACTAACGGCAGTGGCCATAAGGCATTTCATTACAATATTTTTGTAATGACGGGCTATTCATCTATAGCTATAATTAAAAAACTTTCCTGCTTGTCAAAAAAAAATACTTTTTCCGGAGGCCGGCGTGGCGGTCTCGGTCTTTCCGGCTCCGGGAGGAAAGAGGGGGTTAGAAATGACGAAAGCGTGGGAGCCGCTATCCTATCCCAATAGAGTCAGGCGGTGGAAGAAGCCTCTAAAGAATTGGGGTAGATATAGCACTCCCACGCCGTAAAGTATACAGCGCGAGAGTGTCTTCCGCTCCTCATCTTTAGTCTCTAAGCTTCCACACTTTTGACTCTTGAGAATCAGTAAGACACTTTCGTGTTTAATATATGTCTTTATTTTGCACCGCTTTTAAGCGGATTGCTGCAAATGTAAGCAATTCTTTTTAAGCAACCAAACATCTTACGATGTCCTGACTGTTAAAAAAATCACGGACAAATTTTATTCAGTTGTTCTATGAGACATGCCTCGGCATATCCCACCGGCTCGTATCGTTGCTGTCGCCCGACTTTTGCCTCGCAAAGTTGCGGAGTTTCCTCCTAATGACAAAGCAAAAAGGCGTTCACTCCGTTCACTTACCGGGTAGGCCACCACATGGCATTCTATGCTCTTGCGGGCTATAGCGAGAGTTGTTACTTTTGCATAAAGTAACTAAAGTAACTCATCCACACCCACAACGCTACATTTTCAGTCATGATTAACGAGAGGATAAGAGAGAAAGTCATGGAGCGGTTCGGCTCCCCTCTGGAGTATCCCCAACAGTGCGAGGCGCTCGCACTGGCTATTCAGGAGGCTACGGGACAGACACTGGGCACTACTACCCTTAAGCGTATGCTCGGGTTTGTCAAGGGAGCCGCACAGCCCCGACGTGCGTCGCTGGATATCATAGCCCGTTACCTTGGCTACGCCGATTATCCACTTATGGCGAAGGATCTGGGCGAAGACTGCGAGATATCTGATTTCAGGATGGTGGATAGTATCGATTCGGCCGATCTCGAGCCCGGCGAACGCATACAGATTACTTACGATCCCAATCGCACTCTTGTGCTCCGGTATCTGGGTGAAAACAAGTATGTAGCCGAGGAGTCGTGCGGCAGCAAATTGCTTGCGGGCGACAGGCTGATGATAGCCGGATTCTACGTAGGGTTCGAGCTGATGGTCAGTGACGTGGAGCGCGAAGGGTGTCATCTCGGACCGTATCAGGCTGCGAAACGTGGCGGTCTGACGAGTGTTGAGATTCTACAGGATTCCAATAGATCAACCTTTCTATGAAATCCCTTCCTTCCCCCTCAAGGCGTATCCAGGCCGGGTGACTTCTCACAGCAGTCTGTACCTCAAGCTCTGACATGTAGTAATAGTGCGACACTGCCGGATGGATTAAATCATAGGCCGGCATACCATACTCACCCACCCAGTCCATGATGGCCGTCCTTTTGTCACCCACCGATATGGTGTCACACTCCAGTATACTCAGAATCTCCTTCTGACGCACTCTATACTCCGTCACTTTTTTAGCTATCAGCGATGCTATCCAATCAGGGTCAATACCCTGCTCCATCGCCTTCGTAAGAGGTCCCGACGGATGCTCGCCTGCTGCCGCGCGGGCGCTATCCCCCGATGCTGACGCATCAGCTACCGTAGCAACGGTTATAGAGTCAGACCCGGCAACCTCTGAAACTGCTTCAGGAGTGACTTCAGGCACAGAGTGAAGTATAAGGCCGATAACACCCGCAGCTAACGCTGCTATGCCAATCGCCGGCAATATCCACCTCAGCGACCTATCCCCCTTGCGAGTCAACTCCCCGAGCGACTCCAACGACATAGTTCCAGCATCGCAAGCATCGGCTATTCGCTTCATGCCGAGCTTGGAGGCAATCATGCCTATGCCCTTGATATCAATCGCGCCATCGGCACAAGAGTCACATCCGTAATTCCCGGCATTGCCATGCGTGGAGTCAAGCCATGGAGAATAAGCCTTGTCAAGGTCGATAAGTGTGGCGGGACGATTGCTGTAGGGCGATATCATAATGTTGTCAGCCTTGATATCGCAGTGCACCACGTTGCGATTGTGGAGATACTCCGCCACATCAATGAGCTCCGACAGAAGCCTTCTGACAAACTTCCTATCCCTCAGCCTGCTGTCACCGCGCTGAATCAGATCGGCCAACGTGTCACCCTCGATAAAATCCATCACCACATAGTCTTCGCCATACCCTACGTAGCGAGGCAGTGACGGATGACTGAGCGACACCCCCAGATCATACTCCTTATCGAAGGCAGCGCGATAGAGAGGGTTGTCGCGATATTCGGCCTTAAGCCTCTTGACAAACACACGGCGACGCTGCACGGTAGCCTCATACGCATCACATGTCGACCCGCTACGGTCAAGAAGCTCGGCTTTAGTGAAATCAACCGTAAACGGCGCACTGTTGTCAGCCACACCGCCAAAACCTGATATGATGTTATTATCCATTGTCGTATATATCGTCAGGCGAGGTCAGAATCGCCAGCCGAGGCGAAAGGTGAAGTTAATACTATGCATGCTGGGAGTGGTGATGCCATTATATACATAGGCCATATTGCGCAGACCGAACTGAGCGCGCCCACCGATCACGAAATGATTTCTGAACACCAGTGAGGAGCCGAGGTGTATACCCATATTGCTGCGGTGGAAGGCATTCTGAAATGTGTCAAGACTCTTGAAGAAATCCGTCTTGAACTCACTGATATTATACACCATCTGATCCAGGGCATTGAGGCCGGCACGATAGATGGTCTGACGCTGATTGCCGCTCAGGCCATAGGAGTAGAACACACCGGCGTCAAGCACCCACCGCACGGTAGAGGCCACGTTGAAGCGCCACGAAGCGAACACCGGGATATTGCCGTACACATAGCTGTTGCGCAGATATATATTGGAGGCACTGCTCAGTTCGGCGTCAGTGGTGAACACATTTATGTTTTGATGATTGGCCACGACGTTAAGCTCTGTGCCGAAACCGAAATACTCGCGGAGCATCAGCGTCACACCAGCGCCCGCGCCGTAAGCCACACCCATATTGGAGTTGGCCTGACGTATTTCGGGAAAACAGTTGGCGTAATTATCCGTAATATAACTGCCACCTACGAGCGCGTGTACTCCCACTTCGACTATCTTTGACGGACGTGCCCGGTCAACAAACTCCGTAGAGGAAGCACTACATATCTGAATAGATGCCACGAGCGAAAGAAATGCGATAGCGATGTGTCTGAACTTAAGCATAATAAATAGGGTAAACCTCTTAATGGTTATTAGGACAGCAAAATTACAAAATAAATGATTAATTTTGCAGTGTATCTAATCATGCTCCGGTAGTTCAACGGATAGAATAGAGGTTTCCTAAACCTTAGATAGCGGTTCGATTCCGCTCCGGAGTACCACTGTTTACCTAAACAACCCAATCATCTCAAATAATCATGCAGGCTGACAGACCAATCTTTGCAACCTGCCTATCCCCCGTCTTATAAAATCTTATACCACTTCGGCAATGGCAAAACTATCGGAGAAAATCGGATACGGATTCGGTGACATGTCCTCATCGATGTTCTGGAAGATATTTTCATACTATCTTCCCATATTTTATTCCAACATCTTCGGACTCTCGCTCATTGACGCCGGTGTGCTGGTGCTCGTCACCCGCCTCTGGGATGCAGTGTCCGACCCCATGATGGGTATTATTTCTGACCGCACCAATACGCGCTGGGGCAAGTATCGTCCCTACCTGCTGTGGATGGCGGCTCCCTTCTCCATTTGCGGCATACTGCTGTTTACCACCCCCGACTGGGGCTATGCCGGTAAACTCGTGTGGGCATACGTCACTTATGTACTCATGATGACTGTATATACGGGTATCAACGTGCCCTACGGCGCTATGCTCGGTGTGGTCACGGACAACTCCAAGGAAAAGACCGTATTCTCATCCTACCGTATGTTCTTCGCCTACGGCGGCTCATTCATATCACTCTTCTCATGGGAACCCATGTGCCGATGGTTTGAGGAGTCATGCGGCTTCTCCGTAGCCTCATCATGGCAAGCCGCCATGGTAGTCATAGCTGCCGGCTGCTTCCTGCTCTTCCTCTGCTGCTTCAAGCTCACCCGCGAGCATGTGCTCACCACCTCTACCGTATCCATAGGCTCAGACTTCCGCAGCCTGTTCAAGAACTCACCCTGGTGGATACTCATCGCCGCCACCATGTGCTTCAACCTCTTCGGAGCCGTACGCGGAGCTACCGTGGCCTTCTTCTTCAGCTCAATCATCCCCGCCGACGCACATATTCTCTTCTTCGGTGCATCATTCCTCTTCTTCTCTGGACTCTTCCTCGGCGTGGGCGAGATAGCCAACATGGTAGGTGTAGGTCTCACCGTACCCATCTGCAACGTCATAGGCAAAAAGACCACCTTCATGCTGGTCAACGTAGGTCTCGTGATATTCTCCCTTCTGTTCTACTTCTCATTCATAGCCCTGCCCGTCGACTCTCAGGCAGGTATGTGGGTGATGCTCCTGCTCCAGATTATCATCTCGGTGCTCACCGGTATCATGTCGCCTCTTGTATGGTCCATGTATGCCGACGTAAGCGACTACGCCGAACTGCGCTTCAAGACCGCCTCTACCGGTCTGATATTCTCCTCCTCATCCATGGCTCAGAAATTCGGCGGTGCCTTTGGTGGCGCAGCCGTGCTGTGGCTCCTCGATGCTTTCGGCTACATCACTCCCGATGCCGCCCAGAAGCTCGGCATGGACCCTGCGGCTGTAGTGCAGCCTGCAAGTGCCATCAGCTGCCTGTGGGCCCTCATATCGCTCATCCCCGCAGCCATATCCCTCATAGGTGTATTCGTCATCTGGGCATATCCGCTCACAACCCGCCGTATTGACGATATCGTGGCCGAACTGCGTGCCGTGCGTGGCGCCGGAGCTGCTGAAGCCATAGCCTCATCACCCGTGGCCGAAGTGGCAAAAGAAGAACTCATTGACAACAACAATTTCTGATAAGTAAGCGGCTGGAATAACACTCAACCGTTTACATTCCCGACAGAACAACCAATAGCAACTACAATTTCTATCGAAATGAAGGAACTTAAGATCAGCGGCGCCCCCCTGCCCAACATGCCCTGGGAGGACCGCCCCGAAGGTGCTCATGACATTTTATGGAGATACTCGGCCAACCCCGTGATTCCCCGTAATCTGCTGCCCACCTCCAACAGCATCTTCAACTCCGCCGTCGTGCCCTTCAAGAAGGGCGAATACAACTTCGCGGGAGTATTTCGTGTTGACGACACCAACCGCCGCATGCGCATGCATGTAGGCTTCTCAAAGGATGGCATAAACTGGGACATCGACGAGCGCGACGTGCCCATGGAAGGTGCCGACCCTGAAGTGGCACGCGTGGAATATCGTTACGACCCCCGTGTGACACAGATAGGCGACACATTCTACGTAACCTGGTGTAACGGATACTTCGGCCCCACCATCGGTGTGGCATGGACCAAGGACTTCGAGACCTTCCATCAGGTAGAGAACGCCTTCCTGCCCTACAACCGCAACGGTGTGATGTTCCCCCGCAAAATCAACGGCCGCTTCGCTATGCTGTCACGCCCCAGTGACACCGGCCACACCGCATTCGGTGACATATTCTACAGCGAATCACCCGACCTCGAATTCTGGGGACGCCACCGCCACGTGATGTCACCCGCCAAGTTTGAGGATAGCGCATGGCAGTGCATGAAAATCGGTGCCGGCCCCGTGCCCATCGAAACTTCAGAGGGATGGCTGCTCATCTACCACGGTGTGCTCCGCTCATGCAACGGCTATGTCTACTCATTCGGCTCAGCCCTGCTTGACCTCAACGAACCCTGGAAGGTACTGGCCCGCAGCGGTCCCTATCTGCTGTCACCCCAGACCATCTATGAGCTCACAGGCGATGTACCCAACGTGACCTTCCCCTGTGCCTCGCTCCACGATCCCGAGACAGGCCGCATAGCCATCTACTACGGCTGTGCCGATACCTGCACCGGACTCGCCTTCGGCTATATCCCCGAAATCGTAGAGTGGACCAAGAAGAACAGCATCATCTGATCCCCCTCCCATTCCACTATAAACTTAGGGCTACGCAGCATTACCGCTTCGTAGCCCTAAGTTTATTAATTAAATCCACAAATTATTTTAAAAATGAAGTAAGTCTTTTTTTACGACTTACTTATATAACCCATCTTAGTTCGTTCATAATTATTTATGATATATAGAACTATTCGGTAAAGGCTCAAAACGTTCGTTCACTTGATTTTTACAGTAAACTCTGCGCCATTGATTGAAGCTGTGAATGTGGAGTCGGGACGAAGAGCTAATGCCGGACGGAGTTCGAGGGGTATCACTACATCACCGGTCTTGAAGGTACAGTAGTGGCTAACAGCCTCTATGGCCTCATTAATACACAGTTCGCCGTTGGTAAGGATGGTGGATAGATCCTGCCACTTTATATCATAAGAAGCTTCTTCCAATGACTTGTTATCCGAGGATGGCAGAGGCTGCCACGGGCCAAGGGTTATACAACTGTCGAAGGCCTTCATAACCGCCGAGTCACTACAAGGAATTCCTACAGGTGATATCCGCAGTGCCAAAGTTACAGCATCATAGTAACGCGAGGCATATTTACGCCCGATTTCTTTGCCCAGACGGCTTATGCGGAAAGCCGGAGCCACCACCCCCTCCCACTCCGGCGCAAAGTCGGGGAGAAACAGAGGCCTGTTTGCCACGGTCATAGCCGAATCGGGCATAATATCTATCTCGGGAGGAATGGTGACAGGAGCGCCCACGGAACGTCTGAAAGCTATTATCTTCATTTGTCGATATTTACATTATATATAAATCACTTGCGATATCCGCGGAGGTCATCAAGCCTATTGTACATAACGGCCAGATGGGCATATATCGAGGTATTTTCTATGGCTATACCTTCGGCAGTGCGTATGCGCACGGGAGTGAAATTCCACAACGCTCGTATTCCCGCAGCCACCATATCATCGGCCACACCTTGAGCGACCTCCACAGGCACAGTAATGATACCTATCTCTGCGTTGAACTCCTCGCGACGCTCAGGCAACTCCTCGGGAGAGAACACCGGTATACCATTGATTGTACTCCCTATGAGCCGAGGGTTAACATCAAATCCGGCCACTACATTAAGTCCGTAACGGGCAAGTCCCGAGTCGCTGATAAGCGCGGCTCCCAGTGACCCTACACCCATGATTACTGCATTATGGCGCGAATCAAACCCCAGGAAATCCTTCAATTCCTTCTCCAGTTCGGCCACTTCATAGCCGATGCGTGTCTTGCCCCTGATGCTGAGAAATGACAGATCCTTGGCTATCTGCGAGGCATCGACATTAAGCTCCCGCGCAATAGCGGTAGACGACACATACTCTACTCCGCGCGAGTGGAGCAAACTCACATAGGCCAGATACCATGGGAGGCGGCGCAGAGTAGGTTCGGGAAGTATCTCGTGACTCATAATCATCTTTTCTTTGATCAATAGCGCGACATAGTGGAGAAACGTCCTGACCCCTGACTATAGGGCAGATTTCTATTACCGGAATTATTCAGGCGATTATTACCATTGTTTCGACTATTTCCGGGCATGAAGTAATCATCCTCATCCTCGTCATCCTCGTCAGTGCGATTGGTGGTCTTCTGCCCCTTCTTGGGTTTAGGACGATTCTTCTTGATATCCTCAGGCTTCTGCTGATCTACAGGCAGTTCGGTAATATTCCACGACTGCTCGACATCCCAATTCTGTCTCAGCACTAATTTCTTGGGGTAGTAATACACCTCCTCAGGTTGAATCGAGTCGGCCACGTTGCCGGTGTCCCACCTGCCATTGTCATTACCGTCAATAAACAGGCGGGCATAATATGTGCCGGGGTTAACATAGGGGAATGTGACGCGTGAATTGACAACCGGGGCAGTACGTATCACTGCATCACTGCTATTGAGCATCTGCGCCACGGCACTGCGTCCGTCAAGGCCGCTTATGTCGAGCGTAAGCGAGGAATATTCCTCGGCCTTCTTTACTGCAAACTCCATAGAAAGCGGTGCATTCCACGTGCCATACATACCATATACTGAGGCCGAGTCAACCCTCAGCCTATAGCGTGCTCCGGGTGTCCACTCATACTCACCCCTCAGAATCATAGGTCGCGTGGGGATGGGGAATGCGAGTTGCGGACGCTCTATCTCTATCCACACCGAGTCCTCCATATAGTCAAGATGCACGGCATTGGGGTCGAAACGGTCTATCGGCTCCGTAGTCTCTATCACTATAGACTGAGTCATATCTATGGTACCTCCGAGACGTGACGACAACTTGAAAAACTCTATAGGTAGCTCAGCCACGGAATCTGTTGCGAGAGTGTCGGCTTCAGCCACAGGCTTCTCCTCTTCCTTATCCTTATTCTTGCGGCTCTTCTTGGGCGCCTTCATGAACATCTTGAGAGTATCAGTAGTCCACGACAGGAGGTCAAGAGAGTCAGTGCGAAGATAGCGTGCTTCTATGAGCACCGAGTCCATATTGATAATCAGCGAGTCGCGTATCCAGTATTCGAGAGTGTCGCGCGTGGCCGACCCGTTGAGCACCGCCCAGCGATCAATCGATTCACCGGCGCGCGGCCCGTTTATAATACGAATCTCGGGCAGAGTGTCAGAATGGTCAGCGAATTCAAAGTAAAGTTTATTACGCACACTGCGCTCATACTTGGTCAGATACTGCGCCTTATAGTCCTCGTTAAACCACGTAAGAAGTATATCATCGGGCAGATAACGCGTCATGGCCTTCTCCACTATGGAATCAGTGCCGTCAACGGCAACGAGTGTATCATTATACGTAGCCGGAGTTGCCTCGGGAGTCACAGTCAAGTCATAGAAGGCCACATTCTCAGAGCGATCCCACTTATAGTCGCGGTTCACGTCATTGATGGCGAATATACGATAGGTACCCTCCTTGAGATTGCGCAGGGTAAACTGTCCGAGCTGATTGGTCTTGGTGATACGCTCCATAGGAAGGGTTGTCAGCGCCGTATCCGACAGATTGCTGTATACCCCTACGAGCATACCCTGCGCAGGCTCGAGATTTTCGGCCTGAAATACCATACCTGATATCTGAAGTGTGTCAATATAATCGCCCGTAGAGAAGTCCGTGGCAAATCCATCGAGCACGTTTCCCTCATTGAGGTCCTTGATGGCATCGGAGAAGTCAATGGTGTAAGTAGTGTTAGGCTTCAATGAGTCGCGCAGTTCCACCGTTATACGGTGGCCATTGGCACTGACCGACGGGGGCGTTATCTGAGCCGGCGACACTACCACCTTTGACATCGCATCGTCAAGAGCTATATTCTCATCGAAATAAAGATTGACTCGCGGCGAGGTGACATTCAAAGCTCCCTGTCCGGGATTACTGCGCAGAAATACCGGCGGAGTCTCATCGCGCGGGCCACCCTCCGGACGGCCCATATTGGCGCACGCCACGAGCAAAAGCCCTGCCACGACTCCTACCAGAAGGCGCATATATCTTAATGAAGATTTGTTCAAGCAATTCATAAGACTTACTTTTCTGCAAAAGTACGAAAAAATCTGCTTGCGAAATCCGTAGGAACTTCCTAACTTGCGCCCCCGTAACTACTAACCGCTTCTTTTTACAATGACTAAACGATACTCCATACTTTCCCGCATTTTTTCCACCACCCCATTCCAGCGCCGCCGGTGGATATGGGCGTTGGCTATGTTCCTATGCTTTATATGGTTTGACATAGAGTGGTGTATGGCTACGACATTCACCTCCTTTTCACGTGCGGAGACCTACGTCAACGCCGCGGCGATATCGCTGTTGCTCTCTATGCCGATACTGGTATGGGGACGCAGATGGATTCAGGGCATACTGCTTGCAGCCGTCTGTGTGTGGCTCGAATGTAATCTCATATACAGCCGCACATACTTCAATGCCATACCTCTGGAGAGCTACGTACTCGCAGGCAATCTGAGCGACTTCACTTCATCGGTCACCGACTCGCTTCGCCTCGCCGACATAGGTTTTCCTCTCATTTTCATCCTCGCTGTCATCTTCGGACGCACGCCACGAAGCAACACTACGATACGCCGTTACAGCCCTCGCCACGCCTCAGCTACATTCGGCCCTTATATGTCTTATCTACTGAGTATCGGCATTGTGGCCACCATACTCCTTGCCATGCGTGGAGGTCTGCGTCAGGCATGGGAAGACCTCGAGAACTGCCACCACCATTCGATGAGAGTGCCTATGTATACCGTCGCCGGTTCACTCATCCACGATTACCTTACCGACAGCGCGACACCTACGGATGCAGACCGCGCCATGGTAAGAAACTGGCTTGATAATCACATGGCCACTACAGTACCTGATTCACTGATATCACACCACTACTCCTCTGTAGTTATAGTCATGTGCGAGTCCCTCGAAAGCTGGCCTATAGGCCTCACACTCGAGGGAAAAGAGATAACGCCCAATCTCAATAAACTTGTAGCCGACAGTACCACTCTCTATGTGCCCCACGTAGTGTCGCAGGTTGGACCGGGACGCAGTATCGACGCACAGCTCATAATCAATGCCGGCATGCTGCCCATGGAGCGAGGCGTATACAGCATGAAGGTGCCCTTCAACCGTTACTATACCCTCAATCACGCCCTGGCCGAAAGGGGCGGCCGCAACTACCTGCTCACCGTTGACAAACCGGTGGTGTGGAATCAGGCCGCCGTAGCCTCATCCTTCGGCGTCGATACCCTGCTAACCAAGCAGGACTGGGTCATGGAGGAACAGGCCGGCGGATACCGGCTGAAACTCGGCGACCGTTCATTCCTGCGTCAGGTCACCGAAAAGATGCGCGCCGGAGAAGTATTTCCCGAAGGAAAACCGGCTCTCGTACAGCTCGTCACCTATTCGGGTCACAATCCCTTTATTCTCAACGAAGAGCTTGACAATCTGCGTCTGGAGGGCGACTATCCCGAAGTGGCACGGCGCTATCTCACCGTGGCACACTATACCGACGAAGGACTCGGCATACTGCTCGACTACCTGCAATCACGCAGCGACTACGACCGTACGCTCGTAGTCATCACCGGCGACCACGAAGGACTTGCCGACTACCGGACAGCGCTTGCCTCACAGCTTCCATACGTCAATCCCCGTCAGCATGTACCTCTCATCATTGCCAATGCCCCGCGTGGCGGCCGTCACGACAGCGTGGTAGGCCAGATTGACATCTACCCCACTCTGCTCCATGCATTGGGCTTTGACAGCTACCCCTGGCACGGTATGGGCACCGATATACTCAGCCCCTCCCACCCCGGAGTGGCAGTCAATTCATACGGTGCTCTCGAAGGTGACACCACCTCACTGGCACCCGCAATAAGAAACTCCCTGCTCAATGCCCGCAAGGTCTCCGACCGCATACTACGCTACAATCTCCTTGAGTCACATGACCAATAATCCAACCCCTTAGGAGGTTACAACGGCCAGGGATGGCGTATGTATTCGGGATGGGGAGAGGTATTGAGGGGACGAGCAGGAACGCCACCCACAACCGCGCCGGGAGGTACGTCCTTGACCACTACCGCACCGGCCCCGATACAGGCTCCCGAGCCTATGCATACGTCATCGACAATGCTTACTCCCGGACCTATATAGACATTATCACCTATTATGGGAGCCTTACCGTCAACATTTGATCCGATGGTGGTGAACTGACCTATGTTGACATTGTTGCCCAACACGGCATTGCGGTTGATTACCGTGCCGCAGCAGTGCTGTATGTATAGCCCGTAGCCTATCGTGGTCTTCTCAGGTATAAGCAGCCCGTAGCCTCGCTTATAGCGGCCCACCATGAATTTGGCCGGCAACCGGAACCATCCCTTACGATGCTGAGCCAGCCGGAACCAGAAGGCGAATCCTACGCTTGTACGCGAGAATCCCGATAGCCATATACGGAGCAGTGAATCGTGGCGACCGTTGTGGCGGAAAGAGTCGGAACGTATCAGTTCAAAACAATCGCGGTAACTTTCGGGCACAGGCACACGTATCGTGTCCTCACCCACAGGGTAAACTTTATATTGCATGAGTGCAAATATAACGGTTTGAATAATTATACAGAACTTAACTGTATAATCTTGCCAAAAAAATTTGTCATCATACAGAAAAGTACTTACTTTTGCAGGGTGCGTAAGAGGCTGTCATCCTCACTGACCGACTGCCTTCACTACGCCGAACATCTCTCTCCCTCCGAGACTTGTAAACAAAAAACTTTAAACTAATATTCATACTACCCTTCATTATGAAAAAGATGATCGAAGAAGCCTTTGCCAAACACTTTGGCGGAGAAGGCATTCTCTACGTGGCTCCCGGCCGCTTCAACCTTATAGGCGAGCATACCGACTATAACGGCGGATTCGTATTCCCCGGAGCTATTGACAAATATATCATGGCTGACATCCGTCCCAATGGTACTGACGGTGTAGTACGCCTCTACTCTATCGACATGGACGCCTCCTGCGAGTTCGGCCTTAACGAGGAGGATGCTCCCAAGGAACAGTGGGCACGCTACGTATTCGGTGTATGCCGCGAGATCATCAAGCGCGGTGGTGTGGTAAAAGGCTTCGACGCCGTATTTGCCGGCAATGTACCCTTAGGAGCTGGTCTGTCATCTTCAGCCGCTCTCGAAAGCTGCTTTGCCAACGCTCTCAACGACCTCTTCAATGACAATCGCTTCCCCCGCATGGAACTGGCCAAGATCGGACAGTCGACCGAACACAACTACTGCGGTGTAAACTGCGGTATCATGGACCAGTTTGCTTCAGTTCACGGCAAGAAGGACTACATCATGCGTCTTGACTGCCGCTCAGGCGAATTTGAATACTTCCCCATCCGTCTCGACGGCTACAAGCTGGTGCTTGTAGACTCACGCGTGAAGCATGAGCTCGTAGACTCTCCCTACAACAAGCGTCGCGAAAGCTGCGAACGTGTAGCCCGCAAACTCGGCGTGGAGACCCTCCGCGATGCTACCATGGATATGCTTAACGCTGCCAAGGACGAAATAAGCCAGGAAGACTACATGCGCGCCGAATACGTTATAGGTGAAAAGGAACGTGTGCTTGATGTATGCGACGCCCTCAACCGTGGCGACCTCGAAACCGTAGGCGACCGCATGTACAAGACCCACCAGGGCCTGTCGAAACTCTACGAAGTAAGCTGCGAGGAGCTCGACTTCCTCAACGACATAGCCAAGGAATGTGGCGTCACCGGTTCACGCATCATGGGCGGCGGCTTCGGCGGCTGCACCGTCAACCTCGTGCGCGACGACATATACGACAACTTCATCGATACCGTTACCAGCCGTTTCAAAGAGCGCTACGGCCACGAGCCCAAGATTTACCCCATAGTGGTGTCAGACGGCGCACGTCGCTATCAGGAATGAACAAACGCCAACAAAGACTGGATGCCATATCTGACATCCTGAACCATAATACTGTCGGAAGTCAGGAAGAGCTTTTGGCTCTTCTTGCCTCCCGACATATTTTTGTCACACAAGCCACACTATCGCGCGACCTCAAATCACTGCGCTCCACAAAGGTCTCGACCAGCAGAGGAGGTTACCGTTATGTATCCTCACCGGAGTCATCAAAAGAGACGCCGCGGACCAATACCGGCGAAGCCCATCAGCTTAATAAATACGTCCACTCATTAGCGCGGGCAGGCAACCTTGTAATCATCAAGACACGCAATGGACATGCCGGAAGTATAGCCTCAGATATCGACAGCTATGACTCACCGCTTATAGTAGGTACTGTAGCTGGATCCGACACAGTGTTTGCGGCCATGCGTGACAACGCTCCGCTCCAGGAAGTATACGAACTCCTCAGCACCATACTCCCCGAGCAAATCATCAGGGACGCAAGAAACTACTTCATAACCGAAAATTCTGACTCCCTCAAACAAGTAAGTGAGCAATAAATAAACATATAACGATTTATTTTTTAGAACTCACTTAAGTCGTAAAAAATATATATTTGGAGACTTACTTAGAAACTGTTTAAATAACATCATCTCCTCCTTCACACCATTTTATATTGACTAATATGATTAGAGCCGGTATTATAGGCGGGCTCCATCCCGCAGCAGGACATCTGATACGCCTCCTCATACATCATCCTGACGTAGAACTAATGTGGGTTTGCGCTCCCGAAGCGGAGGGACATCTGCTCAGCTCGGCCCATCGCGGACTTATCGGGGAAAGCTATATGCGGTTCTGTTCACAGCCTGACATGGAGCAGGCCGATGTGCTTTTTCTGTGCCATACCGATGATGGCGAGTCAACCGAATTCATGACCGTTAACGAAGTGCCAGCGGAGATGAGAATCATAGATCTCTCGCCCGACTTCAGATTTGAGCCGGAAGAAGGTGAGTTGCCCGAACAGTGGATATATGCTCTGCCCGAACTTAACCGCAAACCGTTGGTGCGTGGCGCACGTAAGGCCGCTATACCCGGTGGCATGGCTGCAGCCGTGCTATTAGGACTCCTCCCCATGGCTAAGAATCTGCTTCTGAATTCTCCGATACACGCAAGCGTACTCGTGCCGTCAAACGAGGATATGCCCCCGGCTTACCCGGTAGCTTACCTTGACCACGATCAGGTCGACGAAATTTCCCACTCGCTGCGTCAGCTCCAGACCAGTTTCAACAGCCCTGTGGAGATGCTGGCCACAGCCGCCGGATGGCAGCGTGGTATCGTCGCGACGATGTATTTCGACACCCCCATGCAACTCAACGCCATACGCGATATCTACGACGAGTTTTATGAAGACCACAGCTTCACTTTCATCAGCGATTCACTGCCCGACCTGCGTGAAGTGGCCGGAAGCAACCGCTGTGTGATATATCTCGAAAAAGTAAAAAGCAAACTGGTAGTCACCACCGTCATTGACGATGTCTACAAGGGTTCGGCCGGAGCTGCCATACACGCAATGAACCTGCTCTTCGGTCTCCAAGAGCGTGTAGGTCTATAATTATCGTCTGTCGTAGGTGATGAACCGATAACGCAGGCCGGTGCGCTCATCCGTGAGCCACTCGCCCGTATCTACCGCCCCAAAGTCTTGAGGAATATCCGGAAAGAATGTATCGGCATCACTGACCTCTGCATCAATCTCGGTAAGATACACCCTATCGGTCAGCGACATTGCCTGACGATATATCTCACCACCACCTATTATCATTACCTCCGCCTGATCGGCAACCATACCCAAAGCCTCATCAAGTGACCCGGCTATGTCGGCTCCCGCACGGGAGTAACCGGCATTGCGGGTCACTATTATATTGCGACGCCCCGGAAGCGGACCGCCGGGAAGCGACTCAAAGGTCTTGCGCCCCATAATGACAGGTTTGCCGAGAGTCACCTGCTTGAAGTGGCGAAGGTCTGGACTGAGATGAAACGGCAGGTCGCCCTTTACGCCTATGGCGCCGTCACGGGCGGTAGCTACTATGATTGATACCATTGTCAATAATCTGATTAATTACACTGCCACTACTCCGGCTATGTGGGGGTGAGGATCATAATCCGACAGAGTAAAATCCTCATACTTGAAGTCAAATATATCCTTCACATCGGGATTGAGCGTCATCACCGGCAGAGGGCGCGGCTCGCGGGTAAGCTGCAGAGCCACCTGTTCCAAATGATTATGATAGATATGTGTATCGCCGAGAGTGTGGATAAACTCTCCCGGCTTAAGCCCTGTCACCTGCGCCATCATCATAAGAAGCAGTGCGTAAGATGCGATATTGAACGGCACACCGAGAAAACAGTCGGCACTGCGCTGATAGAGCTGAAGGCTCAGTCGTCCGTCGGCTACATAGAATTGAAACAGGGCGTGACAGGGAGGAAGAGCCATGTTGGGTATGTCGGCTACATTCCATGCGCTGACAATGATACGACGAGAGTCAGGGTTATTACGAATGGTCTCCACAGCCTCGCGGACCTGGTCGATGGTGCCCCCCTTACCGTCGGGCCATGAACGCCACTGATAGCCGTAGACGTGGCCTAAGTCACCGTTATCATCTGCCCATTCATTCCATATACGCACCCCGTTCTGCTGAAGATATCGAACGTTGGTATCACCCGATAGAAACCACAGCAGCTCATGTATGATTGACTTCAGGTGAAGCTTTTTGGTGGTCAGCAAAGGGAATCCCTCTGAGAGGTCAAAGCGCATCTGATGGCCGAAGACACTACGTGTACCCGTACCGGTGCGGTCTGAGCGGTCAGTGCCTTCGTTAACGATTCTGCGCAGAAGGTCAAGATATTGTTTCATTTTCGGAAGTCATAGTTAATGATGTCGTGGTCTGCTGCATCATAGGTATGGACAGCTGCTTGCGTCGCGTCGTATAGCGTATCGCGTCGTTGGGACACACATTTATACAGTCAAAGCAGTTGACACACCTCGAACCGTCGACCACGTGATCGGTGAGGTTTATACAAGCGCTCTTACACACATGCTCACAGCGACGGCACTGTATGCATTTATCTGTATCAATATCGATCTTGAACACGGCATAGTTTGATACGAAACTCAGCAGGCTTCCTGCCGGACATAGAGTATTGCAGAATGTACGGCCGTTTCGTGCAGCCAATACCCCGATACCTATGAGGGTAACCACAGCCACTACCGCTCCGAGAGCCGAAGCGATTGCCACCGTTACCGGCGGGGTATGCCACAGTGACATAAACTCACCAAGCTCGGAAAAGGCATTGATGCCCTCGCCTACAACAGGGCGCATGCAGTTTACGGCTATACGCTCGTAAGCCGACCAAGGCGACAGAAGCGCGGGAATATAAAGCAGCCACCCGCTCATCAGACTACCCAACACTATCAGTAGCGAACCGTAGCGCCACCTGTTCAGAGGCGGCGAATAATGATAATCTTTTGAGGAATCATGACGTCCGCAACGGCGCAGACGTGCTATGATATCCTGCATCGTACCCAGCGGACACACACTCGAGCAGTAGATGCGGCCAAAGAGCAGAGTCACTACAAGCCAGATGACAAACGTCGTCAGCGACAGCGTCAGTGTGGCCGGTATCAGTTGTATGCTCTCCATCCACGCGGCCACACGCGGCCACAGCATACCGTAGCATGCCAACCCCGAAGTGGCGGCGGTGAAAGCCACCACCGACACCACGATGCGCCCGTAACGTAATGTGCGGTTAATCACCATAAGTATCTTTCCCGGAAATCAGTGAGAGCGAACTAACGTAATTTCAAAGAGTCAAAGTTACTAAAAACCTCGCTAACATCATCACCTCTACCCAACATCCTTGACAAAAACATGAGATGAAATTGATTCAGCTATCGAATTAAGGTACAGAAAGGTTTCACGCCCCGGAGAAAGCCGATTTATCGGTGCGATAACCAATAATCGACCCTCGGCACAGAGATTAAAGTCGTGAGCAGCCGGTTTTTCCCTCTCTCCAAAGGGCTCATTCGAGATAAGAATGATTTTGCCCGCAGTTTCTTCACACTGGTGACGCACGGCTTTTTCTGCCGGTGAGATGAAGGGAGATACCAATACTCCGCCATTTTCGGCAACATGCTTCCATCGGCGGTGTTTGGCGGCGAGAGTATCATCTGAATCACTCCGATGTATAACCACCGGAGCCTTGAATGGATTATCCAGCAATTGGAGATTGCCGTAGGCCTGCCACGTCACACCAAATATGTTGAGATTATTGATTCTGCGGAAGAAATCGGGATTAAGGCGCCGTACCAAAAGCCTACGAGGATTTGAGTTGATGTACTCTATGATTGTTGAGAGACGGTGGGTGGGCCTCAGATACCTATCATGAAAGCCACGGATAAATATATCAGTAACCGTAGGAAATTCGGCTCTGATCAGTTGCCCGCATTTTACTTTCATCATTCCTATATAGCTGCCTATCGGCTTGGGAAGATAATCATGCGCGAAGACTGCAAAATGAATATGATCAGGCATAATCACATATTGCAGAATCTGTAAGGATGGGCATAGATTCGGCAGATTAAGCATCTGTGATTCAACGATTGCGCCGATACGCGACCTCTCGACACAAGGCTGTTCAGGAGTACCGTATACTCGCGAAAAGTCAGGGCAACCATGAGCCTTGCCGATAGTTATATGATAGATACACCGGCTTCTGTAATTATGCTTAGGGTCTCTGCCCATTATAATAAAAGCTTTCTTGAGTTATACATTTATTTGAGACTCACTCTTGCCGCAAGCGGCGCTGCACAAAACGAAACTGCCAATGCGACCTATACAGCCAAAACTCATGGCCGCTGGTCGCTGACGACCTGTCCGTCTCCTGCATAATCCGCTTGCGGATTTGGTTTTGCCCCTCAAAGATATAGAAAAAAGATATAAAAAATCTCCTGCGGGGGATGGGAGTGAAAAAACCTTGGGTATGATGAGGTTATTTGGCGGTAATTTACTAACTTTGGGGGCATTTTGTGCAAACAGCAATACATCATACAAACTTTTATGTTGAATCCAATCAAAAAAACCATCGAGCTGCCTGATGGACGTACCATCACTATCGAGACAGGCAAACTTGCCAAGCAGGCCGATGGAGCGGTAGAGGTGCGCATGGGCAATACGATGCTTCTTGCCACCGTATGTTCGGCCAAGGAGGCCGGCGAAGGGGTTGACTTCATGCCCCTGACTGTAGAGTATAAAGAGAAATTTTCATCGTTTGGACGCTTCCCCGGCGGATTCCTCAAGCGTGAAGGCCGCGCATCTGACTACGAAATTCTCGTGTCACGCCTGGTTGACCGCGTGCTCCGCCCGCTCTTCCCCGATAACTACCACGCTGACACGTTTGTCAACGTGACCCTCTATTCAACTGACGGCGAAGATATGCCCGACTGCCTCGCCGGTCTGGCTGCATCAGCCGCCATTGCCGTCAGCGATATACCTTTCAACGGTCCTATCTCAGAAGTGAGAGTAGCCCGTATCAATGGCGAATTTGTAATTGACCCCACCTTCGAACAGCTTGAAAAGGCCGACCTCGAACTGATGGTAGGTGCCACCTATGACAACATCATGATGGTGGAAGGCGAAATGAAGGAAGTGTCAGAGCAGGTTCTTCTCGAAGCCCTCAAGGCCGCTCACGCAGCTATCAAGGTGCAGTGTGAGGCTCAGGTAGAACTCGCCAAGATGGTCAACAAGGCCAAGCGCGAATACTGCCATGAGGTAAACGACGAGGAACTGCGCAAGGATGTTCACGACAAGTGCTACGACAAGGCCTACGCCATAGCCAAGACCGGCGCTGCAGACAAGCAGTGGCGCAACGAAAGCTTCCAGGCCATCTGCGACGAATATATCGAAAGCCTCCCCGAAGAGGTACGCGACGAAAAGACTCCTCTTGTGAAGCGCTACTACCACGACGTAGAGAAGGAAGCCATGCGTCGCTGTGTGCTTGACGAAGGTATCCGCCTTGATGGCCGTAAGACCACCGACATTCGCCCCATCTGGTGTGAGGTTGACTACATCCCCGGCCCTCACGGCTCTGCCGTATTCACACGTGGTGAGACACAGAGCCTCTCGACCGTAACTCTCGGAACCAAACTCGACGAAAAGATCGTTGACGACGTTCTCAATCAGGGTACAGAGCGTTTCCTCCTGCACTACAATTTCCCTCCCTTCTCAACCGGTGAGGCGCGTCCTCAGCGTGGTGTGGGACGTCGCGAAATCGGCCACGGCAACCTGGCTCACCGTGCTCTCAAGAGCATGTTCCCCGATGATTTCCCCTATGTATGCCGCATTGTGAGCGACATCCTCGAGTCTAACGGATCATCATCTATGGCTACCGTATGCGCCGGCACCCTCGCTCTGCTCGACGCAGGTGTTAAGATGAAGAAGCCCGTAGCAGGTATCGCCATGGGTCTTATTTCTGACGAAGGTGCTACAAAGTACGCCATTCTCAGCGACATCCTCGGTGACGAAGACCACCTCGGTGACATGGACTTCAAGGTGACCGGTACAAAAGACGGTATCACAGCTACACAGATGGATATCAAGTGCGACGGCCTCTCATACGAAATCCTCGAGAAAGCTCTGCTTCAGGCCCGCGACGGTCGTCTCCACATTCTGAATATCATCAACGAAACCATACCTCAGCCCCGCGAGGACTACAAGCCTCACGTGCCCCGCATCGTTACCATGCTCATACCCAAAGAGCTTATCGGTGCTGTGATTGGCCCGGGCGGAAAGATTATCCAGGGCATCCAGGAAGCCAGCGGTGCCAAGGTATCTATCGACGAAATCGAAGAAGGCGGCTATATCGAAGTTGCAGCTTCCAACAAGGAGTCAATCGACAAGGCTATGGCCATGATCAATGCTATCGTAGAACTGCCTGAAGAGGGCAAGACCTACCATGGCAAGGTGCGCTCCATCATGGACTTCGGCGCATTCGTAGAATTCATGCCTAATCGTGACGGACTCCTCCACATCTCTGAAATCTCATGGGGTCGCCTCGAAAACATGGAGGCTTCAGGCCTCAAGGAAGGCGATGAAGTAGACGTGAAGCTCATTGAAATCGACAAGAAATCCGGCAAGTACCGTCTGTCGATGCGTGTCCTTCAGCCCAAACCAGAAGGTTACGTAGAACGCGAGCGTCCTGCCCGTCGCGAAGGTGGCGAGCGTCCTCGCGGACCTCGTCGTGAAGGCGATCGTGCTCCCCGCCGCGATGGTGACCGTGGTCCCCGTCGTGACGACCGCAACAACGGCCCCCGCCACTAATTCCCCGACTGATTAAGAGTATGTTTACTTTTAAGTAATGTAAATTTGGTTTAAAAGTAAACATAAGTAAGTCGTAAAAATTATTTTATACTATCTTCGAGAGTATTTTCGGATGATTTTCGCTTGATGGCGAAGGCGTGTAGCGAGCTACACAACTGAGACAGAGAGTGAAAAGCACCGAAAAGACACCGAAGATAGTTAAAAGACTTACTTAGTTATACATTAAAATAATTTTGTAGACTTACTTACTCTAATACATTAATCGATAAAAACATCAGAGGGCGCTTCAAATTAGCCGAAGCGCCCTCTGATTATTTTTATGCGGAGTCAGTGATTAAGGATTTTTAAAAAAAACTACACGTGAATATGGTTTTTAAACCATATCTGGAGGTCCTTGACCATGGCATGTAGCGGGGTGATGATAGGGCGCACGGGATGCATCTCAAGAGGCGTATATACCTGTAGCGAATTATTGAGACATTTCACCTCAAGGCGCTCTGGAAGTGTGATTGGCTCACCGTCAATATGAGCCGGGCCGCCACCTCGGCGGGTTATTACAGCCGAGGGCACACGTAGTCGGCTTATGAGAGTGTTACGGTTGAGATTGCCGCTCATGAGATCGACACCTACAAGAGCTGTGGTAAGCGGATTGCCCGAATGTACGATGGTAATATCAAGCTGACCGTCGGTCATGGATGCGTCAGGGGCTATATAAGCATTATTGCCATACTGCGATGCGTTGCACACCGCCACAAGGAATGCTTTCTGGGTAAGCACTTCGCCATTGGCCATTATCTCATACTCCTCAGGGGCATAGTTCAAAAACTCGCGGAAAGTATTGCGCAGGTAGGTGAGTTTACCGCGATGTTTCTCTGTGGCGAACTTCTCACTCACAGCGGCATCAAACCCCACTCCGAAGGTACAGAAGAAAGGGCGCTCGTTGACCATGCCGCTATCACAGTTTGTCACATGGCGCAAAGCAATGACGTCAAGCGATTCTTCGGCATCGACCGGTATCTCCAGATGGCGGGCAAGTCCGTTGCCCGAACCGCAGGGAACCACGCCGAGCGTCACTCCGGTATTGAGAAGCGCCATGGCCGTTTCGTTGATAGTGCCATCGCCTCCGGCCGCTATTACTGACCCGTAGCCTTCAGCTACTGCGCGGCGGGCCAAATTTGTAGCATCCCCGTGACCGGTAGTCCATGCTACATCAACGTGCACCCCGAGAGATGCGAAACGCTCGAGTGCAAGTTGTTCAAGGCCCTGCTTATCGGAAGTGCCTGATATTGGATTTATGATAAGTAACCACTTGTCGGAATCGGGTGTCATGCTCGTATCGTGATAGGCGCGATTTTGCGGCGCAAAGTTAGGGAATTTTCGTAAATTTGCAAACCTATACCTTACCCGCACCACGCGAAATCACTCTTCAGACATGCCTAAAAGCCGCATTGATTCAGCTACCGTACAGAGGATTCTCGACGCTTCCGATATCGTGGAAGTGGTGAGCGACTTCGTGCATCTCAAGCGGCGAGGCTCGGGATTCATCGGATTATGCCCGTTTCATAACGAGCGTACACCGTCATTCTCCGTGTCAAAAAGCAAGGGTATATGCAAGTGTTTCAGTTGCGGTAAAGGTGGTAGCCCTGTCAACTTCATAATGGAGATTGAGCAGGTGGGATATTCAGAGGCTCTGCGGTACCTGGCCCGGAAATACAACATCGAGATACAGGAGCGCGAGCTCACAGCCGAAGAGCGTGAAGAGGCATCTCAGCGCGAGGCCATGATGGCTGTCAATGACTTTGCCATGCAGACCTTCGAGCACAATCTCACCTCAACCCCCGACGGACGTGACATCGGTCTGGCCTACTTCCATGAGCGCGGTATAAACGACACGATGATATCCCGCTTCCACCTCGGCTACTCACTCGAAGGGCGCACTGCGCTTTACGATGAAGCCATAGCGCGAGGCTACAAGGAGGAATTCCTCCTATCTACCGGACTGTGTCTGCGCGCCGAGCAGGGACATAATGCCGGCCAGATACGCGACAGATTCCGTGGCAGGGTGATGTACCCTGTATTCAGCGTGTCGGGTAAGGTAGTCGCTTTCGGCGGACGAACCCTGCGCAGCGACAAGGAGGTGGCCAAATACGTCAACTCTCCCGAGTCGCTTATCTACCACAAGAGCAATGTACTCTACGGACTCTATCAAGCCAAGAAAGCCATCGTACAGCATGACAAGTGTATCCTTGTAGAAGGCTACATGGATGTCATATCCATGCATCAGGCCGGAGTGGAAAACGTAGTAGCATCATCAGGCACATCGCTCACAGAAGGACAGATACGCCTCATCCACCGATTTACCGACAATGTCACCGTCATCTACGACAGTGATCCGGCCGGTATCAAAGCATCGCTCCGAGGCATCGACATGCTGCTTGCCGAAGGGCTCAACGTAAAGGTGCTTCTGTTGCCCGACGGTGACGACCCCGACTCATTTGCCCAGTCACACTCATCATCGCAGGTAGAGCAATATATCGCCGACAACGAGACTGACTTCATCCGCTTCAAGACCTCCATACTTCTTCAGGGGGCTGACCGCGACCCCATAGTGCGTTCCAAGGCCATTGCCGACATAGTGATGTCCATATCCATGATACCGGACCAGATCACTCGCTCGGTATACATAGCCGAGTGTAGCCGCACACTTGACATACCCGAAAAGGTGCTCAACCTACAGGTCGCAAAAAATATGGCAGACAAAGCCGAGCGCGACCGTCAGGACGACCTGCGACGACGTAACCGACAGGCCATATCCGACCTCAATTCCTCACCTCAACAACCTCAATCCGGTGAGTCAGCTCCCGTAGCTCCCGCTCAGCAGTCTACATCGGCCGGTATAGCTAATGTATCCCCCTCCTCCGCTCCATCACCATCTGCCTCTGTCACCACTGCAATACCCACCACTTCTGAGGCAGCATTCTTCGACAGCAGTGAGCGTGACCTGCTCACCTATGTTATCCGCTATGGTATGGTCAACTTTTGCGAAGTAGCTACTGACGACCCTACATCTCCTACACGCCCAATGAGCGTTATAGAGTATGTGCATCAGGAGCTGGAATATGATGAAATATCCTTCACAAACGAGCCTTACCGCCTGACATTCCAGGCTGCACTCCATGCCTCACGCATACCCCTTGCCGACGAACTACATAGATATATGGAGCAAACCGTCGAACCGCTTATCGCCCGTGAGCGCCAGCGAGGCGAAGAGGAGATACGACTCAAAGGCACCGATATGACCACCCTTCAACGCCTGCAGAAGGAACTTGACCAGCGACTCGAAAACATGCGGATCGAAGGAGAGAAAGACTTCCGATGTCTCTTCATTTCACGCCGTCTCGCTTCTGACCCCGATGACACAGTGCGCCGAGTCACTACCGACCTCATGAGCGAGCGCCACAAACTCAGTAAGATATACTCACGATTCGGCACCGTGACACCCGAGCGCGACACACTTGATGACAGTGTGCCACGCGCAGTCTATGCAGTAAAGAATATGGTGATACTCCACCAGATACGCCTGCTCACCGATGAAATCAAAAATGCCTACGCCTCTCCTCAGCCTGACCTTGACCTCATCATGACGCTCATGACCCGACAGAGCGAACTGCAAACCATCAAACGCGAACTCTCGCGATACCTCGGCGACCGTGTGGTCACCCCCCTGCGCTAATCCCCTCCTCATTATCACTTTTCCGTGATTCAAAATCACGAATCTCATACCGAACAAATCGTCCCGAACCACAGTTAGAATATTAAGATATTCATCTTCAATGCTTCGCCATTTTTCCGAATCATTGTAATATTCATCACTTAACTATTACGTTTCTCATCATGTGGTTCATCGACGCACTCCGCCATACACCCTCCCTTGCCATTTTCCTCACCATAGGGTTAGGGTTTCTGCTTGGCAAAATCAAATTCAAAGGTTTCTCACTCGGCACAGTCACTTCTGTACTCATAGTCGGCGTCCTTGTCGGCCAGCTCAACATTGACGTCGGAGGCCCGCTCAAGACTGTCTCATTCATGCTGTTCCTATTCTGCATAGGCTACAGCGTAGGTCCGCAATTCTTCCGCTCTCTGCGCGGCGACGGCCTCAAGGAAGTAATCTTTGCCGTAGTAATGTGCATACTCATTCTCGTTACTGCCTTTGGAGTTGCCCTTTGGATGGGTCTTGATCCCGGTCAGGCCGCAGGCATGATGGCCGGAGCTTCCACTGCTTCCCCCGTCGTAGGTGCTGCCGAGGACACCGTGGCAGGACTCAGTCTTCCCAAAGAACAGGTTGACGCCATGCTCAACGCTATACCCGTATGCTATGCCATGACCTATGTGTTCGGCACCATCGGTGCAGTATGGCTTCTGGGCTACATTGGCCCGGCCATGATGGGAGGCATCGAAAAAGTGCGACAGATGACGCGCGAATACGAGAAAACCCACACGGCCTCCTCCGCCTCTGACAATCCTGCATTCATTGACGCATGCCGCAAGGTAGCTTTCCGCGCCTTTCGCACCGACGGCACATGGATGACCACTCCCCACACGGCCTCTGAAATCGAAAAAAAGTACCTGTCTCAAGGACGCCCCATAACCGTAGAGCGTGTACGTCGTGCTGACGGCACTTTAATTGACACCGCATCCGACACGGTAATCAACCCCGGCGACACCATTGTCATCTCTTCACGTCGCGAATTCGTCATCGGCGACAACGAATGGCTTGGCCATGAGGTGCCCGGCACAGGCATACTCACATTCCCCGTCGAAGACGTGCAGATTACAGTATCACGACGATTCACCCCCATGACCATCCACAACCTCGTAGAGCAGGAATGGATGTACGGTGTGCAGATAAAAAACATTTGGCGCAACGGATCACCCGTCACGCCAAAAGACGACACCCTTATCACCAAGGGCGACATAATTGAAGTTGTAGGCCGTAAAAAAGAGGTGACAACCGCTGCCGAGCATCTCGGATACGCCGATGTCCCCACCCTTGCCACCGACTTCGTATTCGTAGGTCTCGGAACACTCCTCGGCGGACTCTTAGGCACACTAGCCATAAAGTTCGGCAACGTTTCCATTAGCCTCGGCACCAGCGGAGGAGCACTCATAGCCGGCCTTCTCCTCGGATGGATTCGCTCCAAACGCCCTGTCTACGGAGCCATTCCCAAAGCATCCCTATGGGTATTCAACAACCTTGGCCTCAACATGTATATCGCCGTCATCGGTATCGCCTCAGGACCCTCATTCATAAGCTCCTTCGAGGCCGTAGGACCAAAGATATTCATAGCCGGCCTTATCGTAACCCTCATACCTATGTTCATAGGACTCATCCTCAGCTTCAAGGTATTCAAATTCCATCCCGCCATAGCGCTCGGATGCTGCGCCGGAGCGCGCAAGACCACCGCCGGACTCGGTGCCGTTCAGGAACGCCTCGGCAGTTCTGTACCCGCCATAGGCTACACCATCACTTATGCCGTCTCCAATACCGTACTCATCATCTTCGGCATCATCCTCGTGCTACTCCTCGCCTGACCCGCCCCTCCCCCTCTATCTACTATAAATAGTGAGCTGTAAGGCGCACCACTGTATTACATCCGCTCAGGCTCGCCTCAAGATCGCCCATCACTGTCAGATACTGCGCCAGATAACGATCCGACATCTTGTGGTCATAATCCATGGCCACAAGATGTATCACATAATGAGCCAGCGCCGTCTCGAGTATTGCACGAAGATGCTTCGCCTGCACAGTTCCGCCATACTCTTCCCTCAACTCACACCCCAGCATCAAACTATCCTCCAACCTCACATCACTCATATAAGGATACAGTCGCAGTATCATCGTGGCAAACCCGCCGCGCACACATTCTTCGAGAGCCGCCTGCTGGTCACGGCACAACACCGCAGGACGTTCACCTCCGTGAAGATGATAATAGAGCGCACTCTGCGCATATATGACGGTCGTTACCGCCTCTACATTTATTACTATCATGGCTTTCTATCTTTAAGAGTATGTTTACTTTTAAATGATTTTATCACAAATGAAGATTTTGGCGGAATTTTCCAAAGTTGAAGAGGGAGCGATGCGGGCATCGTGACCGATGAAAACTTTGGAAAAGCACCCAAAAGATTCTTTGTGATGAAATCAAAAATTAGTCATACTCTTAAGTAATGTAAATTTGGTTTAAAAGTAAACATACTCTAATTCTAAATAAGTCGCAGAAATTATTTTATACTGTTTCCGGATGATTTTCGCTTGATGGCGAAGGCATGTAGTGAGCTACACGACTGACACATAGAGTGTACAGCGCCGAAAAGACACCGAAGTTAAAAGACTGATCTCCTCATACATTAAAATAATTTTGCAGACTTACTTATTCACTTCCTTCTCCTCTGACGCAATGCATGGTGATATAGTCTTCGGGCAGTTGCCTGAGTCAGGAAAAACGACGAAGCCCTCTCATCTGCAAGCACTCTGGCCAGAGCATGTTTCACACTGAGCTTCCCACCCGACTGCTCCACCATTGCCGTCACCTTGTCAGCAATCTCCTGCCAACACCTGCCCATAGGCCCGGCCACGCCTGCCGACCCCTCACGTCTTATGCGATTATACATTCGTAATGCGTAGTCAAACGATACATAATACCTCGGCGCGGGACTCTCTGCCGCCAGACCGGCCACTTCGCTCACCTTGAGCGGTGCCGCTCCCTTAGGCCGTGCATCCACCACCCTACGGCATGCCGCCAGAAACTCCCTGTGACGCCGGCGACTCATCACCTGCGCGTTACCCTCTGCCGCAATTCCCGACGACAGAGGGGCCTCTGTAAATGTCATATCCATATCCCTAACTTACTTTTTATGAGACTGCCGATGTCGAAGCCTCCGTTAATTATCTCCGTGGCAAAATTATATTCCGGGGTGTCCCCCATCCCTGCCCTCTGATGTTAACTAACGTTAAGCATTCCATCCACATACTTCACATTCGTTCACCAGATCATTACGTCCTGCCCTGAACGACTCGAAAGCCTCTATCAGATCCAGCAGATTTATAACGCTATTATCCGTCTGAGCCTCGTAAAGTGCCGCCGAGTTAACCCCCGACGTATGGCGACCCTGAAGTGCTCCGCTCACCCCCGACACCTGCTCCATCAGCCGCAATTCTATCTGTAGCAGATCTGACGCACCTGCATTTCCGCCGCTACTCACCACCTGATGAGGCTCTATACCGGGAAATCTGCCCACACGATAGGGCAACACCCCGTTGCAGTCCGACCACGCATCGGCCACCTGACCCCACGACATCCCCGGCAGGCGCTGCTCCTCAGGAAACAGCAACACACCCTTGGCCGACACACCCATCACATGGTCTATAAGCGTTATCAGTCTATTGACATGACGCTGCTGATCTATCACATCCTCCACAAACGAATGCACCTCACCATCTATCATCGGATAAAACTTCACCGCAAACGGATGCTGATTATGTCCGAAAGGTGAATCATATTCATCGAGCACCACACCCGACGGACTGAAAAACCTCACGTGCCATCTCATCGTTACACACTGACGTATCTCGATTCTCCCCTCTCCCGCCGCCTCACGGCTACGGTTAAGGCGCTCGATCTTCACCATCTCGCTCTCAGGCACTATAAACATCTTGCCGCGATGCGTATCATGACATTTCACCACATTGCGGCTCTCAAGACTCCACACCTCTATCACCCTGCATTTTCCTCTCTCGCCATGATAAAACTCACTTGCCGCCGCATCACCCACCGCCGGAACGCCCCCGAGCAGATTCATCTCACGCATTGAATCGGAATATATCTTTGCCAGCTCCTCACATCGACGCGTATCATCTCCGAACCTCATCATCACCTCCCGCATACTCATATCGTGAAGCATACCCACAAGCTCTATATCAAGCCCTCTCGGATCGGTAAAGCGATTCACAAAAAACTTCTCGGGGCTCACAATATCAACCCACACACCATCGCCCGCCATACGCTTCTCCATGACCACGCGCTGCACCACACAACCCGATATAAGAAACTCCTCCATACTACGGCAGTCAAGTTCGTCAAGATGATTGCGCATCGCCACCTCGCGGTCCACACCCAGCTCCGCTGCCGAAGTTTTCTCACGCACCATACGGTAACGAAATCTCCCTACCACACTCTTCACCAGCTGACGTATGATATTATTCGTCTGAGGCCGCTTACCGTCTTGCACCGCAAACTCCCACTCCGTACTCCACTTCCCCGAGGGCATCTCCACAGGATCACTCCACTGATCACCGAAAGTATATCTCTTATACCTGCGGCGGCGACTCCTCAACTCCTCACATCCACACCACGCCTCAAAGGCTCTTTCCAACATCTGATTCATACCCCTATACTATATCCCCTTACATTATTGTCATTCACACACATACTCCCTGAAATCCAGCAGAGAATCGTCAAGCTGATACGTTCCGTCATCCACCACAGCCGTAAGCCGCTCGATAATTACAGCCCCCCGATTCTCACCGATATAAAACCGCAGTCTGCCGGGATACCTCACAACTACAGGATGGCAACTCCCTCCTCGGCCGAACGGATTGGCCTGAGCCTTGGCTTCATGACTGTCGGGAGCCACTACGAGCGCCGGAGCCTCCCAGCCGTCAATCACCACCTCACCCACACGCACCACACCTACCGGTAATGCCACCTCATATATCCCCTCACCGCAATCTATCAGATTCACGACCTTGCTCATATCCTTAAGTCCCAGAAAATGTAACGGCGCCTTACGGAGCACTCTCCCATACCACCCCCTCATCTCCGCCAGCATCATGGCCCGTATATCAAACAGATCACTACGTACCACTGACGCATCCATGCGCAGCGGCCCCAGATGCTTGTGTCTACACCACCTGTCGAGCATCTGCTCCTCATCTAAAGTCACTATCATTAGTTTCCTACGATTAAGTAAAGTGAATTTGGTTTAATTCTAAAAAAAATAGGCCGCCGATGCCCCATCCGCGGCCTATCGAACATCACTATTTATTCACCCTCTCTCACTCATCTTCCGCTTCATCATCTTCGGTCACACCACCCACCACACGCAGATGCGCCATAGGATGACGGAGCACCAGACAGCTCGCCTCGGTCACCACCAGAGCGTCAGTATTTCTCACGCCGCTCTTCTTCAGGTCAAGATGCTCCACCTTGAAGGGTATGAACGAATACTTGGTGATATAGTCCGGATCTATGATCATACCGTCATTCTCGCGACCACACTGATCGAACACCTCCGAATGTACCACACAGAGTGTACCGAACTTCGAACGGAGTTCACTGAAATCTATACCCCAGTGAGTCACCACATCTCCGCTGGTCACCATACGGGTATATTCCAGACAGTTAAGCGCCTCTATCAGTCCGCTACCGGCTATAAGCACCTTACGGCCCGAACCCGCGCTCTCACCGGTGAATGCTTTGCGCATCATGGCTATCACATCCTTCTCCGTAAGACGATGGATAGGCAGGTTCACCGTATTCGACGTCTGATGCCATATACCGGTGGTGAGCATCACCTCATCCCCCTGAAGAGGATTGGTGATACGTGCACCCACACCGAAGAGATAGCTCTTCTCCATACCAAGGCGCATATCCATGATGGCAACTTCCTCCTGATCGCTGAACTGCCACCCGACCTCCTTGGCCGAAAGACGCATCACTGCCGACTGCTCGAGCTGAGCCTTAAAAATTTGACAGAAATTTTGCTGCTTACGGGGAAGTGCTTCAAACTGAGGAGTCTGCACATCAAGTTCAGCAGCGCCACGTCCCATGCGTACCAGTTTTGTTCCGCGTCCGGGACGAGGACTGATACCCATCGTTCCATCCTGTTCCGTACCATTCACTGCCACTACATGATAAGTCTGAGCCGTCACCTGCTTGATGACATATAGCATCAGTGACACCACCGTATCATCACCTGTAGCAGGGGCCGACCCGCGGATTCCGGCTACGAACAGAGTGTCGGTAGGAGCCAGACTTCCCTCCGATAACGTCAGAAGATACACCCTGCGATTGTCATACACCTCTTTATCCACATCCTGCAAAGAGTCCATCACCACAACTCCGCTCTTTGTGTCTACCGCATAATACTCCACCACCATCGACTTCGCGGAGCGAGCCCCTACCATACGTGATATCTGGTCAAGCGGAGTCGACATAGGGCGTATACGCGTCACCCTGCGGTCCACTTCATTTACAAGAAGCGAGGGTGAAGCCTCGCGGGCATAAGTTGTGGTCAAAGCTGCGCCGGCCACATGTGTACCTCCCTGAGTACCGCTGATAAGTTCACTCATAATCAATTACCTATTAATTCTTAAATTATACAACATCTCACTATACATCCTCCATCCGGCATTTTACATTATGCCTTCAGCATTCTGCATTTTACATTCTGCATCCTCCCCCTCCTTCAATCCCAAGCGCTCGGACGAATCCGGGTCAGGAAACCTGCCGTAAGGCTATCCCCCTCATTCTTCGACCCGGTTGAGCGTTCCACGGGAGATTCATAAAGCCCGGGACGGTTCATAATCTCGCGTATAGCGTCATTACGCCCACGCAGATAGGCCTCCTCAGCATTCTCCTCAGTCGCCTCCTCAGTCAATCCGCTTCCTTGTCCTTCTCCTTCTCCCTCCGCGTCAGACGCAGGAAGCGAATCAACACACTCAGCAACTGCCACAGATACATCAGCACTGACAGCACCTTCTCCCATCCCGAATTCTCCAGTTCCTTCTCTTGATTTATCATCGTCCATTTCCTCATTTAAAATTTGGTTTTACAAATATTTCTTTCTCTCATGTCATCCATCTGTGGCCGGCCAAAACTATTGCATCGATATCGTGTGTGGTGACGATGCAAAATTACGCCCCGCCATAATCCGTCCTGTGACGAATCCGCCCTTTTGAGGTTATAAAGTTGTCATTACTGATTTTATTACTAATTTTGTGGATATGAGACCCTCCCTATTGATTATAACCGCCTTAACCGCCATAGCGTCACAAGCCGCCCCGCTGCGGCTGTGGTACGACCGTCCGGCCCAATTCTTTGAAGAAGCCATCGTGATAGGCAACGGCAAACTCGGAGCCATCATTTACGCCGGCCCCGAAGTTGACCGCATCAACCTCAACGATATAACCCTTTGGACCGGTGAGCCGGAGAAAGGCGTCACCACCCCCGATGCACATAACGCTATTCCCGCCATACGCCAGGCTCTTGACCGGGGCGACTACAGCGCGGCCGACTCCCTACAGCGCAAAGTACAGGGCCATTACAGTGAAAACTATCAGCCTCTCGGCTCTCTGACCGTCACTCACCACGGCCACCGTAATATCACCGACTACCATCGTGAACTTGACCTCGACTGCGCTTTGGCCTCTACCGAATATTCCGTCGACGGTCATCCATTCACCACCGAGTACATCGCCTCATCGCCCGACTCTGTCATAGCCCTGCGATTCACCACCAACGTACCCGGCGGACTTGACTTCACCCTTGCACTTTCCTCACAGCTCCCTGCCACCACCGTCTCTACCGGCTCACGCATCGTTTCCGACGGCTACGCAGCCTATCACTCACTGCCGGTATACTATCACGCCGACCCTCATCATTTCTACGACCCTGAGCGCGGCATACACTTCCGTACTATCGTAGCCGCCGATGCACCCTCATCCATCGTGACATCGAATCCCGACGGCACTCTTTCGGTCAAGGGAGGCAACGAAGCTACAGTCTATATCACAAATGCCACGAGTTTCAACGGATTTGACCGCGACCCTGCCACAGACGGACGTCCCTATACCTCCATTGCCGATCGCAATATAAGCCGTGCACTCTCATCTTCATTCGACAGCATACAGCGCACCCACGAAACTGACTATCGCAATCTCTTCCACCGCGTAAGCCTGAGCCTCGGTAACTCTGACGCATCTCTCGACTCCATACCCACCGACCGCCGTCTGCTCAACTACTCCGCTCAGCGACAGCACGACCCCGACCTTGAAGCCCTCTACTTCCAGTTCGGACGCTACCTGCTCATCAGCTCATCACGCACACCAGGTGTGCCCGCCAACCTTCAGGGACTTTGGTGCGAAAGCATCCTCCCCCCATGGAGTAGCAACTACACCTCCAACATCAACCTCGAGGAAAACTACTGGCCGGCCAACACCACCAACCTCTCGGAGCTTCATCTGCCCCTGATAACCTTCATTGACAATCTCACCCACAGCGGTGAGCGCTCTGCAAAAGCCTATTATGGCGTACCGCGAGGATGGTGTCTCGGACAGAACACCGACATCTGGGCCATGACAAATCCTGTCGGACTCAATACCGGCCACCCCATGTGGGCCAACTGGACCATGGGAGGCGCATGGCTCGCATCACACATCTGGGACCACTACACCTTCCGACCCGACACCGCATTTCTTAACCGCTATTATCCGGCCATGAAGGGAGCCGCCGAATTCTGCCTCTCATGGCTCATAGAGTCTCCCGAAGGAATACTCATCACCTCTCCCGGCACCTCTCCAGAAAATCTCTTCAAAGCCCCCGACGGCTCACATGCCGCCACCTCGGCCGGATCTACTTCCGACCTCGCCATTACCCGCCAGTGCCTGGCCGACACCCGCTTGGCCGCGCTAACTCTCGGAGTCGACGCCGATCTCGTAGCCGAAATTGACAGTGTCCTTCCCCGTCTCGCGCCCTACCGCATAGGACGTAAAGGCAACCTCTGCGAGTGGCCCGAAGATTTCGATGACGTCGAGCCTACCCACCGTCATCAGAGCCACCTCTACGGACTTTTCCCCGGACGCCACATTGACCCCGCCACAACTCCTGATCTCGCACGTGCCGCCGCACGCACCCTCGAAATCAAGGGAGACGAAACTACCGGATGGAGCACCGGATGGCGCGTCAACCTCTACGCACGTCTACGCGATGCCGAATCTGCCTACCGAATCTATCGCCGCCTGCTTCGCTACGTAAGCCCCGACCAATACAAAGGCGACGACGCCTACCGTGGAGGAGGCACATATCCCAACCTCCTTGATGCCCACTCCCCATTCCAGATCGATGGCAACTTCGGAGGCACCGCCGGAGTAGCCGAGATGCTTCTCCAGTCCACCCCCGACACCATAACACTTCTCCCCGCCATACCCGACCGATGGAAGGTACAAGGTCGCGTCGAAGGCCTGCTCGCCCGCGGCGGATGGACCCTCACCTACTCGTGGCGCAATGGCAAAGTCACCGACGTCACGCTCCGCTCCGAAGGACCCGCCACCACCACACTCCTTGTCAACGGCCTTACTATTCCCGTATCCCATACCACCTCCGACTCCACCACACTCCGACTCTGATTATCACCCTCAATCTCTGATTGTCACCCCATGCACTACTTCATATCTGCCGGCGAAGCCTCCGGCGACCTCCACGCCTCGCAACTAATCAGTGCCCTCAAAGCCATTGACCCTGCCCCAAAATTTACATTCCTCGGAGGCGACCTCATGGCCGAAGCCGCCGGTACGCAGCCTCTGATTCATTACCGACGCATGGCCTACATGGCCTTCAGCGAAGTGCTGCGTCATCTCCCCGACATATTCGCCAATCTGCGCACCGCCAAAGAAGCCCTGCGCACACAGCGTCCCGACGCACTTATCCTCGTAGACTACCCCGACTTCAACTTTCGCCTTGCAGCCTATGCACGCCGTCTCGGCATTCCCGCCTACTACTACATCTCCCCGAAAGTATGGGCCTGGAAAGAATATCGCGTCAAGACACTCCGTAAAATCGTGCGCCACATCTTCTGCATACTCCCCTTCGAGACAGAATACTTTGCCGACAAAGGCATCCCCGTCACCTACGTAGGCAACCCCTCGCTTGAAGAAGTCGACCGCCATCTTGCCCAGGCCACCACACCCGAGCAACTGCGCCCATATGAAGGACGACCCATCATAGCCCTCGTTCCCGGCAGTCGTGCCGGAGAGATACGCAACAACCTCCCCATCATGGAAGCCGCCGCACGCTCCCACACCGACTACACCATACTCATAGCCGGTGCCCCCGCCATTGACCCGGAGCTCTACAAATCCCTAACCACACTTCCTGTCATCACCGGTTGCACCCTTGACCTCATGCGCATGGCCACAGCGGCACTCGTCACCTCCGGCACAGCCACACTCGAATGTGCCCTTGCCGGCACACCCCAGGTAGTCTGCTACCGTGCCAACGGATCACGACTCTCCTACCGCATCATGCGTCGTCTCATCTCCGCCCCATTCGTCTCCCTCCCCAACCTCATCGTAGGCCGCGAAATCATCCCCGAAATGCTCCTCCACCTCTGCACCCCCGCTCTCGTCTCCGCCCGCCTCACCGCCCTCCTCCCCTCCCTACCTCCCAATCAACCAACCTCCAATCACCCCTCCCACCCTACCTCCTCCAGTCATCCCTCCCCTTCTACCCCTGCCCGTGATGCCCAGCTCCGTGGCTATGCCGAGATGCGTACCCGCCTCGGCACCTCCCCCTCCGCAGCCACCACTGCCGCTGCCCTCTACTCCCTCCTCACCCGCCCCTAAATCCCGCCCCTCATCCCCTCCCCCTTTTCGTCCCCTGCATAATCCGCTTGCGGATTCCAAGAAATCCCCCTCGCTGCGTCCCCCGTGTAATCCGCTTGCGGATTCCCCCTGCCTCCCCTCCCTAACTTTCCCTCTCCTGCGCAATAATTCGCCCTTTTCTGAGTTAGTAATATTAGCTCCCATCCTTGGAGCCCAATCATTATGACCCAGAAGACCTGCTCTATGACTAAAATAAAGGCATTACTCATTGCTTTGGCATTTCTGCTACCCGCCATCTCCTACTCACAGGACAAGAACGACTTCAACCCCATACAGACCGGTGTGACATCACTCGGTATTGCCCCCGATGCGCGCGGTTCATCCCAGGGCGACCTCGGAGCCGCTACCGACCCCGACGTAAACTCACAGTTCTGGAACCCCTCGAAATACGCCTTCGCCTACAGTCAGGGTGGCATATCACTCAGCTACACCCCCTGGCTCCGCAAACTTGTCAACGATATCTTCCTCGCCTACGTAGCCGGATACTGGAAAGTCGGACGCAACGACAACCAGGCCCTCAGCGCCTCACTGCGCTACTTCTCCCTCGGCGAAGTCACCACCTCCCCCGTCACCGGAGGTGCACAGACACTCAACCCCTTTGAAATGGCCTTTGACCTCGGATACTCGCGCAAGCTCTCCGAGAAATTCTCTATGGGTATCGTCTTCCGCTACATCTACTCCGACCTCGGATTCAGCGACTCATACGCCGGTGACCAGAACACCGGTGCATCTGCATTCTCTGCCGACATCTCCGGCTACTACACGACATTCCCCGTCATTGGACGCAACGAATGTCAGTGGTCATTAGGTTGGGACATCTCCAACATCGGCTCCAAAGTATCGTATGACAACGGCAACAACCCGGCCTTCCTCCCCACCAACCTACGAATCGGCACCACATTCACATTCCCCCTTGCCGACTACCACAACCTCTCCCTGTCACTTGACCTCAACAAACTCCTCGTTCCCACACGTCCCCGCGAAGCAGACTTCGACATGGACGACCCCGAAGGACAGCGCGCCTACAACGATGCGCTCGAAAACTGGGAAAACATGTCACCCATCACAGGTATCTTCAAGTCATTCTCCGATGCCCCGGGAGGCATGAGCGAGGAACTCAAGGAAATCAACTGGTCGCTTGGTGGTGAATACAACTACAACCAGCAATTCTTCCTCCGCGCGGGATACTACCACGAACACGCCTCCAAAGGCAACCGCCAGTACTTCACAATGGGTGCCGGATTCGCCCTCAACGTGATGCGTCTTGATGTAGCCTACATGCTTGCCACAGCACAGACCTCACCCCTTGACCAGACACTCCGCTTCACCCTCACCTTCGACATGGACGGACTCCGCGACATCTTCGGACGCTAACCCATAACAATCTTTAAAGATTTTCACATCATGATACGCATCGGCAACGGATTTGACGTCCACCGCTTCACTACCGACCGTCCTCTATGGCTCTGCGGAGTCAACGTGCCCCATACCCACGGTCTACTCGGCCACAGCGATGCCGACGTGGCTCTGCACGCACTCTCCGATGCACTCCTCGGCGCACTCGCCCTGCGCGACATAGGCTATCACTTCCCCGACACCGACCCCGCATACAAGGGCGCGGACTCACGCAAACTGCTCCGCCACGTAGTCGGGCTCATACACTCCCGTGGCTACCGTGTAGGCAACGTTGATGTCACCATCATCGCTCAGGCCCCGAAACTCCTCCCCTTCATACAGCAGATGATTGATACCGTAGCCGCAGACCTCGAGGTTGACCCCACATCCGTTTCCGTCAAAGCCACTACCACCGAACATCTCGGATTTACCGGACGTAAAGAAGGTATCGCCGCCATGGCCACAGCCCTCCTTTTCCGTCGCACATGACGCCCGACCCGAAGATTTTCCGTAACTTTGTACCCGTATTGCGCGCGCCATATGCGTCTACGCAATACCACCCCTAACAAATTAAGTAATTCATTTATACCCTCTATGGCACTTCAATGCGGCATTGTAGGCCTGCCTAACGTAGGCAAATCCACACTCTTCAACTGTCTCTCCAACGCAAAAGCACAGTCGGCCAACTTCCCCTTCTGCACCATCGAGCCCAACGTCGGTGTTATCACCGTGCCCGATGACCGTCTGACAAAACTCGTCGAGATGTGTCAGCCAAAAAGCGTAGTTCCCGCAACAGTCGAAATCGTTGACATAGCAGGTCTGGTCAAGGGCGCCAGCAAAGGTGAAGGACTCGGCAACAAATTCCTCGCTAACATTCGCGAGACTGATGCCATACTCCACGTGCTCCGCTGCTTCGATGATGACAACATCACCCATGTTGACGGCAGTGTCGATCCCGTGCGTGACAAGGAAATCATCGACTACGAGCTACAGCTCAAGGACCTCGAGACTATTGAAAGCCGCATTGCCCGCACACAAAAGCAGGCACAGACCGGAGGCGACAAAGTAGCCAAGATGCAATACGAAGTCCTCCGTCAGCTCAAGGAGGCCCTCGATCAGGGCAAACCCGCTCGCTCCGTACAGTTCGACACCGTAGATGAGCAGAAATTCGCCCGCGAGCTCTTCCTACTCACATCCAAACCCGTGCTCTACGTCTGCAACGTTGACGATGCCTCAGCCGTAAGCGGCAACAAATATGTTGAAGCAGTACGCGAAGCCATCAAGGACGAAAACTCACAGCTCCTCATCGTAGCAGCTCAGACAGAAGCCGACATCGCCGAACTTGACACCTATGAAGAGCGTCAGGAATTCCTCAACGAAATAGGCCTTGAAGAATCCGGCGTGGCACGACTCATTCGCGCCGCATACTCACTGCTTGACCTCCAGACATACTTCACCGCAGGACCCGACGAAGTTCGTGCATGGACATTCCTCCGAGGCAGCAAAGCACCCAAGTGCGCCGGCATCATACATACCGACTTCGAGAAAGGCTTTATCCGCGCCGAAGTAATCAAATATGACGACTACGTAACTCTCGGAAGCGAGTCAGCCGTTAAAACCGCCGGTAAAATGAGCGTTGAAGGAAAAGAATACATCGTCCAGGACGGCGACATCATGCACTTCCTCTTCAACGTCTGACCCCCCAATCAAGCTAAAGCATCCCCAGTCGGGCTACCCCCCCTCCAATCTCGATAAAGCATCCCCAGTCGGGCTACTCCCCTCCAATCTCGATAAATCATCCCCAGCCGGGCTATCCCCTTCCAATCTCGATAAATCATCCCCAGCCGGGCTACCCCCTTCCAATCTCGATAAATCTCGATATTCCTGATTTAGTCCCGATTAATCCCCTCTCTCCTGATTCCTCTTTCCCCGGGCTATCCCCGACCGGCTTATTCTACCCCCATACATGAATCAGGTAAGCATGTATCGTTTTTGATACTCACTTCCTGATTCATGTCTTTTTTTCACCAAAAACGAAGCATTCTTTTGGTGGATATATTTAATTATCGTAAATTAGCACCAATTACACATTCTCCACTCCTTAGAGAATGAAAAGCACGACTTTTCGAGCTAAATCAAATAAGTAATATCTTTACCATCATTATTTACATGAAACGTACTTTACTTTCATTTACACTCGTACTTGCCGCCCTAACGGCTTTTTGTGCGGCATCACGTCCGGCACTTGTGGCGCCGAGCCCGGCAGCCACTGCCACTCAGTCCATTACTCCCAAGGCTACTGTTAACCTTGAGATGTCAAAGGCCGTAGTAGGTATCTACGATGCGACTTTTACCACTCCCAACTACTACATCCTCCTCTCAGACGACAACACGGCTGAATACAACTCACAGACAGGTACCATTGCCATGAGCACCGGATACCTTCTCGCGCTTGACCTTTACAACTACGTGTCCGACCCCGTAGAACTGCCCGCACAGAACTACACCGAAAACTCCGACGACAGCTCTACCCCTCCCGGAACATACTACACCGGATATACCGGACTCGCTTACTACAAGGACGGTAAGGAACAGGGCGTAATACCCGTATTTGACACCATCGAAATCACACGCGACGGCAATATCTACGAAATTACAGCCAAGGCTAAGGAGGGCAACAATACCGTAATCATACACTACAAGGGACGCATCAACATGCGTAACGCCAACGAGAAGGCAAGCCCCTACACCATGCTTGAAGAAGACCTCCTCGACCTCAAGCTCAACAACGGCGGTTTTGCTTTCTATCAAGGCATAACCGACTACTCACACAACGGTGTGACACAGTTCAACGCATACTCCAACCAATTCACCGAGACCGGAGGTATGGCTGAGAACGGCTACATGCTTGTCATGATGATTGCACACAAGCCCATCACCAAGCGCGAGAATCTCCAGATTTTCCCCGGCGATTACACCAACGCCACCAACTTTGCTCGCGACACCTGGTATCCCTGCCGCGAAATTGACTACGTGTTCGGTACCGATGTATTCACCATCCCCTTCGGCTCATACATCGTGAAGCGCGTAGGCAGTGAAACTATCTACGGATACCTCAAGACCGGCACATTCACCATCAAGGACAACGGCGACGGCACATACTCCGGCACACTCGATGCAGAGACCAACCTTGGATACCACGTTACAGCCACCTACAACGGATCATTTAAACTTGACGACAGCGCTGCCACCTACAAGGCCACCGTATCAAACCTCACCGACGACGTTGAGCTCGACTTCTCAAAGATTGAGACAGGACGCGCATTCCATCAGGGAGAAACCGGCGGATGCCGCTCATTCATCGTTGACCTCGGATCACCTGCCGGTCGAGACGAAGGCATCAACAACGGCGGTGACCTATTCCGCATGGAATTCCTCTCACCCCTTGGCCACTCTGTAGTACAGCCCGGTATCTACACCGTCGTTGAACGTCGCTGGGACTCAAACGAACTCCTCGGAGGTGGTAAATACGAACCCTTCAGCCTCAACAAAGGATACTTCACTACCGGAGGAGCAGATACAGGCACACGCTATGCCCACTTCCGCGAAGGCAGCTGGTGTGTATACGACCTCCACGGCCCCGCTGAAGAAGGTAAAGTAACCGTATCTACCGACGACTACAAGAACTATCACTTCGATATCGACATCTACGACGACGCTGGATTCCACATCTACGGCGTCTACGACGGTCCCATTGAACTCATGTACGACGCCACTTCTCTCGAGGCAGGTATTGACTCCGTGAAGACCGAAGACTTTGAAGTCGTTACAGAAGGACGCAATATCCTTGTACTCAATGCCGGCGATGCTCCACTCGCCCTCTACAGCACTACCGGTCAGCTCGTAGCCACCGGCTCCGCTTCTCAGGTCATTGACGGCTCATCACTCCCCGCTGGCATCTATCTGCTCAAGGTCAATAACTCAATCATTAAAATAGCCCTCCGATGAAACTCTTCAAATCACTGTTTCTAAGTGCTGCCGCTCTTGCAGCAACGGTTTATGCATCCGCAAATGACAACCGTATCATAATCGAAAGAACCAACGGCGACAATATCGAATACAATGTCAACGATATAAAGAAAATTAATTTCGGAGAGCTCAATACCTCTGCCCACGTACTTATCTACGAGAATGACGGTATTATACACAGCGTTGACTTCCTTGACAATCTGTTCATAGCCGCTCCTTCCGAGGCTGGTAAAAGCACAGGATTCGCTTTCGGAACCGCAGCCGAACCGGACAGCATCCAAGGCCTCTGGCGTGGCAAATACGCATTCGGACTATCACTCTCAAGCTCTGCACTTTACTCTGAAAATGTGGCACTTGTTGACAACGCATCCGCCGTACTCACAAGATACACCTACGAAGACGGCGAACTCGTTGACACCTCATCCGCAATCACAAGTGGTACAGTCACTTCATCCATCAATACTAAGAATCGTCAGATAACACTCCTGATTGAAGCCACTTTTGAGGATGGTATGAAGCTCATTACCAACATAGTAAAGCGCCCCACCGAGGTAGAATCCATTGATCTTCTTACACCACCTGAAGTATTCACAAACGAGTTGGTTTATTTCAATATGGATGGAGAAGAGTCAATTCACGCGATAATTACCGAGGTAACTCGCGGAACATATAACAATCTTATACAATTCACCTTTAAGGCAGAGAGCACCTCCACACAGGGCGTATTCTACACCGGCACCATTCAGATTGCTGAAGAGCTCTTTGGCGAGCCCTTTAACTTCCTTGACGTTCCCCAAAACTCGCTCAACTTCCGCTACGAGAACATTCAGGTATCCGGCCCCAACAATCAGTACCGCAACCAGGCCATGGAGGCTACCGGACTTGTTAGAGACAATGGCAACGGCACCTGGACATTTGAATTCGATGTAACCAACAAATACAAAGTTGACTATGGCTGGGGTACACCCACAGTAAGCGGCACACCCGAACGCGTGGTCATCTTTTACACTGGAGAAGTCAAATAATGAATTTCATAAACAATTTCCTTAAGAATCGTAACGTAATCCTGTCCGTAGCTGCTATTGCTACGGCAGGATTACCCTTATATGCTGCGGCAAAATCCCCGGTACCAGCTACCAGAGGGCTGTCGCCGCGCACCGAGGTCATGATGTATCGTGACAGCCTTCAGCGCGTCAATGCACTCAAATCACCTATGCGCACGCCAGCTGCTGACACACAGGCATCCCCAGCTGCCGACACACAGGCCTCACCCGCTACCGTCAACACCTATATCACAGTCGAAGCTTCGCATGTCGAAAGCGCCACCGCAGCGCTCGAAGACCTTGGCGTAAAGATACGCCGCAGCTACCCCACTGATGACAACAGCGTGATCATCACAGCCATCATACCCATTGACATGCTGCGTCAGGCCGCCGAAATAGAAGGTGTCACCTACATCTCAGCCGGACGCGACGTAAAACTGCTCAACGACTATGGACGCAAAGATGCCGGTGTTGATGCCGTACACAAAGGCCTCGACGCCGATAATCTGATGCAACACCCTTACACCGGCAACGGCGTTGTGCTGGGTCTTATTGACTCCGGTGTCGAATACGCTCATCCTGCGTTTTTCAGCCCCGACGGAGAACTGCGCATCAAAGCCGTATGGGAGCAGAACAACAACCGAGGCAAAGCCCCCGAAGGATATGACTACGGCGCCGAGTTCACCACTCCCGAGGAAATCTTAGGAAGCTACTATGACACTGCCGGCGAATTTCATGGTTCACACACCATGGGTATCGCCGCCGGAAGCGACATGACAAGCAAATATTACGGAGTAGCTACCGAAGCCGACATAGTATTTGTGAGCATGGGCCCTGACGATACCAACATCACTGATGGCATATCATACATTTTTGACTATGCCGACCGTGTAGGCAAGCCTTGTGTCATCAACATGAGCCTCGGATCGCATATCGGCCCCCACGACGGCACCTCGGCTACCGACCGTATCATTGACAGCATGTCAGGTCCCGGACGTATCATCGTAGGCGCCTGCGGCAATGAAGGTGAATATAAAATCCACTGCTCGAAGACACTCTCGGAGGGCGATACCGAACTCAAGACACTTCTTGTTTTCAACGAAGACCTGTCACACAAGATTCACAAGCTCGACATCTGGAGCTCCGACGGTGCCCCCTTCAAGGCCAAGATGTGCGTAGTCAATCCCCTCAAAGGCCAGATACTCGCCACCTCCGATGTATACGACCTCACGGAGCAGAAGATGATGTACAAGTACTTCGACCTTGACGATATCGGAGTAGACGCGGAATTTCTCTTCAGTGGCGAAATCAACCCCGCCAACCAACGTCCCCACGTCGACGTAACCTGCGAAGTATTTACCCTCGGCGAAGGACGCCGCCTCGGTATAATCGTGGAAGGCGAACCCGGTTCCACCATCCACATGTGGAACTACTCCAACCACGAATTCGGCACTACAGGACGTGCCGGATGGACCGACGGAGACAATGCCTACACCGTAGGTGAAATCGGAGGAACCGCCAAGAACATCATCACCGTAGGGTCATACGACGGACGCATCCAGGTGCCCTTTATCACCGGCCAGGCCATGAGCATGACCAGCGTACCCGGCTATGACCACCTCAATGTATCTTCATTCTCCAGCCGCGGTCCTACAGCCGACGGCCGTATGGCACCCCACATCCTTGCCCCCGGATTTCCCGTAATCTCAGCGGCAAACAAGTATGCTCTCGAGTACCAGTTGCAGCTGAGCACCGACACCAACGCAAAGACCACTACAGACCGAGGCACCTTCTACTACATCTACAACATAGGTACCTCCATGGCAGCCCCCTTCGTTGCGGGCACAGTAGCTCTGATGCTTCAGGCCGATCCCTATCTCACACCCGAAGCGGCTAAAGACATCATCATGTCCTCAGCCATCACGACCAGTATCTCAGAGACACTTCCCAGCAACTCCTATGGAGCCGGACGCATCAATTCCTATGGTGCCGTGCTCAATGTTATCAGAAACGCTTCTAATGATAACATCAGCGTTTCCAACACGGAGTGCAACATCTGGTATCAGGCTGAAGATGGCGATATCGTAGTGGCCCTTCCCGGCTACGACGGACAGGCTACACTCACCCTCACTGACCTGCGAGGCATCGCCGTCTACACCACCGCAGTCGACGGTCCTCTCGCCACAGTCAACGTTGCCGACGTAACCCTCCCCCGAGGCTTCTACATCGCCACCGTCACCTACGGCGACACCCGCCATACCGCCAAAATCGTCCTCTAATCCCTCTCACCCCGGTATTGTATCAGATATAATACCGTTGAGGACATAATATTCCGGAGTAAATTACCCGGGATGACTGAAAAGGATCCAGGTACACATAATCCTCCATACAGAGAGCTATTCCCCCAACTCTCTGTATGGAGGATTATTCTTAACTGACCATTTTACCGGAAGCTATACTTATATCGAGCTCGCTTTTTTAAAATAGGACTTGTTCTTCTAATTGTTAAAAATTAGACATTATTTTGTAAATCAAAAAAAACAAAATAATTTTGCGACTGCAAGTGATTCACGCCGTATCTGAGGAGATAAATCTGTAGGGAGGGCGTGTGATTAGACCGTGAGAAGTTAATTTAAACGGTCACAACATAATAGAAAAGCGTTATTGACGCTTGGTTTCTGACTATTCGAAACTTCGCAACTTTCAATCAATCAGGAAACCATGCAACGATGATGCTCATGGGTATGATTTATAATATACCGAAGTACACTGTAGTTTGAACTATATGTGCGCTCAGTAGTATCGTATCATACGGCGTGAGGTCCGTTGCTCGTTTCGATTGATGGGCAATGCGAAGGCCTCGAATAGTGGAGCGAGTGACAGAAGGCTTCACGCTCTGCTTTTTTAAGCAGTTTTGTAAGTACGCATTGCCTGAAGCCGGCAATGCATTTTAAAACTGCTAAATAAGTTGGCTTCAAGACTTGACATACTTCCCCTGACTTTCAGACTGACGATTGTAAGTCTGCATGTACTGTTGGCAACTTATTGTCAAGCTCATGCCGCGACTGATACTTTGACATTCACTATCCATTACCATCTGGGTAGCTCAACGGTCGATAGTGAGTATAGAAACAACAAAGAAGTTTTAGCTGCAATCACAAGCCTTGTCAAGGGATGTGATTCAGTCATTTCCGCATCCATAGTATCTACTGCGTCCCCCGAGGGAGATCCCATCTTCAACAGAAAGCTTTCTGAGCGACGTTCACTCGCAGCACTCAGCATACTCAAAGAACTGCAGAATCCGTGCTCAATATCTATACAGTCTACCGCCATTGATTGGGACGGTTTATTAACCCACATTAATAAAGAAAATAGTGGATGCGAGTATAGTGATAAGATAACGGCTTTAATACAAACCGCTTCAGCAGACAGTATTGTCACCAACAGCCTCAAATCACGTTTGAGTAGTTTCAGAAAAGAAGAGCCATGTGGATTTCTACTCGAAAACATCTTCCCGGAGCTAAGAGTCTCCGTTATCACTATTGAGTATAAAGGGAGTTTGAAACAAAATGAGGTTGTTTGTGATACCATTCATCTCGTTCCATTAGAAGTATCTTCTACATTAAGCATTCCAGAACATTCTGCCATAATGACCCTCCCTGTCATTAAGGACTATATTACTATAAAGAAGGGGGTATGTATAGCTCTTTTCACTAACCTCATGCTTGATGCAGCTATGGTTCCTAATTCAGGAATTACAGTCTGCTTTGATAGAGGCTGGACTACCTCGCTTTCAGGTATGTATGCATGGTGGAGTAGCCATAGCCACGGACGATATTGGCGACTGCAAGGCAGTGAACTGACTGTAAGAAAATATTTGAAAAATAGCACCTTAGTAGGTCACCATTTAGGTATATATGCTCAGTTACTACGATATGACTTCTGTTTCGGTAATAGAGGAATTCTCAGCTCAGGATCCCGCTCGCCTCTCTTTAACCACCCCTCATGGGGAGGAGGTGTAGAGTACGGTTATAGTCTGGAACTTGCCAAATATCTGAGACTGGATCTCTCTATTGGTTTCGGCCATCTAACCGGACGCTATGTCACATATCGTATACAGGACGGCCACAGCGTATGGACCTCTACACGTCATCGTCACTACTTCGGCCCCACACGTACAGACATATCGCTCGTATGGCTTATTGGGAAAGGAGGTCACAGATGAAGTACCTCACCCTGTTACTTATCCCTATGATTGCCATAGCCATCATCCTCATCTCATGCGATCGTCAGCAGGAACTCTGCTTTGACCACGGAGGCCNCGACGACCCCCGTGTNCTCAGTCGCGTGATATTCGACTGGACAGAATGTCCCGGAGCAAATCCATCTATAATGGATCTCTATCTAATTCCCACAGACGGAAGTCACTACACGCGCCGCACTCTCCCCGGACGTGATGGAGGCACTATCTACGTCCCCAAAGGACACTATGCGGCTGTGGCACTTAATTCTGACTGTGATAACGTCAAGGTTCTAAACCCACAATCCTATGATACATTTTCCCTATCTCTCCGTGGAGTAGATGAATATAGCTCTCAAACCACATCACNGATTAATTCTGTNTCCGATACAGTTCAATCTATATATCAAACACCGGGCTACCTATGGACGGCATGGATTGATGANCTTGAAGTCACNGGCGAAGATATAATTATAAAAATGTCCGAAACATTCTGTCGNTATTCGGTGGAAATNCTCAATTTATCCGACAGTCACCGGGTAAATGCTGTCAAAGGTATTCTCTATGGTAATCATCAGGCCCTTGGATTCAATGGGGTNTTAGATGATCAGGANAACTGCGGATTANTTTTCTCTNTGGGCAAAGATACAAGTAAATATCCACGCCCCAGCGACAAAAATTTACTTACTGANGACAGCCACACTCCANCAACCAATTCTATCTTCTATGGAGAGTTTCTGACCTTAGGACACTGCGGTAAANCNCGNATTCCATCTCGAATCACACCCGATAACGCCAAAACCCACAATATGACTTTGCGCTATGAGCTTACCAATGGTCAGACAGCGTATGCACAAGTTGATGTCACAGAACAGATTCATAGTCAGCCCACCGAACGGTGTCATATAGTATTGGACACTCTCAAATTACCCCCAGCATCAGGTAGCAACGGAGGACTTGACCTGACAATCAGTGAGTGGCAGATTGTTTATATTGACGTCCCTGCCAATTAAATTTAGAAAGTTGCAACTTTATATATAATCAAACAAAAATTCACCAATCAGTTTTAATAAAAACATGATGAAAAAAAGTCTTTTATTCTCACTATCGCTATTGGCGGTATCCACTATGGGTATGTTTACCTCATGTACTCAGGATGAAATAGAGAGTGAAGTTTCCATGTCNGAAACTCAAGGCCAGCCTATTGANTTCACCCTTGATGTGACAAGNCGTGGCTCAGATGTAGTCACTACCGAAGANCTCCCGTCTATCTACGTCTACGGATGGTATAACGATGAGAGCGGTAATCCTCAGAAGTGTTTCAAGACTGAGGATGGAACCGGTATAATGGAGTTCAAGCGTCAGGAAACAACCGGCTTTTACAAACCCGAAGAAACGATATACTGGGATTCAGCGTGGGGCGATAAAGCTACTTTCTATGCGTTCAATATTGCAGTCGGCACCAAAGCGACAAACCAGAACCAGAANCAAATAACNTATATGAATCTGGAAAACGCGAACGCGAATGAACTTCAGTTTTACCTTGCAACAAATGTTCATCCAAGAGAGTCACAGGACCTTTTAACTGCAAAAGCTACCGTAGAACGTTCTAACGCCCGATTAGGTATTCCATTACATTTTGAGCACATTCTTGCCGCAGTACAGCTACAATTCAAGACTTCTCCGGACTCTAAATATAAAGTTGAGACATACTTCGCTGCAGTTGCNTTTAAGACTACGTCCTCAAATTATCGATATAAATTTGTAGCCGATGGCAAGGATGTAGTAACTCCTTTTAATACTATCAGTTATGACTATGGATGGTTTACTTCTNTAGCTCCGGAACTTACGTCTGAAGGCCAGCCTATATCAGATGAGGGATTCNCATATATAATCCCCCAGGAAATTATAACATGTACTTATAATCCCCTTAATGTGCCTGANAAAAACGCAGCATATATATATTATGTCNTAAAGGTTACTGACAAGAAAACTAATGAAGTCTTGTATCCGACTGAATATGACCTTGAAGTTAGAGGACTAAGTGACAAGCGTAAAATGATATTCAGTNANATGNTACCTGATGGAGGTCCTTGGGACGAAGTCNCTTATGGTAGCGTTGGCTTGGGTCNAGACATAACTTTCGAAGCAGGCAAGAAATATATTATAACAGTAGATTTTACTGATGGTGTCGGATATCACCCTTATGATGATAAAATACGTCCCGGTGACCCTATACTTAATTCGCCGTTAGCTGCGAACGTAACTATTGAAGCCTGGAAAGATGGAGAAAAAGTAGAGGTTACTCCCAATAAGGACGATAATACCAACGAAGGCGAATAACNCGAAAGTCGTATAAGACAAGAGTATGTTCATTTTTTTTGAGCAGCCTTACAAGTGATTATAACAAAGAGAAGCTATCTAACGACAAAAGTTGGATAGCTTCTCTCCTCATAATTTCATAGCGATATACGTATGTCGAACTTAATGAGAAGCATACAACGACATACGGTNGTTCCGGCTACTTAGCGTCCCANACGTAGAGGCGGTCGGAGGGGCGNATNTTNTCGGGGACNGCGATTGAGAATAATTCGCCCTTGCCGACTTTNTCNACCGCTTCTCCGGCNGTATTATGNATNTCNGTNACGGTNGTTATCAGCGCTCCGGTAGTCGGTCCGGTTATCACCACCTCATCACCGACTTTTACCTCGCCGGCTTCGGCATAAAACTCACCTACACCAAGCTTGCCGTAATATCTCACGCCTTTGGCCACATAGCGCTTGACACGTGTAGCACTCGACCCGTACTTTGAGCTCCATTCGCCGAGACGCTGACCGAGATAATAGCCATCCCAGAAGCCGCGATTGAATACCTTNGTCAGTTTCTCATCCCACGCCTTTACGCGGTCCTCATTGAATTCATTATTGCANATTGNATCCAGAGCCTCGCTNTAACANTCNGTCACGAGCTTCACATACTCAGGTCCGCGTGCACGACCCTCGATCTTAAACACTCTCACTCCCGCCTCTACCATACGGTTGAGGAAGTGGATNGTCTTCAGATCCTTGGGCGACATCACATATTGATTCTCNATATCAAGCTGCGCCCCGGTCTCCTTATCAGTCACCGTATACGCACGTCGGCAAATCTGACGGCACGACCCGCGGTTGGCGCTCGAATTAGCTTCATGCAGGCTCAGGTAGCATTTGCCCGAAACGGCCATGCACAGTGCTCCGTGGCAGAACATCTCTATTCTCACCCTCTTACCCGACGGCCCGCAGATATTCTCCTCGCAGATATGGCGGTAAATCTCGCTAACCTGTTCCAGNGATACTTCGCGAGCAAGCACCACTACATCACAGAAGCGTGAATAAAACTTCACTGCCTNCGTATTCGATATATTGAGCTGCGTCGACGCATGACAAGCTATCCCCGTCTCATTGGCTATCATCATAGCCGCAGGATCTGAGGCTATGATTGCCGACACTCCGGCAGCATGAGCCGTNGTGATAATCTCACGACACTTCTCTATNTCATTGTCAAAAAGTATGGTNTTGACCGTAAGATANGTCTTCACCCCCGCCTCGTTACATATAGAGGCTATATTACGCAGGTCATCAAGAGTAAAATTCGCTGCCGAACCGGCTCGCATATTCAGCCCCTCGACTCCGAAATATATNGAATTCGCTCCGGCACTGATAGCCGCNTGGAGCGATTCATAACTCCCCACGGGAGCCATTATCTCAAAATCCTTTCTATTCATTGTCTCTTCATTACTTAAGTAAGTCTTTTATCGCAGCCGTGCCGCAATTGTCTCTGCCGTAAGTCCTATTACCGGATGCTTCCACTTTGGAGCTAATTCGGCCATAGGNACCGCCACAAAGTCACGCAGATGCATCCGCGGATGCGGCAACTGCAATTCGTCACACTCCAGCGTTATCTCATCCACCGCTATGAGGTCAATATCTATCAACCTGTCGCGATACGAGCCGTCGTCATTGCGGTGAGGTGAGCCGTCAATGCTCCTCTCTACCTCCTGCAACTTCTGCAACAACTCCATGGGAGTCATTTCGCCGATTTCGACTGCTAACCCGAGGTTTACATATCGGTGGCTTGACTCATATCCCCACGCAGCGCTCTCAAACGGNGTNGNCCTGCGCGCCCGACTTCCGAGAATACCATCTATGCGATCCGCAGCCCGANTGACCAGACTGAGGCTGTCACCGAGATTCGACCCTATGTTGATATACGCAGTTGCCATTAAGAGTATGTTACTTTTAAACCAAATTCACATTACTTAAGAGTATGAATAATTTTTGATTTCATCACAAAGAATCTTTTGGGTGCTTTTCCAAAGTTTTCATCGGTCACGATGCCCGCATCGCTCCCT
>JAAVDH010000014.1 GCA_014801865.1 Bacteroides sp. | reverse complement strand
GAAGGCGTGTAGCGAGCTACACAACTGAGACAGAGAGTGAAAAGCGCCGAAAATATGCCGGAGATAGTTAAAAGACTTACTTCGTTATACATTAAAATAATTTTGTAGACTTACTTATACAACATAATTCAATTTTACCATGAACCTACCCTTTGCCGAATCGTGGCGTATCAAGATGGTTGAACCCATCCGCACCAGTACCCGAGAAGAACGCGAACAATGGATCAAGGAGGCGCACTACAATGTGTTTCAGCTTCCTGCCGAACAAGTCTACATCGACCTCCTCACCGACTCAGGCACCGGAGCCATGAGCGACCGTCAATGGTCTGCTATGATGATGGGCGACGAAAGTTATGCCGGAGCACGCTCATTCTTCAGAATGAAGGATATGATTACCCGCCTGACTGGATTTGAATATGTTATCCCCACTCATCAGGGGCGTGCGGCTGAAAACGTACTCTTCAGCGCACTCGTCAAGGAGGGTGACATCGTGCCGGGCAACTCCCACTTCGATACCACCAAGGGACATATCGAGAGCCGTCGTGCCACAGCACTTGACTGCACCATTGCCGAAGCCAAGAATACTGAGCTCGACCACCCGTTTAAGGGCAACGTTGACCTCGCCCTCCTTGAAGATGTGCTCAGAGAAAATGGCGACAAGATACCCTTCATCATCGTCACCATTACCAACAACACTGCCGGGGGACAGCCTGTGTCAATGGCCAATCTGAAAGGTGTACGTGCCCTGGCCGACAAATATGGCAAACCGGTGGTGCTTGACTCAGCCCGCTTTGCCGAAAACGCTTATTTCATCAAGACCCGTGAAGAGGGCTATGCCGACAAGACCATCAAGGAGATTACCCGCGAGATGTTTGATCAGGCCGATGCCATGACAATGTCAGCCAAGAAGGACGCTATAGTAAATATGGGTGGATTCATCGCCACACGTCGTCCAGACTGGTACGAAGCAGCCAAATGCTACTGTATTCCCTTTGAAGGATACCTTACATACGGTGGTATGAACGGCCGTGACATGGAGGCCCTGGCCGTAGGACTCGATGAGAACACCGAGTTTGACAATCTTCATACACGTATCCATCAGGTGCAATTCCTCGCCTCACTGCTCGACGAATACGGAGTACCCTATCAGCGCCCCGCAGGTGGACACGCCATTTTTATCGATGCGTCCAAGGTGCTTACCAACGTACCCAAAGAGGAGTTCCCCGCACAGACACTCACTGTAGAATTGTATAAAGAGGCCGGTATCAGAGGATGCGAGATAGGCTATATATTGGCCGACCGCGACCCCGTGACCCGCGAGAACCGCTTCGGTGGACTTGACCTGATGCGCCTCGCCATCCCCCGACGCACATATACTGACAATCACATGCGCGTCATTGCCGCGGCCTTGCGCAATGTCTACGAGCGTCGCGACTCCATAACTCGCGGCTACGCTATTACTGAAGAAGCTCCCCTCATGCGCCACTTCACTGTGAAGCTCGCTCCGTTAGCCGAACAATAATCACAAAAAACAAAACTGCTTCCCGTATATCAGAGTAAATCCGTCACTCTGATATACGGGAAGCAGTTTTGTTTTTTGTGTAATATGACGTTTACTTACCTTCGGGACGGGTAAATCCGTCCTTTACGCAACGTGCCTTCATACGGTCAATACGCTTCTGAGTCTCAGGATGTGAAGAGAACATGCGCTGTACCACGGTTGACTTGGCACCCTGCTCATCCTCCATGTTGAGGAATTTCTCGAACGACATCACCATACCCCAGGGATTGCGACCGTTGGCAACAAGGAAGTCATAACCACAGTCGTCAGCCTCGTTTTCCTGCTTCTGTGAGTATTTAGCACCTATCAGTGACTGACCGAGAGTGCCGAGCTGAGAGTCGGTAAGGGCAGCCGCCTTATTGCTGGTAGAACCTACTGCATCCTTGACCGCACCGGTAAGCAGCTCCGTACGGAAAGCATTTTTGGAGTGATGCTTGAGCACATGGCCTATCTCGTGGCCGATGATACCCATAAGCTCATCATCATCCATTATGTCCATCAGCGATGAGAACACTCTTACGCTACCGTCAGGACAAGCGAAAGCATTTACATCGATTACGTTGTATACCTTAAAATTCAGAGGTATACCATCGGCTTCAGTTATACCTTCGGTTAGTTTACGCAGGCGTATCGTGTAAGGATCATCCTCAGGGAGCACAGGATTGTTCTTATCCATCCAGTCAACGGATTCCTTCACATACTCGGCCATCTGCTTATCAGTAAGAGTGGCAGCCTGCACGGCCTTAGTTGCGCCGCTTACAGCCTTCTTGAGATTGAACTGTGCGCTGGCAGGAGTAATCGCACACAGACATACCATTGCGGCAAAGAGCCTTAACATAGTCTTCTTCATACTGTATTATAGTGTAGTTATAGATTTTATTGAGTAGTAATAAAGTTATATGAGTATATTTGCACCAATTTAAGACTTCAAAATTAGTCAAATTTCCTGAATTATGCCTATCGAACCTCCATACATCCCACGCACTCCACGTATGTCACACGGCTCCACGACTAAATCCCGCATGCGTAACGTATTGCACAGTATTGCCATTGTCGTCATCTCTATCATCATGCTTTCCGTGGCAGGATTTGACATCTGGCTTGCCTCCGACACACTTATCAACGGATGGATTCCACTCGGTATCTGTGCCATGATATCCATATACGGAGCCATCATGCTTCACAGCCGGTGGAAGTGGCTCACGCAGTCGTCGACAAAATGGATCAACATCCTTTGCGGCATTTCCGTCACTACTCCTCTGCTGCTTCTTGCCTTCTATGGCACGAATTGGCTCGGAGCATCGCCCGACAAAGTCCATACCGAAGAAGTTACAGTCGAAAGCCGATATTACAAAGAGCGCCACCGCACCCGAAGGGTGGGGCGACGCTACGTTGCTAACGGCGAACCGTATAAGGTCTATTATGCCACGGTAGTATTTCCCGATGGCTTCAAAAAGGAAATCAGTCTGACTCATTCACGTTACCGCCGTATCCATCAGGGTCAGCAGCTCTCGGTAGAGGTTACTACCGGACTGTGGGGGGTACGCGTGATTAAGAATATCTCTTACGACTAAGAGAGTGTTTGAATATTAAATTTGGTTTAAATTCAAACACACTCTAATATTATATTTCTATGATGAAGGTCTCGAGCCAAATGGTCACCATACCGGCCACGTAGCCGAGGAATGCCAGCCATGAGATACGGCGCAGGTACCACATGAACGAGATCTTTTCGATACCCATGGCCACCACACCTGCAGCTGAACCAATGATGAGCATGCTGCCACCCACACCGGCACAGAAGGTGAGAAGATGCCAGAAGAGGCCGTCCTCGACAAAGAGCGCCATATAACCGGGGTCAGATGAAGCGGCTATCATGGCATCGGTTGCCACAGGATACATGTTCATGCAGGCCGCCACGAGAGGCACATTGTCAATGATTGACGAAAGCACACCGATAATACCCGTTATGAGGTAAGCCTCATGGAATGTTTCATCAAGCCATGTGGCAAGATGTGTGAGTATCTGCGCTTCCTGAAGGGCACCCACGGCAAGAAGAATACCGAGGAAGAAAAGTATGGTAGGCATATCGATAGCCTTAAGCGCCTGCGAGATGCGTCCCTCAATCTTACCGTCGAGTTTGTAATGGCGCACGATCAGCTCCGTAAGCAGCCACAGCAGACCGAGCGAAATGAGTATGCCGAGATAAGGAGGCAGACCGGTAATAGCCTTGAATGCGGGTACGAACAGCAGTCCTGCCACACCACACACAAGCACCAGGATAGAAAGATTGTGATGTTCCTTGGACATCTCGTAACCTATACGCTGGTCCTGATTGTTGAGCTTCTCCACGGGGGTTGCGGATATATAGAGCGTAGCTATATACGTAGGTATTACTACAGAAACGATACAAGGCACTATAAGGTTGACTATCAGGCTTACAGACGATACATAGTTCTTCATCCACAGCATGATGGTAGTGATATCGCCAATGGGTGACCACGCACCGCCGCTATTGGCTGCGATTACGATTACACTGGCAAACATCCATCGTTCGCGTTGATCCTGAAGCATACGTCTGAGCATCATCACCATAATGATAGTAGTAGTCATATTGTCAAGGATACTTGACATAAAGAACGCTACAAGAGAAAGCACCCACATGAGTCCGCGTTTATTGCCGGCATGCAGATGATGGACTATGATGTTGAATCCTCCATAGCGGTCTATCAGTTCCACTATAGTCATGGCACCGATAAGGAATACGATAATCTCGCAGGTATCACCCAGAGCCACCACCAGGTCATGAGTGGTGTGAGGGTCATGAGTTGACATAGCGTAGATAGCCCACAGAAGTCCGCACATAATGAGGGCGAACGTGGCCTTGTTAATGTGAATGACATGCTCGAAAGCTATCAGAAGATAGCCCAGCACAAAAACAATAAGCATTGATGTGACCATGACGGCACTGATAAAAATAATAGGGTTAATGATGAAATTTAAGGTAAGATGGCCACTATCATTATTTTACATTCTTTTGCAAAACGATTGTGGCTCAACCATCCTCCGGAGAGGGCGATTAAGCCACAAAGATACCTCAAATACATCCATCAACGGAGGATGCATATGTTATTAATGGTTAAATATAGTATACCACAGTTAATCCTCTACGATTTCGGTCACCTTTACCCAGTCGATCTCGAACTTGGCGTCAGCACCATAATAAGCGCCGGGCCATGCACCCGAAGTGCCGTTGTAGTCACCGATAGCATTGTTAAGTATCAGATAGAAAGGAGCATCGAAGGGCCACTGCTTCTGGGTAGCCTCGTCCTCGAGATGAAGATTCTTGTATTCAAGAGTCTTTTTATCATCTACATAGAACTGTATGTACTCAGGAGTCCAGTCTACACGATATGTATGCCAATCGGCGGTAGTCACGCGAGGATTTGTCGAGCAGGAATGGCCGAGATTGTCGGTATAATTATCGTGGATAACGTTCCACACATTTCCATCTGTGTTGAGATGCTCCATGATGTCTATTTCGCCACACTGAGGCCATCCTGACCAAGTGGGTGACGAAGGCATCATCCATATCGCGGGCCATGTACCCTGAGCCATCTGAGTGAAGCGGGCGTATACCTCTACGCGACCATACTTGAAGGCTGAAGAACCCTTCATCTGTATACCGCCGCAGCGAGCTTTACCGTCAACTACATGAGCCAGAAGCACGAGCTTACCGTCCTCAACGTAAGCTTCGTCATAGCTGTTGGAGAGGTGGCGGGTCCATGCGGGAGTGCTCTGAGGACACAGTTCCCATACGGCCTCATTGGGTATACGTGATTCCTGATCAAAATCGTCCTCAAAAATCAGGGCAGCATTCTCATCCTCAAGGAATGTAACGCGTGACACATCGCCTACGGGAATATCTATGACAGAACCGTCAGCCTTATATATCTGCATCACGTCATCGGCGGCAGCGGGCATATATGCTCCGAGCAGAGCCAGAGCGGGGAGTATAATCTTTTTCATCGTGTTATCTTGATTGAGTTATTGGGAGTATTAAGTATGTAAATACCGGGGGCAAGTGAGGTGAGGTCGACACGAACGGTAGTATCTTCGGTAGTTACCTTTGCCTCTACGCTACGTCCCTGGATGTCGTATACGTGAACATCGCCTACGGGTGACAGCGAGATGATGTCAATAACTCCGGGGGCCACACCCACGAAGCGTACTTCATCAGCTTCTACGCTCTCGATCCCACTATATTCAGAAAAGAGCCATTGCTTTACTTCCTTGAGTCTGTATGTGGTCGATACACCGGGAGTAGTAACGAGCATATTGCGTCCGCTGAACGTTACCTCGGGCTTATCGACAAAGAGATAAGTATCTACAGTGCCGTCATTTCTCTCCACTTTAAGTGCGTGTAAAAAATCCTCAGCTGACATTGTAAGTGTGGAACACACCATCAATGCCGCAGTTAACAGTGATTTGAGTTTCATAATTTGTTATAAAGTATTATGTGATTACTAATTTTCATTTACTCTGACACGAGCTTGAGTCGTGCGCTCTTTACTCCGGGAGCCGAAGCTTCGAGCACAATTTCTCCGGGAGTCTCGGTGGTCTGCACCACGGCAGTCATCTGTCCGCTGAACAGGCTGTGGGTCGGTTCGTGGAAGAGCTCGAGATTGGTAGCGTCGCCATTGGCACCCGCACGATAGAATCCGTTGCCCTTTACTTTGAACGTCACCTTGTGGGCACCGTCAGGAATGAGGTTGCCATCCTTATCCACAACACTGACATTGACAAACGAGAGATCGCGTCCGTCGGCCTTTAGAGTAGAGCGGTCGGGGGTGAGCACCAGATGGTGAGGCTTGCCGGCGGTCTTCACCTGACGCTCGGCCACAGGATTGCCGTTTTCATCATAAGCCACTACCTTGACGGTACCCGGCTCATAGCGGGTGTCCATCCACATGAGGCGATAGCGCTTCTGGCGGTCAAAATTCTGCTCTGATGTCTTATTGGCGGTGTTGTCAAGATTGACTGTCAGGTCTTTCTTGCGACGTCCCTGACTCTTGCCGTTGATAAACAGTTCAGCCTCGGGATAATTGGTGTAAACCATCACCGGAGTCACCTCACCCTCGCGTCCCGGCCATGTCCAGTGGGGAAGGATGTGAAGAGTCTCTTCCTCGGGATTCCAATGGCTACGATAGAGATAGAAGCGGTCTTTGGGTATGCCCGCGAGGTCAACTATGCCGAAGAGTGATGAGTGGCTGGGCCAGTTGGTATAGTAGGGTGTAGGCTCACCGAGATAATCAAATCCGGTCCATACGAACTCGCCCATTGCCCAGGGACGGTCATCGTGCCAGATGAAGTTATCCTCGGGCAGGTCGCTCCAACCGCAGTGTTCCACGTCGTATGAACTTGCCTGATGGTCGTCATACACAGCCATTGACTTACGCTCGACAGGGAATTTGTATACACCGCGCGAGCTGAGTGTCGAGGCGGTCTCTGTACCCAGTATAAGTTCCTGAGGAAGCTTGAGGTAGTTGCGGTCATACTTGAAGGGACGATAGTTGAATCCGGCCACATCCATGACGGCAGCAAAGTTATTGTCAACCACGGCGTCGGGATTGTCCATACCCTGTGTCACTGGGCGTGTGGTATCGTAGCGCTTCACTATATCCTGAAGGCGTTGCGCTGTCTTGCAGTCACCCTCGTAGCCTTGATTGGGCACCTCATTGCCAATACACCACATAACCACCGAGGGATTGTTGCGGTAATGGCGCACAAGGTTCGAGAGGTCTTTCTCCACCCATTCATCAAACTCGAGGTTATAGCCGTTGGCACACTTAGCTCTGTCCCATTCGTCAAAGCTCTCGGCCATAATCATCATACCCATTTCGTCGGCAGCCTTGATGAGTTCTGGGGCCGGCATATTGTGGGAGGTACGTATGGCATTCACGCCCATATCCTTCATGATACGTATCTGTCGGCGTATGGCAGCTTCATTGACGGCCGCCCCGAGTGGGCCGAGGTCATGGTGATTGCAGACGCCCTTGAACTTAAGGGGCTTGCCGTTGAGGAAGAATCCCTCATTACGGCGAAGTTCCAGGGTACGTATGCCGAAAGTAGTGTCGTACTGATCAAGCTCCTCACTGCCTTTTGACAGTATAGTATGGGCGGTATACAGCGATGGTGAATCGGGCGACCAAAGAGCAGGGTCGGTGACCACAAGCTGCTGGCTGACACGTCCGCCGTTGGCATCACGTGAAGCCACCGGAGTGGTCACGGCTGCAACACGCCGGCCCTCGCCATCAAGGATTACAGTCGTGATATTATAGTCATTGGCGTTGGCTCCATCAGGAAGGTTTACCTCCGTAGCAACATCTACAGTAGCACTTGAGTCTGACACATGGGGAGTGGTGATCTGAGTACCCCATACGGGTATGTGAGCCTCATTGGTCACTACGAGATGTACATTGCGGTAGAGACCGGCACCGGGATACCAGCGCGACGATTCGGGAAGATTCTCAAGTCTTACGGCTATGGTATTCTTCTCGCCTTTATTCAGATAGGGGGTAACATCAAGATAAAACGTATTATAGCCATAGGGCCAATAGCCGGCCTCATGACCGTTGACATACACACGGGCATGACTCATGGCACCGTCAAACACCAGTGTGGCACGACGTCCGTCAGTGAAGTCAGGCACTTCCACTTCGGTTCTGTACCAGCCTGTACCTACAAAAGGAAGACCGCCGGTACGTCCGGCATGTTCCATGGCCGAAGTCTGACCATCCTGCGCGATAGCCACCTTCTGCATATCATTTTCCCAGCTGAAGGGTCCGTATATGGCCCAGTCATGGGGCACGGTAACCTGCTGCCATGACGAGTCATCGGCATCCTTTGCCGAGAAGGCACTTTGGTCATCACGGGTAAACTTCCAGCCTTTTTCAAGGAGCAACTCTGTGCGGGGAGCTGCGCCATAAACCATACCGGCCGCAAGAAGTGCAAGTACAGACATACTGAACTTTTTCATGGTGGGTGAAATTCGAGTAAATGATTGGACTTATTTTAAAAAGTTTTATGTTTGTCAATACACTCTAATACAGAAATAGCATTAAAGCGTTGTCACAAAGCAAAGTTAACTAATTTTTCAATATCAGACAAAATAATGTCGGCCACTAAACATCATTTTCAGTTAAGTTTACTTGAATTACTGTAAAAATAGCTAATTTCATCCACTTAATACCTTGGCAAATAAAGTATTACGCATCAAAGCAATACCAATACTTTAACACTCATTATAGATCTGTTTTTTATTCGAATTGGCTACACTTTATCACTTCAGACTATTGTCTTAATATTCAATCAAATAACCAACTGTGCTTATCAATAATGTGTTAAAGCGCCCTTAAAATTTCAAAACGTTCATCATCCATTACCGGATTCTCATTACTTTTGCATCGGAAACAAATCAAAGTCATATAACACATCAAAATTACTTCACTTGTTTTCTCTAATCTTGTTTCCTTATTTCCAATACACAATTACTCACGGGGTAGTCAATCTACCCCATTACTTAAGATTTTTCACTCTCGCATAGCATATAAACCATCTACTATCTCATTTCAGAAAAAGTAATTCCACCTATCTAAAGAAACAGCGACATTTCCAAAAAGAAGCACTATAGATTTAAACCCCATGCAATCGATAAAGTAATTTTCTCAAGTTAGTGTATATATATTCCCAAGGATAAGCGACACAGAAATCATATATCTCTTCACGCTTATCTCTCCTCAGCCGCACGCTCAGTAAAGATTACTGCCACTCTCCTCGGCAGCACTCTTGCTGAGCGTGCTCTGTTTATTGCAGTAAATTTCTATTGCGCGAATTTTTTTTAGAGAGTGTTTGGATTCAAACACTCTCTAATGGATGAGTCACTTTTATCTGAAACGATAGGTGATTGTGCCGGTCTGCTCGGCCTTGGCATTGAGATCAACGGAGAATTTCGAGCGCAGTGCCGATGCCACACAGCTCTTACGTGCCGATGCACTTCCGGCCACGGTGCCGGAGCCACCACTGTATTCGGCGCCTATCACACGTCCCTGACGGTCAACACGCACGGCTATGATAATAGTACCTACCTCAGTGCCACGAGGATTCTCCCACGTCTCGAGAGTACGTCCGTGGAGATTGGCTGCGGGCCGACCGCTCAGCGCTCCTGTAGCGGCATTTCCATCGGTCTGCCCACTCTTTCCTTCACCGTTTCCACCGGATGACGATGATGATGTTTTGCCGAAATTAACCTTACGGGCTATCTCCTTGGCGGCTGCCTCGCGGCGTTCGGCTTCCTTAATGCGCTCCTGCTCCTCTTTAGATATGGTGGGCTTCGACTCTGTCACCTTCATGGGCGACTCCTTGGCGGGAGCGGGTGGTTGTGTGGCCTGCTCCACTGGCTGAGGCTCAGGGGCCGAGTTGGTAGTAACGTCAGTCTGCTGCGGAGCCGGCTCACTGTCCAGGCCCGGTTCGGGTATGTCTCCGGCCATAACGTATTCTCCGTCGAGCAGCAGTTCCGATTCATCCTCAGGGCGTATCTCTTCCTCAGAGGGTACACGTGCCGTGAGATAAATCATTATCATCAGTAATACGACAAGAGCATGCACCGCTACGGTAATGACCATGGCCACCACCTTATCACTGCGCTTTTCATTATCTGCTCTTGTAATCATGCTCTTATAATCGTGCTCTTATAATCGTGCCTTTGTAAATCGTACTATTTCCTCTCCGATGTTATTCCACCGCCGGCATTGCCGAGCCGGGAGCGGGCTTGGTGGCAAGAACCATTTTAAGGCCGTTTCTCGCACCCATATCAAGCACCTCCACGAGTTTACCGTAAGGCACTTCGCTGTCAGCATAGATGGCGATAAAGCCCTCCTCTATCGACTCATTCTGAGCGGTCAGACGGAGGAATGCCGTAAGTTGCTCAATCTCAACAGGCTGCGGATCAGTCTCGGTAGTCGACACATATATCTTCATATCGCGATCGATATACACCCTCATCGAGGGCTTCAGAGCCGTCTGAGTGCTGCTCTGAGGTAGGTCTATCTCCAATGCCGTGGGAAACACGTAAGTAGATGTGACCATGAAGAATATCAGGAGCAGAAATATAACGTCGGTCATAGATGCCATCGAAAAGAGTGACATCATGTTATGTTGTCGTTTAAGAGCCATAAGCAACCGTGGGAATGATGATGGGATTGGGGGGGGGGGAGGAAGTATTAAACCGGTTCGTTGAGCAGGTCCATGAATTCCATGGTGTTGCGCTCAAGCATATTCATCACACCGTTGATACGTGCCACAAGATAGTTGTAGGCAAACAGGGCGATAATACCCACTATAAGACCGGCGACGGTAGTCACCAGAGCCTCGTAGATACCTCCGGCCAATATATCTATGTTGGCCGATGTCTTGGCACTTGCGAGGTTATAGAAGGCCTCGACCATACCTATTACTGTGCCGAGGAAGCCTATCATAGGAGCACCGGCCGCAGTGGTAGCGAGCCATGGCAGTCCCTTTTCAAGACGTGATATTTCGAGGTTACCAACATTTTCAATGGCCACAAGCACATCGTTCATCGGACGTCCTATGCGGCTTACGCCCTTGTCAATCAGACGAGCATAGGGAGTGGCAGTGCGATTGCAGAGCTGACGTGCAGCCTCAAATTCACCATCGTGGATGTAATCCTTGATACGCTTCATAAACGAAGGGTCTTCCTTAGCCGCACGACGTATGACGATAGCGCGCTCCACAAATATATATATGCTTATGAGCGAGAGCAGGGCCAAAGGGATCATGACGAATCCGCCCTCTTTACACAGCTCCCATACAGAGAGACTTTCTACGGGTACCTCTTCAGCTACGGGAGCAGCCATGGCTACGGTATTGGCCACGGGAGCTACTGTCTCGGCAATGGTGTCGGCNACTACTTCGGTCACATTCTGAATCATAGCGATGNCCGAGTGGGATATAACGTTAAGGATAGACATATTAATCAAGTGAAAATGATGGCAAAAAGAAGATGAGTGTCAGGATTCCTTCCGTTCTCCTTATTTGAGGCAATCCTTNTAGCGGCGGATTGTATCGTGAAGTCCGTAGTAAAGCGCNTCGGCTATGAGTGAGTGACCTATGGAGACTTCATTGAGGAAAGGCACCTGAGAGTGGAAGTATTCGAGATTCTCCAGGCTGAGATCGTGGCCTGCGTTGACTCCGAGACCCACGCTATGGGCTACTCTCGANGCTTCGACATAGGGAGCCACTGCTTCCTCACGGTTAGCGGCATACTGATCGGCATAGGGCTTGGTAAACAGCTCTACACGGTCGGCACCCGTCTTGGCAGCAGCACGTATGATNTCTCCGTCGGGGTCTACAAAAATCGAAGTGCGTATNCCGGCCTCACGAAGACGGTCGATAATCGATGTAAGGAACTCCATGTGAGCGGCTACATTCCATCCTGCGTTNGAGGTGAGGGCATCGGGAGCATCGGGCACAAGCGTCACCTGTTCGGGCTTGACCTTAAGCACGAGATCCATGAACTCGTCGGACGGATAACCTTCGATATTAAACTCTGTCTTTATCAGCGGACGCAGCTTGAACACATCATCGCGGCGTATATGGCGCTCGTCGGGACGGGGATGCACCGTAATACCGTCGGCTCCGAAACGCTCACAGTCGGCTGCTACGGACTGAACATTGGGCAGATTCTCGCCTCTGGCATTGCGCAGAGTAGCTATCTTATTGATATTTACACTCAGATTTGTCATCAGTCTAATGAGTTTGTTTCTTTTTTTTCAGGTATGGCAAGTGACTTTTTGGCCTGTCACCTAATACGCTTTGTCAAATAATTCCGTAATTTTGCACTCCGCTTTTTTACGGAATGCAAAATTAGTCAGAATCTCTCACTCGCAAAAACAATTGGCCTCAAAAGATAGTCTTAATCCGCAAATATCTGTCGGCTCAGCCCTATCGGCTATGCCGCCTCATACCATAGAGGAGCTGTTTCCAACCATGGGCGACACCTGTGAAGTGCAGGTGTCATGCCATCCGTCGGACTATAGCGCCTCACGCATAGCGCATGCGGTCGAGGACTGCGACGCCCATCTTCTCAACCTTAATGTCACCTCCGGCTTTACTAACGGGGGCGAAGTCGTTGTAGCACTGCGTATCGGCCTGCGAAATCCCGACAGAGTGGTACGCTCGCTCGAACGCTACGGATACAACGTCATATCCACCTCCGGCATAAGCGATGATGACGACGACACCATGCGCGACCGCATAAACGAACTTCTTCGACTGATCAACACCTGAATCCTCAGCCGGACAACAGTCCTGCTATTTATCCGGGTAAAATATCCAAGTAAAATATCCGAGCATCATGTTTATACTTGTCAACGGTAACAACTATCAGTCAACGCATATTGACAATCTTCGNTCGCTCATCACCGGACTGAGTGCACTGCCTGACGTGCGNCTGGCCATGATGCCGGAATTTCTGGATTACCTGCGCACCATCATGCCCGACATTGTTTCGGATTTAGAGCAGNCCTCTGTCCCCTGCCGCCCCGACCTCATGCTCAGCATCGGTGGNGACGGCACATTCCTCGCCACGGCCGCCATGGCCGCACAATCGGAGATTCCCGTCATGGGTATAAATTCGGGCCACTTAGGCTATCTGGCCGCGGCGCGACTTGAAGATACCGACGAGATAGTAGCCTCCATATCCTCGCGCTCCTACCTCATAAGCGCTCGTAGCCTGCTGCAGATCACCACAGACGACCCCTCTGAAGAACCTCGCTATGCTCTCAACGACGTTGCCTTTGTGAAGCGCACCACTGCTTCGATGATTACCGTAAACGCACAGCTCTGTACACTGTCGCCCACAGGCGGACACTGCGCTCCGATACCCTTGGCCGAATACCTCGGCGACGGACTGATAGTGTCGACCCCCACCGGCAGCACGGGCTACAACCTATCGGTCGGCGGTCCTATCATAGCNCCNTCCTCACCATGCATAGTAGTGTCGCCCATCGCTCCTCACTCGCTGACCATGCGTCCGTTAATATTGCCTGACACCGTAAGACTCATCATCAATGCATCTTCTCGTGCCGGCAGCTTCCTCGTGAGCGTCGACGGCCACTCGATCGCATATCTGCCCGACCGTACTTTCTATATTGAGAAAGCCCCCTTTGTAGTCAATCTCGTACATCTCCCTGACCATACCTTTATACAGACCCTGCACAATAAACTATTGTGGGGTGTTGACGGACGATGAACAAACTTTTCTCCCATCCCGAATTAGGTAATATCAGCATAGAGTTTCGCCGCAACTCACGCAGTATCACAGCTCGATGGCGTGACAACAGAGTACATGTCATAGCTCCGCTGTCACTGACCGGNACACAGATATTTCAGGCCATCGAACAGATGAAGCCCCGCCTGCTGGCCTCGCGCCCCGCACATGACGACACCACCATCGCCATAGATCGCCGTGTAGAGTTCGACGGAGTTACCATAGTCATTTCGCGTCAGTCACTCCAGCCCGAAAAAGTACTCGGCTACCCCCGGTTGCCCGAGGCGTCCATAGCCATAGGCACAGCACTTGACCCATCGGCTCCATCCACTATGACTACCGTGCGGAAACTCACCGCAAAACTGGGTGCGCACATAGCGGAACGCATAGTCCTGCCACGCGCACGTGAGATAGCCACCATACTTCGCCTCCACCCACGCGACTGGCGTGTGGGCCACGGACGNTCCACACTCGGCACATGTTCCGGCGGTAAATTGATAACNCTCAGCGGGCGACTCACCTTCTANCCCGCGNCTCTCCGCGACTATGTTATATGCCACGAATTGGCTCATCTGAGTGANATGAATCATTCCCCGAGGTTTCATGAGCTATGTGACACTTACTGCCGCACCATCCTCTCGACACCTGAGCATCTACTCGAACAAGAGCTTAAGAAATATACCCGCTCCCTGTCAAACGACATTTTTTAATACCNCTNATCTCCCACCTTTTTTAATTAGACCATTCCATTTTTAATTAGACCAATCCATCCCTTTGCGNATGAAATTTACATATTGCCCNGATTGTGGCACACTGCTTGAAAGCCGNANACTTGGCGATGAAGGTGCCGTACCATGGTGCTCACGTTGCNANAAACCCTGGTTTCCGATGTTCTCCACCTGCATCATCGCCCTCGTCCACGACCGTCAAGGACGCGTACTGCTCCTGCGTCANAANTATATNCANCCCGTGTACCGCAATCTNGTCTCNGGTTACATGACTCCCGGTGAGACNGCTGAAGAGACCGCACGNAGAGANATNNANGANGAGACCGGACTTGAGGTCACCGANCTTAANCTTATCGGCACATGGTGGTTCGCCCGCAAAGACATGCTTATGATAGGCTTCTTTGCCGAAGTNGACGGCAACACTCCCCTCTCCCTCTCATCCGANGTNGACGGNGCCTCNTGGCANACCCCCGCCGAAGCACTCACTTTNGTGCATCCCGAGGGAAGCGTCTCGCACGCCCTTGTCAAATCTTTTCGGGATTAGATTAGTCCAAGGCAACAGTATNATCAAGAATATATGTAAGTTCCAAAAATCCAAACACNCTCTTAGAGTATGTTTACTTTTAAACCAAATTCACATTACTTAAGAGTATGAATAATTTTTGATTTCATCACAAAGAATCTTTTGGGTGCTTTTCCAAAGTTTTCATCGGTCACGATGCCCGCATCGCTCCCT